>CAWGRY010000002.1:0-646024 GCA_963825165.1 uncultured Bacteroidales bacterium | reverse complement strand
GATCTATATCGTCGGAGGGGGGGGCGGGTTTTTTAGGAGTTTCCATATGAAGTGGATTCGTTTGTTACAAATCTTGATCCTCTACGAGGAATAGTTATAGTTTCGGATTGGCTTATACAATAATTCATCCCCCACGGGGAATCATTGACCGTAGGTCATCAAGTATTGTAGTGTGATGGGTATACTTTTTGCTCCTGGCTAAATGCCAGTTTGTTGGATTTTAAAAACTCCTTCGGTTGGTCAGTCACACTTGGTCAAGTGCCTAACAAGCTTAAGGTTAATCAAATAAAGCGTGAGTCGATTGCTTTTTACGACTCTGTTATTTTATGTCAATACTTCCCCAAGTTTTCGGACTTCCGCAGGTTAGCGGTTGTGACGAGCAAAGATAATTTAAAAGTTGAAAGGTTGAAAGGTTGAAGGGTTGAAAGGTTCAGTAATCATTCCTCCGTATAATATGCGCCTGCTTCATCCTTGGCTCCCTTGCCGTAGGCTGTGTGGCCGTAATACTTGTAACCGTAGTTGTAACCGTAGGCGTAGCCCATTGTGTAACCGTACCTCAGACCGTAACCGTAATAACCTGACATGGAGATGTCATTGACAACAATACCCGGGTTCTTTATCTCACCGTTGCGGTAGATCTCGTCGATAAGACTAAGCGTGTTCCTCGAGGTGTAACGCTGCCTCACCACGAAAATAGTCATGTCAGCACAGTCGTGCCAGCAGCATGGCATCGGTGACAACGGCGACAGGCGGCGTGTCGAGGATGATATAATCAAACTGCTTCCTGGCTTTTTCAAGAAACTCGGTCATGGACTTTCGTTCTATCAGCTCAGCGGGATTGGGAGGTATCGGACCGGCAGCGGCAAACCAGAGATTCTCTATGGATGTCTTTTGTATGATCTCATCAAACTTGCTGTTGCTGCTCAGGAAAGTGCTCATGCCTTCAGAGTTATCCAGGCCCAGTATCTTATGAATACGCGGCTTGCGAAGGTCGAGCCCTACCAGGAGCGTCTTACGGCCCAGGAGAGAGATTATTGCTGCCAGGTTCACTGCCACAAAGGTCTTTCCCTCACCGCTGACGGTGGAGGTGACAGCTATCACCGCGGGCTGATCACCGGGAGTGATATATTTCAGCGAAGTGCGTATGCTGCGGAAGCTCTCCGCCAGCGTGCTGCCGGGCTTCTCAGTGACGGGTATCTCGGTACCGTAGCCGCTGTGGCTGATGAACCCCAGGATAGGAGCTTTTGTTACCCTTTCAATATCCTTCTTGTCAATGATCTTGTTGTTCAGCAGATCAATGATTATGATGGCTATGGCAGGAAAAAAAAGCCCGAGGATAAGAGCAAGCATATAGTTCTGCCTGGTCTTGGGTTTGATACGTGCCGCATTATAAGGCTCTGCAGCATCGATCACCTTGTTGTCGGAGACCTTCGAGGCCATTGCTATGCCTGCCTCAGCTCTCTTCTCAAGCAGAAAATTATATACAGTGCTGTTCAGATCGAAGTCGCGCTGTATGCGTATCAGCTGCCGTTCCGTGCCAGGCAGTCTTCCGAGCTGTCCGTTGACATCTGCAATACGTCCTTCAACATCATTCATCGATATCTTCAGCTGGTTGATGCTGTTGGTTACATTCTCGAGAAGGGCGGAACGAGCCTGTTCCACGTTACCCGACATGAGGCTGGCTGCCGGCAGGTCGTCCTTCAGCACAAAACCCATCTGCTTCTGCCGCAGCTGCAGCTGCGAGAGCTCCTCAACGAGCCTGATGAGGAGCGGATCGCCAATGCCCATCACACTGGGAGAGACGATAAGTCCGCTCTCATTGCGCGAGGTAAGGTACTCCTTCAGGTACTCATAATACTGAGCCTGAAGGTTAAGCGTGTTTTTCTCCATCTCATAGCGTTCCAGACGCTGCAGCACCATGTTGCCCTCGGATGTGAGATCGACAAAACGGTTGTCAAAGCGGAAGTTTTCCATCCTGTTCTCAGCCCTCCTGAGAGAGTCAGAGATAAGTCCAAGCTGCTCCCCGATGAACTGGATGGTATTGGCGGCTGCCTCATTCTTCCACCGGAGGCCTTGTTTAATATACGCATCCATCAGGGTATTAAGGTATTCTGCTTCCTGCTCAGGGACCATTCCTGTCACCGTGAGGGTAACCAGAGTGGCCTCCTCCTCAATGGGGGCGACAGTCAGCTTGGCCCGGTAGCTGTTAGCCAGTGCCGGCGGAGGGACTATATAGAAATAATATTTATTTGAACGGCCTTCATAATAAGGAGATACAGCCGGGTTCCTGGGTTGAATGATAAAGTCAAAGCCGAACTGTTTGAAACGTTCCCCGAAACTGTGTTCACCTTCGTATTCATCGGCCTCAATCGTTAGCAGATATTTCTCCGGAGAGGTAATTTTAATGCCTACTTTCTTCCCGGGCTGGCGCCAGACACTGTCACTGATCACAACGAAGGGTGATGTCCTGTACATGCGGCTCTCTGCAATACCCCGCTTCCCCACTGCCGTATAAACCACGTGAAAGTCTTTCAGTCTGTACATTACATCGTGGTTGAGGTCGAACGATTTAAGGATACCGATCTCATTCTGCAGGTTCTGCCGCGAATTGAAGAGATCGCCGCCGGGGATGATCTTGTCCATTCCGGCGGTTGCCCCGCCATACTGTTCATCGCTGATAAGCATGGTGCTCTGGACGGTATAGACTTCCTCTCCCCAGCGGTTCACGCCGTATGCTATGGCGATAGTGATAAACAACGCGGCAGCGAACCAGTACCAGTTACTGATGAAAAGTGAAAAATACCTGCGGAAGTCGATACCCTCGCTCTCAGGCAGATAATAATTCTGATTGTCGTTTTCCATCAGGCGCTGGTGTTGTTAGTTCCCGAAATAATCTATCAGAAGCAATGTGGTGGTCAGGGCGCTGGTCACAGTAGTGATTATAAATGCGTAAGTCGGAAGGTTGACATTGAATGTCTTTTTGGGATTAGGCTGCACTATGACCACGTCGTTGGGACGAATGAAGTAGGCAGGTGAAGAGAGCAGTGTTTTTGTCCTGCAGGTTAATCTGGTAAGTAATTGTCTTGTCACCGACAGGTCTGATGACCAGTACTCTTTTCCTTGGTGCCTGTCTTCGGTAATGCCGCCTGCACGGCCGATAGCCTTCCAGGACCGTCAGCTGATCGTTATAGTTAACATAACTTCCCGGAACCCGCACTTCGCCTATCACCGTGAACTTGAAGCTCAGCAGTCTCACCTCGACATATGCATGACGGAAGAGAGAATCAACCTTTGTCTGGCAAGAGATCGCGTATCTCGTAGATTGTCAATCCGGACACAGGAATCTTACCAAAGAACGGTACTGTCACATTGCCTCAGGATCAATGCTGTAACCCATAACATACTGTGATGCTTCGCCCTGAATATAACGCGCCTGAGCCGGTAAGACGGTCTTGAGCATCTCGGTCAGTGCTGCCCTCGGGTGTCTGTGTCTTTACCGAGATATACAGTATATCACGGGGCTGAACCTTATAGTCAGGTATTTCCATCGTGAAAGTGATCTTCGCCTCCGGTCTCGATCAAGATTGTTAAGGTAAGAGAGTTCTTCCTGGGTGGAACAGGAGGCGAGCCAGTCATGACCAGGGCAACAAACGGGAATATTTTCTTCATTGAGGTTAAGGTTTTTTTGTCGAAGCTAAAGCGACCTAAATATCCTAATTTTTTTCGAGTTTACGTATGGCTGTGGTCTTAATATCAACGGTAAGGTTCATACCCGGCTGAATAATACGTATGACCACCTTGTGTTTTCTTCCCACCCTGATCAGCTCACCCCTGAGGCCGGTGAGGGAGCCGTAGATCACCTCCACCGTATCGCCCTTGGCGTATACATCGCTGCTCACCGCCACGTCGGCATCGCTGCCGCACAGGATGCGCAGGTTGGTAATTTGTATCTCGGGGATTACCACGGGCTTGCCCTGCAGCATGATGAACTTCACAACGCCGTCGGTTTTGCGCACGGTAAAGAACTCTTTTGGAACGACTTTAACGAAAACGTAAGAGCTGATAAGAGGTTTCTCAACGAGTTTTTTGCGGTCGGACCACTGGCGCAGGGTTTTCTGCAGAGGAAGGAATGTCTCGATACCTGCCTCGGTCAGCCTGTCGCTGACGCGTTTCTCTGCACGTGAATGTGTATAGATCGCATACCACCCTTTCTCCGGCTTGACCAGGGCCGGGATTTCCTCTTTCACGGGCGGTGTCTGGTTTTCTTCCATAAATTACTGTATTGCCCGGCAAATTTAATAAAATTTGGCATGAGATACGGGGTTAATCCTCTGCGAGGAATAATATGGTTCTTGCGTGGTTGTCCTACAATAATTTATACCTCTACGAGGCATCACAGGTCTTTGCTCGTAGAGCATTAATTATTGTAGAGTCTACATGGCATCACAAATCCTTGCTCGTAGAGCATTAATTATTGTAGACATGCGGTAACAAAAACAAAATACCTCGGAGAGGTTAAAGGCCCCCCGCTAGAATCCCCATACGAGGCCACCGCTGAATGTTGTGTGTTGGCATTCTTTTGTCTTGTACTGATTGTGCTCAGATAAATCTTCCGAACACTTTTGCCATAAGGTCCTGCTCTGATTTAGGCAGTTGATACCTGTTGGCTATCCTGCGCCAATTGCTTATTGTTTTTTTAAGATGATCTATAATTTTTACGCCGCTATCCCTATCCATGCGGAAGTATTCCACAACTTCGAGAGGCAAGTCAAGGTCTAAAGCATTATCGTCAAAATTAATATTAAGTGATAATCCTGTCCCGTCCTCATTTGGGTTAAGATCAAAGGCGGGAGAAAGAATCCATCCCTTTTCCGTCAAAATAAACCCATGGTTCCTCAGATGATCATCTGTGTTGGAAATAATGATATTAAAAGCAATCCTGATCCAAAGTTCTTTTAAATCACTATCAACACTTGCGCCATTATTTGTAAGAAAATCAACAATATCCAGGTAGCTTACCCCGGCACGGAAATTATCGCCATCAGTGTACCCTAACATAGTCATTGCAGAGGCATAATGGATTCTTTCACCACCATCGGTTCGGTCAAATCGTTTTGTCAGAAAAGTATGATAACGGCCGGAAAATTTCCGGACCATAGAACGAGAAACATTTAAACCCGCAGATCTTGCAAGTTCATTGGCCACTATTTCCCAACCCCCAATATCTTTTACATCTGATTTGCTGGGAAATTTGGCAATCCAAAGGTTCTTCCCATCATCCAGTACACTTGCTTTAGGTCTTGCCCCGCCAAGAGAAGAGCCGGGGTTGACTAACATAGTCAACCATTTTGAGTATTCGGGATCATCAATTACATCCTCTTCCTCAAGTCTAAGACTTATATGTCCCAGTTCCTTTATTGAGGTCCAGGGAGGAGTGGCAAAATTTTCATTATTGTTAAGGAACGGACCATCGGGATCCTCTTTAAATCTCAATGCACCCATCCGATGACCATCAAAAACACCAAGGAGATAATCAGATTCTCTCAGTGTTAATTCAGGTCGTCTTTCGGATCTTGCAAAAAATGCCTCACGCCTTTTCATCAGCATGCGTCCCCATCGGTCAGGTGATGAATCAAGAAAGATTCCAAAGCTTACTTTTTCATCGCTTGCATATTGAGCTCCGGAATAAAACAACAACTCAGGATCAAGGATCTGCGAAAAACGTGATTTCAGCCAATCTGTATCATACGTGAATGAAAAGATTTCCTTTCCCCGGACAAATTCCGCTATGAGTTTCCCCATCAGAACAGGGTCCTTCATACCTGCCCAATGAGCATATACATAAATAATCCTAAGTCTATTCCTCGTTTCCATCGCCTGGTTGAGAATGTCCTGTTTTACCGAAATTTAAAGCTTTCATTCCAGTTTTGGAATTCAAATGTGTTTTTGGTGCTCTTTCTTTGATAATTAACCTGGCATCCTGAAGTCTCCGGCCTAATTTGTCATCATTAGCCACCTCAACAATATCTTTATCCAGTCCAAGGACCGCCAGAACCTTAACATATGCCCCTATAGTTACATTTGGATTGCCTTTTTCAATTGATAACAAAGTTGGCCTGCTGATATTTGCTCTCTCTGCCACCTGCTCCATGCTGAATTTCCTCCTCAGCCTTGCAAGCCGGATGTTTTCACCAAGAATCGACAGATTCCTTTGTGCTTTTGGCAGTAAAATGGTATTTCTTTTTTTCATAACGTAAAATATATGTTGCAAATATAAGTATTTTTGTAAAATACATTTAACATTATTAATGTTTTCTATAGCAATATATTTAATGAAATCAGTAAGTATATGACAAAAATTTACATCATTGAGTATTCCGAAATAAACCTTTGTATCCTGCCCAGTAATGATTCTGTTTTAGCATTGCATTCAAATCCACATGCCAGCTTATGGACATATATTTTTGTCTTATAAAAAAATCAGGACATAAATTGTGGCCTCACTAAAACCCCCAAACAACCCCCCCGCTGAAAGTTGTGTGCTGGCCGTAACGGTGCGGGGCGGTCCATGATTCTTCACCGCTGATATTGCTTTTTATAAGGGCGGCTTTAGCCTGAACGCCGCCAGTGATCAGGTACCTGACCTCGAGGCCGGTAGTGATGTTACTCCACTCAATGGTCTCAAGATAAGGCAGACCGACACGGTCACCGCCAATGCTCTGATAATCAGGACCCCTCTCCGAACGCTCATGCCACAACCGGATGTTCATTCCCCTGATGGGCTTGTAATCGAGCGCGAACCACCAGCTCCTGCTGTTGTCCCTCAGCCAGTGGCCCATGTTATAGCCCTGGTTCTCGAAGGTGATGGTAGGAACATAATGCTGAAAGGTGAGCGGGTAGGTGAAGGTGCATTCGGCCGTCAGCCACACATTGGGAAGAAAGCTGAAATTGCCGGCACGGGCCCCTCCCTTCCAGGAGAAGAAGTTATAATCCGATGTGGTGATCCGTTCCGTCGACAGCTCATCTATGAACAGTGTGCCGTACAGATGCAGATGCCTTATATTATGTGAACTTACGTCAAAAAACATCTGCGAGTTGCTGTTGTCTATGCCGGAGTTCATGCCGTGATCGACCGACTTATAGAAGAAGAGAGGCATCAGATAGTAAGGTGATAGCCTCGGGTCTGACCATACCACGCTGTTGCCCAGGGATATGTTGAAACGGCGAAAAGGCGTGAAAGTGAAAAGATTGGTGGATATATATTTGGTGTGATATACTTCACGGTAGTCAAGGCCGTAGGAATTGGTCACCCAGTAAGAACGTGCCGAGTCGACCACCATCGAGTTCAGCCAGCCGTACAGCCAGGTCATCTCAAACCATCCCGCAGGTTTGAGATGGAGCTTTATCTGCATGAACGACGGCGCCCTGCCCGAGAGGATGTTCGTCCCGGCATAACCGCTGCCCCATACCGGGGCATCCTTCAGGAAAGAGATGTCGCCCCACTTCCACATATAACTTGCACCGCCAGTCATCTCCGAGAAATCGGTTCCGTTTTTGATATGGCCTCCTCTTTCCCTGGTAAGATATTCAGGTGCACCCGTCAGCGGATCCTGGTGATTATCCTGCAGCGCCGCATAGAAACCCCATTTGCCGTAATTCCCATAAACCTTCGCCCCGTTCTTCCACGCAACCGATCCGTCCGAACCGTAACTAAGTCCCAGAATGGGTGACACGGTAATATTGAACATGGAATCCCGGTATTGAGCCGTGGCAGGATTATAAACCAGTTTCATTTTGCCCGGTTCGGTCTTCATGCCAAAAGAGGTCATGAAAAATATCAGTTCCTTCTGCTGCCGGGCAGTCATCTCCTCCATGTCGCCCTTCCGCCTCATCAAGAAGCTCCGAGATCATTTTCCTGCTGTAAGGTTTTACAGCCTGGTTGAAACTGATAATGCCGTCCCCGGCAAGCTCGTCGAGAAATGAATAGATACTCTCATCGGCGACCGGCTCCGGAATGACCTGTGAATGAATGGGAGAGAGGCATAAAACCAATAAGAATAATATAAGTGTTGATAAGTTTGTTGACGATCTCATTGGCTTCACGTTTGTGCAAAGATAACTCTTGGAGTAAATTTGTCATATATTGCACGAGAATTGAGGGGAAATGAATACACGTCGTTTTCGGTACTACAGTTTTTTTCTTGACATTCTCATCCTGGCCCTGTCATACTTCGTTATGACTTTGTTTAAGCCTGCAGGGTTTAAAGCGTATGTTCCGTCGCATGCACCATTCTTCCTTATCCTTGCCCTTCTGTGGGTGGCGGTGTCGTTTCTGAACGGCAAGATAGGCAGGGGACATATTATTAACCTGAGAACTCTTTTTTACTATGTTGTAACTTCAAACCTCATTGCAACCAGTTTAGCTGCCCTGATTTTGTTTGCCGTTCGCGATCTGGGTTATTCCAGGACTGTTGTCTTCGGAACCGCACTTGCAGCTACGTTTCTGGAGCTGGCGGCAGGTATGATCTGGCTGGCATTCAGCAAGGCTTCCCTTCAGGAAATTGATCAGATAAGACCTTCTGAGCGAGATATGGTTGCCCGTTCACATCCGGAGAACGGCAACGGCAACAGGCCTGATCCTGAGCTGACTCTTCGATTGCAGCAGGGATGTTCACGTGAACGTGCCGAGGCATTATCGTCTATGGTAAGCCGTGCCGAGGGATCGCGCCTGGCAGTAGTCTCGACGGTAGAGTCTTTTAACATACAGAACCTGGCGCCCGGGGATTACTCCTGCATCATCAACCTGAAACCCATGAACAGCATTAATGACATCGATACCTTCCTTGATGCGGTTAATGTCAGGCTGACAGGAGACGGGATATTTTTATGCAGTGTGGAGACGCTGGAGCAACGTGCCAGCCGTCTGCGTCATAAGTTTACACCGGTGTTGTATTATCTTTTTGTTGCTGCTCCGGATTTTCTCATCAGGAGGGTTGCTCCCCGGCTGCGCCTTACCAGGGGCCTGTGGAATTTCATGACGCGGGGTGCCAATGCGCCTCTCTCGCGGGCCGAGGCGCTGGGTCGTCTCTGCCGTGCCGGCTTTGCCATTAAGCAGGAAAAATTTGCAGGAAACATATTGTGCATCAGGGCACAGCGAAAATCAGAGCCATTGCCGGTCAACGGCAGCGGTTACGGTATGATCATTGCCCTGCCGCGCATCGGTCGTGATGGTAATACTTTCATCGTTTACAAACTGCGCACGATGCATCCTTATTCTGAATTCCTGCAGGAGTATGTTTATGACCTGCACGATCTGCAGGCAGGAGGCAAGCTCAGGCACGACTTCCGCGTCACCGGGTGGGGGCGCTTCTCCAGACGCATATGGCTCGACGAACTTCCGATGGTCGTCAATCTTTTTCGGGGAGATATGAAGATAATGGGAGTACGGCCTCTTTCACAGCACTATTTCAATTTATATGACGATGAGATCCGTGACAGGCGCATAAAATATAAGCCGGGCCTTATTCCTCCGTACTATGCTGACATGCCTGAGGGACTCCTTGAGATACAGCGCTCCGAGATAAAATACCTGGATGCCTGGGACAAAAACCATTTCGGCACCGACCTCCGGTACTTCTGGAAAAGTATTTACAATATTATCTTTAAGAATGCGAGGTCCAACTAGGTCTGATAGTGGTTTCGAAGTTCTTCAACCCCTCAACCTTTCAACCTTTCAACAAAACTTTAGACTTTAATCTATTTCTGTCTCAATTTTGCTTCCATGGAGAGCGTGGCATGGGGTACGGCGCGGAGCCGCTCCTTGCTGATGAGCTGCCCTGTCTCACGGCAGATGCCGTATGTCTTGTTCTCGATACGCACCAGCGCTGCCTGCAGATGCTGGATGAACTTCAGCTGCCGCTGTGCCAGTCTTCCGGCCTCTTCCTTTGACAGTGTGGTGGCACCCTCTTCCAGCACCTTGAAGGTGGGAGAGGTGTCCATCGTATCGTTGTTATCCTCGTGGGTGATACTGGCCTTGAGAACCTCGTAGTCGCGTCTGGCTTTCTCGAGTTTGGTCAATATAATATGCCTGAACTCCTCCAGCTCCTCATCCGAATATCTTGTCTTTTCTGCCATGGCTACCGGTGTTTGAATTTTAATACGCAAAGGTAATATAAAAGTTGAAGAGTTGAGGGGTTGAAATGTTGAAAAGTTTTTACTATCCGGGGGTCTGAAGGTCTAAGGGTCTGAGGGTCTGATTATCAGGCATATTACACATTTACTCAGTATGTTGAGTAAATTTACTCAGTGCATTGAGTAAATTTTAAGTCGGTTGCAAAACAGTCACTGTAAAATCCTTCCCCACTGACACTTGCCACCACACTTCTATTGCCTGAAGAAGTTGAATGTCAAATCTGCCTGTTGCCGTTAATTGATAATCTAATGCTTAATTCGTAAATCGATTATTTTATCTTCAGGGTCCCGACGGCAATCCCAGATCATTATCACCACAATAAGATTATCAAGGATCTCATAAACTATTTGATAATCGCCTGTAATTAGGGCTCTTACCGTTTCTATTTCTGATTTAATGCCAACAAAGGGATTTTGGGTAATGAGCTTAAGGCTTCTTTTAATTTTAGAGTTGAGTTTATTACTATATATTATTGATTTATTCCTCTCAAGATAGTATTCAAGGATATCGATTAAATCCAGCCTTGCCTCAATGGACCATTCTATTTTGTACTTAGCCACTGCTTAATCTCTTTCTGCAAAGCTTCATTTGAAATAGTCTGTCCCTTTTTCACCTGCTCACGACTTGTATTAATTCGTTTCTTCTGGAAATCAGACAGTTTGTAGACCTTTTCGTTTGCTTTTGATTCTACAATTGTCTTAATGGCTTTAAGAAAGGAGGCATCCTCAATATGAGATAGCTTTTCGATTATGGTATGTCTTAATTCGACAGTACTCATGATTACTTTTTTTACAAAGTTACAGATTATTGGTAATTATGATTACTCCGGTATTTGTCAGAATGCATTTACGCGATATTTTATATTTCAAGCAACCGACGTAAGGTCCTGATGCCTTTTGAAAGTCATAAATCAATTCATTACTGATCATGTTTTTTATAATGTTTTTAATTATGTTTTACAAAAATAATGTTTGTGAAACATAATATCAGAATAGGGAAGATTCTTGCCGCCAGGCTTAAGTCTTCGGACCTGAGATCCTATGACTTTCAGACTTTTTAACTACCTTTGCACCCTGTTAAAAATGAGATAGGTTATATGTCCAAGAGATTTCCCGAATACAAGGGTCTTGACCTGGCAAAGGTGAACAACGAGGTGCTGAAGATGTGGGATGAGAATGACACCTTCCGCAAGTCGCTCCGCAGTCGTGACGGCAAGGGTGAATTTGTCTTTTATGAAGGTCCGCCCTCAGCCAACGGACTTCCCGGAATACACCATGTCATGGCCCGCGCCATCAAGGACACTATCTGCCGCTACAAGACACTGCAGGGTTACGAGGTGAAACGCAAAGCCGGCTGGGATACCCACGGACTGCCCGTCGAGCTCGGCGTGGAGAAGACCCTGGGTATTACCAAGGAAGATATCGGGACTAAAATCTCTGTGGAAGAATACAACGCAGCCTGCCGTAAGGATGTGATGAAATATACCGATGTGTGGGAGGATCTGACACGTCACATGGGCTACTGGATCGATATGGACAATCCGTATGTCACATATGACAACAGGTATATCGAGACCCTCTGGTGGCTGCTGAAGGAGCTTTATAAGAAAGGTCTGCTGTATGAAGGTTACACCATACAGCCATTTTCGCCCGCTGCCGGCACAGGCCTCAGCTCTCACGAGCTCAACATGCCGGGCTGCTACCGCGATGTGAAAGACACCACATGCATTGCTCTTTTCAGCGTAAAACGAAACGAGCGTTCTGAGTTCCTTTTCAAAGACACTGACACCGCCGGAGTGAAGATCATGGCATGGACCACCACGCCCTGGACGCTCCCGTCTAATACCGCATTGGCAGTTGGTCCGGATATTAAATATGCAAAGGTCAGGACGACCAATCCGTATACCTCCGAACCAATCACTGTCATACTTGCGGAAGAGCTGATACCGGTGATCTTCGCCCCTGACAAAAAGCTGGAATACAAAGTCACCGGCTCTTTTAAAGGCTCAGAACTTAAAGGCATCGACTATGAGCAGCTCATCAACTGGGTTGATCCCGGCGAAGGGGCTTTCCGTGTTATCACAGGCGACTTCGTCACTACAGTCGACGGTACCGGCATAGTACATATAGCGCCTACCTTCGGCGCCGACGACTACCGTGCAGGGCGCGAGAATGGCATCCCGCCCCTTATGGTGGTGATGTCAGACGGCTTCCAGGGTCCGCTTGTCGACCGCCGCGGTCGTATGGTACCCCTTGAGGACCTTGACCAGGCGTTCACGGCCACGCATGTCAACACCACGACATACGGTCCGTTTGCCGGCCGCTATGTCAAGAACGAATATGACGAATCTCTTACGGAAACTGACCCCACCCTCGACGTTGACATCGCCGTGATGCTCAAACAGGAGGGAAAAGCTTTCCGCATAGAAAAACAGATACATACCTATCCGCACTGCTGGCGGACCGACAAACCTGTTCTTTACTACCCGCTTGACTCGTGGTTCATACGCACCACCGCACTGCGCGACCGTATGATAGAACTTAACAACACTATCAAATGGAAGCCCGAGAGCACCGGCAGCGGACGCTTCGGCAAGTGGCTTGAGAACCTGGTCGACTGGAACCTGTCGCGCTCACGCTTCTGGGGCACTCCCCTGCCCATCTGGATGACCGAGGACCGCCAGGAAGAGATATGCATCGGGTCGGTAGCTGAGCTCAAGATGGAGATATCACGCAGCGTCGATGCGGGTTACATGACACATAATCCACTGGCAAATTTCGTCGAGGGCGACAACAGCACAGAAAATTATTCACTGCTCGACTTGCACCGTCCGTTTGTTGACGATATAATTCTTGTGAGCAGAACCGGGAGGCCGATGAAGCGCGAGACAGATCTCATCGATGTATGGTTTGACTCGGGAGCCATGCCCTACGCACAGGCACATTATCCGTTTGAGAACAAGGCGAATTTCTCCGAAAAATTCCCGGCTGATTTTATCGCCGAAGGCGTTGACCAGACACGCGGATGGTTCTTCACGCTTCATGCTATTGCCGTAATGATATCCGATTCGGTCTCTTTCAGAAATATCATCTCCAACGGCCTCGTGCTCGACAAGAACGGTAACAAGATGTCGAAGCGGCTGGGCAACGCTGTTGACCCGTTCAGCACCATCGACCAGCACGGGTCCGATCCGCGTGCGGTGGTACATGCTCACCAACGCGCAGCCGTGGGACAACCTCCGCTTTGACATTTCCGGTGTTGAGGAGGGGAAACGCAAGTTCTTCGGTACCTTATATAATACGTATTCCTTCTTTGCTCTTTACGCCAACGTGGACGGTTTCACCGGCAACGAGCCGCAGGTGCCGATGGAGAAAAGGCCTGAGATAGACCGATGGATCATCTCACTGCTGAATACCCTTATCAAAGAGGTCACTGACAGGTATGACGATTATGACATCACTCCGGCAGGCAGAGCTATTTCGGAGTTCGTCACCGAGAACCTCTCGAACTGGTACGTGCGCCTCAACCGCAAGCGCTACTGGGGCGGCGGACTGGATGAAGACAAGCTCTCAGCGTACCAGACACTTTACACATGCCTTGAGACAGTGGCAAAGCTGGCATCGCCAATCATACCTTTCTTCACTGACCGCATTTTTACAGACCTCAACTCGGTCAGCGGCAGAGACAAGGAGGGTTCCGTGCACCTGACAGCATTCCCTCTATATGATGAAAAACTGATTGACAGAGCCCTCGAGGAGAGGATGGAGATCGCGCAGAAGATGTCGTCGATGATCCTTGCTCTCCGGCGCCGGGTGAACATCAGGGTGCGGCAGCCGCTTGCCAGGATAATGGTTCCTGTGACTGACGGTCACTTTAAAAACAGCTTCGAGGCTGTCAAATCACTGATACTTGCCGAGGTGAATGTCAGGGATGCCGAATATGTGGATGACACCTCCGGATTGCTTATCAGGAAGGTCAAACCTAATTTCAAGCTTCTTAGGTCCCCGCTTCGGGAAGAAAATGAAGGAGGCGGGAGCTGCCATATTGGCCCTTACTCAGCCCGAAATAGCAGAGTTCGAGAAACTCGGAACCCGCAACCTGGAGCTTGACGGTGAGGTTTACAAAATCACCACAGACGACGTGGAGATAATCTCGGAGGATATCCCCGGATGGCTTGTTGCCAATGAGGGGCGGTTAACAGTTGCACTGGATATAACCGTCACCGAGGAGCTGCTTCACGAAGGCATCGCCCGCGAGTTTGTGAACCGCATACAGAACATACGCAAGGATAGCGGCTTCGAGGTCACCGACAAGATCAGGGTTGTCATTGAGGATCTGCCTTTTATTTCCGCTGCAGTCAAAAAGCACTCCGATTACATTGCCTCGCAGACGCTGGCACTGGAGATCACCCTCGCCCCTTCTGATAAACTCTCTGTTGCCGGAGTAAAGGAGATTGATATCGAGGAGCAGGCGGTGAAGGTTCTCGTTGAGAAGACGAAAGGTTAAACCATTCTTTAACCCCTACAGGGTAAAATTGTCAAATTGTCCTCGTTTTGCCTACAGTACTAAAATCCCTACGGGATATATTTATTTATTCCGCGTAGCGGATATAGTATTGTAGCAAAATAGCATCCATCCAGCAATAATTCCGCGTAGCGGATATAGTATTGTAGATCAATGACCCTAATCTATACCTTCCGCGTAGCGGATATAGTATTGTAGCTCAGGCATATAAATTATACAAATTAATGATCATCGTAGATGATCAAATTATTGTAGATCAAGACATTAAAATTACCCGGACCCTCGTAGGGGGTCAAATAATTGATTTAGATTAATTCCTGTCGTGTCGCAATCGCATCATTGCAGGAAACAGGCCAGGATGATTTGCATCACCGTAACAGGACTTGATTGTTGTTTCTGGCAGTTTTAAATTTATTGTAACCGCTGTTACGGTAACCGCTGTTACAATAAAAATATATTATTCCTGAGTTTTTTTAATCTTGCGACAACTCCGCCAGGTGAATTCTGCTGACCTTTCAGATTTCCTCAAGTGAAAACGACTGGTAGTCAATCTGGTAGTCGCCAAGCTTATTCGCCAGGTTCCTGGCGCTTTCCCGCATAACCTTGGGTCTGAAGCTTGCTTTTTTCATTTTTACTTCAGCAATAAGAACCTTTTTATTCATATCGTCAATTGCGACAATGTCGATCTCGTTTCGGTTACCCTTTTCCCAATAGTTACCGATCGCAGAATAATCGCTGCTCAATGCAATTTTCTCCCTGAAATATTTTTCGAGAAACAAACCTGAATATGTATCGAAATCGCGCTTAACCACCGCCTTAAGATATTTGTAATTCCCGATTTCAACCGCACTCCGGTATTTGTAAACAAAACGAAACCAGAAGGATAAGAAATTGTCGTTAATGGCATACCTCTGAATTTTTCCCCCGGGTTTTGCCAGGATGGGCCTGATGCTCCTGATCACCATATATTCCTTTTCCAGTTTTTCAAGATACCCACCTATATCTTTCAGAAGTATTGACTCTATTTCAGGTCTGGATGTTTTTGAGGAAGAAATGAGAGACAGTATGGAGAAATAAATAGCATAATCCCTGCCGAACTCTTCAATCAGAACGTTCTTACCCTCATCGATCAGCAAAGAGTTTTCCCTGAATACCTCTTTTATCATTTGCGGAAGTGTGTAAATTTCCTTATCACAAAAGAGCTCAACGTATCTGGCAGCCCCGCCAGTAATAGTATAAAATGCAAGGATATCTTTATTTTTAATGTCTGAAAAACGGATTTTAAGGAGGTTCTTCAAAACATCGATACTGAACGGCTGCAGGCTGATGCGTTCACTTGCCCTGCCGAACAATGGTTCCTTCTCATCTTCAAAGATTCTTTTCATCATCGAATGAACTGAGCCGCATAAAATGAGGTTCATTTTTGCTGTTGGTTTGTACTTGTCCCACAATTTCTGCATTTCACCAAATACACTGCCGTTTACATTCAAAAACTCCTGAAACTCATCGATGACTAATGTAAAAGGCTGAGACCCGGAATGCACTAAAAGGTATTCAAACAATCGCGCAAAACTGTTAAACTCTCCCAGAACCTCAATCTTAAGTCCCCTGCTGATCTCCTCAATAAACTCCTGGCAAAGTAATGTTTCATTCTTCCTGACAACAAAGAGGTATATGAACGGATGCCCTTCGAAAGCCTTCAGTGTCAATGTTGTCTTACCTATTCTTCGTCTTCCTGTAATGACAGTCATAGTGGCCGATTTCTCAGACCTTTTCCGTATCCCTTCCAGGAGTTTCAACTCATTTTCACGATCAATGAATTCCATAACCTTTTCTTTAATTCGTCAAATATAGTAAATTTATTGTAACCACCGTTACGGTAACCGCTGTTACAATAAAAAGAAACCGGGAGTCGGATTTGCATTTTACAATTATGGAATCAAATTCCAAAATTGTAAGGGATTGTTTTTTGACGCTTAAGACTTAATTCCTCCTTGATTCACTACTGCCTATTGCCTTCTGCCTACTGCCTGTGAACATTTTGTATCTTTACCCCAATTCAAAAGTACAAGTAATGTTTTCAGGAATAGTAGAGGAAGCTGCACCAGTGGTGCGGATTGAACACGAAAAGGATAATATTCATATAACCATGCGATGCTCATTCACCAATGAGCTGAAGATCGATCAGAGCATCTCGCATAACGGTGTATGCCTGACGGTGGTCAGAAAAGAGGGCGACACCTACACCGTGACAGCCATACGCGAGACCCTCGACAAGACCAACCTCGGCCTGCTGAAGCCGGGCGACAAGGTAAACCTTGAACGCAGCACCCGCCTCGACGGGCGCCTCGACGGTCACATGGTACAGGGTCATGTCGACCTCACGGCTATCTGCACTTCGGTCAGGGAAGCGGAAGGGTCATGGTATTACACCTTTGAATATGAACCTAAATCCCCGGAACATCTCACTGTCGAAAAGGGATCTGTCAGTGTCAACGGCGTCAGCCTCACAGTTGTCAATTCAAAGGATACCTCGTTTGAGGTTGCTATAATTCCCTTTACTCATGAGGTGACTAATTTTCACCAGATCGAGAAGGGTACGGTTGTGAACATTGAGTTTGACATACTCGGGAAGTATATTGCGAAGATTGTGAGGCAGCAACTGGGAAAGGACTGACACTGAAACGTTGTTAGGGTTGAAGGGGTTGAAGGGGTTGGAAGGTTGAGGGGTTGAATGGGTTGAAAAGTTGAGGGGTTGAGAAAGTTGAAAGGTTGAGAAAAATCGCAAATCGCAAATCGCAAATCGAAATTACCATGTCTTTAGCCGAAAATAGACGTAAAATAGTGGTTGCCATAACAGGCGCCAGCGGTGCCATATATGCCCTGAGCCTGATGAAGCGTCTGCGTGAGTTGCCGGAGCCCCCGTCAGAAGTTGCGGTAATTCTGACCGGCAATGCGGAAGAGATTATGCTCTATGAAACCGGTACCGTTTATGTTCCGTCAGGCACGGAAAAGATTTGGGACAACAAAGACTTCAATGCACCTTTTGCTTCCGGATCATCATCGTATGACACAATGATCATCTGTCCTGCATCTATGGGTATGGTCGGCAGGATAGCCCACGGTGTCTCTGATGATCTGATCACCCGTGCAGCTGACGTGATGCTGAAAGAGCGCCGGAGGCTGATCCTCGTACCCCGCGAGACACCTTACAGCCTGATACATATAAACAATATGAAGCTGCTTACGGAGGCTGGCGCAATTATTTGTCCTGCCACACCATCTTTCTACAGCAGGCCGCAGACGATAGATGATCTTGTAATGACCGTTACGGAAAGGGTGCTTACCCTGGCAGGATTTACCATTGACACTTTCAGGTGGAACGAGTAGAACTGCATAGGCGTATAAAGACGCTGTTGCGGGGGCATCATGTTCTCAGCATCGCCACGGTGAGTGATCGCGGTCCCTGGTGCGCTTCCTGCTTTTATGCATGGGATGAGGAAAACAATACCCTGGTCATCACCTCCGATACAACTACCCGCCATGGCTCCGAATTTCTGACGAATCCTTCTGTTGCGGGTACCATCGCCCTTGAAACCTGGCGTGTTGGCAGGATCCGTGGAATTCAATTCACGGGCATCATCAGTGAACCTTCAGGTGATGATCTCAGTCGTGCCAAAAGAATTTATCTCCGCCGCTTCCCATATGCCGCCCTGACTGATCTCCATCTCTGGATCATCCAGCCTGATTACATAAAGCTGACAGACAACAGATTGGGATTTGGGAAGAAAATTATCTGGGATAATTATACCTGAAAACGTTGTCATTGCCAATAATTAGTGTTATTTTCGTGATTATTATCACACAAATGGCATTAATTGCGTGATATTATGGATATACAAAGACATATTTCAGGTCGGCTGGTCGTCTGGAAGGACAAACCTTCCCGCAAACCTTTAATCTTGCAGGGAGTCAGACAGGTTGGTAAAACATGGCTGCTAAAGCATTTTGGCTCTGCAAATTTTGAAGATACAGCTTATTTCAATTTTGAAAAACAAAAGGAATTAGCACAGTTTTTCAGTACCACCAGAGACCCCGGCAGGATCATTGACAATCTTGCTCTGGTGCGCGGTAAGGCCATCCTGCCTCAAAAAACCTTTATTATTTTGGATGAGATCCAAGAGTGCAATGACGCGCTGAACTCATTGAAATATTTCTGTGAAGAGCGTCCTGATTATGCAATAGCCTGCGCCGGATCCTTGCTGGGTGTCGCAATGAGCCGTGGCAATTCGTTCCCCGTTGGTAAAGTTGATTTGTTGCAGCTTTACCCGGTAACCTTTTCGGAGTTTATTGCGTCAGCGGCACCGGAGTTATACAGTTATCTCGAGCAACTGGATACGGTGGAACCAATCCCTGAAATTTTCTTTAATCCTCTTTGCGAACAGTTAAAGAAGTATTTTATCTCTGGTGGAATGCCCGAAGCGGTGGTAAAACTTCTTGATGAAAGTGATATTACAGGCACACAGGATGTACTTCAAAGCATAATCAATGCCTACCTTCTTGATTTTTCAAAACATGTTGAAAACAAAGACATCCCCAGAATAAACTTCATTTGGAACTCGCTACCATCACAATTGGCAAAGGAGAACAAAAAATTTATCTATCAGGCCATCAGACCAGGTGCAAGAGCAAGGGAATATGAAAATGCACTACTTTGGCTTATTAACGCAGGACTTGCTATCCGTGTCAACTGTTCTACCAGACCGTTCATTCCCCTTGCAGCCTACGATGATCTTACAGCTTTTAAAATATATCTCCCGGATGTGGGTGTGCTTCGCCGCTTGTCATTGCTCGATCCGGTAGCAATAACAGAAGGAAATCGGCTTTTTACAGAGTTTAAGGGTTCATTAACGGAAAACTTCGTTTTGTCCGGACTTCTTTCACAGTTCGAAGTTGTGCCGCGCTACTGGAGATCAGATAATACTGCTGAGGTTGATTTTCTCATTCAGCACGAAAATAATATAATCCCGGTAGAGGTTAAATCCGACGAAAACATCAGAAGCAAAAGCCTTGCCTTTTTCCGAAAAGAATACCACCCGCTGTTGAGCATACGTTTTTCCCTTCGTAATTTAAAATTGGATAATGGTCTTCTAAATATTCCTTTATTCATGGTTGACTATACCAGGAAACTGATTCGCAATTTAAATGAGGACGTTTCTGTGTAACTTTACAGACCATGATCGACCACTCCACAATAGAACGGATCTTCGACGCTGCCCAGATAACCGAGGTGGTGCAGGAGTTCGTGTCGCTGAAGAAGAGGGGCGTCAACTACCTGGGACTGTGTCCTTTTCATAACGAGAAGACCCCGTCGTTCACCGTCTCGCCCGCCAAGGGCATCTTCAAGTGCTTCGGCTGCGGCAAGGGCGGCAACGCCGTCAACTTCATCATGGAGCATGAACACCTTTCCTATCCCGAAGCGCTCCGCTACCTGGCGAAGAAATACAATATCGAGATAGAGGAGAAGGAGGTCACCGCCGAGGAGATACAGAAGCAGAACGAGCGCGAGAGCATCCTGGTGGTGACACAATACGCCGCCCGGCTTTTCACCGAAAACCTTTTCCACGGCCACGAGGGCATGGCGCTGGGACTGTCATATTTCAGAGAACGCGGCTTCCGCGATGCCGTGCTGCATAAATTCGATGTGGGCTACTGCAACGAGAAACGCGACGACTTCACCCAGAAGGCACTGTCTGCAGGCTACAAAACAGACTATATGGTGCTGAGCGGACTCACCATCGACAAGGAGGGCTATCTCTTCGACAGGTTCGCTGGCCGCATCATGTTCCCTATCCACTCACTCTCAGGACAGGTGCTGGGTTTTGGCGGCCGCATAATAAAACATGACCCGAAAGCTGCCAAGTATGTCAACACGCCTGAGACGGAGATCTACCACAAGAGCCGTATCGTCTACGGCATCTTCCAGGCACGGCAGGCCATAACACGTGAAGACCGCTGCTACCTCGTCGAGGGTTACACCGACGTGCTCTCGATGCATGAGGCCGGTGTTGAGAATGTCGTTGCGTCATCAGGCACTGCGCTCACACAGGAGCAGATACGCCTCATCAAGCGCTTCACCCCAAACATCACAATGCTTTATGATGGTGACCCTGCAGGTGTGAAGGCTTCCGTGCGCGGCACCGACATGGTGCTCGAGGAGGGCATGAATGTCCGCATTGTCATGCTTCCCGAAGGCGAAGACCCGGACTCGTACTCTAAGAAAGTATCAGAGGAAGAGTTCAAAAGATACCTGAAAGAGAACGAGACCGACTTCATAAGGTTCAAGACCAGGCTGCTCCTCGATGAGGCGCAGAACGATCCCGTAAGACGTGCCAACCTGGTAAGGGAGGTGGTGCGCTCCATAGCTGTCATCCCCGACCAGATAACACGGACGGTATATATAAAGGAGTGCAGCATCCAGCTTAGCATGCCCGAGGAGGTGGTCCTTGACGAGGTGATGAAGCTGCGCAAGCAGCAGAGCTTCCGCGACCGCAACTCGTGGCCCGTTCAGGATGCCATTGTATCTCCACAAAAACCCGCGCAGAAGCAGAAGAAACAAGAGGAGTCATCATTTTACTCCGAGAAAGAGCTTCTCAGGCTGCTCATCCGTTACGGCGACCAGGTGCTGTCGCGCACGGTCGACAAGGAAACAGGCACGGAGACCATTACCACCGTGGCTGATTATATCATCTCGCAGATAACTGAGGATGAGCTGCTGTTTGACGACCCGCTCTTTGCCTCCATCTTTTCAGAAATAACATTTAATGTGTCGCAGGGGCTCTTCCCGGGAGACAAACATTTCGTGCACCATCCTGACCCGGCCATAAGCGCCATCGCAGTTGACATGCTCACTGAACAGTATACGCTCAGTAAGATATGGAGCTCACGAGGCGCTTATGTCGAGACCGAAGAGATGAAACTGAAGGAAATAGTCCCTGACACAATCCTCGTGTTCAAGAGCGACAAAATCAAGATAATGCAGAAGGAACTGCGCAGGGCGATGACCGAAGCCGCCGGCGATGATGAGAAGATAGCCGCACTGCAGGAGCGGTATAAAACAATGACCTCGCTCCAGAAAAAAATATCCTCCGGCCTCGGCGGACGCATAGTATTATAATTACCAGGACCGGAAAATCTTTTTTTTCTTAACTTGTGGAAAATTTCTGCTGCCATGAGACAAACCCTTCCTGTTTTCATTGCGTTGTGTGCGGTGCTGGTCTTTTCCGCATCATGTAAGAGAGCAGACAAGGCAACTCATATACCCACCCCCGTATTTTCAACATACATTCCGGACTCTCCCCAGGATACTTCAAAGATGAGGGAGATCTATTACGGATTGCTGACGCCTGTGGAGGTGTGTAATATCTTTGAAAGACTCGGGCTGCATTACAATGACACGGCAATCCTGGCCACTGAGTACCAGGATCTTTACATGAGCAGTTACAAAGCCGCAATGAACCTCGGGGTCTACGGCGTCGACATGGGTTACATGAAGCTCTTCGGCGTCAACAGGCAGACAGTGAGTTATTTCAACACCATCAAGACTCTGAGCGAGCGGCTGAATATGCCTGATACTTTTCTTTCAGATGCCATCAGGAGCCTTAACGCTGAGATCAATAACGCCGACACTCTCACCGGGCTGATGAATGATGCCTATAAGAAGATCGATGACCATCTGCGTCTTGAAGGGAGCGAGGGTACCCTGGGACTGATGCTCATGGGCGGATGGGTGGAGGCGATGTATCTCGCCACGCAGCTGGCATATGATCCTAAAAATCCTGACCCCCAGGTCGTTGGCAAGATAGCAGAACAAAAGTACTCGCTCATCTCCCTGCTCAGCTTCATGAAAAATTATTATGACGATCCGATGGTGGTCTTTTACACCAAGAAACTGAAGTACCTCAATCGCTGGTTTGATACGTTTGAAATTTACTATCAGCCGGGAGACGTCAGGATAGACACCACGCGCCAGGTCATAACAACTTCCGGAACGGAGATGACTGTCACCGTAGGGACGCTGAACGAGATACGCGATTATATTGCGAAGCTGAGAGCCGAGATCACTGCTGTCTGAAAAATTAAAAACCTTATATTATGAACCGTCGTCTTCTTTCACTTACGGCCATCATGGCCGTCATTGCTCTTTCATGCGGCAGGGGCCCGCAGGAAAAGAAGGGCTCTGAAACAACACCCGCAGTCACTGTAATAGATAAGGGATTCAGCAAATATATCGCTGCTTACACTTCGGGAATTGTTCCTGCGGGAAGCACGGTGCAGATCGTTTTTACTCCTGAGTTTGCCGCCGCCGCCGACAAAACCAAAACGCAGGGCCTGTTTTCCTTCACTCCCTCAGTAAAAGGAACGACGGAATGGGCTGATGACATGACGCTTGTTTTCAAGCCCTCGAAGCCGCTGGAGTCCGCAACATCGTACCAGGGGACCCTCGATCTCAGCAAGCTCGGGTCTGTGGAAGAACAGCTTAGCCTTTTCCCTCTGGCCTTCAGCACGATAGAAAAGAACTTCTCCGTTACGCTTAATCCTGTCACCTGTGACCTGCCCGACGGAAATCACCTATTCCCTTACCGGTACGCTGGTCACATCCGACTTTATTGACCCGTCAGAGGTCGAAAAATATCTTACGGCCAGCACCGGCAGACGCAGTGAAAAGATCACCTGGGACCATGACAACAACAACAATCACCTTTTCACCATTGAAAAGATACAACGGGGCAAGGAAGAGAGCCTGCTGACCGTTGCCTGGAACGGAAATCAGTTCGGCATCAAAACCAAAGGTGAACAGAGTGTTGCCATTCCTGCAGAAGGTGTCTTCACCGTTACTGAAGTGAAGGTCAATGCCGGCGACAGCAAAAGCATCGAGATATTCTTCTCGGATATAATAGATGCCGGCAATGAGCTCGAGGGAATGGTGACAATGAACCCCGTTCACCCTGTAACCGTCAGCGCCGAAGGCAACAAACTGCTTATCATCCCCGGAGATAATGTCGTTGGCGTCACTGAGATAACTGTCGACGGATCTTTGCGCAACACCCGGGGCGACAGGCTTGGTGAATCCGTCACCAGGAGCATCAACTTCACACCGGTGGAGCCCGGACTGAGATCTGCCGGCAAGGGCGTCATCATGCCTTCGTCAGGTAACCTGATCTTTCCCTTCATGGCAGCCAACCTGAGCTCGGTGGATCTCACCGTCATCAAGATCTTCGAGAACAACCTGCCTTACTTCCTGCAGCAGAACAGCATGGGAGAAGCCAATTCATACTCTAACATCAAACAGTTCGGGCGTCCCGTCTACCGGGGACGTATTGACCTCACTGCCGGTGCGGGGTTCGATCCGAACAGGTACAATCTCTTTACTATCGATCTTGCCAATTATATCAAACCTGAGCAGGGTATACTTTACCGTATCGAACTCGGGATGCGGCCGTCATATTCACTCTATCCCTGCCCCGCTGCCCGCAAGACCTCAAAGTACGAGGAGCTGCTTGAACAGGCTGATCTCGACAGGGCATGGGAAAACTCCGAAGATTATTATTCGCTCTCTGAGGAGGGCCTCTTTTATCAGTACGCCTATGACTGGCGTGAGAATGAAAATCCGTGCAGCGATGCCTTTTACAGTCCCGAAAAGAAGCTTGTCAGCAATATACTTGCTTCTGACCTTGGTATCATGGCGAAGAGCGGCACAGACAACAACCTGCGTGTTTTCATAAACGATTTGCGCACGGCAGCGCCTGTCGAGGGCGCAACAGCCGAGATATATGATTACCAGATGCAGCGGATGGGCACTGCCACTACAGATAAATCAGGTATCGCGTCAATAACCTGTCCCAGGAAGCCCTTCCTGGTGATTGCACGCAAGGATGAGAACCGCAATTACCTGTCGCTCAACGACGGTATGGCCTTGTCAATGAGCTCTTTCGATGTCGCCGGCGAGACCCCGCAGGACGGTATCAGGGCATTCCTTTTCACCGAGCGCGATGTAAGGCGTCCCGGTGACACTATCTTTTTAGGAGTTATTGTCAGGAGTGTTTCCGGCACTCTTCCTGCCGGCCATCCCGTGCATTTTGAGCTGTCCAATCCCAGGGGACAGCGTATCGATGACCAGGTGGTTAATCTTGACAACAAGGGATTTATCACATTTACATCCGTAACAGCTGCCGATGCGGTGACAGGTAATTACACGGCGCAGGTACGCATCGGTGGAGCCACCTTCACAAAGACAATAAAGGTCGAGACCGTCAAGCCCAACAGGCTCAGGATAAAGCTCGACTTCCCGTCGGCCATAGCCGGAGGTGACAGCAAATTAATAAAAGGAACCATGAAGGTGTCATGGCTCAACGGGACAACGGCGAAAGATATGAAGTCGACGGTTGACATGCTGCTAAGGCCGGTGAAGACGACCTTTGACAAATACGGGCAGTACAACTTCGATGACCCTGCATCGCAGTTCTGGTTTGATAGCCAGACGATCTTCGACGGTAATATTAACAGCTCGGGAGAGGCTACTGTGACATTTACGCCCGATGACGGGCTTAACGCCCCGGGTATGCTCAACGCTGTCTTCACAACTCGGGTGTTTGAAAAGGGCGGTGACGCCAGCATCAACCAGACGGTGCTTCCATATGCACCCTACCCCGCCTTCGTGGGAATGAATATCCCTGCTCTTGGCGCCACGGGCCGCGTCCTCTTCACTGACCGTCCCAACGAGGTGAGGCTGGTAACACTTGATAAGAACGGAAAGCCTGTAAAAAGCGAGGTGGAGATTAATGTTTACAAGCTTGACTACCGCTGGTGGTGGGAATCGGACAATGAATATCTCGGTTCGTACATTACACGAGACCGTAACAATAATATCTTCAACACGACTATTACCACCTCAGGCGGGGAAGGCAAGGTTGCATTCAATGTGGATAAGGAGCAATGGGGCCGGTATCTTGTAAGGGCCACGCTGCCCTCCGGACATTCAACAGGGATGATTGTGCTTGTTGACTGGCCGTGGGATTACGGCATGAAGCCCGGCGGCAACGACGGTGCCAGCCTGCTGCAGCTCAACACCGATAAGGACAAATATAATGTCGGCGATCAGATCAGCCTTACATTCCCATCGCCGGCAGAAGGACGTGCCATCATTACCATTGAGAACAGCACCGGACTGCTTGACATAACCCAGGTGAATACCGTGGCGGGCAACACGGAGGTGAAGGTCACTGCCACGAAGGCCATGGCTCCCAACGCATATCTCTATGTAACTATGCTTCAGCCTCACTCACAGACAGTTAATGATGCACCTATAAGACTTTACGGTGTCATACCAGTGTCGGTTGAAGACCCTGCTTCAAGGCTTGTGCCGCTGATCAGCATGGCGGATCAGATAAGGTCACAGCAGGAGGTGGAGATAAAAGTCACGGAGAAGAACAAACTGGCCATGACATATACACTTGCCGTGGTGGATGAAGGCCTGCTTGATCTGACAGGGTTCAAAACACCCGATCCGTGGAAGTGGTTCTTCGTCAAACATGCACTCGGAGTAAAGACATGGGATCTTTATGATATTGTCTTCGGAGCATTCGGAGGTAAGCTGGGACGCATCTTCGCCATAGGCGGCAGTGAGGCTGCCATTGATCAGAGCAAGAACAGGGCACGTCGTTTTGTGCCTGTGGTGCGTTTCATGGGACCCTTCACACTGGAGCCTGGTAAGACCGGAACACATAATATCAGGCTGCCCCAGTACACCGGATCTGTCAGGGTGATGGTCACCGCAGCAGGAGAAGGAAATACCTTCGGCTCTGCAGAGAAGAGCGTCATCGTTTCCGATCCGCTGATGATTCTGGCCACAGCGCCCCGGGTGCTGTCGCCGGGAGACAGGGTGGCCTTGCCTGTGACAGTATTTGCACAGAAAAAGGAAATAAGCGAAGTGAACGTCTCTGCAACGGGCAATGAGATGATAACATTCACCCAGCCCTCTGGCACGGTCCGCTTCAGTGAGCCGGGAGAGAAGGACCTGGAGCTGCTCTTCACAACGGCACAGCAGCCCGGCAAGGCATTGATGAAGGTAACTGCCAGCGGCGGCGGCGAGACGGCCACGTACAACATGGAGGTGGAGGTCCGCATTCCAAACCCGCCTGATCGCAGGTCAGAGACAAAGACCCTTGCGCCGGGAGAGAAATACTTAAAGAGCTTCGTCCCCTTCGGCATTGCGGGCACGTCATCAGCCACAGCGGAGATCTTCTCCCTGCCGTCGGTCAACCTGAGCCGCCGCCTGGGATGGCTCACCTCGTACCCGCACGGCTGCACCGAACAGATCACCTCAGCAGCATTCCCGCAGATCTACCTGCCTGACCTGCTTGGAAATAACCTTCCGGATCCGGCTCTTGTGCGCAATAATGTACAGGAAGCTTTGAGGAGCATCGCCGCCAGGCAGATAGCTTCCGGAGCACTGGTACTGTGGCCCGGCAGCTCGTATCCTGACGATTGGGTAACCTCTTATGCCGGTCATTTTGCCATTGAAGCGCAGAAGTCGGGGTATGCCTTGCCGGCAGGGTTCCTGAGTAAGTGGACATCTTATCAGCGTGCTACGGCATCATCATGGAGATACCAGCCTCAGTACCGGTACACCGCCAATGACCAGGCATACAGGCTCTTCACCCTCGCTCTTGCGGGGTCTCCCGACAAGGGTGCGATGAACCGCATGCGCGAGACAGCCGATCTGCCTTCCCTGGCAAGGTGGTTCCTGGCGGCAGCCTACGCCACCACAGGACGGCCCGAGGTGGCACAGAGCCTCATCGATGTCAGAAACCTGAAACCTGATAATGATTATTCATCATATTATTATGGCAGCACCCTGAGGGATCAGTCGATAATACTGTACACCCTCACAACTATAGGTCAGAGCACTGAGGCCCTCGAAGTGCTCAAGGAGGTTGCCGAGGCTCTCAGCCGCGACCAGTGGTACAGCACGCAGACAACTGCATGGGGATTATTCTCATACATGAACTTCAGCAAGACGATGAAGGGTGACAACAGCAAGCCTTTAAAGGTGTCGTTCGATTTCAACGGCAAAACGGAGCAGCTGTCATCAGCAGAGGGAGGCATAATGCGCACCCTGAAACTCACAGCCTCGAATAAGCTGACAATAGTGAATGAGAGTGAAAAACCGTTGTTTGTGACCTTCACCGAGGAGGGAGTGCCGCAGACAACCGATCAGACGGTAACAGAAAATAACCTGACGATGAAAGTCGATTACACAGATATGGAACAGAAGCCTGTCGATGTTACCTCACTGCCACAGGGCAGCGGGTTCATGATGCTGGTGACCGTTACAAACACTACGTTCCGTCAGATCAATAACCTCGCACTGACACAGATGATCCCGTCAGGATGGGAAATACAGAACACCCGTCTCTTCGAGGCTAACCTGCAGCTTAAGGAGAGCGGCTATGACTACCGCGACTTCCGCGACGACCGTGTCTATACATATTTCGGCCTTAAGGGAGGTGAGACGAAGAAGTTTTACATCATCCTCACGGCATCTTACAGGGGATTTTATTCCATGCCCGCCGTTGCCTGTGAGGCTATGTACGACGAGGGTGTCTCCGCACGCCGTCCCGGCCGCGAGGTGACTGTCACAAAATAAAATGCAGGTAGTAGTAAAGACCGTACGATCAACAAATTCATCATTACCGCGTAGCGGTTAAAGTACTGTAGCCAGGACCATCACACCAATAATTGCTCGTAGAGCATAAAATATTATAGCATGGAGCATCACACCAACAATTGCTCGTAGAGCATAAAGTATTATAGCATGGAGCATCACATCAACAATTGCTCGTAGAGCATAAAGTTTTGTAGCATGGAGCATAACACCAACAATTGCTCGTAGAGCATAAAGTATTGTAGATTGAGGCCATCTCTGAAAATTATCCTCGGCATCACCGCCCTGTTCATTATTTGCCTCCTGGTGGCGCCGATGCCTTCATTCGATACGCCGCTTTCGACTGTTGTTGAAGCTGCCGACGGCTCCCTGCTCGGCGCACGCGTTGCCGCCGACGGCCAGTGGCGATTCCCGCCGCCCGACAGTTTGCCTGAAAAATATATCACCTGCCTTATAAACTATGAAGACAGATGGTTCAGGTGGCATCCTGGAGTTAATCCCGTAGCTGTAATCAAGGCTCTTACCGCCAATATCAAGGCCGGTGAGACAGTTCGCGGAGGCAGCACTATAACAATGCAGGTGGCGCGACTGGCACGCGGCAATCCCGACAGAACATATTCAGGCAAGATCATTGAGATGCTCTCCGCCTTAAGCTCGAGCTGTTACGTTCAAAAAATAAAATACTGATCCTGTATGCCGCCAATGCGCCTTTCGGAGGTAACACCGTCGGCCTCGAGGCTGCCGCATGGCGTTACACCGGACGCAACAGCAACGATATGACCTGGGCTGAGGCGGCCACGCTGGCAGTGCTTCCCAACGCACCATCACTTATTTATCCCGGACGGCACTCGGAGCGTCTGCAGACAAAAAGAGACGCCCTGCTGCTTCTGCTGCATCAGCGCGGTATCATCGACAGCCTCACCTGTTCGCTTGCCGTAAGCGAGCCCCTTCCCGGAGCTGCAGTGCCAATGCCATCACTTGCCCCGCATCTCACAAGCCGCTTATGGATTGACCTCCCGGGAAAGAGAGTGCGGACTACTGTTGATCCCCTGCTTCAGAGTGAGGTCGATGCAATGGTTAACAGTCACCAGGCAGTGCTGGAGGGCAACCTCATTCACAATGCCGCCGCACTGATAGTTGAGGTTTCTACAGGCAATGTGCTGGCTTATGCCGGTAACAGCACTTTAGCTGACACCGCCGGCAGGCACGGCCGCGATGTTGATATGATACCTTCACCCCGAAGCACCGGCAGCATCATGAAACCTTTTCTATATGCAGGATTGCTCAGTGCCGGCGATATACTGCCCAATGCTCTTATTCCGGATATACCAACACGTTTCCCGGGGTTCCGCCCGGAGAACTCCGACTTCACCTACAGCGGCGCCGTGCCTGCCGGTGACGCCCTGGCGCGGTCGCTGAACATACCGGCAGTGCGCATGCTCCAGATAATGAATGAAGAGCGCTTCCTGAGCCTGTTGCACCGCATAGGGTTCACCACCTTCGACAAACCTGCTTCGCACTATGGTCTCTCGCTTATCCTGGGTGGGGGCGAGGCAAGTCTCTGGGAGCTTGCAGGGGTTTATGCCTCCATGGCGCGGGTACTGAATAACGTAAATGCCGGTGGAGCCTATCATGCTGAAGACTGGCACATGCCCCGGATCATATCTCAGCAATACTCTCCTCAATCAACAGTCTTAAGTCAGCAGTCAACTTCCGGCCCTGACACTTTAAATCGCAAACTGCACAAGACAAATCGCAAATCCCAAATCCTAAATCGTAAATCGCAAATCGCAAATTTCAAGTCGCAAACCTCAAATCGCAAATCGCAAATCGCAAGTCGCAAATCAATTAATTCCTCTCAGGCAATCCTCTCTGCGCCGGCAATATGGCTCACCTATGAAGCCCTGCTGCGCGTCAACAGACCCGAAACTGAAACCGGGTGGCAGTATTTCGGCAGCATGCCTGAAATAGCATGGAAGACAGGAACGAGCTTTGGCTACCGCGATGCATGGGCTATTGGAACAACACCTGAATACGTGGTTGCCGTATGGGCCGGTAATGCCGACGGCGAGGGAAGGCCGGGTCTCTCCGGAATATCATCTGCAGCGCCTTTGCTCTTTGACATCTTCAGGTTGCTGAAACCCGCCTCTGGCGGATTTACCCGTCCCGAAGAGGGCATGACCCTCACGGAGGTATGCACTGCCAGCGGATACAGGGCTGGTCCCGGCTGCGCGGAGAAACGTGAAGAGTGGGTGCCGGAGACCGGCCTGAGAAGCGATGCTTGTCCTTACCACACTGTGATCAATCTTGACACTACCGGCAACTACCGAGTCAATATCACCTGTGCACAACCCGGGGAGATGGTCAGTCGCTCATGGTTCATCCTCCCCCCTGCAATGGAATATTACTACCGCATGCGCAACCCATCTTACCGGACCCTGCCGCCGTTCCGCCCGGGTTGCAACGACGACAGGCAGGTGCCATCGATGGAGTTTCTTTACCCTCCCCGTGATGCCAGGATCTTTATCCCGCGAAACCTGCAGGGACAGATGATGTCTATGCTTCCTGAGATAGCACACAGAAGACGGAACGCTGTCATCTACTGGCATCTTGACAACAGGTATATCGGGATGACAAAACATATCCACCAGACAGAACTGCAGGTGAACGAAGGAGAGCATGTTATCACAGCGACAGATGATGAGGGCATGACCATCTACCGGAAGTTCACCTGCGTCGGGGCTTTATGAACAGCATATCCGAAAAAACTATATTTTTACCGCTGCATTCCAATCTAACCTTAAGGAAAAGTGACGAGGCTACTATCCGGCCGTTTTTTGCAGAATATACTTGCAGGCAGAACCTTTAACAGGTATAAGGAGGTCTTTAACCAGGCCGGTTATGCCATCATGCTCATCGATAATGCCACTAACAGGTTTATCAATGTGAACAGGGCGGCCACCGAGCTGTTCGGATACAGCCGCGAGGAGCTGAAGAAGATGACCCCCCTCGACCTGTCTACGGAGCCTGAAGAGACCGGACGCGTATTAAAATCAAAGTCGGACGAACAGACGGTCAGGCCCGCCCGACGCAAGGACGGGACTATCATTACGATTAAGATAGAATCCCGCTTCTCTGAAAAGTTTCATGTCAGCCTGATAAGCGATGTGACCGAGGAATACCGGATCCGCAGGACACTTGAGCTGAATGAAGAGCACCTGCGGGAGGCGCAGCGCATAGGTCACTTCGGGTGGTGGGAGTTCCGTCCGGAGACAGGAAGGTATATCGGATCAGAAGAAATAGGCCGGATATACATGGATGAGCCCACAACTCTCTCAATTACTTACCAGGATAATATTTCATACACGCATCCTGAAGACAGGTCATTTCTTATCTCCACGATTGAGGATGCCATAGAACACAGAAAAGAGTCATACTCGATGCATTACAGGATCATCACTCCTTCAGGTAAGGTCAAGGCTATCGCTGTCAACTCAAACGTGAAGTATGATGAGAACGGCAGGCAGCTGTACCGTTACGGCACCTGCCAGGACATCACCGAGACGCAGAAGATCATGGATGACCTGATCATGGCACGGAGACAGGCGGAAGAGTCCGACAGGCTTAAGACAACTTTCCTAGCAAATTTCAGTCATGAGATACGAACACCGCTGAATGCGATGATGGGCTTCGTCAATATCCTCACCTCGATGAAAACAACTAAAGTGGAGAAGGCGGAGATGGTCAGTCTAATCGATATCAACTCACAGCGGCTGCTGAGGCTTATCAACGACATGATCGACATGTCGCGCATTGAGAGCAACAGCATGGAAATAAAATATACGAATGTTGAGCTTAACGGGTTCATCTCAGCGATGGCTCCTTCGATAGCCTATGAGCTGGAAGCTGCAGGGAAGAAAAACCTGGTGATAACACCCGTTATTGACAAAACCAAACACAAAGTCTATCAGTATATCGACGAGTTGAGGCTGAGCCAGATCTTCAGTAACCTGATAAGCAATGCCATCAAGTTCACAGAAAAGGGAGAGATCAGGTTCGGTTATAAGATTGCCCGCAACGAGAACAGGTATGCAATTACATATTTCGTGAGTGACACTGGGCAGGGAATTCAGCCTGACAGGTTCGACGATATCTTCAAGCCTTTTGTCCAGTACTGGAACGAGGATGTGCCCAAGGTGCAGGGAGCAGGTCTCGGGCTGGCGATATGCAAGCGCCTGGCGGAGCTGATGAAAGGCCGCATCTGGGTTGAGTCCCTTCCGGGGAAGGGATCATCGTTCCTCTTCTCGTTCAACACACCGGTGATGATCGAGTAACCGTCAATTTCAAATTTTTTTTATCTTTGCCCCTGCCGGGACGTTAGTTCAGTTGGTTTAGAACGCTTGCTTGACAGGCAAGAGGTCACTGGTTCGACTCCAGTACGCCCCACAGATAAAATTCTAAAACCCTTTCTGGGTATAAGTATAATTCCCGCTCATTTATATACAGGACTATTATCGCTACGCGTTACAATTTTGCCCGTAGGGCATAAGGTTTTGTAGATTATCGACATACAAATCAAAAATTCATTGCCCGTAGGACATAAGGTATTGTAGCATCATGCAAGCCATTATTCCCATTGCCCGTAGGGCATAAGGTTTTGTAAAAACCCACGTACCCTATAATCCTTTGCCCGTAGGGCATAAGGTATTGTAGCATCATGCAAGCCATCATTCCCATTGCCCGTAGGTCATAAGGTTTTGTAAAAACCCACGTACCCTATAATCCTTTGCCCGTAGGGCATAAGGTATTGTAGCATCATGCAAGCCATCATTCCCATTGCCCGTAGGGCATAAGGTTTTGTAGCCAGAAACCGTTACGCGGTATAATCTTGCCCGTAGGGCATAAGGTTTTGTAGATTATCGACATACAAATCAAAAATTCCTTTGCCCGTAGGGCATAAGGTATTGTAGCCAGAAACCGCTACGCGGTATAATCTTGCCCGTAGGGCATAAGGTTTTGTAGATTATCGACATACAAATCAAAAATTCCTTTGCCCGTAGGGCATTTAGTATTGTAGGTCATCAAAAAATTCAAAGAGAAACCTCGGATCATAGTCAGTTTCGTATTTATCAAGGATCGCCAAGTATTCTTCGCGAAAGGATTTTTTCGCATGATGAGATTCCTGATTAAGGATGTATTGGTAAACATCATGAATTTGCGATTTATTGTACGTGAATGCTCCATACCCCTCCTGCCAGCAAAAATGCCCAAGCACCAACTTGTTCTCATTAATAAAAAGAGAAGAGTTCCTCTTTATGCCATGCACTGTATCAGACACCGAACTGACCGGGTTCCATCCGATAAGAATATGGATGTGATCACCTGTACCGTTAACAATTATTGATTTGTGTTTCATGGAGGTAATTATTCCGCTTATATATTCAAATACGCGCGGACGTATTTTGGCAGTTAACACATTTTCTTTCCTGTAGACAGCAAACACGAGCTGTACATACATCTGGGTGAATGTTCCGGGTTTCATAATTCATTATTTTAGAAATGCAGCAATACAAAAATACAAAATACGTGATTTAAATCTTTATCCCCTACGGGGAATCTGTTGTGTTATTTGGTCATATAGGCTACAAAACTAAAACCGCTACGCGGTAGGGGTGATTTGATTGGTGTCTCTTTTGCTACAAAACTACAACCGCTACGCGGTATAATCTTGCCCGTAGGGCATAAGGTTTTGTTGCCACAAACCGCTACGCGGTAGGGGTGATTTGATTGGTGTCTCTTTTGCTACAATACTAAAACCGCTACGCGGTAGGGGTGATTTGATTGGTGTCTCTTTTGCTACAAAACTACAACCGCTACGCGGTATAATCTTGCCCGTAGGGCATAAGGTATTGTAGCATCATGCAAGCCATTATTCCCATTGCCCGTAGGGCATAAGGTTTTGTTGCCACAAATCGTTACGTGGGAGGAAGTGGTTTGATTTTTGCCCCTTTTGCTACAATACTAAAACCGCTACGCGGTAGGGGTGATTTGATTGGTGTCTCTTTTGCTACAAAACTAAAACCGCTACGCGGTAAAGTTGAATTAGGCAATCGTTTATGCTACAATAATTAAACCGCTATGCGGTATAATAATGCCCGTAAGGAGTAAGATTATGTAGCCCTGATTTTTGAGGGATTGCACTCAATAACTAACTCATCAATTCTTTTTAAAAAAATAAGTCATTCCGAGCTTAATATTGACGAAGCTGTCGGTACCATAATCTTTCCCCCCGTATTGAGTAAACAAGGCCGTACCCACATTGATAGACAGATTGTTGCTGACAGGTATAGCCCATGCTAATCCCGGGCTGACAAAATAAAATGTTCCTGCTTCTGTTTTAGCAGAATTTAACAATACTCCACCGTCACCGGAAGCAAAAAATCTTGCTTTTCCAATATTAAAAAAATACCGAAAGTCAGCAAAAAGAGGATACAATACTATTGAACCTCCGTCATATAATGATACTCCAATACCAATACCCCCGATAATATTTTTTGTCAGCCCGATACCCAGGATGGACGTCAGACCAGCATCCCTCTTTGCATACTCCCGATCTTCCGAATATAAACCTATTCCTGCACTAAGTTCAGTGATATTTATTAATCCGGGCTTTGAATTTCCGGCAGTGAGAGATCCGTTTGAATTGTTTTTTATCTGGCAGTAACCTGATGAGGCGGCAACCACAAAAAACAACATTGATACAAGAATAAGTTTTTTCATCTTGTGATTAACTAAGTTCAACAATATCAGTTTACTAAACGCAAATAAGATTAGTATATTACTTAATCCTGCACAAGTTTTTTTTCGTGTGATTTGGTTGAATCCGGGAACAGTTGCCAATAGTAAGGTAATATTTCAGAAGAAAGCCACGGAGCTGATGTCAATTGGGTGATAAGGAGTTAGTGAAATACTAAATCAATTATCTTTTCATCAAGTCTCAAAATGTAAACAGCCAATAATACTACCAGCAAGACATAAATCCAAGTTTTCTTTCTCATGACACCTGGTATTAGCCAGTTTCTGTTTAGCAATAAATTTTAGTTTCTAAGTCTAAATAAAGTTAGACTTTCTCGAATTAATAAAACAAACTAAAAAAGAAAAACTTATGAACATAACAATAACAGCTGTGTTTTTAGCCAAATCATTATGGTCTGTGTATTATAATTGCTGGTAGCTAACATTAAAAAGCTGTACATGATAAGGGAAAACCTGCCCAAATCTGCAAGAGGTCAATGGTTCGACTCCAGTACGCCCCACAGTGCCCTCTTAAGTCCCGATACCTCGGGATGAAGTAGGCTTTTTTATTACTTTTTAGGTATATTTACAAGTGATTCCGCTGATTATGAAGGGAAAGGAGAGATGCCTGCCGGGCATGCCACTCAATGCATGCCTCCTGCTTATGTTTTTGACAATAAGCCTCTCCTCCCGTGCCCAGACCTATCCCTTCAGAGAGTATACCAGCGACGACGGGCTGCCACAGCTGGAGACGATGGGGGGAATGCAGGACAGCCGCGGATATATCTGGATGAATACCCGCAACGGCCTTGCACAGTTCGACGGACACACATTCACTTCTTTCTACCGCAAAGACGGCCTGCCGTCGAACATCGTCTCACGGATCATAGAAGATGTCGACGGCACTATCTGGGCTATCACTCCAAACGGTCTGGCACGCTTCACGGGAAACACATTTCACAGCCATCCCATTCCTGATTCGCTGGGGATAAAGCAGACGGGATTCAGTTGCTTTACCGGAAAACCCGGATCCTTTTTTCTGACCGGAAATTCAAAGGATAACAGGAAAATCATCCTGTTTGATTCCGGGAGATATTATGACTACAGTAAAAGATACCCTGTCCTGCAAAGAGATTCGCTAATCCTTGCCGCATTTGATAATAAAGACTCCTCTCTTTATCTGACCGGTCCGGATGTGGCTCTTTGCAGATTCAGAAAAGGAGTTCTCTCCGTCATCGAAAAAAAACCTCTGACACCGACACAGGTTAAAGACGCTATAATGGACATTTCCGGAAGGAAAGGCTCTTCATCGGAGGATCTATATGGCTTATACCTGATCGGTGATTACAGTCCGTCTTCCCTGGCAAACCTGGGAACCCAGCTCCGTTACAAACCTGAAACTATCCTTAGTGAGTTATATCCGGAGAGCATCAAAGTCAAATGGAATTATGGCAGCGTGACCTTCTTTCTGGTCGACCGTGACAGCTCGTTGTGGATGATGACCGAAACAAAGATTTTCAGGATGGTGTCAGATGCCTTTATAGAATACAATGAAGATGACGGTCTTATTTTCAACCCCTGGGCTCTGGCAGCTGACCCTGACGGAGGACTTTGGATAGGATCAATCAACGGGGAATTGCAGTATTTTGACGGCATTAGGTTTACTTCAAAAAATAACTACAGGGGTCTGTTTGGAAAAGATCTCGCTTTCTACAGGGGAAGTACAACCCTTTCAAACGGAGAAGTATGGATCTCGGCAAACACGGGGGTGCTTATCTGGAATGGAAAGAAATTCAGGAGATTCAAACCAATCCCCGAAGAAGCGCAGGTATGTATCATTTATGAAGATCCCGTTGACAAATCTGTATTTATTGGTACCGGGTTGGGATTATATCACTTTAGGGGAGAGAAAACAGAGTTCTATCCTGAGATGTCAGGTCCGCAATATGGTGTGGTTGAAGGGATTGCGAGAGACAATAACGGCAACTACTGGCTGGCAGGACATTACGGCATTGTCCTGTTTGATGGGAAAAGCTTCACTCCCTTCCGCTCAGCTCCTGCACCGGCGGAGATGGTGTGGGGTATTCTTAAGGATTATACCGGCAGGATATGGAGTGCCGGGTCAGACGGGATTTTATCGTGTGATCCGGATAATCCTGTTTTCACACCGGCACTGCCTGACGGGATGAACCGCCCTGCCAATGTCATCCGCGATCTTGGCGACCACCGCCTTCTTGTTGGCCGTATGCTGGACCTGTGTATCATTGACCTGGATAAATATTATGCCGGGCAATCGGATTATTATACGATCCTGGGACGTAGCCGGGGCTACAACGGTAACGACTGCCAGGACAATGGTATTGTAAAGGATGCAAACGGAGGGTGGTGGCTGCTGGCATCAGACAAACTAATCCGCTTCTTTCCCGAAAGGATAAAGAAAAATATGAATCCTCCACTGACGCATATAACTTCGGTGGAAATACCCGGCGCTGCAAACGGATGGGCTTCTGTCCTGGACTCATCCCTCTTTTATCACGCCGGAAACAGCGCAACTGTCAGCGGCCTGACTAATGACATAAAGATAAACTTTACCGGAATCTCAACAAGATACCCTGAAGATATCACTTATCAGTACAGATTACCGGGACTGCATGATGCCTGGTCGCCTAAAACAGCAGAACGATCTGTCACCCTTACCGACCTCCCTCCGGGCAAATATTCCTTTGAGCTGAAAGCATACAACGGTGACGGAACAGGGACACCGGAACCCCAGACCTTAATCATAGATGTTGTTCCTGCCTTCTTCCAGAAACTTAGCATAAAGATCGCTGCCTCATTAATGGCTGCTGCCCTGATCGCCCTGCTCAGCTTACAAATCCGCCGTCGCATTAACAGAAAGAGGGTTGAGACAGCCCGTCTGCAGGCCGAAAGCTACAAAATGCAATTGAGTTCTGTCATCAGCCAGCTCGATCCCCATTTCACCTTTAATGCTGTTTCTTCCATAGGCTCACTGATCATGAAGGGCGAAAAAGAAAAGGCTTATTCCTATCTCCTTAAACTTTCCGGCCTTCTAAGATCAGTGCTGACAGACAGCTCCCTGCTGCTTAAGCCTATCAGGGAGGAGGTGGAATTTGTCACACGCTTCCTCGATCTTCAGAAACTTCGTTACAGCAACAGGTTTGATTACAGCATCAAAGTTGCTGAAGATGTTGATCAGAATATTCTGGTTCCAAAAATGATACTTCAGTCGATTGTTGAGAATGCAGTTAAGCACGGTATCGAAAATAAAAAAGACATAGGTGTGATAGAAATAGAGGTAAATAAAGTGAGAAATGGCAATGAATTTGTTGTCCGTGATAATGGCATAGGCCGCAAGGCAGCCTCCGAACTGAATTCGGACGGAGCGGGTCTCGGGCTCAGGAACATTATCAGCGGAATGGAAATGATGAATAAGGTCAACAGTGAAAAAGCAGCATTGACCTTTATAGACCTTTATGATAACGGTGAGCCATCAGGAACAGAAGTACATGGATTCCTTCCGGAAAATTATAATTTTGATATCGTCATGATTCCAAAACAACCCCACAACAAACATACCCGTCTATGAATGATCAGATTATAAAAACCATGATCGTCGAGGATGAGCAGGAATCGCTTGACCTGCTGGCAAATCTTATAGAAGCCACTGGCATAGCCACGGTGATTGAATCTACAACAGATCCTGCTTCTGCGGTGGATCTGATAATTAAAAATGACCCTGATATTCTCTTCCTCGATATACGCATGCCATCGGTGTCAGGTTTTGATATCCTCAATGAGCTGAGGGAAAAAAAGAAGGTAAATCCTCATGTTGTTTTTACCACGGCCCATGACGAATACGCCATCAAGGCATTTGACTATGCCGCCTTCGATTACCTCCTCAAACCCATTGACCCCGAGCGCCTGATGGCGACATTTAACCGGTACAATGAAAACGGCAGGATGGATTCCCTGGACAGGATCACTTCACTTTTTAACAATGACAAAGTGCTTATTTTCAGGGGCGTGACAGGAGTGGTATTCATCGATCCGGCAGAGGTTGTTTTCATTACTGCTGACGGAAATTACTCTACGTTTCATTTTATCTCCGGACGGACCGAAACCGTAACAGTCCTTCTGGGTGCACTGGAAGAACATCTCGGTAATCAGTTTTACAGGACAGGACGGTCATGCATTGTCAATACGGCATTCCTTTCACGCATAGATACAAGACAGCAACAATGCATATTCATCAAGGGCGAAAAAGAGTTTCGCTGCGAAATTTCCCGTGACAAGATCAAACAACTGCTTGACCACATGAAAACCCGTATTGCTGACTTCTAGGCAGGTCTCCCTGAATATAATTATCTTTTAAAAAGGCGCCTTCGTACATTAGAAGTACCCGTTCATACAATGGGTCGTAAATCGCTTTGGAAACATGGTATTTTGTCCAATCTTTATGGTTGTAAAACCGGATTGCAGACGGAATAAAAATATTTTTTTGAACATGACAGGTGGTTCTTCCCCCCATTTCCCTGTCAGGCCACACAGATCAGGATGCTGCAAAGCATCAATATAAGGTCTGTGTGGCACGTTTTTAGGGGGTGCCCGATCAGAATTCAATCTTCATCACCCATACATAGTCCGAGGGTGGGTTATTCCTGACTTTGGAAGGAATATTTACCGTGAAAGAATTCGTTCCGTTCAGCCATGAACACTTTGTTTTTGTACCGGTCACCGTCACCACTGACCCCTGCGGAAGCGTCAGGCCATTCATGGTTACAGAAGCAGGCATACTCTCGCCCTCATCAGCCATATAAAACAGATACCATGTATTATCGCCTTTTCTGTTGATGCATACCTTGCCGTCCTTGTACGGGGCCATCGCCCTGGTGCCATAGATAGCCTCGCCGTTTATCTTCATCCATTTGCCCATGTCTTCCAGCAGGCTGTAGGCACCTTCCGGCCAGGTGCCGTCAGGTGCCGGACCAATATTAAGCAGCAGGTTACCACCCTTGATCACAATGTCAACCAGCAGCTGCACCGCTTCACGCCCCGACATGAAGTGAGGGTCAGGCACCCATGCCCACCCTCCTCCTGCAATAATGCAAGACTCCCATGGGTAAGGAAGTGCCTTTTCAGGAACCCTGTTCTCCGGTGTCAGATAATTCTGGTTTTTACCGTATACCGCCCTGTCGACAACTATCAGTCCGGGCTGCTTCTGCCTTGCCTTCGTAACGAGTTCATCCATACGAATATCCTGATTCTGCACGCGTACAAAACTGTTACCTGGTGTTGCAAGTCGGCCTTGCACCTCTTCCTCGGTCATCTTCCTGACCCATCCGCCGTCAAGCCACAGGATATCAACCTTGCCGTAGTCGCCGCCGAGCAGCTCCATTATCTGTCCATGCGTGAACCCGACAAACTTCTCCCACCGAACAGGGTAATTCTTTACGTTATAATTCACATTCCGGTCCGGCGTGGCGAAATTGGGCCACCAGTAATATTCACTGTGCCAGTCTGGTTTTGAAAAGTATGCTCCTGTCCAGAAACCCTGTTCCCTGAATGCGGTGAAGATCTCCTTCGTCACGTTGGCGCGGGGATTTACGCTGAAAGGACAGGCTTCGTCCGTGATCCTGTAATCTGTCAGCTTAGTGTCAAACATCGAGAATCCGTCATGATGCTTCGTTGTGAAAATGACGTACTTCATCCCTGCATTTTTTGCTGCTTCAGCCCACTTTTCGGGATTGAAGCTGACAGGATTAAAGCTCAGCTGAAGCGCTTCGTACTGTTTCTTATATTCCTCATAATCAAGGTTTTTCCTGCGGCACCAATCCTCATCCTCAGCGCATATAGACCACGATTCAACTATGCCCCACTGGCTGTAAGGGCCCCAGTGCATCAGCAATCCGAATTTCAGATCCTGCCACTGTTCAAGTTTCTGCAGGACCAGCGTATCAGTCTCCGGTACATAACGTTCATCGGACTCCTGGGCATATAATCCTGAAAGCCCCGGCAGCATCAAAAAAAGTAAGACATATTTTCTCATTACAGGAGGCATCATTCAGTTTTCAGTTTGCCGTCGAGAGAGAGGCCTATTACCGTCATGGTATCATCGAGCACATTTTCAGGCACTTTTATAAAATATACTCCTGCATGATTACTCCACGAGGGTCTGAGATATTCCTTTACCTCCAGGCTGGTGCCGTTACCGACTACAACCGCTTTGTTAATCCTGTTCATTACGCCCTGAAGCATTATCTCACCACCGCCGTCACCGTTTAGAAACAGGTATACCGTTGTGCTGTCAGGGCTCATGGTCGACGGCCCGTCAAAACACCCTGCAGGCAATCCGGCGACAGTACCGAATATAGCCTGGCTGTGTTTTGATGTCCAGCGGCCGAGTGCTTTCAGAACCTCCACCTGTTCCCCGGGTATTGTACCGTCAGGTTTCGGTCCTATGTCAAGCAGGAGGTTGCCGCCCAAACCGATGCAGTCGGCAAAAATGCGTATTACCTGCGAGGGGCTTTTATAGTTGTGGTCATTTCCCTGGTAACCCCATGAGTCGTTGATGGTCATGCACAACTCCCAGTATTCGTCTTCAGGCGGTCTGAGGGGAAGTCCCTGTTCCGGTGTGCCGTAATCGCCGTAACCCGCAAGGCGGGAATTGATTATTGCGGCAGGATTACTTTCGAGGATCATCTTTCTTATTTCGGGTGCATGCCACATCGCCGCACTCTGCTCCCAGTCCCCGTCGAACCACCACAGGTCAGGACTGAATTCCCTGTCAAGCTCGGTTATTTGTCCGTGGTTGAACTTTACAAAACGCTCCCACCTGACACTGTCGGTAACATATCTCTTCACAATGCTTGTCATGTTCGGATAATCGGGATGAGACCAGTCAAGCAGTGAATAGTAAAGCCCGACTTTCAGTCCCGATTTCCGAAGGGCTTCAACAAAAGGCCTGATCAGATCGCGCGCCGCCGGAGTCGAATCAACTACATTAAGATTGCTCAGCTTAGTGTCCCACAGTGCAACCCCGTCATGGTGTTTTGATGTCAGCACTGCATAGCGGGCACCACTCTCTTTTATCAGTTGCACCCACGCATCCGGATCATATTTCGCGGCCGTAAAACCGTGAAGCTGTTTCATATAATCGCCATAGGTGATATGACCGTTAAAAAACGACCATGATTCGTCAATGCCGTTGACCGAATAAATGCCCCAGTGAATGAAAATACCGAGCCGTGCATTGCCGAACCACTCCATCCTGCCGGTACTGTCCTTTTGTGCAGCAGCAGTCATGCTGATAAATAAAAGCATCAATGCAGCAATACAGCCTTGCTGAAAGCTCCTGTTCCTTTTTATCATGTTCAGTTATCTTATGAGATTATGAAAAGTCAAATCCTGAAATATATGCCGGGGATTCATAGAATTTCACTGTCTCCTCCTGCGTCAATCCCGAAAAATACGCATAAACCAGTCCCGGTTTTGCATTCAGCAGCCTGTTCAGCGCTCCCATCCTTCTGTTTGTTCTCAGTACATCGAACAGTTCAGAGTGATCATCAAGCCATGTCAGTGCCGTATTGTACCCTTCCTCAGCGCATACAGCCTCAAACAGGTCTGGCAGAAGATCTTCATTTCCCTTACGGCAGTAAATTGCATTTAAAATAACATACCGGAACTCTTCCGGCTGAAAAAGTCTTCGGAAATAGGGAGTCACGGGAAATACTTTCATCATGAGCCATCCCCAAAGGCCGGGTACATTTACAACCTTGTACCTTGCAGGTATGGCACTGACGCCGGCAACGATCTCGTTGTCCTTCCTCAGGACATAATACCTGTGGCCGGCAAAAGTAAATTCATCCGTATAGAAACAGTAATTACCGTACTGCCCGGCCAGAAGTCCGGCCATGGATGGCTCTTCCTCCGGGGTCAGCCTGGTGACGGAGGTATTGGGCTCAGGATTAAAACGGCTGAAGGCGATGGTGAGGAAGGAACGGATATACTCATACCCGGCCTGGTTGATAAGGTTCCTTGATCTCTCGTTACGGCTCTCCACATAAGCATACATCACATGGGGCTCCGTCGATCCTCCCGGATCTTCGACATCGCGGTTCAAGCCCCTGTACATCGAAAATATTTTCTGCTTTAAGCTCTCCTCAACATAAGAGTGCCTGTCACTTTTGCGGGCAGGAGCATTTTCTGTCTGGAAAGCGCTCTGTACCGAAAGATAACGCAGGTGCGTCGAGTCGTATGGTACTCCGCAGTTCATCGTTTTACGCCTGCACATGCCGATGACGCCTTTAAGGTTGTTCTTCTTGTAAAGAGCCATGAAAGAGAGACTGTCACCATAGGCTTTAATTCTCTCTTCGGTGTTCTGCATTGAATAGCGCATACCCCCTTCGGACCCCAGGACGGTTTCTTTGAGCAGGCCGATGATCTCCTCATCGGCCTTGTCAACTCTTTTTACTTCAAGCTTTTTATAGTCAGTTACGCTTTCCTGTTCCATAGGGTCTCCCTGTGTTTTTACTTCATGATCCTGATCAGTGCATGGGCTACTGTCAGGTCTTCAGGTGTGGTTATCTTAATGTTCTCCCTGTTTCCGTGTGTCAGGTGTATCTTTATCCCGGCCGCTTCGGCCACGGTTGCGTCATCGGTGAACGACGGGTCATAGTCGCGGTCATAGGCCGAAAAAATCAGGCTGCTGCGGAAAACCTGGGGAGTCTGTATGAGACGTACCTCGTTCCTGAGGCATGGCCTGCTGTCATCACCGGACATAATCCTGACGGAATCAGAGGGCTCAATAAATGGTATGGCATTGCCGAATTCCTCAGCATCGGCAAAACACCGCCAGATCGTATCATGACTCACCAGCGGCCTGACGCCGTCATGAACAGCCACAAGCGACTCTCCGGTCACACTGTCAAGTCCTGCCATGACAGAGTGAAAACGCTCTTCACCGCCTGAAACGATCTTATGACTTATCTCAAATGAATATTCTCTGATGAGGCCCCGCCAGAGAGAATGATGTTCTGAAGGAAGCACTAAAATTATTTCAATGTCCCTGTCAAATGAGTGAAATCTTTCGATAGTATGCATCAGCAGCGGTTTTCCCTCCAGGAGGAGAAACTGCTTCGGGATGGCTGACTTCATCCTGCGTCCGCTTCCCCCGGCGACTATGATACAATACTTCTTCACGCTCATTCATTATTCCTTCATATAAAGATAACGCTTAATGCTCCTCTTCGGTGTTTTTACAAACTCTTCAGGGTGGACGCGGAATTTCGTCACGGCCATATATTCAGGTAAATGAGCATTAACATCCTTGCGGATGGTGTCCAGGGCATTGTTCAGAGTTGCCTCCGTTATCCCGGCTTTATTAAGCTGCTCCTGATCAGGGTAAATAAGAGCGATAAGCTTGTGCTCCTCGGAAATAACAACGGATTCGGACACATAAGTGTAATTATTGATAAGAGATTCGATCTCCTCGGGATAAATATTTTTACCTGAGGGACCCAGCAGCATATTCTTGCTACGGCCTTTGATATAGATATAACCGTCTTTATCAATGACTCCGAGGTCACCCGTGTGCATCCAGCCTTCATCATCGATCACTTCTTTTGTCGCAGCGTCATTCTTGTAATAACCGTGCATGACATTGTCGCCGCGAAGGATGATCTCGCCAACGATCTTTGCCGGGTCGGGTGAGTCGATCTTCACTTCAAGGGTATCAACAGATTTGCCGCATGAGCCCAGCCGGTTGGTCCGCCACCCGTCGTAACTGATAAGGGGCCCGCATTCAGTCATGCCGTAACCGATACTGAACGGCAGGTGTATGGTCTTAAAGAATTTTTCCGCATCGGAATTGAATGCTGCCCCGCCGATGACAATCTCCTTGAACCGGCTGCCAAAACTCACAGTCAGTTTCTCGCGGATCTTGTTGTGAAGCACCTTGTTTATGCCCGGGATCTTCAGCAGTATCTTCATGTGAGGCTTGGAGATGACAGGAAGGATCTGTTTTTTGTATACCTTCTCTATCACCAGGGGAACCGAGAGTATCAGCCTTGGCCTGATCTCCTTGAAGGCCTGTAAAAGTATCTGAGGTGACGGCGTCTTTGTCAGGATTGTGATATGGCAGCCGTAGGTGAAAGGGAAGAGAAACTCGAAGGCGCAGCCGTATGTGTGTGCCAGCGGAAGAAAGGAGACGACGGGATCACCGGAGTCAAGAGGCATGTTAGCCTGTGCGTAACGGGTGTTTGCGGCAAGGCTTCGGTGAGGTATCATTACTCCCTTTGAAAAACCCGTTGTGCCTGATGTGTAGCTTATGACGGCAAGTTTTTCATTGTCGATTTCAGAGAATTTTATATCCTCCTGTTTAAAATCAGGATACTGCTTGCTGAAGGAGGCGCTTTTAGCATCATAGAGACCGGCATACATTTCCGAGCGACTCATGGTCATTTCGAATGTGTCAAGGCTGACGGCACACATTATCTCTTTCAGCTTGTCCGGTTCAAGGTTCTCCCACAGCTTGTCATCTATGAAGAGCATTCTTGAATCTGAATGGTTGATGATGTTCTGCATATCTTCCGGCCTGAAGTCGGGAAGGATAGGGACAACAACCGCACCGCAGGTCACAACGGCAAGGTACATCGCGCACCAGTTGGCTGAGTTCCTGCCCACAAGGGCAATCTTGTCGCCCTCCTTAATGCCAAGCGCTGTAAAGAAAATATGGTGCCTGACAATCATCTCTGCGATTTCCTTATATGTATACCCCTTTTCACGGTAATTGGAGAGAGCTTCTTTGTTCCAGTTCTTTTTAATGCTCTCCTCTACATAGGTGATAAATCTTTCTTTGATCATGATGGTGGAGTTTTCCGGTTTCTAAAACAAATGTAGTCTTTTATAACGGTTAGAAGAATTCAGAACCTGTACAGTATGAGAACAGTAATGGTCATTATGATGTTCACCGCCGTGAATATAAGATTGTAACGAACCCTCTTTGCACTGAAATGGGTGATCTTTCTTGAAAAAATGCCGATTGTGGGCACAAAAAGAACAAGCAGGAAGACAAAGAATTCCGGGCCGTCGAAGACCTTGCTGAGGCCTCCCCCTTTCAGGCTGGCAAAGTACATGACAAGCAGAGTAATAAGGAGATAAACAAGGTAGCTGGCCTTTAACGCAAAGGTCGATATCGGCCTTGAATGATGCAGTTTATGGGGCTTGAGATAAGCGTATGCTATTGAAAAGACAATGATAACGAAAAGGCCGCCTATGATATAATTGATCATCTCCGGGAGACTGTAGTTATTCATTAACTTCTTATTACGTTTCTTCTATTCCGGACCTGACAAACGAGTCCTTTATAGAAAGAATCACATACCAAACCAAACGTAAATATAAGGTTTAGATTTAATCGGTGAAACAAAAAGTCAGGAGAGGCGATATCTCCTCCGGAAGCCTTAACCTGCCACGTATTCGTTGCCCACTTTTCGGGCTCTCTTCGGATGGTCAAGATCTATGTTGAGGGAAATACCTGTCTCAACAAGGATATTCCATCCTGCAAGGAGCTGGATATATTCAGCATACTGGCCTCCGTCAGGAATGACGATGGTAGTGAATTCTGTTTTATGGGTGGCAATAGCGATAACATTAACTCCCGCCCCTTTTACGATACATTCCATGAATTTATCATGGTCGTGTTCAAACGGGTCGACCCAGATAAGCACCTCGTTCTTATTCATCACCTCCTCGATGCCGTGAAGGGCGAAGGTGCCCTCGAGAAAGGCTGATTTTTTCCTGGTGATCTCATTTGTCTTCAGGGCAAGCTCAGCGGCAACGCCATTATCGCGGCCTGCAAAATAGATCATACCGGCTTTGCTGACCATGTCAATAATCTTCCTGTCTATTCCGGCCGTAAGAACCTCTTCGGCCTGTGCAGCCGCTTTCCTCAATCCGGTCATCTTTTCTTTTCTGAGGTTCCGCAGAAGGGAATCATAGAAGAGCCCCTGCTCCACCACAGACTTGGTAGCAGCGACAGCATCTTCTTTCCCGCACTTCAGGACATGTGTACCGTCAGCAAACTCTTCAAGCTTTGTTTTCTGATTGGCTGTCAGGGCCAGGACGGTATTATGCTTTTTCTTTTTGAGGGCATTGACCAGGCGGATGACCTCCTTAGTCTGGCCGGAATTTGAAGCCACGAAAACAACAAAATCCTTCAGGTTATAATCCAGCGACTGTGTACACCCTTCTGTAAGTACAGGCAGAAGGAATTCTTTCTTCAGGTTGGCAGAAATGGTTCTTTTTGCAGGAAACAGCCTGCTGCTTCCCTCTCCCGTAAGAAACAATCCTTTTTTTGACCTGAAGAATTTCACAAAGCGTTCGGAAACCCCGGGATCAAAAGATCTGATAATGCCCGGTGTCTCCATCATTTCCCGAACAAGGGCAAATTTGCTGTACTTCTTATCTGAAAGATTCATAAACCTGGATATTAGTGACTAACCTCCTTCCGGACCAGATGCCATCCCGGAAGTCTGTTATTAAACGAATTTCAGTCTTCCAAAGTATTCAGGCCTGTGATAATCAGGTTTTTCTGTTCCGATTGGATTCCAGGTCACATAATGCGGGTTGCTCAGCTTGTCACCGCATTTGTAGAAATTGGCCCTGAAGCTTTTCCCTTTCAGGTCTCCGATCTTATGATGAAAGAAGGTTTCAAGAGGAATTGCCAGCGTGACAGACCACCGGATATCGCCGCTTATCTCGGTAAACGGCTCTGTACCCATTGTTGTGAGTTGACGAATGCCGCTGATAACGCCGGCATCGGTCCTGATGCCGTCATGTCTTCCGTGTCCTGAACCCATCAGAAGGGTGCCGATAGCATTGCACTCGAGATTATAATAGATGCCGTCATCAGACGGCGAGACAAAAAATTCGACACAGGAGTCTTCACATACCATCTCGTTGGTCAGGGTTTTCTCTGCCTTGACATTTGTCTCCCTGACATAATATTTAATGTAAATTTCGCGGTCTCCCCAGGCAATATTGAATTTGACGTCGGGTTTGTACGGGAACATTTCCCAGTTGACCGTTCCGACCGAAAATCCTTCGCCCATCTCATCGAGTCTGGCTGACACTTCGGCCATGGCAGGATACAGCTTTTCGGAATTTAGTTTTTTAACTTCGATGGTCTTCATTTTATTACTGTTTCTTCCGAGTTAGCCTAAACTTCTTTCAACAGTTCCGGCCGGGTGCGGTACGTTTCAAGCACAAGCTCACCGAACAGGGTATTGGCCCAGGCAAACCACTTCCTGGTGAACTGTGTCGGATCATCCTTCATGAAAGATTCATGCATGAAGCCGGTTGCGGCATGAGTGTTCTTAAGCATCTTCAGCGAAGAGACAATGTCATAATCATTGTTGGCAGTAAGTGCCCTCATGGTGATGGCGATGGGCCATACACGGTTTATTCCTGTATGCGGACTGCCTATCCCGTGGCCCATTTTACCCGAAAAATACCATGGATTACTCTTACTCAGCACAAAATTTCTTGTCCTGAGATACAGCTCATCATTCCGGTCTATAGTTCCGAGATAAGGCATCGCCAGCAGGCTCGGCACATTGGCGTCGTCCATGAAACTGTTGTTGTAATATCCGTCTGTCTCGTATGCGATTACCTCCCCGTATTCCGGATGATTTGCCCTGGCGTATTTTTTAAGGGCTGCTTCAACCTCGTCTGCCAGAGAAGCGGCTTCCGTAACCAGTTTTGCGTCTTTGAGAACAGCTTCCGCTATTTCAGCTATCTGCCTGAGCGATTTTACAGCAAAGTAGTTTGACGGTATCAGGAAAGGCCAGATGGTGGCATCATCCGAAGGCCTGAAAACAGAAACTATCAGTCCGACAGGATTAACGGGGTTACCAAAACCGCCTCCGGCAACAGTGTCTGTCTGCCACGCGGTTACACGCTGGAAGCGGTACGGGCCCTGGCCTTCCTTTCGCTGCTGCTGCCTGAAGGTGCGTATAACAAGTCGCATAGCCTCAGCCCAGGAAACATCAAATACTGAAGTGTCTCCTGTTGCTTTCCAGTAACCGTGAGCAAGCCTGACAGGATAACAGAGAGAATCTATCTCCCACTTGCGTTCATGAAGCTCCGGCTTCATATCTGTCAGGTCAGTCATCCATTCGCTCTGTCCGGGACCGTCGTTAAAGGCATTGGCATAAGGGTCAATGTGAATGCATTTTACCTGCCTGTTGATTACACCGGCTATGAGATCCCTGAGCTTGCTGTCGGAGGGCGTCAGTGAGACATAAGGCCATACCTGGGCGGTGGAATCACGCAGCCACATCGCATTAATATCGCCCGTGATGACAAATGTGTCAGGTCTTCCGGTCTTCTCGCCGTAGCTGACAGTAGTGTCAAGAGTGTTGGGAAAGCAGTTTTCGAAGAGCCATGCCAGTTCAGTATCACCGAGAAATGATTTGACTTCCTTTATAGTTTCTTCAACAGCTTTGCTCTGAAATTTTCGCAGTCTGACCGCCGGCCTGTTGGAGCTCCATTTACCGGCAGTTACGGAGGAGAAGGCGGGGATGCCTGCGCTGAGCGCCGCCCCGGCCACGAAAGTGTTTCTTATGAACCTTCTGCGTGTTGCCATATTATATTATCTTTTAGACGCCGGCTTGGCTCTCAGTGACACATCCTTGCGGTACATGACTCCCAGGTCCCAGTCCTGTTCCAGATCCCAGTTTATCTTGACCTCGAGCTCGCCGGTGTAATATGTCACCGGCTCCGGGTTTCTCATCAGGTCAAAATCTCCCGTAGTCCATGTCCGGCTGGAGTCGATGTCATAAATGGCCCTCATCCTGTAGCGGCCCTTGTCAATCAGTCCAAACTTTACCTCACCGGGACTTTTAACAACTGCTTCCTGAAGAATTTTTTCCCTGTCATCAAGAAGCTGTATTATCACGTTACCTTCATAGCCGGAAAGTTTTGCCTTAACAGTGCCATAGTCTTCGGCTACTCCGACTGTAATTCTGTAAACTATTGAATCTGTTGCATTTCCGTAAATGTCAGTAAAAGCTCCCCCCTTGCATTCAAGAGTGTACGATCCTCCCGCTTTCAGGGGTGTTTTCATCAGGATACGCCTTGAATTGGTGCTGTCTTTAACGAGTACCGCATGAAGCTCTGTCTTAATAGTATCGACGATTTCCGTCAGGGTAATTTTTGATGTGTCAGGGTTACTCAGGGGTGCGGGGCCGGTGAATGCAGGGATGGTACCGGGTTTTATTTTACCGCTGATGTTTGTTGCCAGCGACAGGGCAGGTATTTTCCTGGTGCCTGACCTTGGAGCATCCGGCTTCCTGAACCTGAAGATTACGGAGTCGGTTTTCTGAATGAGTGTTCCGGTGCTGTCAGTGAAAGGATAAGTAAGCACCGCATCAATGACCTCGCGGTCATAAACCTCCGGATTGGTTATCCAAAGCATAAAAGTGTCACGCCTGGCATTATTTTCCATATACCATGTATCGGGAGCAATGCCTGTAAGCTCTATTGAGACCTGCCCGGTGTCAGAGGGAATGGCAAGGCCAAAACCGATAGAGCCACTGCTCTTGCGTTCTGTGTACCGGAGGTACTGCTTGCTGGCTTCCCTGGTAAAGGCATAAAGCCTGTGGACCCCGAAAGTGAAAATGTCGTCCTTTGTCTTTTCAGGAGCGTTTTCAGGTTTATACTTTATTGTGTCAGGAATAATATTGTAATATGCATCCGGGGTGATATTGATTATTGAATCATTGAAAGCAAAAACCTCATCCTCAAGATCATACATCTTGTTGCCGTTAATGTCCTTCAGGGCGTACAGCCTGAAGCGGCCGGGCCTGATATTGTTTATCATAAAGCCACCCGAGACATCAGGCTTGGAGATATAGGCAGGAAGCAGCGTGCGCGGCGCCGTATCCGAGAGATTGGAATACATCATTACAAGCACATCGGGGACAACCTCGAGATCAAACGCACCGAAAACATTGCCAGACATCGAGAGGGAGTCGAGAACAGGTCCGGTAGAAAAAACATACTGAAAATTCGGGATAGCATTATTCTCATTGTTGTCGCGTATTGCATCCTGGAAATAAAATGTGTAAGTGGTGCTGTCTGTAAGCGTATCCTCCCAGCTTACCACCAGGTTCTTTCCCTTCAATCGTACTTCAGGCTTCGTTTTCAGGGGCGGTGACACCATGAATTTTTCAGTGATCTTGTCCAGTATCACAAACTCGTCAAAGGTTACAACAAATGATTTTCCTGAGAACATCACCGTACCGTTTTCAGGCTGGCTCTTCAGTACTACCGGGGGATCAAGGTCCTTCTGCCCGCCCGAAGGTGAACTTATCTTGGCACAGGATAAAATAAACAACACAACCAGTGCTGTCACACCCAGCCTGCCTGATATGTATCTCCTGCCGTCCACTGTCTGCAAACTTACATCAAATTTTGTTATGTAAATTATTGCAGCAGGAACGGCCATACATGACTTTTTTACTACTTTTGAACTCCAAACAAACATCATATGACGCTTCAGATCATACCATGGAATGTCGATCCGGAGATCTTCCGCATCGGAAATTTCGCAGTCAGATGGTACGGACTGCTTTTCGCTTCCGGATTTGTATTTGGATATTACATCCTGAGAAAAGTCTTTAAGAACGAAGGTCTTGGTGATGCAACTCTCGACAGGCTTACCGTTTATGTTGCCGTGGGAACCATTATCGGAGCGAGGCTCGGTCACTGTTTATTCTATGAGCCCGCATTTTATCTTGCCAATCCAATACAGATACTGTATGTATGGAAAGGAGGACTTGCAAGCCATGGTGCCGCAATAGGAATACTGTTAGCACTATGGCTCTTTGTCAGGAAAGAGAAGAAACCGTTCATCTGGGCCATCGACCGCGTCGTGATTGTAGTGGCGCTTGCAGGCGCGCTCATACGACTGGGTAACCTTATGAACTCGGAAATTTACGGTGTTGAGACTAATCTGCCGTGGGGATTTGTGTTCCTCCGCAACGGCGAGAACGCACCCAAACACCCGACCCAGATATATGAATCCCTTGCTTACCTGATTACCTTCGTTATTCTTCTGAGGGTCTACTGGAAGAACAAGGGCAAACAAAGGCCCGGATTGCTGTTCGGATTGTTTCTTATTCTCGTATTCGGCTTCCGCTTCCTCGTGGAGTACATTAAGAATGACCAGGAGACCTTTGAAGCAGGAATGAAATTCAACATGGGTCAATTGCTCAGCATACCATTCATCATTGCAGGAATTGCGTTGCTGGTATGGGCGTACAGGAAAATTCCCGAGCCGGTTGTAAAGAAGAAATGACCCGGATTACGGCCGTTTGTTGATACCGTAAAAAATCAGATGTAAAATAGCTTCAAGACGGTTATTGATATCCATCTCGCGCTTCTGCCAGAAGAGAGGAACCTCCATTCCCTTCAGCATCGTCTGTATGGCCATGGCAGTGTACTCGCTGTCTTCGATCTCAAAGACACCGCGCCGGTTGCCGACATAAACAAGCAGTCTCAGAATGGCCAGCTCTTCCCTGTCATATCTTGACCTTATCCTTTCTATGAATTCGTAATGATCAAGATTCTTATCAAAAACAGCGTTGTAGTAGTTTGAAAGCTTCTCAAACGCCGTCATTCTGACAAATATGTAATTACGCAGTTTGTCGGGAGGCGAATCAACCTCCTTGATGGCGGAGGTAAGCTGTATGCGCAGCTGGTTGGCTTCGTACAGAACCACGGCCTCGAAGATATCCTCCTTGCTCCCGAAATAGTAGTAGATGGAACTCTTGCCTTTTTTCAGGGCTTTTGAGATCTCCTCCATGGTGGTCTTCCTGAAGCCGTAACGACTGAAGATCCTGCTGGCAGTCAGAATGATCTTTGTCCTGTATTCGTCTTTGTCGACCATAATAATCCAATCTTCTGCAAAGATATTCAACAATTTCCAAATAAGTGGAACAAACGGGCCGGATATTCGAAAAACGTTTTTCAGAAAAACATTGGCGTGCCACTGATAATCGGATGGAGTATGCAGCAGCACTGTAAATAATAGTATTCAACTTATTATTTTTAATTTTACATTTTCGTTCCGATTGACAAACTTCACTGATGAAGGTTGGGAAAAGAGAGTACCGAAGTATATGGCAGGACGGGGATGAAGCGTCAACGATCATGGTTATTGATCAGCGAAGACTGCCTTTTTCTTTTGATCTGATGGAGCTCAGAAGCGTTGATGACGTGTGCATGGCAATAAGCACAATGGCAGTACGTGGTGCTCCGCTCATCGGAGCCGCCGCTGCATGGGGTATCTGGCTCTCCTTTCTTGAACACCACAACGAACAAAATATACCAGCGTCTGTTCTTAATGATGCAGCCCGTCTCAAGGCAACAAGACCCACGGCCGTCAACCTTGCATGGGCTGTTGACCGTATGATGAAAGTGCTTGAAAGTCAGCCTGTCGCAGACAGCCTGCAAAGACAGGCAGCTGACACCCTGCAAAGAGAGGCTGAAGCCATTTGCGATTCCGAGGCGGAAAACTGCAGACGTATCGGCATGCACGGTCTTGCGCTCATAGAAGAGTTAAGCCGCAGGAAAAATGGCAGAACAGTAAACATTTTAACCCACTGCAATGCCGGATGGCTGGCCTGTGTCGATTACGGCACTGCTCTTGCGCCTGTATACCTGGCTCATGACAACGGCATAAGTGTACACGTATGGGTTGACGAGACCCGTCCGCGCAACCAGGGAAGCCGGCTGACAGCATGGGAGCTGAGTAACCATGGCGTACCCTGCACCCTCATTACTGACAATGCAGGCGGTCATCTGATGCAGAATGGCATGGTTGATGCAGTCATTGTGGGGTGCGACAGGGCAACGGCAAACGGAGATGTGGCAAACAAAACCGGAACATATCTGAAGGCGCTTGCCGCACATGATAACGGGATACCTTTTTATTCGGCATTCCCGGTATCATCATTTGATATGACAATTGAAAGGCCGGAGCAGATACCGGTAGAAGAAAGAGATGAAGATGAAGTAAGGACAATTGAAGGCATATATATATGTCAGAAAAACATGCCCGTTTCAAATTATGCATTTGACATAACCCCTGCGCGCCTGATAACAGGCTTAATAACTGACAGGGGTATATGCCGGGCGGATAAAGAATCAATAATGAAATTATTATCGTAATTATATGGAAGGTTTTGTCAAGTTCAATTGCTACTGGAGCCAGTCGGGACCGGTGATCTCGGATGAGCAGTATGAGATAATCAATCACTGGAGGGAGATCCTTTTCAACATGGATCTCGTTGGTGCATTTGAGAACGGGGTCGGTTTCGGTAACATCAGCATACGTATCGGCAAATCGCAACAGTTCATAATAACAGGATCGTCAACGGGAGATATTCCTGAGCTGGAGCCGGGTCATTATGTCAAAGTCTCATCGTACAATATAGATGACAATGCCGTCATGTGCAGCGGGCCGCTGAAAGCGTCTTCGGAATCGCTCACGCACGCTGCCATTTACACAGCCGATCAGGGCACCAATGCTATCATTCATGTTCACTCCACCAGGCTGTGGGAAGAGCTCATGAACAAGGTACCCACCACCGATCCTAAAGTCGAATACGGCACGCCGGCGATGGCGAGGGAGATGATTCGTATCTTCAGTGAGCCGGAGGTATTCGAAAAACGCATTATAGTCATGGCCGGCGACCGCGGCGGGCTGATCACCTTCGGCAACGATCTCGACGAGGCGGGCAGTGTGCTGTTCGAGTATATTAACAAATAAATCAGATGTTCCCGTGCAGCGACGCCCGTGTTGGGTGTCGTTACGCTTCGGTTTAAAATATTTTATTATATTTGCCACCTGTTTAACAGGGCCCATAGCTCAGCTGGTTAGCAGCATCCCGACCATGGGTCGGGAGGGTCGCTGGCCGGTGAACAGAATGGCCCGGTATTTTTGACATGATTTTTGGGCCCATAGCTCAGCTGGTTAGCAGCATCCCGACCATTGGTCGGGAGGGTCGCTGGCCGGTGAACAGAATGGCCCGGTATTTTTGACATGATTTTTGGGCCCATAGCTCAGCTGGTTAGCAGCATCCCGACCCATGGTCGGGAGGGTCGCTGGCCGGTGAACAGAATGGCCCGGTATTTTTGACATGATTTTTGGGCCCATAGCTCAGCTGGTTAGCAGCACCTGACTCATAATCAGGGGGTCGCTGGTTCGAGCCCAGCTGGGCCCACACCAAGGCAGCCAAAATTGGCTGCCTTTATTTATTTATGCTATGGGCTCAAAGCCTTCCCTGCAATCTGACTGCTTCGCTAAAATGATCCACCGGATCATTTTTTTACGCTCGCATCGGTTCAAGCCCGGCTGGGCCCACACAAAGCAGTCTCAAATGGCTGCTTTTTCTGTTTTTGGTAATTGTATCCCAGGACAAGCTGTTAATAACTGACCTGCTCCCGCACATTATAAAGCCTGGATTGTTACTCTATATGACAACAAACTAATGCGGTTAATCCTTCCAGCCATAATGACTGTGATGATTAACTCATTAACAGATAGTTAATTTTATGAAGTACAGAATTGAAAAAGATATAATGGGCGAGGTAAGGGTTCCTGCTGATAAATACTGGGGAGCCCAGACTCAAAGATCGTTAATGAACTTCCCTATTGGTCCCCCGGCCTCGATGCCTGTTGAAATAATACATGCGTTCGGATATTTAAAAAAGGCTGCTGCAATTACTAATAATAAATTCGGATTGTTGTCTGATGAAAAAATGAAGCTCATTGCACGTGTGTGTGATGAAATTACGGAAGGAAAACTTGATGACCATTTTCCGCTTGTCATCTGGCAGACAGGTTCCGGTACTCACACAAATATGAATTGCAACGAGGTTATTGCAAATCGCTCACATGTACTTCTTGGCAATAAACCAGGAGAAGGCGAACGGCTTATTCATCCGAATGATGATGTGAATAAATCTCAGTCATCCAATGACACTTTTCCGACAGCCATGCATATTGCAGCATACAAACTGCTGGTTGAATATACAATACCGGAGATCAAAAGGCTTTCTGAGACTTTTTTGAAAAAGTCCTCGGAAACTGCCAGGATTGTCAAAACAGGCCGTACACATTTGATGGATGCAACCCCATTAACCCTGGGACAGGAATTTTCGGGATATGTATCACAGCTGGATCATGGGATTAAAGCTTTAAAGAACACCTTGCCACATCTTTCCGAGCTGGCGATCGGAGGTACTGCCGTAGGTACTGGCCTGAATTCTCCGGAAGGTTTTGACCGGGAGGTTACAGCCACCATTGCCCGGCTGATGAACCTGCCTTTTATGCCGGCTGAAAACAAATTTGAATCCCTGGCAGCAAATGATGCTGTTGTAGAATCACACGGGTCAATTAAACAATTGGCTGTCATCTTAATGAAAATAGCCAATGATATCAGGATACTGGCATCGGGTCCGCGATCAGGCATTGGAGAGATAACCATTCCGGCAAATGAACCGGGCTCATCAATCATGCCAGGCAAAGTAAATCCGACCCAGGCTGAGGCAATGACAATGGTATGCACCCGGATTATCGGTAACGATATGACAATTACAATTGCAGGTGCTGGTGGCCATCTTGAACTTAATGCCTTTAAGCCGGTGATGATAAGTTCTTTTTTACAGTCGGCCTCATTAATCGCAGATGCCTGTAAAGCATTCAATGATTTATGTGTTTCCGGGATAGAGCCCAATCTGAAACGAATTGAAGAAAATCTTAATAATTCATTAATGCTGGTCACGGCTTTAAATAATCATATAGGCTATGAAAATGCTGCACGGATCGCCAATGAAGCCTACACAGGCAATCTGTCCCTGAAGGAGGCGGCACTTAAACTGCGGCTTCTGACAGAGGAAGAGTTTGATAAATGGGTTGTTCCTGAAGAGATGACCAGGCCCATGAAGAGAACAAAATAAGGAAATGAAATACAATGTTCAATTACACAGCAACATATACCGATCATTATCAGCTGACTATGGCTCAGGCATATTTCCTTAAGGGACAACATGAAACCAGGGCTGTGTTCGACTATTTTTTTCGTAAACTGCCTTTCGAAGGTGGTTATGCGATATTTGCCGGTCTGGATGATTTACTGAACACACTTCAGGAGCTGAGATTTGATAAAAAGGATCTGGCCTTCCTGAAGGAAAAAGGATTTCACCCTGAATTCATCCGGTTCCTTGGTAAATTCAGATTTAGAGGGAACATCAATTCTTCCCGCGAAGGAGATATTATTTTCCCGGTCCGGCCGGTATTGCAGGTCGAAGCAAACATTATCGAAGCCCAGATCATCGAAACGATCCTCCTTAATATTCTCAATTTTCAGACTCTCATTGCAACAAAAGCCAGCCGCATAAGACAGGCTGCCGGAGAGTGCAGGCTGATTGATTTTGGACTGCGAAGGGCACAGGGAGCCGGAGGATACTATGCCAGCAGAGCTGCCTTTATAGGAGGATTTGATGCCACCAGCAATGTACGTGCAGGTCGCGATTATGGTATTCCTGTTTCAGGCACCATGGCGCATTCATATATTGAAAGCTATGATGATGAGCTGACCGCATTTATGCATTTCGCTGATGTGCAACCGCAGGACTGCGTTTTGCTGGTGGATACTTACGACACATTGAACAGCGGACTTCCAAATGCCATTGCGACTGCAAAAAAAATGGAAGAAAAAGGTCAGAGGCTGAGTGGCATCCGCCTCGATAGCGGAGACCTTGCCTACCTGGCTAAGAAGAGCCGTGAAATGCTTGATAAAGCCGGTCTGAACTATGTCAGAATTGCTGTTTCAAACCAGCTGGATGAGTATATTATAAAAAGCCTTCTGGAACAGCACGCTCCGATTGATGTATTTGGAGTAGGAACAAACCTTGTAACCGGCTATCCTGATGCCGCTCTGGATGGAGTTTATAAACTGGCCTTTTCAGACGGTAAACCACGAATCAAATTGTCGGAGAACCCGGGTAAAATCACTTTACCTCACAGAAAACAAGTCTTCAGGATACTTGACAAGGATAACAATTTTTCCGGAGCGGATATAGTTACTCTCAGTCATGAACAAGATCCGGAGATCATGTATCATCCTTTGTACCCTCTTAAATCGTTGTCACTTCAGGATAAAAATAAAGAACCTCTTCTCCACATAATAATGGAAAATGGAATCCGGGTGTCCGAGGCTGTCTCATTGTCAGAATTAGCCAGCTACAGCAAAGAACAATTAAAAAGACTGCCGGAGGAATATAAACGGTTTAATTTCCCCCATGTTTACAAAGTCGGACTTAGTAAAAGTCTCCGCAATGAAAGGGATAAACTGAATGAAGCTTATAAAAAGATCAAATGAAATCACTTGTTATCCTTGATGTTCAGAATGATTTTATGCCAGGCGGCTCACTTGAAGTCCCGGATGGAGATCTTGTGGTCCCGGTCATTAACAGGCTGCAGGAATATTTTGACCTGGTAGTTGCCACCCAGGACTGGCATCCGCAGAACCATGTAAGTTTTGCATCAAACCATACGGATGAACGGCCTTTTAATAAAATAGACCTTGACGGGATTGACCAGGTGCTCTGGCCTGACCATTGCGTACAAGGCACTGTGGGTGCCATGTTCCATCCTGATCTTGAAACAAACAGGATTTCAGCCATTTTTCGCAAAGGGACGAATCCTTATGTCGACAGTTACAGTGGATTATATGACAACAGACATCAGGTCAGCACAGGTCTGGCAGGTTACCTGAAAGATAAAGGAGTCACCGAATTGTACTTTTGCGGTCTGGCCGGTGATATTTGTGTGTATCACACCATAACCGATGCAATTAAGGAAGGCTTTTCATCGACACTGATAGAGGATGCTTCACGCCCGCTGAACCGGGAAACCTTTGCATTCCTGAAAAAAGAGCTTGCAAACATGGGTGTACGGATTATCAACAGTGACGAAATCACTGGCAATCAGAAATGAATTGAAACTCAGGTCATGGAAATAAATGGACTTTTAATTAGATTTGCTGAAAAGCTACTCACTCTGAATTAGTATGATGCAAAAAGGCAAATGCCTATATCCGGGATTTCTGGCTATTCTGTTTATCCTTAATTCCTGTTCAAGGCCACTGGATTGGCCAGAATCGCCTTTATATGTTTTTGACCGGGAAGAGTCGGACACAACTCAACCATATGGACCTCGAAAGTGCAAGGGAAGCAGATTGTGGGTCATTATGCACACTATGATGTGGTGGCATACGAAGATACCACAACCAGAACCACCATGCGGTCATTTATCATATCATACGGATTTACTGATTTTTACCTGGAGGAGGGCAGACTGATGCAGTCGGACCGGTTTGTGCATGCAGAACAAAAACTAAGCAGAAGAAATGCTAAATCAGTATTCAGGGATGAAGCTGTCCAGGCTATCAAACCCAGGGTTCAGGAAGTTGATTTATTCCTGAAAGACGGAGCCTGGCATATTTACAGGCCCGAGAGCCCAAGCCTCCTGGGAATTAACGGAGACCCGATGAAACCCCTTTCAACCAATCGCGATGACCCGAATTTAACAGATCCTGATAATGACGGTCATCCCGGCGTTACTGTTCAAATCAGTGTGGGGAAATTTTTCAGCGGTGAAATTTATTTAACACGCAGGGAGATTTTCAGCAATTATCTGACTCTTAACAATAACGGAACTCTTAGTGGATATGTTATTGACAGATCGGAGCAATTTGTCGTCGGCGCTTCAAAAAAAATACTGAATCAAAAATCCAATTCTTTTCAGCATCCTGATACAGGGCTGAGTCCGGTCTTGTTGGTCAAAGTCGGACCGGAAACAGATACTCCCGAAGAGTTAATGAAGATAAGAGGTGATATCTTCCCGGAAGAACCGGATTTCTTTCCGGAGAAGAAATAGCAGGAAAATCATGAGACAGGTCGCAAGATAAATGCCGGCAGTTTATTTTGGTCCTGGGAATTAAAATCAAATCCATTAACCTGATAAATTATGTATGAGAAGCCAGCAGAAGAAGAAATGAGACCGGTAGAGACGGGTTTAAATGCTGAAAGCATAAAAGAGCTGTGGTCGAGAACCTATAATACCCAGGGAAAGCCTGACTGGTCACACATCCTGCCCTATTATGACGAAAACATCCGTTTCAGGGATTCTATTCAGGAGCTCAACGGTATGGAAGAGTTTGTTGCCATGACCAGGCGGCTGACCGATCGGTCCAAAGACCTGTCAATGAATATTGTCAGGGTCATTCAGCAGGACCGGGATATATTTATCGAATGGGAAATGACAATCAAATACAAGAAGAACCCCAGTTCCGTATTATACGGTTCAAGCCGTGTCACCCTGAACGAAGAAGGAAAGATCATTGAACAAAGGGACTATTATGATCTCTGGGGAGATATCTTTGACAATATTCCACGGTTTGGAAAGGTTTACAGGCGGTTTATGAAAAAGAAGTTTGGTTAAACTTTCACCAACTAGAAAATTATGTCAATTGTTTCACCAACCAAAAAAAGTTGAAAATGAAAAAGATAACATGTTCTTTGTTGTTTCTGGCATTCCTGTTTTATGGATCAATTTCAGCCCAGACAGGTGCTCGCTTTGGTCTGAAAACAGGCCTCAGCCTTGCAACTCAATATGGAATTGCACCTGCTGATGATATCTACACGGTTGAAACCAGCAGCAGGATAGCTTTTTCAGGTGGGGTTTTCGTGTACTTTCCTATAACTGAATCAGTAGGCATTCAACAGGAACTTTTATACGCAATGAAGGGATCAGGACAGGATGTAACCATTTCGACCCCTTTTGATATAAATACTGTATCTGAATATAAACTGAACTATTTCGAAATGCCGATAGTATTAAAATACACATTTGTCAGGATTAAGAATATTGGAATCTATGGCAACACAGGAATAGCTTTATCTCTTTTAATCAACGGGGATTACAATATTACCACAACAATTGACATGGGTGCTCCTGAATTAATAGTAACAGAAGAATCCGGCGATATGAAAGGATTAGATATTTTTGACTATTCTTTCGTCTATGGAGCCGGCGCAGATTTTAAGTTTCTTAAGAAGGATTTTTTCTTTGAATACCGCATGACAATCGGCTGGAATACCCTTGCGATGCCCAACGCTTCAGGTGCAGACCCTGTTCCCTTGCGTAACCAGGACTATGTTTTTGCTCTTGGTATGTTTTTCTAGAAGCCTTTTACGAATTATGGTAAACTGCCTTTGATACTTCCGTAATGGTTCGCTAGTTTGTATATATGAAGAATAAGAAATTTGCAAAATATTTTAAAGAATATCAGTGGTCGAACATCACCGCAATGATGAAAAACAACCGCCGTGATCCCAGGATATGTACCAGTGATTTCAAGGACCGGCTTGTGGTTATCAGCGGTGCTACATCAGGGATAGGTTACCATACAGCAAAAAAATTCGCCTCGCACGGAGCAAGGCTTCTTTGCATTAACCGCAACGAGAAGAAAAGTGAAGCCTTAAAAGCCGAAATAGAGAAAGAATATGGCGTCAGGTGCGAGTATATCATTGCTGACCTGAGCAATCTGAAAGATATTTACAGTGCCGCAGAAAAACTTCGTAAGATCGATTCCCCGATTGATGTGCTGATTCATAATGCAGGAATCTATCTTACCAGAAGGGAACTTACCGCTGAAGGATTTGACAAGGTTTTTGCAGTAAATCACCTTTCTTCATTTGTGATAAATCTTCTCCTGTATAAGAAGTTAAAATCCCAGGAAAAGGCGAGAATCATACTGGTCAATTCAGAAGGTCACCGTTTTGCTGCCTGGGGTTTACGACTGGATGACCTGAACTGGGAAAAACGACGTTATTCCGGGTTGAAAAGTTATGGTTCGGCAAAGCTTGCACAACTACTGTCTATGATCCTCTTTGCTGAATACTTCAGACCCGGGGCAGTAACCATAAATGCTTTGCATCCGGGCGCTGTCAGATCAGAATCCGGACAGGAAAACGGGGCATTCTACCGCTGGAAAAAAAAGCATCTTTATGATAAGACCCTGAGGCCGGCTGAAATTTCGGCAGAGTCGATCTACTACCTTGGGGGTTTCAGATGAGGTTGAAGGCGTAACCGGGAAGTTCTTTAACCTGACCACTGAGGAAGAACCTGCACCCCCCGCCCTCGACAAAGAGGCTGCATATAAGCTTTGGGCAAAAAGTGTCGAAATGACCGGGGTTGAGGATATAATCAATAAGTCCTGAACCGTATGGCTGAAAAGAAATACCATACAATAGTCGTTGGCGGAGGTATGGCCGGACTAACCTGTGCTGCTTTTCTCGCTAAAGAAGGTCATCGTGTTTTAATTATCGAAAAGAACAGGGAATGCGGAGGGTTGGTGAATTCTTTCTCACACAACGGGTTTCAGTTTGATACCGGGATCAGGGCTCTTGAAAATGCTGGCATTATTTTCCCAATGCTCAGCGAACTGGGCATTAAGCTTGATACCGTTAAAAGTCCTGTTTCGGTTGGTGTGGAGAAGGAGATCCTCAACATAGAAGACATTAAAAGCCTGATTGAATACGGCAATCTCCTGAAGAGATTGTATCCTGAAAGTGTTGCTGAAACAGACCATCTAATCAGGATAATCCTGATGGTAATGAAGCACATGGATGTGCTATATGGTGTAGAAAATCCGAATTTCAAAGATATGAGACATGACAGGGCGTACCTGTTTAAAGTGCTTCTGCCCTGGTTACCGAAATTTTTGTTGACAATGCGAAGAATCAACCGGATGAATGTGCCGGTTGAGCCATACCTGGAAAAGATTGTTAAAAACCCGTCCCTCAGAGATATTATCTCCCAGCATTTCTTCAGGAATACCCCTGCTTTTTTTGCACTGAGCTACTTTTCCCTGTATCTGGATTATTTCTACCCTAAAGGAGGTGTAGGCAAACTTGCCGAAGCTGTAGAAAAAAGATTTCTTGAGTTTGGTGGTGAAATAAAAAGGGAAACTAGAATTGAAACTGTGATTGCCTCCCAAAACAAGGTGACTGATCAGGATAATACTGATTATTTGTATCAAAATCTTGTCTGGGCAGCTGACCTGAAGACATTTTACAGGATCACCCGTACAGACGGGTTAACAGAAAAAATCAGGATTAAATTTGAAAAGGTTAAAAGCCGCCTGCTGGAAAAAAGGGGAGGTGATTCTGTTTTCACGATTTTTCTTGAAGTGGATGAACCAACTGAGAGCTTTAAAAGAATAGCGAATGGCCATTTCTTTTATACTCCATCGAAGATGGGACTGGGTGAAAGACGCTGGGGCGAGATCGACCGGATATTAAGTGAACCTTACAGACAGGACAGGACAGGGATATTGAGCTGGCTTGATAAATTTCTTGCCCTGAATACCTATGAAATTTCCATCCCGGCTCTTAAGGATCCCGACCTGGCACCAGGGGGTAAAACAGGACTAATAATCAGCATCCTGGCTGATTATGATTTGTTTAGAATGATCGCTGAGGCAGGATGGATTACGGAGTTTATTAAGGAAATGGAAGACCGGATAATTAAGATACTTGCCCATTCAGTTTATCCGATGTTACAGGAAAAAGTTATTGATCGTTTTTCGTTTTCCCCTCTCAGCTATGAAAAGAGGGCTGGCACTTCTGAGGGAGCAATTACCGGGTGGTCATTCCGTGAACCGGTTCCGGTTATTAATAAAATCATGGCGGCAAACAGGGCAGTTGTGACACCAATACCAACGATATTTCAGGCAGGGCAATGGACCTATAGTCCTGCAGGAGTACCTATGTCTGTTCTCACCGGTAAACTGGCTGCAAGCAGGATCTTAAGCACTTAAGATCCTATAATATGATCGAGAGGAAAATTGCAGTTAGTATAGTAATCGCAATCCCAACAGAAATCTGTTTTATTATTGTCCTGGCAGAGAAAGTTCTGTATTTTTCAAGTTCGGCAAGCTCGTTGTATTTGCTTATTAAAGCATCACGGTCCCCTATAACGGTATAACAACCCGGACTGTCAGCAATATAGTGCTGAGCGAAGGGGAAACAGATCGCTTTGCTGATTTCAGGATGTGCCAGTCCGGGGAAAAGTGTATTTTCGGTTATGCAAATATCTTCCGGAGGAATCTCCAATGCTTCATAAACTTCAGCCGGATCAAAAATCACAGCAAAAGGAATATCATCACCATCCGCATACTTCTTACAGTGGCCGATTGAAGTATTACCCATAAGCCAGAGATCCTGATCCAGTTTCCTTATTTTTCCCTTTTTTATACTGCCTGTAAGTGCCATTCTTCTATTAGTTTTGTTTTCCTGGATATCCAGAAAAATTTCTCCCTTCGCACTTGTTGTGAATATGGCCCTTTTACAGTTCGGATCAGCAATACCTTTGGTCGGCAACGCAATAATTGTATTGCTTAAAATATCAATGAAAATAAATGACAACAATCCGGTTTTTTTATCTCTTGCAATGAGATAGACCTCCTGCCTGGTTCCCCAGAAAGTACTTGCACGTGTATTAAGGTTACCTATTCCCATATAGTAGTCCGGCTCGTCATCGTCAAACAACCTGGTCTTTGTAAGTTCATAACGATCGGGAAGCATTGATTTTGCAGCTTTAATATCAGCCAGCCTGAAAAACAGAAAAAGACTATAAGGATCAATCGCAAAACCAATATAAGGAGTCTTTTTTGAAGCCCTGAACAGCAAGCGCTTCATAATTGGTGGAGGTAATAAGCTCTTAAGCTTCTGTAAGAAAAGGATATTGCTGACTTCCATGGGGTTGATCAGGCTTTCAACTCCTTTAATGAAATTCCCTTCGTTTTGTATTTTCATTATTCAAGAGTACAAATAAAGGTGAAGAACTTTTTTTATAAACCTACAAGATTTATTTCATTTCTTAAAATCCATTTCACCAAATGTCTTAAAGAAACTGGCTGCCTTTATTCATTTATGCTATGGCTTCGAAGCCTTCCCTGCAGTCTGACTGCTTCGCTAAAATGATTCACAGGATCATTTTTTTACGCTTGCATCGGTTCGAGCCCGGCTGGACCCACGGGCCTTTTTTAACGGTTTGTCATCCTCTTGGAATATCATGAATAAACAAGAATTGGAAAGAAATTGGTTAATCAAGAATACCTTCTTAACTTTATAAACCCGAATTACATTTCAAGTCCTTTTCACTTAATCTTTCACCAAGATGAAAACGAAAACACTCTGGATCGGTTTTGCACTTATCACTGCAATTTGTTTTTCTGTCCTGATATTTTTCGGACATGAGATTTACAGGCAAAAGCCCCCTATCCCTGAGAAAGTCATGACAGAAAGCGGTAGTGTGCTGTTTACTTCGCAGGAAATTAAAGACGGACAAAATGTCTGGCAATCAATAGGAGGACAGGAAATTGGCACTGTCTGGGGACATGGTGCTTATGTAGCCCCTGACTGGTCGGCTGACTGGATTCATAAAGAAACACTCTTTCTTCTTGATAAATGGTCCAAAAATGATTTTGGGATTCTGTTCAACGATCTTGATCCTGAAAAGCAGGCTATGCTGGAAGTGAGGATACAAAAAGCTTTACGTTTAAATACTTATGATAACAAAACCGGAGTCCTGACAGTTTCAGACGAGAGAGCTGAAGCCATCAGAAGTAACAGTGACCATTACCAGGGACTTTTTATGGATGATCCTTCACTTGAAAATGAGAGAGCATCTTATGCCATACCTGCCAATTCGATAAAAGATCCTGACCGTATGCATAAGATGAATGCCTTTTTCTTCTGGGCAGCATGGGCCTGCATAACCGAAAGACCGGGATCAGACATCACCTATACGAGCAACTGGCCGCCCGATCAGGTCATCGGAAATACACCATCAGCCGGTATCGTACTATGGACAGGATTCAGCGTAATTATGCTTCTTGTCGGAATCGGACTTCTGGCTTATTACAATGCAAGAAACAGATCCGATGTACTTGACAAATCCCTGTTACCGCAAAATGATCCGCTCGGTGGTTTAAATCCAACTCCTTCGATGCAGGCAACACTGAAATATTACTGGGTGGTGGTCGGTCTCATACTTGCTCAGATCCTTGTTGGCGTGGTAACAGCTCATTATGGAGTTGAAGGCAAAGGCTTCTATGGCATAAGCCTCGACAACATCCTGCCTTATTCAGTATCACGGACATGGCACGTTCAGCTTGCACTATTCTGGATAGCCACCTCATGGCTTGCAGCCGGACTTTATATTGCTCCGGCTGTATCAGGACATGAACCAAAATACCAGCGGTTGGGAGTGAATGTGCTCTTTTTTGCTCTCCTGGTAATTGTCGTCGGTTCACTGGCCGGTGAATGGATGGGTGTTATGCAGAAACTCGGACTGGTGCAGAATTTCTGGTTTGGTCACCAGGGTTATGAATATGTCGATTTAGGCAGGTTCTGGCAGTTATTTCTTTTTACCGGTTTTATTATCTGGCTCTTTTTGATGTTCCGTGCCCTGTGGCCTGCACTGGTAAAGCCGTCAGAAAACCGTCAGCTTCTGATAATGTTTATTATAGCTTCGGTTGCAATTGCCTTATTCTATGGTGCCGGACTGATGTGGGGAAGACAGACGCATTTATCAATTGCGGAATACTGGCGCTGGTGGGTGGTTCACCTGTGGGTGGAAGGATTCTTTGAAGTTTTTGCTACTGTGATCGCAGCGTTCCTGTTTGTGAGAATGGGATTGCTGAATATTAAATATGCGACGACAGGGGTTCTTTTTGCGACTATTGTTTATATGGTCGGCGGGGTTATTGGTACATTCCATCATCTTTATTTTGCCGGAACACCAACTGCAATTATAGCCCTGGGGGCATCATTCAGTGCTCTGGAGGTTGTTCCGCTTGTATTCATGGGCTTTGAGGCTTATCATAATCTCCGGCTTAGCAGGGCGACAGAATGGGTAAAATCTTACAAATGGCCCATCTATTTCATTATTTCGGTCAGCTTCTGGAACCTTGTCGGTGCGGGTTTATTTGGCTTTCTGATCAATCCGCCAATAGCTTTGTATTATATGCAGGGACTTAACACTACCCCGCTGCACGGGCACGCGGCTCTGTTCGGAGTTTTTGGAATGCTGGCAATCGGATTGATGCTGTTTGTACTTAAGGGACTGACAATTAAATATGTATGGAAGACAAAACTTCTGAGTGTCGCATTCTGGTCATTAAATGCAGGATTAATGTTAATGTTGCTCATAAGCCTTCTTCCTGTCGGAGTGTTACAGACCATTGCAAGTATAAAGTTCGGAATGTGGTATGCCCGTTCATCCGAATTTATGCAGGATCCGACAATACAAACATTACGGTGGCTGCGGATCGTGGGTGATATGATATTTTCAGTCGGGTCTGTCGCCCTGGCTGTGTTCGTGATCGGTCTAAAAACAGGATGGTCAATCGATAAAACAAAAAAACTATATCAGGATTAACTACCCGGTTTAATAAGAATTTCAACTAAACTATGACTTGCGGGCTCTGATCAAAGTCGGGCCTGCTGAAAACTGCCTGAACAGGCTGCTATATTGTTTATCTACAGATCTTTCTGGTAGATCCTGAATTTCTTGACCACCTTGCAGCCAATTCTCTCGTACTCTCCCCTCATCCGCAAATTGTCTTCAAGAACGAGATGGCTGTCTATTGTTTTCATATTCTTTGTGATTGCGTCCTGAATGATCTTCACTCCCATCAGTACTTCGATACCCTTGCCGCGGAATTCCTTTTTCACGCCGCCAAGAACCATCAGAAGCTTCTTTGACCTTTTCGAAGCAAGAAGAACCCTTATCACACCGAAAGGCAGCAGTCTTCCCCTGCAGGCCTTAATGGCATCACTTATATCGGGCATTGCAATTACAAACCCGATGAGCTGACCATCCTTTTCCGCTGCTTTTACAAAGACCGGATTAATGATGAGAAGATACCGTGCCGCAAAATCGGACTTTTCCTTATCAGTGAGCGGAACAAAACCGTAGATCTCTGCAAATGTCTCATTCATCAGTTCAAGGATCGGAATGATGTATGGCTTCAGTTCCTTTTTAGTCTGGAATTCGGTTATCTTAAACTCATTCGTCTTCTTTATTCTTTCAAGAACTCTTTCATATACAACCGGAAACTCCTTCGGTAATTCTCCAAGGTAATCAACCAGGTCAATTTTTTTCACATATCCTTCATTCTCAATCAGGCTGACCATGTATGGAGAATTATTTGCGCTGGTTATGAACATCGGATATTCAAATCCCTCAATCTGAAACCCCTGAGGATCCTTATCCGAGAAACCCAGAGGACCCACGAGCTTTCTCATCCCGTTCTCCCTGGCCCAGTCTTCTATTCTGGTTATGAGGGCATGAAACACCTCCGGGTCATTATAGCACTCCATAAAACAGAATCTTCCGTGCTCCTCGTTGTGAATGGAATTGTATCTCCTGTTAATCAGGCCCATTATTCTGCCTACAGGTCTGCCTTCTTTATATGCCATTAAAATATAGCCTTCGGCGTACTGAAACGACTTGTTTTTCTTCTTATCATATAATCCCCATTCATCCATGTAAATCGGGGGAAGCCAGTTCGGCTCTCCCTTGTGGACCTTTTCAGGCAGATAAATAAAATCGCGGAGATCTTTGCGCGTCAGGACTTCTTTAATTACTATTTCTCCCATAATTGGTCAGTTAGGCGGGTCAAAAAGACAGGTTATAATTTATCCTTTATTTCTTTCTTATCAATCGCATCTGCCGCTTTCAGCAGGTTCCTGGTATCTCCTATGTTGACAAAAAACAGGACTATTACCACGACTCCTGCCGAAAACTGAAGTGATCCGGGCAGGAAAACCTCGGTCACCATAATGCCGGCAATGACTATTCTTACTTCCGTAGGGCCGACCAGGCCGGAGTCAATCGAATATTTCTCCGTGATCTTGTATCTCATCAGTGCAATGATCATTTCCCAGCCATACATGACCACGAAACCGTATCCTAAAAGCTCCCAGACACCTTCGGCATAAATTATATAACCGTATCCTATGATTATGATGCTAATCCAGTCAATAGTAATATCAAGTGTAAAGCCGTAGCGTTTTCTTGGTATATTCCGGTAATAGGCCAGTCTTCCATCGAGTGAATCTCCGAACCAGCTAATCATAAATCCCGGGACGGCCAGCAACAGGTAATATTTACTGAAATAAGCCGCAAGAATGAAGCTTGCAGCCACTATAATGCTTCCAAAAAAACCAATGCCTGTCAGAGCATTTGAAGTAATTGCGGGAGGGATGCGCTGCACCAGCCATGCTATTGCCTCCTGTTCATATTTTTTCAGGAGGTTTGTCCTCGCCCTGTCGCTGAAGACAGACTTCATCAATTCACCGGGGGTTCGTGGTCTGTTCATCTTTTTATTTGTAGTATTCAGCATTTTTATCGGGTTGGTGGCTGGTTGTTTATACTAATTCCCCCCTCAAGTTTAAACATATTTCGCGGTATAAATGACGTTGGCAAGGGCATTTCATAAACGCACTCCCTTAAAAAAGCTCCAAAGGCTTCCGCATCGGCAAATTTCTCACGCTCCTCACCAGGAATAATATTACCAATCCCGATCCGGAGCTGCTGTTTCCTTTTATTTAAAACTTCATAAGGGAGCCTTAATGCACGGATCCTCCAGTTAATAAACCCCAGAAAATAAAAAAAATAAGAATTCTTATCGAAAAACCGAAGAGGCAAAACCGGAACTTTCATCGAATAAATCAAATGAAGAATGCTGCTCTGCCATTTGCGGTCCCTGATACGGAAATCCCTCAGGCTGAAATCAGAAACCGCCCCTGACGGAAAAAAGCCCATCGGATGACCATGTTGCAAATGCTCCAGCGTCTCACGAATCCCTTTGATATTGGCACTGCGAACCCCTGTTTTTTTATTGCCCGTCGGTATGACTGAAATAATATTATCCTGTAAAGTTTTAACCTTGGAGATCATTTTATTGACCATGAACCTGTAGTCAGGCCTTGTCCTTGCAATCAGGTCTATAGATATAATCCCGTCCAGTCCGCCGTAAGGATGGTTTGACACAGTGATAAATGGGCCTTCCGGTAACATTTTCAACCGCTCGGCATTGCCAACGAGATAATTCACACCAATGTCATTCAAAAACCTTGAGGTAAATTCAGCTCCGGTATAGGCACATGACTGATCATATACCTGATTGATTTTGTCAATGGCAAGGAAATGCATGACATATTCAGCAAGACGGTGTCCTTTTTCACCTTTGTAAATCGGTGAAAAATCCTCGAAATCCTTTGGTTCAATTACCTTCATAGCCAGACCCAAATTTAGCAATATTCCATTGCTCAATCCAGGCTGGGCTTTTCAAATAAAATGAATAAATTGGTGTTTGTTATGAATCCTGATTGTCAGGATCCTTCTTTTAAAGATATAAACATTCCCGATTATCAACATGAAAATACTGAACTACAGTCAAATACATCCCGCATTTATTGAGGGGAACCTGATCAGAAAGATTGCATCCGACTGGATGCTTGTTACTGCAGGCGACAAGCATAAATTCAACACCATGACAGCCAACTGGGGCGGGGCGGGTTATCTGTGGAACAAGCCTGTGGTATTTGTTTTTATCCGCCCGGAGAGATATACATATCAGTTCATTGAGTGCTCTGACGGATTTACACTCTCCTTTTTTGATGAAAAATTCCGGGATGCTCTTAACCTGTGCGGGGTAAAGAGCGGAAGGGACTGCGACAAGGTTGCCGAGGCAGGCTTAACACCTCATTTTACTGAGCTTGGCTATCCCACATTCAAAGAAGCAAGGCTGGTGTTCGAATGCCGGAAACTCTATGCTGATACCCTCAACAAAAGCTCTTTCATTGACAATGAGCCTCTTAAGATCCACTATAGCACCAAGGGGGGTATACATAAAATGTACATCGCAGAGATTATCCGGGTCTGGGAAAAGTAATCAAATCGCATGGCGTTATCCACAAGGTGTGGAAGAGACAGCCTGACAGAACATGGTCGTTTGTGTGGGACTGACCCGGGTTACTTCTGGAGTGAATAAAGGTATGCTATTTCTTCTGCCCAGAGAGTTTCTTCGGGAGTCTCAAGTATAAGCGGCATATCATCAAAGCGGGGGTCATTCATTATCAGCCGGAAGACCTCATCTCCGATCTCCCCCTTGTGGAGGCTGTCATGCCGGTCAACTCGTGTTCCGAAGGCTTTTTTGGAATCATTGAGGTGCATGCCTTTCAGGTATTTAAATCCGACTATCCTTTCAAACTCGTCAAAAACCTTTTTAAAGCCTGCCGCCGTCGACAGATCATAGCCGGAGGTAAAGGCATGGCATGTGTCAATGCATACACCTATCCTGCTTTTATCATTAACTCCTTCTATTATGTGTTTAAGGTGTTCAAACCTGTAGCCCAGATTGGTGCCCTGCCCTGCCGTGTTCTCTATTACGGCAATGACTCCGGAAGTCTTTGAAAGGGCAATATTGACCGATTCGGCTATAAGGTCAAGGCACTGCTCTTCGGTGATCTTTCCCAGGTGGCTTCCCGGGTGGAAATTCAGCCTGTCAAGGCCCAGAAGCTCGCATCGCTTCATCTCATCATTGAAGGCATAGCGCGACCGCCCAAGGCCTTCCGGGTCAGGATTTCCAAGGTTTATAAGATAGCTGTCATGCGGGAGTATCTGGAATGGTTTGTATCCCAGTTTTTCACAGTTTTCCCGGAAGGATTTTATGCTTTTCTGTGTCAGCGGAGGAGCGACCCACTGCCGCTGGTTCTTCGTGAAGAAGGCAAATGCCTTCGCTCCTATCTCATGTGCATTTACCGGAGCATTTTCAACTCCTCCTGATGCACTTATGTGCGCGCCTGCATATTTCATACCGTTAAGATTTTACCGTCTGTCGATCAATGGCTTTTCATAGACAAAGATATCAGTAAAGCCCATCCCGGCAAGCTCTGGATAATATGGATATGTCTCCTCGCGGGTATAGAAACCGGGAATAATAACCTTGTAGGTCTCCCATTCCTGAACGATCTCAACCGGACGTTTAAGCTTACTCTCAATCTTTCGCTTAGCCTTTTCTGCCTGTGACAGCTTAAAGTAACTTCCGGCATGCAAAATAAATATCGGCTCCGGGGGCGGGGTTTCTTCAATTTTCACTTCCGGTTCTTCAGGCTGTTCCGGTACGATCTCTTTCATCTCTTCGGGAAGCACAGGCGTTACAACCTGCCCCGGTTGTTCAGGCTGAGTTTGTATGATCTGGGTGACAGGCACCAATCCGCTCTCGGTCTCGTGCAACACAAGTATGTCTGTGAATCCGTGCTTCTTCAGCAACGGAATGAAATCCCTGACTTCATTTGTATCTGCAAAACCGGTGATCTGTACCTTAAATACACCTTCTTCCTGTCGGATGGTCACCAGCTTTTCTGCCGCGGCAAGCAGCCTGTCGGTCATTGATAATGTTTCCTCTTCACTGCTGAAGGCTCCCAGCTGAATTGTGGTACCCGAGATGACAACAGGCACATTCCTTGCTTCCAGGGTTTCTTTCACCAGCGCAAGTGAATCCTCCCGTTCCTTTGTAAGCCAGTCGCTCCGGACAGCCTTGTTGGTTATTACCCATATTTCTGTAATGCCCTGCCCGTTTATTATCGGGATGTAGCTGTTAAGTTCGTCACGGTCCTCAAATCCTGTTATGCGCACCTTCCAGAAACCGTCCTCTTCAAAGAGCTCGACATTTTTATCGAGGACTGCTTCAACCTTTTTCTTCATGATTTCGGCATACAGCTTGTTTTTGAATGCCCCGAACTGAACGGCGTAATAATCTTCAGTGATCGTTACAAGCTCGCGGGTAACCTCATGAACAACAAGGTATGATGTGTCTTTTCTTACAACGGGTTCCACTTGTGCTGTCACAACCACGCTGTCTTTCGGAATGAATATATTTTTCAGGGTGAAGTCCAGACCTTCTACATAATCCCCCTCCATGTTTGTCATTATACTGAAAGGCACTGAATCGGGAGATGATGTCATTTTAAGTTTTCTCAGCTGCGATGTGTCAACACGGGCATAATATGAGCCCGGGGCCAGCCCGAAGTAACTGAAGTAGCCATCTTCCTCAGTCAGGGCCCTTGCAGAAATCACATTGATACTGTTGTAGAAGTTCACAATAATACGGCTCAGTCCTGATTTTGATCCTCTCTCTTCAAGCATTATCGTGCCAGTGGCTTCACCTTTGACAGATACTGGTACTTCTATCAGTTTCAGCATATTCGGATCAATGACTACGGCGTATGATTTCTTATCTAACCTCCATGATATACTTTCAAAACTGCCCTCGTCGAGCTCAAGGAAATATTTTACATAAGGTTCGAGGCCTATAATGTGTATTGTCGAATCTTTGTCGCTTCGTTCAAGCCGGCCTCCGTTGGAGCGGACATTCAGTCCGTAAGCCTTTGGCTCCCCGGCATCACGAAGTCCGTTGGCGTTCAGGTCGATGAAGGCCACAATTGAGATGCCTCCCCTGCCAACGTTAGTCCGATTATCAGTTTTAAGGTAGTTTGTTTTACCATCATTTATAAAGCTTCCGCGAGCATACTCGACAAGTGTTGTCTGTTTATTGCTCTGTCTTGCTGACATACCCGCCTGGGCGAACGCGAAGTCATAACGGAAGCCTACCTCTCCCAGCTTCAGGTTATTCTGGAAATTTTGTTCGTATGACACATTTGCATAACCATTTTTTAAAAGTCGTTTCTCAATATTCAACTTCGCTGACAGAAACGCTTGTCCGGTATAGGAATACTGCACCTGGGGCATAAGCAGAAAGTCTGCCGGCAGACGTACACTGAGAGAGAGATTGCTATAGATGTAAGGATTTTTATTGCCGGTAAAAACACCGTATGTTGTCAGGTTGGTATTAACGCCCAGGATCGGCGTGGCTATCATCCATTCGCCAGTTGTATAATCAGATGACGGAAGTACGATCTTATAATATGAAAGTCTTGAATATGCGGAGAACTTCTTTATTCGCACGGGCAGTGAAAGAGAAGCTCTGCGTTCTTCAAGGTAGTTGTAGTTTATGGCCTTCTGATCCCTGTCGTATCTGGTGTAGTTGAGATCGAGCTGGATGTTCGAAGGAAGCCTGTAGGTAAGCGTTCCCCTTCCTCTTACACCATAGGCATATTCGCCTGACAAAAGGAGATTGTTTGCCAGCCTCACCGAGGCGTTCAGGAAGGGCATCACCGGACCGCTGGAGACCGATGAGAGATATTCCACCCCGCCGCCGACAGTCAGAAAACGTGTTGCTCCGTAACTGACGCGGGCTTTTGAAAAGCGACTCCACAGCGAGTCTTCAACAACGCCGGCGCTCACTATGTATTCAAATTCCTTATGAGGAAGGAAATTATAAGGAATGCTGATATTCTGCTCGCGCACCCGTTCTTCACCCCAGGGACCGTAGAATTTAAGTCTGACCTGCGTGTTACCGTAAACAAGAGGCACCTCGAAAGTGAAAAATCCCGAAGCATCAGCCTTGACATAATCGACAAGTACATTATTAACATAAAGCTCAACTGTCCATCCGGGTTCTGTCCTGTCAGTCAGGTTGTAAGAACCGAATGAACGCCTGAATGTTGTTGGGGTGTTTGTCAATTGGATGCCTACAACGGGATCATAAATGGATGCTGTCGAATACGAGACAATTTTGCCGGCCATTACCTGGCGCACCAGCCTGCGGTCGTTGTTTACATGGCGCCATAGGTATTGTTGCTGTTTCTCGGTAAAAGGAATACCGGTATAATAATTAAGCGATGCCGTAGCCTCTCCACCGGCAATGACTGATCCTAATGCAAGGTTCAACCTGGCTTGCGACGGACCGCCAATCTGCTCTGTTCCATAAACAGACCAGTCAGCCATGCCGAACCTGAAACCCGGATAAGTTCTGGCAACAGTGGTATCGACCTTTATATCGCCTTTGAGACGCGTCAGGTTCGCCCGCATCTCTTCAAGCTTCAACTCCCTTATACCCGGCAGCTCAAGCTTTGTATCAACCGTTACGGTAAGATCCCTGAAACTGAATTTACAGTTAAGCCCAAAGACCTTTCCGTACCAGGGAGCTTTCAGGTAGAGGTTGGTCTCAGACCGAATCAGGTCTTCCTTTTCAAGGGCAAATGTTTTGTCACCATAGACGATCCGGCTTCCCGGCCTGTCAATGGTGTATGTTGCTTCCGGAGAAATGAAAAATCCGGTGATCTGGTCAAGATCCGTAGTGGGAATATTTCGTATTTTCAGGAAATCAAACAGATTCGTCACAGGAAGCCATATTTCATCTCCCCTGATCACGGCATCAATTTCTCCTATGCCGATATACGGTATCTTTATATAGACAGATATTTCATCATAGTCCGGGTCCTCCTGTGCGATGAGTGGCGTCGCCGGCATCAGAAAAAACAACAAGATGATCAGAAGACATCTTCCGGAATTCCAGGAGGGCTGTCCTGGGTTTGTAGATCCGGAATATGCTTTTTTTGCTGTCATCTGCTGTCTTCCTCAGTCATTCAGTCCGATTATTCCTGAACAAAAGTAACATTGAAATTTCCGGTGTAACTGCCCGCCGGGTTAGCGCCTATGTTTCCCACGGTAAGGGTACCGCCCAGCAACACTGTTGTCTGTTGCGGCCAGGGGAGAGTGGTGACAAACGGTGATACCGGCAGAGTACCTCCGGTTTGGAGAGTAAGCGTACCACCACCGCTACCGTTCAGGGTGACGGGCGGATTTACAAGTATGGACAGTACCGTTCCCGGGTTGGCTCTGATATTAAACATTGCCGGAGTAAAAAGATAGGTCATATTCAATAATATCACATCTCCGGTTGACGACCTTGACCCGTCAGGCCATACAGTGACCGTACCTCCTGACAACCCTGGCGTGAAGGCCCCGAAGGCCAGTGGCTGTGCGTTGTTGAACCTCACCTGTACAGGACGCGGAGGATCCTCCTGCGCCTTTAATGTTGCGGCAAAACCGCATGCAAGAGTTAGTGCGATGACAAGAAATATCCTTTTGCCGAAAATCAATATCCTTCCTTCTTCTTTCATTAAAATCCAAGGATCAGTTTTAAGGTGCACTTCTGCCTGCCTGTTAAATAACTAATAATATAAATGCCCTGGCTTACTCCGGGATCAAACTCATAGTAACCCGTCTCATAAACCTTCCTGATATAAAGAGGCCGTCCGGCAAGATCATAGACGGTGATAACTCCTTCGCTGCCGGAAATGGAATTCACGGTTGCTTTTATTTTTCCTCCGGATTCATATGCACCGAATATTCCTCCGGAAGAAGGACGATCAAAAATACCGGTAGTGTTTTTCAGGAAAGCAAGGCTGAATCTGTTTTTATAATCTCCTGCAATAAGTGATACCCGGTAATCGTGATCCGGGAGCATACTTATATTTGAACCTGTTACCGCGTCCCTGAAATAGATATTCATTCCAGTGGGAAGGTTCTCAAGATCCCTGATCTTAAACCTGACTTCCCCGTCCCTGTAAGTCTTAAGCCCCAGGGCAACGGTCATTGCGGTGTCAGGCAACTGTTCCGGAAGCGCATTCACAGATAACTTTTTACCTTCGGTGAGCACTGAATAAAAATTAGTTACGAGTATGTCTGTATTCAGAAGCTTAAGAGCATCGAGATCACCGTCAAAAGACCCTTGAGCTGTATCGTCAAAATAGATCACCAAAGGATCTGCAGAAGCTATATCATCTGTAAAGGCAGCGGTGGCTCTTATCAGGAAGCGGTCAGCGCTCTTTGCCGATTTGAGGAAGGGATGTGTCAGATCATTGACCCTGGCACTGTTGCTCACCCCGAGGGTGCCTGTGACAGGGAAAGTTCCGTCAGAAACATGAACAAAGAAACCCTGCATTGACGGGATGATATTCGTCGCTAAACCATCGCTCGGGATCCCGTTTACATAGACGTGGTATGTCCCTCCATATTCATCCGTATCACTGGCCTTGAAATAATATATCGCAGCATCAATATTTGTTTTTGTCCACCCCACTGCATCCCAGTCAACCGGGGAGGGATACGGATTGCCGACCAGGTTAAACCCTTTTGTGAAGGTGCTATCATGATTAAACAGCGTAATAGAAATGCTGCCGTTGTTTATCTCCCCGGTGACATCCACTGTGTTTGGTGTGGCCACGGCTCCAAAATTAACGGCATAACCTGCAAGCGGATTGAGAACATTCGTTCCTGTGGTGTAGCTGACCCATCCTGATCCCATGCGGTTCTCATCATACCTGTAGAATAAAGGAAATGCCGAGGCAAGATCCATATCGTCGCCAAACTGACTCACGGTAGCAGCCTGGAACGGAGAGCTGAAATACTTGTATCCGAAGCCCGATGGCAGATACCGCTGCATGGTGACATCGCCTGTCACATTGCCTCCTCCGGAGCCGTCAATGAGAGCTGTTTGCAACGCATCCGAAACAAGAGTGAGATTGCCGTCTGATGCCAGTGTGCCATTCTGCACCAGCACTACACCTCTGACATTCAACGGGCCCTGAAGCGTAACGCCAGAATTGTTGTTTACAGTAAAGTTCTTAATTGTGTTCCCTGTGAATATATTGTTACCCACACTCTGGGCAGACGATCCGGCAAATTCCACGGTTCCGTCAGAAGCATCCAGGGCGTTATTGCTGGTTACCGAGCCGTAAATTCTTAAAGTGCCTGATAATATGGTTAGAGATGAAGTGTTTTCAATATTAATATTCCTTGCTTCTGCCGTAACACCGCTGTTTATGACAGGCTTGTTGGCAACGTCAGGTATTTGTACATGTGAGGTACTAATAGGAACAAATCCGCAAGACCAGTTTCCGGTAACAGCCCAGTCGGTCCCGGATGTTCCTGTCCAGATCAGGTCAGAAATTGTAAATGGACTCGATGCTGTTACGACGCTGCAGCCACCTGAGGCAGCTATTGTATTTGTTACTGTATAATTGCCAGGTATGCTGGCAGCAAGATTTACCTGTCCGGTTGCAGGGCTTATAAAGACCAGGCCGGCCGAAGATGAAAATGTACCTGCTGTGCCACCGCCGCTAAATAGCGGAAACGGATCTGGCGCATTCTGGCAGTATGGAGTACCGTCATAACTAAAGGTGGCAACAGGAAAAGGAGTAACAATAATGTCCACCGTTCTTGCTGCACTGGTTCCGCAGGCATTTGACGCGGTCACGCTTAAGGTACCGCTTGTGGCAGATGCATTGAAATCGATAGTCACTGAATTACCGCTTCCGATAATTGTATGACCCGTACCGCTATAGGTCCAGTTATAGGTGTTTCCGGAAACATTCGGCACTGAATATACATTACCCGCAGAACCCGTACATACAGATGTTGGTGCTGAGATGAAATTTGAAGGACGCGCCGCAACCACGGGGAATGAAACAACCACCTCGTCTGAGGATATACAAGTAGCGTTGCTGATTGTCCACCGGAGAACATAGGTTTCGCCCAATGCTCCTGTAAATACAGTCGCATTAAGACTTCTGTTAATCAATGTACCGCCTGCTCCGCTGACGATTGTCCATAAACCTGAATAAGGTGCCGGATCATTACCCGCAAGAACGGTTCCGGAAACTCCGCAGAGCGACTGATCCGGCCCGGCGTTGGAAACTGTGGGTGTAGTATACGCGTTTACATCAATCCCGTCAACAACACCTATGTCAGCGCCGTTATTATAAGTGAACCCTGTTAATCTGTATGCTCCCGGAACAGGCGTTGGCAGCGTATAGGGCAGTGATGTTATGTTTATCGCAGGCTGCGGAGCACCATTGATTGTATAGTCGAGGGTATAATTTAAAGTTATGGGATCAAAGGATGTAAAGCTCACCGGGATGCCAGCAGTACCGCATACTGGACCGGGTGGCGATAATGAAGCTCTTGCCACTGCCGGAGTAATGCTGGCGGTTGTAAAACTCTGAGGGCCGGAAGAGATGATTACATTGCTGGTGGTGGCTACGTCTCCGTAATAAACATCTCCCGATGTGGTTGATGTCAGTTCATTCCATGAACCTGCGCTAAAATAAGCAACCCGCATGTCAAACATTCCGTTTTCAGTCATCTGCGGTGTCAGAACACTCAGCGAATCCCATGCAATTTTAACTTTAGCTGAGGCGCCTGTGGTTGAGTTTACATTCCAGTATTCCATGGTATTTGAAACCTCCAATGGCGGGGTAAGGGAATGTGCTGTCGGATTTGGGGTGAAGAACTCAACTGTCCAGAATAATGTACTTCCGGCGGCTGAGGTGAGAGTAAAATTATGTCCTTTCACTGTACCCATTCCTGTCGGAAATAAGAATTCATCTCCGTTAACGATTTGTTTTATTAACGGGCCGTTGACAAAAGATGCAGAACTACCACCCGCCGGAATTACTGCCGAAGGAATAGTATTAACAAGGGTCAGCTGGTTTGCAGAAGTTGTATTTATTATTCCATTTGTAAGTAACAGCTGGTTATTAACTTCAACCAATCCATTTGTTCCTATGCTCATTCCGGCAGCATTATTTATTTCCAGGTTATTGAATCTGTTAGCACCGGTAAAATTTCCGGTTGGTCCGCCAATGGTCTGGATAGCCGTCCCTGCAAAAGAAACCGTTGAAGACGGCGAAGAGCCGGTACCGCTTACGAAAGCGCCGGTATTATAGCGCTCCATTGTGCCCAGGATAGTAAGGCTGTGGGTATTTACACTATTGTCAAGCACCGGGCCGTCAATAACAAGTCTCTTGCATATTGTCAGGTCCTTGTTAGGCAGAATTCTTATGCCCGCACCAGTAAAAAACATATTGGGAAGGTTGTTAAACTGGTAAGCAATTATCGTATAGCTGCCCGTCCCGCCATACTCGATTGTTCCATTGCCGGAACAATCCAAAAATGCAGCATAATCCCCGGCAGGAAGGTTGCCATTATCCATATAAATAGTTCCATTGCCTTCTACGATCCCCAGGCTGTGTCCGAAGGTTGGTAAAACAACTCTCAATTTATTGTTGATTGTTGTTCGCAATGCGAAAATATTGTTAATGTCAGTTGTAACAATATGATCAATTATAACATTGCTCCCATTCGGGCCGCCAAACGGGCAGGGAGGAGAAGAACCGACGGCAGTCCATATAGTATTGTCTGACCAGTTCCCGTCCTTATTTGACCTGTACTCTGTTAATTCATCAGGGATTGCGCTGTAACTGCCCGCAGTATAATCTCCGCTTAGATTACTGCTCCCGGCAGAAATGAAGGTTATCTGATGGAGGGCTTCGTTTACATTATCCGTTGCCGGTCCCGGGGGCGCCTTGTACCAATAGTTACCAGGGAGCTCGAGCCTGGCAGCAACATAGTTGCTTTCAACGCCCATGACATCACCCGGCAGGTACTGGAGAAGAAGGCTCCCGTCAAAACCTGATATACCGGAACTTTCTATCTTCCAATAATATCTCAGAACATTCATTGGATCCAGAACACTCGGATGACTATTGTCAATCGGGTTGACATTTATATAACCGATTGATCCGTTGGCGGTGATCGTGAAAATGGCAGGAGTATATTTCCCGGCAACTCCGACTGGGAACGTGAATGACTGAGGGGTAGCAGGAAAGAACTTTCTGACGCCCCGGCTGCTGTTTACGCCGTCAGACATGATCATTCTGGTTATGCCCGGAACTCCTATGATGTTACTGTTCTGACTTAGCGTAAGCAGGTTTGAATTAATATCGAATATCCCCTGCGAAAGCACGAGGTCGTTCTGAAGCAGGATGCTGTTGTTAAGCCTGGCTCCCGAATTATTATTTATCTCAAGCTTCCCGTACGCCCCTGTCCCGGTAATCTGTTGCAGCACTGTTCCCGATAAGCTTATTCCCCCAAGAGTATTGTCATCGGTATAAGAGCCGTTGTTTACAAGGTTTCCCGAAAGGGTCACTTTTTTGTTGCCAAGGACCAGGGTACCGCTTCCTATATACAGATTCTGGTTGACCGAAAAATTCCTGTTTACAGTCAGAGAATTGGTTGACAATACACTAAGATTATAGAAATCCGTTACCGAGCTTCCGGCAATAACCTGCTCTCCACCGTCAAACGTCGTTGTATTGGTTCCGAAATTATAGGTGCCACTATTATTCATGTCACCTTTTATGGAGACATTGATATTATTTGAATTGAATATGCTTCGTGCATTACTAAGGCTGAATGTCCCGTTAAGAACCAGAGGACTTAAAACAAGTCCAAGCACAGCATTCGACCCTGCAGCGCCCGTTATGGTCAGGTTGTTCAGAGGGATATTTACATCCAGCAGGTAGTTTTGAGGTGTATTGGGAATTACGTTGGTAAATACTATCGTTCCCCCGGTTACCGAAGAGGTTTCAGGTCTTAAATACAGATCGCCGTATGTTGTACCTCCTCCGCGGACAATAGTCAGAGTACCGGCCGAAATATTGAATCCACTGCCTGAGTTCAGTACCTCCAGTTTGGCATAACCTGCATTAGCGTTATTACCGTTTATCGTTACAGTGCCCCCGCTCTGAGTATAATTAAGTATTCCGTTTGTTGTAGAGGTATTTCTGCGGATCTGTCCGTTGACCACAAGGTTTCCGCCCTGTATTTCAATAGCAGACGCTCCTCCTCCGGAATATTCAATATCATTGTTGCTGGCAGATGCAGCTACCGGTCCTATATAAACGTTCCCCCTGATCAGGGTGAGCTTGCCGCCCAACAGCAAATCGCCGGCATTGTTGGCCGCATTGCCGATAAGTATATTCCTGCTATTAGCGTTTGCATAATCAAGACTCAGCCCGGCTGTTGCCGGAATTGTGACCGGCGTGGTTGTCGAAATGGTGAAGTCCGTGCCGGGGTCCGTTCGCATAAATCTGAAAGTGCCGTTTTGTAAAGTCAGCCAGTTATCGGCCGGAGTAGTCAGGGTACCTCCAATATCGCAGGTCAGGGTAGTTGCCTGCGATGTCCCTTTATTAATTATTAACTGACCAAATGTTGTTGACGGGGTGCCTAGAGTATTACTTATACTAGCGGAGCCTGTGCCAAAAAAAGTAACAGGAATATTTGTAAACCGGCACCATGCACGGGTACCCGCAGGGGCATTAATAAGTCCATTGGCATTGTTAATAAGATTACCCCCTATCGATATTCTCTGATTGGACGCGCCACCCCAATCATCAATACCAGACAGGGGGGCAACAATTACATTGCCGTTTACAACAATATTCTGTGCAATTGCGCCATTCTGATACCATCCAAATGAACCTCCCTGTATATCCAAATTCCCATTCACAGATATTGTTTTCGGAATCGTGGCTACCGGACCAGGATAGGTGGTGCCCCATGACATTGCAAACCAGGAGTCGGCATTTTGTCCCCGGGTTATTAAATTCCCGAAAATAGTAAGGTCCCTGTTGGGGAAAATAATATTAGAGCCACCTAAAGGTGATATAATAAGATTTCCATAAGATGAAACTAGCTCCGGCAAATAATATGTAGTACCTGGTGCAGCATTGGTTGTATACAATTCTGTCGTTCCCATATTCACGTTAAAATCGGAAAAATCGCCTGATGGGAAAACGAAGGTAGAGGGTGAATTAAAATTTGTCGTTACCCTGAAAATTCCGTTCCCGTTAGGATGGGAGACAACTATACTGAATACACAACCCGGATTATATCCTATATCCAAAGTTGAGCCATTTTCTATTTTAAGACTTGCACAATTCTGAACTCCCGTATTTGGAACGGTATTATTTGTTGCCAGGGTTACGACATCATTATCACCAATTATTACAATGTCCGAAGCGCCGGGGACAACTGCAGGAGGATTATCAACAGTATGGCTTGTCAGCGACCAGGTGTTCACATTTCCCCAAAGGCCGCTCTGCCTGCTGTAATAAACAGCGGGGACACCAAAAGGACTGGTGGGATTATCATCTCCGGCAGTATAATCACCATCTATAAAACCCACATTCTCAAGAAACCCTCCGGTCCCTGGCTCCCCTATAATATTGTTTGTTTCATCCACATCGGATGCCGTACCTTTTGTCCAGGAATTGGTTGAACTGTTAAACCGTGCGGCAACATATTCATCTTCTGTTATGTCGCCGCCTGTGACTACGTTGCTCTGATCATATGTATATCCGTGAGTAACAGTCGTTGTGCCTAAAGTAAAACCTGAAGATTTGACACGCCAGAAATAAGTAAGGCTTCTTCCGGCTGTGGTCACATTGGGATGAGAATAGTTAACAGGGATGATTGTAATGGACCCGTAAGTTGTTGGTGCGCTGCTTAGGCCCAATGATGCCGGGGTATAATTAATTACACCGACAGGGAACGTGAATGTGGCCGGCGAAGAATATACTTTAGTAAGCCCTCCGTCACCTATGTTGCCGGAAGACTGAATGTATCTCAGGGCTCCGCTGTTTGATATTGATGCTGCTGAGTTAAGCTTCAGGTTATATGTCCCGATATTAAAAAGCTTATCCTGTGAAAAGGTCAGGACACCGTCTATTGTCGTATTGGCTAAAAGGGAAACCGGGGCGGCAGCGGCATTTGTATTATTTAATTCCAGGTTACCAAAAACACCATTCCCATTAATGCTCTGGGGTAAAGTGCCATTCAATACCAGTCTGCCTGTGCCGCCATGTATCCCCGAGTTATTAACATTCCTGGCAATATTAATTGTTTTACCATTATCGGCCAGGGAGCCCGTTACTAGACTAAAATCACTTAAAACATTTATGGTGGATTGTGTTCCGGCCAGGCTTAAAGAGGTTCCGGCAGGTTTGTCAATGGTAAGCCTGTTTAATGAAAGCGGAACCGCCGGGTCAACCGTAAATACCTGCTCCCCGGCACCATTGAAAACAGTCGTGTTGGTGCCTGGGGTATATGTGGTTCCGCCTGAAACAGAAAAATTCCTTCCAATTGAAACGTTAAGATTATTTGCGGTAAAATCGCCTGAAGACAACATGAGATCATTAAGCAAAACCAGAGGATATGTTTTAAGCTGAACAAAAGAAGTGCTGCTTAAGCGATCTATCAGAAAATTGTTCAGAGATGCCGTTGTGCTTATAAAATAATTGCCTGCATCAGCCAAAACTGTACCTGTAACAGGCATGATTTCGAGAGTTCCGCCAGTGACATTAATATTTGACGGGGATGATTTCACATCAAACGCCTCCTGCTCTCCGGCGGCGGTACCGCATACATCATAAATGCGAATTGTTCCACCCGACATAGTAAAAATATTGGTGGGCTGTTCAAGGTTGAAAGATCCAAAACCAGAACTCGTACCACTTGCTGCTCTGGAAGTATTAAGAGTTGCAACAGAAACATCTCTGAGGTCTGCAACGCCCGTATAAGCTGCCGGAGTGCGCTGGAAACGACCCCTTAGAATAAACAGTCCTCCGGATTGGCTAAAAGCAGCAGAACCGGTAGAAGACAGAAACTGTTTGGCATCAATTGTTCCGCCATTGATAATGAGTTGTCCGGAAGCAATATTAGAGGTGATTAATCCGCCTGATTCACGGGTTGACAGATAACCATTGTTGATCTGCAGTTTTCCAAAAATATCCAATGCACTGACTCCTCCCTTTGTAACTCCAATTGTTGCATTGTCAGGAGCTGCCACCGTATATGCCGCATTTATTTCCCTGTAATCATCTGCACTGGAAAGTACAACCGCATCAACTCCGTTAATAACCAAAGCCCCCCTGGAAGGAATGTAATAATCAGAATTCGCGGCAATTCCCTCGGAAAGGGAAGGAATGATCACCGAACCTTCTAATACAAGGGTGCCGGTGCGGATCCACAATGCTTTTCTGAGGTTTGGATTGCTCGTTACACCGCCGTCAGTCGCCAGGATATTTGCACCATATAACTTGAAGTTTGTGTAATTGGCCGAATTAATTGTCAGCTTAAACGTTTGATCAATTCCCTTATCAAGAATCAGGTTATAGAAAATTGTAACCCCGTTACAATTCAGTATGTTATCACTTGCCCCCTGAAAATAGACCGTGGCGGCTCCGGACGTGACGCCTGCTATTATGGGAGGGAAGGCATGGTATACAGGATAAGAAAGATTTGTAAACCTTACGCTGCCGTTGTTGATAAAATCACCCTTAACTATAACAGTATGGAAATTGAGATAGTATGTAAGGAACGGAGCCGTTCCGCCTGCACCACCTATGGCAGTATTTGTTACTCCGTTGCCGACAGTAATAAAACCGCCATTATCAACAGTGACATTTCCATTAATTGTAAGGGTCAGCTTAACTGCGGAAACGTTGTTGTTGATCTGAAACGTCCCGCTTTTAACATATAAATTTGCGTTTAATGTGATATTGTTTAATTGCGTGGCAACATAGCCCGGGGTATTTATGGTTAAATTATTATAAACTGCCTGTGCTGCCGGCAGCGTAAAATCAGCAGTGTTGTTATACTCGGTGGTTCCTCCGCCGGCATTAATGAGTGTATTTATTACAGTTGCCGGAAAATTAACTGATGCCAGCTTAATGGTCCCTTGTCCGCGAAGGGCATAAATTCCGTTTGTAAACCTGTAAATATTCTGATCAAGGAAGCCCCCGGCATTAATTGTAATGTCAAGATTCCGGGTTGCAAGATCAGTTGGCAAACTAACCGTGCGGCCAGACAGTATTATGATTTTATCATCATTGCCCGGGATGGTGTTTCCGAACTGCAGGTTGCCGCTCGGATCTGAAGTCCATGTGGTCGGGGTATCCCAGCTGCCGGTCTGGAAGGAATAATAGGTATCAAATAAACCGGAGCCTATACAGAAATAAGGGCCCGGGTTAGGAGTGACCGCTGATATGATTGATGGTGTATTACTTGATCCGCCAATTGATGTATAGTTTCCGGCAACCGCAGATGACATCCCGATAGTCTTTGAAAAAATCAGCCCGCTCTCGTATAATTCCACCTTTGCACTGGTAAGATTTCCGCTGTTTATATTTATAAGGGACCAGTAGCGCGGGTCCACGGATGCGATGGTTATTCCATCTCCTGTTAGCGCGCCTGAAGCACTCACTGAAGCCTGAAGGACGGGGCCCGCAGGCCCTGTATTGACTTCCCTGAGGTTAATCCCCTTAAAAACTCCGCCCTCTCCTATCGGGAATAAATAATTGTTGCCTGTCCCGGATAAATTTGCTGCCAATGTTCTTTCCAGCACACCTGTTGTAACATTGACAAAAGAGCCGGGTGACCAGATTATGGCTGTTGCAGGATTTATGTTTGTAATTTTCAGAATATTTGTTCCGGCCTGTAAAATTCCACTGTTAAGATTTAAGACTCCGCCGCCTGCAAGTGTGATGTTACTGTTCAAAGTAACACCGCTAATATTATTTATTGTAAGGTTATTCAGATTTGTAACACTGCCCGGAATAAAAACTCCGGCAGAAGATCCGCCGAAAAACAGGTTTGATGCAGCCGATGTTATTATGTTACCAGGTGTTCCTGCAATGGCGGGGCCGTTCAATGTGAGCGTCCTGTTACTGACAGTAAATGTACCTGCAGTAAGAGTCAAAGTTCCGTTTAATGTCAAGTCTGCCCCCAGGGTTATATTTCTGCTGGTGTTGAAATTGTTTAATCCCCCGGCCACGGAATTTAATGTAATGTCTGTACCTGTACCTATGGTCAGGTTAGAGGTCGCTCCTCCGGCCAGGGTGCCGCTGCCATAGCTGAGGCTGGCACCGTTTGATAAAGTCAGGATGTTTGCGCCTATGGATAATGCTCCTGTATTGAGGGCAAGTGTTCCCCCGACAGTGACATTTCCGCACATGGCAGATGCCCTGTTAACAGTAAGGTTATTTAATGTTACGCCAGGAAGGCTAACCGTGCCGGCACCGCCAATAATAATATTTGAAGTCGCGCCGCCCGCCAGGGTTCCGCAGTTTATCTGGCCATTAAGTGTAAGCGTGTTTGCCCCTATTGATAAACCGGCCCCTGCAGGGTTGAAGGTTCCGCTTATAGTCGGAGAACTTTGTAAAGAAACAATGTTCGTATTAGTTATTGACAGGCCTCCCAGGGCAACTACACTGGCTGGCATTAAAACGCCTGCCGACGAACCGCCAAAAACAAGGTTCGATAATGATGTTGTTACCAGACTGACCGGCGTTCCGGCTATTGTCGGTCCGTTTAGTGTGAGCGTCCTGTTACTGACAGTAAAGGTACCTGCAGTTAGTGTGAGGGTTCCGTTTACAGTTAAGTCTGCCCCAAGGGTTATATTCCTGCTCGTATTGAAATTATTTAACCCGTTGGTTATGGCATTTAATGTAACGTCTGTACCCGTTCCTATGATCAGGTTAGAGATTGCCCCTCCTGTCAGGGTACCGCCGCCATAGCTTAGATTTGCCCCATCAGACAAGGTCAGAGTATTCGCTGCTATTGATAATGCTCCTGAGGTGAGAGTAAGTGTTCCCCCCAAGGTTACACTGCCACACATTGCCGCTGCTCTGTTAATAGTAAGATTACTTAACGTCACCCCGGGTAAGCTTGCGGTGCCTGCGCCGCCAATAATAATATTGGAAGTTCCCCCACCTACGAGAGTTCCACAATTTATCTGACCGTTAAGTGTAAGCGTATTCGCACCGATCGACAATCCGGCTCCGCCAGGGTTGAAGGTTCCGCCTATAGTCGGAGAGCTTTGTAAAGAAACAATGCTGGTATTGGTTATTGAAAGATTATTTAAGGCAACAACACTGGCCGGAATTAATACGCCTGGTGAAGTCCCTCCAAAAGACAGATTTGACGTAGCAACTGTTAATAAGTTACCGGGTATTCCGGCAATAGTTGGTCCGTTTAATGTGAGTGTCCTGTTACTAACTGTAAAAGTACCGGCTGTAAGGGAAAGAGTTCCGCTTACTGTTAAGTCTGCCCCTAGGGTTATATTCCTGCTTGTATTAAAATTGTTTAACCCGCCGGTTATGGCATTTAATGTAATGTCTGTACCCGTTCCAATCGTAAGGTTGGAGGTTGTTCCTCCTGTCAGGCTGCCGCCCGTATAGCTTAGATTTGAGCCGTCAGATAAAGTCAGAGTGTTTGCTGCTATTGATAATGCTCCCGATGTGAGAGTAAGGGTTCCCCCGACCGTGACATTTCCGCATAAGGCAGATGCCCTGTTAACAGTAAGGTTATTTAAAGTCACCCCTGGTAAGCTTGCCGTACCGGCACCGCCGATAATAATATTGGATGTTGCTCCTCCTGTCAGAGTCCCGCAATTTATCTGACCATTAAGTGTCAGAGTGTTTGCCCCGACGGATAATCCGGCTCCTGTTGGGTTGAATGTTCCGCTTACAGTAAGTGAACTTTGCAAAGTAACGCTGCTCGTATTGGTTGTAGAGAGTCCGTTTAAAGCGACAACACTGGTTGGTATTAAAACGTCTGCTGAAGAACCACCAAAAACAAGGCTGGATGCTGCTGTTGTTATCAGGCTGGATGGTATTCCTGCAATCGTTGGTCCGTTCAGTGTGAGAATCCTGTTGCCAACCGTAAAAGTACCGGCTGTAAGAGTCAGGACTCCGTCAACTAAAGTATTTCCCGCCAAGGTTTTATTGCCACTCCCGGAAATAGTGAGATTATAATATGAACTTACATTAACCGATTGGGCCGCACCGGAGAAATTAACTGTATTTCCGCTATTTAACGCTGTCAGGGTTGTAATTGCAGAGGTTCCTCCAATATTAAGTGTGGCATTCACTCCCTGCGTTAATCCTCCGGTTCCTGAAAGTGCTGTACCAACAACAAGTGTACCATTATTTGTAAGCGTAATACCTGTGGCTGTTACGTTTGGTATTGAAAATGTTCCTGTTAAGGCCTGATTATTGGTGTTAAAAGTATAAATTCCGGTACCTGCATTAAAAGTTCCATTGTTTGTAATTCCTCCTCTGAAAATAATTGGAGCATTAACAGTATTATTATTCCAGATACCCCCGGCATCAATGGTCACAAGTCCGGTAAATATTTTTGTTCCTGCTGCGTTAGAATGATTGATGGTGCCGCTTAATGCTGTTGTTCCACTTACAGTTAAATTAAATCCTCCGATTGTCAGGACTGAGCCATTTGCAACACTTAAATTGGCACATGCCGCATTCGCAGTTATGGTAACAGTAAAACCGCTTTCAATAAAAGCATTATCCCCCGCAACCGGAAAACTTGCACCGGGAGCTCCACCGGATGTCGCTGACCATGTCGAGTTGACATTCCAGTTACCGGTTGCTACAGAGTAACGGTCTGCGGCAAAGGTTGAAAACACTGAAAATACTAAAGCCCCTGCCAGAACAATTGTCTTAAAGATCAGGCCAGGCTTTTTCATTCTGTAAATAGCTTTAATATAAAGGTGGCTGTTTCGCCATTTAATTATTCGTGCAGCACTAATTCTGCTTCGGCATATTTTTCCGGCTTCACATCTGACGGGGCGGAATAGATAACGACCAGCTTGCCTTTCTTTAAATCAATCCCGGTTGTGTTGATGAGGTTGAGTTCGAAATGTCTTCTGGTGTTCGGAGTATAAACGGCAACACCGTTGGCAATGCCGACCCTGGTGATAACGCCACCCGGTGAAATATGGTCAACTGAAAGGTCTCCATATACGGAGTAACTTCCCGAGCGGTTAAATGTAATCGTCAGCTTTGGTAATGTGTCATTTTCAAATCGCAGAACAGGATCTGACAGAGTAACCCTTACTGACGGCTGTCCTACCCTGATAATGGCCGGGATGGTTATCCCGAAGATTGGTACAATTTTAACTGATATGGATGACGGGTCGGCAGCGGCTTCCTCCTCTTCGCCAAGTGGTTTTTCCTTTGGCACGGCTCTGAAATAGAGGTGCGACCTGTACTCTCCCGGATCCAGGCCGGAACTTCTGACAAGCTGCACCTTGACAGCTTGCGCTTCGTTCGGGCCCAGTGTCACTGTTCTGGGAAAATAACGCAGGTATGGACTGGCAAAGAACTGGCCCTCGTCAGGTTCGGTGATCGATTCAAAGGCCCCCTCCTCCGTCATTCTTATCTGGATTAGTGAGATGACATATGTAGCAGTATCATCTCCTATATTGGCCAGACTGAGGTCCATCGATCTCTTATTGTCCTCAAAAACAACTCTTTTGGGTGTGATGAGCAGGTTGCCCTGTGCCCATATATTAAAAGGAAAAAAGACCTGAAACAGTATCAGGCCTGTAGCTAAAAGCCGAAATAATCGCTTTGACATTATATTAATTATTACTTGTACAAAAACTAGTTAATTGAAGTCAAAAGTGATCGTGTAAGTTCCCGTATAGATCCCGACCGGATTATCGATCAGGGACCCGACCTTAAGAGTTGCTCCCACATATACTGTCTGGGCTCCGTTCTCGAGCATCCCGGCACCCGGTGACGGCGCCGGTACAGATCGCCAGTCCTCAACAGTCATTGTTCGCGCAGTGCCCATATGGGTTATCTCCACCGGCGAGGATGGCAAGGTAATAGTATATGCGGCACCCGGATCACCGGTGACATAAAAACTGGCCGCATTATGTGTACCGCTGCCTGGCCATACACTACCCAGCACAGAAATGGAATTCTCAGTAGTCAGTATCAGCTCTCCGCCCTGAGGTCCGGGCGAGAATTTGCCAAAGTTCATCTGCGAGGTCTCTACGGCAGTGAGTGTGGTAATTACCTCGGCAGTGATATGGCCTGTAGCACTGGTGGAAAGAGACTGCGCCACAGCATTACCAGTGGCAGCTGCAAATAAACATACCAGAAATGATATCAGTTGCCTGAGCCTTCTCATTACGCTTAACCAGTTCCCCTTCAGTGAATTCGGTCTAATTATAGTTTATTGAAACCGTAAATTCATTACCTGCAAGTGAAGTATAAATGCCAGTTGCCTGACCGCCGCCAACATTCAAGGTTGCTCCAACATGCAATGTCACTGAACCTGCCACAGGGATGGTATTAGGAGAAACAATATCTCCCGTAAAGTTGGTAACAGTCATTGTGTTTGCGCCCGAATTAATTGTTGCTGCTGCTACAGGGAGAGTAATTGAATAGGCAGTACCAGACGTTCCTGCAATAGTAAACATTGCTGGTGTTACAGTTCCGATTACAGTCGGGAGAGCAGCGTCTCCTGTCGTTGTACGACCGCCAGCCGGGGCAAGAACAACAGTGCCACCACCAGCGCCAACAGCGACATTTCCGAAATTCATCATACCAGCATTAACTATTGAAAGCGGCGAAACAATTGTAGCTGTGGCTGTGGCTGTGGCAGAAAGCTGTGCGAACGCACCTGCTGAAAAGGCCAGCAGAATAACTGAAAGTGCAAGGATCTTTTTCATTTTTTTCGATTTTAAGGTTTTTATTAGTTGATTTTTTCTTTTTGCGCCTTATAAATTATCAGGTCAGCATTTTCCTCAAACGGAAACACTGACAAAAGATTGTACCATTCGAACCGTAAAATTAATTTTTACAGTAAGCGGCAACCGTGTAAAAATGTGGATTTATCAACAACCCGCAGGCGTTATCAACAATATTTAGAAAGTGCTGCTGCCGTCCCAGCAGTGAGTACATAATTTAGCCTTGGGCAAACCAATCGCTTTCACCAGGTCCTCAAGACGCTGAAACATAAGGGTATCCATCCCCAGCGTGGCAGCAATTTCCTTTACCATCATTTCATATTCCGGCGAATCAGGATCAAGATAACTTTCAATGTTTTTCTCCTCCCCTTCAAGCCTGACAATGGCTTTGCGCGTCGCAAGCTCAAGTGTTGAGCGTGACTGCGAGAAATTAAGGAAGGGACACGGATAGAGGAGCGGCGGACATGCGATCCGCATATGAAGCTCCGAGGCACCGGCCTCGCGCAGATCACGCGTGTTGTCTTTTAACTGTGTCCCTCTGACGATACTGTCATCAAGAAATATGATACGTTTCCCGTTGGTGACTTTCTTGTTGGGGATGAGCTTCATCCTTGCAACGAGATCTCTCTGTATCTGCCTCTGCGGCATGAAGCTTCTCGGCCAGGTCGGGGTGTATTTTGAGAACGAGCTCATATAGGGCAACCCCTTTGCATTTGCGTAGCCGAAGGCATGTCCGATGCCGGAGTCGGGAACGCCTGACACAAAATCAGCCTCAACGTCATCACGTTTTGCCAGGGCGGCACCGCAATGATAACGCACTTCTTCCACATTACGGCCCTCATACTCCGAAGTGGGGAATCCATAATACACCCAGAGAAAAGCACATATCTGCATCTTCCTGCCAGCTGCCTTAAGCCGGGTAAAACCGCCGGGACGGATATGCACTATCTCGCCGGGACCAAGAAAATATTCAATTTCAAATCCCGTATTCGGAAATGAACAGGTCTCTGATGCCACGGCACGTGCCCCGTCCTTCTTCCCTATCACCACCGGCGTGCGCCCCAGCTTGTCACGGGCGGCAATGATGCCGTCCTTTGTCAGCACCAGCATCGAACAAGAGCCCTGGATCCTTTCAAAGACATTACTTATGCCCTCGACAAAAGAGTCTCCCTCACACATAATATTGGCAACCATCTCCGTCGGGTTTATGTTGCCCATGAAATTCTCCGTGAAATGCTTCTTGCGTGCAAGGAAAAAATCTGCCAGCTCATTTATATTAATGATCCTCGATACAGTTACAAGCGCAAACGGGCCCAGATGTGAGTTGAAAAGTATCGGCTGAGGATCCGTATCGCTTATAACTGCAATGCCGCTGTTTCCGCTGAATGACGACAATTCTCCTTCAAACTTGTTCCGGAAATATTCATTTTCAAGATTGTGGATTCTTCTCCTGAAGCCTATTTCGGTATCGTAAAACACCATCCCGGCGCGCTTGGTACCCAGGTGGGAATGATAATCAGTACCGTAGAAAACATCTTCCACGCATCTACTTTCGGAAACAGAACCATAGAACCCGCTCATAAACAGTATTTTACAATAGATTATTGCATATATTCAATGCAATGCCAAGATAATCAAAGAGAAGTAAAAATTGTTGTACTGTAATTTTTACTAATTTTGCACCGGATAAATAATTACAAAATGGAAAATCAGGAAAAATATCAGGCTGAACACGTTGAGCATAAAAAAGGTGCTCCGATAGTCATGATTGTGTCAACCATTATCCTCACCCTGGGTTTAATCGCCCTGGTCGTGCTTTATTACAACCAGAAAAGCAAAATGGTTGAAATGGAGCAGGTTCTGACAGAAGAGAAAGATTCTCTGGCTAACGAACTTCGAATGATGATGTATGGCTATGACACGTTAAAGACTACCAACGATACTCTCAATGCGGAGATCATTCGCGAACGCGCAAGAATAGAAAAGCTTCTTGAGGTCTCTGCCTCAAACGCTCAGCTGATACGCAAGTACAAGGCTGAAATATCGACCATGCGTGATATCATGAAGAGCTATATAGTGCAGATAGACTCCCTGAACACACGGAACCAGGTGCTCACAGCAGAAAACGTTGAAATAAAACAGCAGATAACGCAGGTTCAGGAGACAAATGTCGAACTGGAAAAGGTAAAAGAAGAGCTTACCACAAAAGTAACGGTTGCCTCGGTAATACAGGCAAAAGATGTCGTTGCTGTAGCCCTCAACAAAAAGCGTAAGGAAACTACCGAACTAAGGAATCTTGATAAGGTGAGAGTATGCTTCACGCTGAGGGAAAATCCGATTGCATTAGCAGGCAATAAAATAGTCTACCTGAGAGTTGTTCGTCCTGACCAGTTGGTCATAACACCTTCGCCCGATAATCTTTTCGAGGTGAAAGGCGAACAACTGATCTTCTCAGCCAACAGGGCCGTTGATTATGCAAATGCTGATATCGAAATGTGTATCTTCCTTGATAACACGGGAGATTTTATCCCCGGAACCTACAATGTCGAGCTTTATCTCGACGGAGAGAGGATCGGCGACGGATCATTTACGCTGAAGGGTAAAAACTGATCAGAGCTCCATCAGGAGTTCGGCAATAATATTATCCGAAATCATCCTGCCCTGGTCTGTAAGGACCAGGGTATTTTTTTCACGCTTCATCAGGCCGTAACGGATATATTTGTCTGACAGGTTGACGAGATAATCATGCAGCTCCTTGTCATAATAAGCTTCAACATGTTCGAGGTCGATACCCCACATTGTCCTGAGCGAGGTCATGACATACTCATTGAATATGGTCAGCTTGTCAAGATCCTCCTTTTCAAAAGGCACCTTCCCGTCATTAACTGAACGTATATATTTTTTTACATCGGAAACATTCCACTGGCGTGATGTCCTGTTGAATGAATGTGCAGAAGGGCCCAGGCCGAGATAAGGTATCTGCTTCCAGTATGCCGAGTTGTGCCTTGAGATATAGCCCGGGAGTGCAAAATTGGAGATCTCATAATGTATGAATCCTTTTTCGCGGCAAATATTTCCAAGAAGTGAAAACATGGCGTTGCTTGTCTCTTCGTCAGGCTCGGTAAGCTTCCTTTCTTTTTTCATCTTTCCGAAGCGAGTGCCTTCTTCTATTGTCAGATGATATGCCGAAAGGTGTGTGACCGGCCAGGCAAATGTCTCCTCAAGATCATGTTTCAGATCTCCCGTTGTCATGCCGGGCAGACCGTATATCAGGTCGACCGATACATTTTCAATGCCTTCCTTAAAGGCCAGCTGAAGGGCTTTTGCCGACTGCGCCGCATCATGCCGCCGTCCGAGGTATTTCAGCTTCTTATCGTTCCACGACTGCACGCCGAGACTCACCCTGTTCACGCCCATGCCGGCCAGTTCCCTGAAATATCCTTCATATACATCATCGGGGTTTACCTCAACGGTAATTTCCGGATCGTCCGAAAAACTAAAATTTTTCCTTACCGCAGCAATGATCTGCCCTGTCTGCCCGGCTGTAAGCAGCGACGGGGTGCCTCCCCCTAGATATAATGTCTCTACAGTCTCACTATCCAGATACCTTGCCTGCATGGCCGTTTCAAGCATAACTGCCTGAACAAACAATTCCGATTCACTGTTATCTGTAATACTGTAAAAATCACAATAGTGGCAGAAGCTCTTACAAAAAGGTATATGGATATAAATGCCAGCCATAAACAAAAATATGCTTTAAAAATACAAAAGAATCGGCATTAGTTTGTTATTTTCACTTTTTCAAAAATCCGGTATGGTATATCTCTTTTTAAAACAATATTATAAGAGCATCATTATTGGTCTTTTAATTTTATGGCTCAGCCTTACGGGAAGCAACATTCCCGTACCGGGAAGGATGCTTGACATACCCTATCTTGACAAGCTCGGTCATTTCGGAATGTATGCCTTTTTCTCTGCCATCCTGCTTCTCGACTCCTGCCATTGGGAGGTTGACGGCAAATTCCACTATCTGATTTTGCTAATCCCTCTCTTCTTCGGAGCTCTGATGGAGATCCTGCAGATGACCCTCACTACAACACGCAAGGCAGAAGAAGTGGATCTCCTTGCCAATATGGGTGGCATTGCAGTGGGCGTTCTGCTTGCTGCCATTGCTAAAAAACTGATTGCTAAAGTCAGATGACTATCTCCGGATTCTGTGCTACCTGATTGACAATATCGGCTATTGTCTTTGAGCTGAAGAAATTTGCCAGGTGGTCTTTTTCTTTCCTGAGATCATCGTGCAATATACAAACTCCTTGTCCCGTCTGGTCAAAATTGCACCTCTCACCTGTCACATAACAACTGTCAAAAAAATCCCCGCTGTCAATTGCTTCAATTATATCCATCAGGGTCAGCTTATCGGCAGCAACAAGCAAATTGAATCCCCCATGAGGGCCTTTTGATGAATGCAGTATTTTTTTCCTGGACAATACCTGTAATATTTTAGCCAGGTAAGGCTGGGGAATTCTCAACTGATCGGCGATCTGCTTCAGGCCGGTATTAATTTTCTTATCAGGCCTGGAAGCTATGAAAATAACAGCCCTGATGCCATATTTACACGTCGCCGACAACATTTCAGTAACTCTTCACCGGTATCTTGTCAATACGGCGCTTGTGCCTTCCACCGTCAAAAGGCGTATTTAAAAAAGTCTTGACAATAATTATAGCCTCTGCTTCATTCAGAAAACGTCCGGGCAGGGAGCATACATTGGCGTCATTGTGAGCCCTTGCAAGCCTTCCGATCTCTTCGTTCCAGCACACAGCAGCCCTTATCTTCTGATGCTTGTTGCATGCCATGGCAATCCCGTTACCCGACCCGCATATGGTAATGCCGTATTTGAACTCGTGTTTCTCTACTGCTACTGACAGAGGATGTGCGTAATCAGGATAATCTACGCTGTCTTCGGAAAAACAACCAAGATCCTTAACTTCGTACTTTTTAGAAATTAACCACTTCACCAGCTTCTCCTTTAGTCTGAAACCGGCATGATCCGAGGCTATAATGATCTTTTCCAATTGTGTTCTTTTATTTTTATACAAATATAGCCCTGATATTAACAAAAGAAAAGAAAAGGCCTTTGTTTAAGTATGTTCATATCGTGTAACCATTACTCTCATTATTTGTTCACTGTTTATTTGCATGTTCATTTTTACAGTCACTTGTAATTTTTGTGTTATTTCAAAAACATTTTCTTACCTGACTGAATAATAATGTCAACCTTTAGTGAACAACGGATTTATTCATTTTCGTATATTTTCAGTATTAACAAAACATACCTACCGGTTGTTAATTATTGGCGTAATTGCCTCTTTTTCAGAAAAGGTATGCTTTTTGATGTGTTTAAAAGATGTTATTAATCTCTTAACACCCATTTTTGCAACATGATTCGTATAATTGTTTGAACAGTATTAACAGGATATAATAACTATCATATATATAAAATTCATAAAAACTATAATAAAATATGGTTGTTAATAAACCTCTTTTAAGAGAAATACAGGAGTTAAAGAAGAGAAAAAATGCTGTTATTCTGTCTCACTTTTATCAGACACCGGATATTCAGGATCTGGCTGATTTCGTAGGAGACAGCCTTGCCCTTTCACAACAGGCGGCAGCTACGAAGGCTGACATGATTGTCTTTGCCGGTGTGAAATTCATGGCTGAAACGGCCAAGATACTTTCACCCGAAAAAAAGGTCATCTTACCTGATATCATGGCTGGCTGTTCACTTGCCGACTCATGTAAAAAGGAAGACTTTGAAAAATTCATCAGCGATAATCCGGGCAGGACTGTCGTGACATATGTTAATACAACGGCTGATATTAAGGCTTTAAGTGACATATCATGCACTTCCTCAAATGCCAGGCAAATAATAGAATCACTTCCTCCGGACGAAAAAATAATTTTCGGCCCTGACAGAAACCTTGGCAACTATATTAAAAGCCTGACAGGAAGAGACATACTCGTATGGAATGGCTCATGCCATGTCCACGAAGCCTTTTCCCTGGAAGCAATACTGAAGCTTAAAAAAGAACACAAAGGATCAAAACTTATAGCTCACCCCGAATGTGAATTACCTGTAAGGATAGCTGCAGATTACATAGGATCGACATCAGGATTACTCTCTTTTGTCAGCAGGGATGAAAGTAATGTTTTCATTGTAGCCACTGAACCGGGAATAATTCACCAGATGAAAAAAGCACAGCCCGACAAGGAATTCATACCTGCTCCTCCCGTTGATTCCACATGCGGATGCAGTGAATGCAACTTCATGAAGATGATTACTGTTGAAAAGATATATAAATCACTTAAATTTGAGGAACCGGAAATAACTGTTGACCCCGAGACAATCAGACGTGCAGCAGTACCGATAAAAAGAATGCTTGAAATTTCCGCAAAACTGGGTTTGTAAAATGAAAAGGCTTTTGCTGCTATTGCTGATATTGATACCTGCCGTCATCCGGTCACAAAACAACGAGGAACTGAAAGATGGTTTTCAGCAGTTTAAATATCCTAACGGAAATCTCTCAAGTGAAGGCTTTATCAGGAACGGAAAACCTGACGGGTACTGGAAAAGCTATTATGTAACCGGCGTCCTTAAGTCGGAAGGAAAAAGAAGAAGCTTTCTCCTTGACAGCATCTGGGTGTTTTATGACCAGGCCGGCGACACAACGGAAAAAATCAGTTATCTCCTTGGAAAAAGGAATGGATATTATCTCAAATATCAGAAAGATCCTGTATACGGCAGCTACGTTTATTCAACCGAACTTTTTGCCGGAGATAAAAAAGAAGGAACAGCGAAGATATTCTTTCCGGAAGGAAAAATAAGGCAGACCATACCCTACGTGAACGGGAAGAAAGACGGACTGTCACGCGAATATGACCGCGAAGGCAGGGTGATCACCCTGCTCGAGTACAACAACGATTTCCTGATCAGCCGCGAAAAGATAAATTACACTGATGCCTCAGGAATGAAGCAGGGAGAATGGCTCGACTTCTATCCGGAAGGAAATATAAAGACGGAAAGAAATTACCGCGATGATATGCTTCACGGGTATTACAAAGAGTACGACGAAAAAGGGAAATTGCTGGTTACCCTTCTTTATGAAAATGGCAAGGTTACCGGGACCGATATAGATAACAGTGCTGAAATTGATATTGTTAACAGGTACAATGATGCCGGAAAACTGATTTATTCCGGACCTTTCAAGGAGGGCATTCCGGTTGGAATTCACCGCGAATACAATGAGAACGGGACGGTTAAAAATGCTTATCTGTATAATGATAACGGCGTTCTGATATCACAGGGCGTTGTTGATGATGAAGGAAACCGTAACGGACCATGGAAAGACCTTTCTGCCGGAGGGGTCGTGATTGCAGAAGGAAACTATGCTGACAACAGGCGCACGGGAACGTGGAAATTCTATAGTACTGCAGGAAAACTGGAGCAGGCAGGCTCGTACAGCAACGGCCGTATTGACGGAGCATGGCGATGGTACTATCCGGAGGGCGAACTTCTCAGGGAAGAGGATTATTATCAGGGAAGACGCGACGGACAATATACAGAATATACACGCAACGGCGAGATAATAGCCAGGGGCACATACGCTGACGGCGAGAGAAACGGCGAATGGACATTCAAAACCGGCGATAACACCGAAGAGGGAACTTACCTCCTGGGTATGCGTGACGGGACGTGGAAGGCCTTCTATGCAAACGGAAAACTGAGATTTAAGGGTGATTACAACCAGGGTAATCCTGACGGCCATCATATGATCTATTATGATACCGGCAGACTGAAGGAGGACAGATATTATAAAAACGGGTTGCGCACCAAAACATGGAAAAAATACAACGAAGAGGGTGATGCAGTGCTTACAATCACCTATCGCGATGATGTTGAAACAAACATAAACGGTGTATCCGTCAACCTCCCGGAGAGCTCGGTTAAACGAATTAAATAATCAGTATTTATGTCTGAACAGTTTAACCCGAGAAAAGAGACGGCACTGGCCGGTGATCCGGATTTTGAGAAACAGCTCCGGCCTCTCTCCTTCTCCGATTTCAAGGGCCAGCAACGGATAACAGATAACCTCAATGTCTTTGTCACAGCCGCCATGCAGCGCGGCGAAGCTCTTGACCATGTTCTTCTTCATGGGCCTCCGGGCCTGGGAAAAACCACTCTCGCTGCAATAATATCAAACGAGATGAAGGTCAAGCTGAAGGTCACTTCCGGCCCCGTCCTTGATAAGCCCGGCGATCTGGCGGGTCTTCTGACAAGCCTTGATGAGGGCGACGTGCTGTTCATCGATGAAATACACCGGCTCAGTCCCATAGTGGAAGAGTATCTCTATTCCGCAATGGAAGATTATCAGATCGACATCATGATTGACAAGGGCCCTGGTGCACGGTCTGTTCAGCTGAAGCTTAATCCGTTCACGCTGATTGGAGCAACAACGCGCTCAGGATTGCTTACCAGCCCGCTGCGGGCACGGTTTGGAATAAAATTCCACCTGGAATACTATGACACTCCGGTGCTAAAAGGGATTGTGAAGCGGTCAGCAGCAATACTTAATATCAGCATCAATGAGATAGCCGCGCAGGAGATAGCCTCAAGAAGCCGGGGAACGCCAAGAATAGCCAATGCACTGCTCAGGCGGGTGCGCGATTTTGCACAGGTGAAAGGAACAGGATCCATTGACCTGGACATAACACGCTACAGCCTCGAGGCGCTGAATATAGACAAGCACGGCCTTGACGAGATGGATAACAGGATATTGAGAACGATAATAGAAAAATTCAAAGGCGGACCCGTAGGCCTGAATAATATTTCAACCGCCATTGGCGAAGAGAGCGGCACGATAGAAGAAGTATATGAACCGTTCCTGATCAAGGAAGGGTATATGAAAAGAACACCCCGTGGCCGCGAAGCGACCGAGACCGCATACAAACACCTTGGCATTGTAAGGGGAAATGAAGCATCCCTCTTCTGAAAGGGGATGGCTGCTACGAACTGATTTTTTCCAGACCCCGCAGATCGAGGATCTTTATTCTTCGGCCGTTAAGCTCAATCAGCGTGTCACTTTTAAATTCGGAAAGAAGACGGATCACCGATTCCGTTGCCGTCCCGACTATGTTTGCCAGCTCCTCACGGGTAAGAGATATACGCAGATATTTCTGCTCATCAAGACCAAAATCCTTTACCAGGTTGAGTAATACCTCTGCCACCCTTTCCCGTACCGTCTTCTGCGCTATGTCAGTGATGTATGAATTGGCTTCTGCCAGCTCGTGACAGGTAAGCTTGACAACTTCAAATGCAAACGCGGGATTTGTTTTGACAAACTGTATCAGCAACTCTGACGGGATAAAACATACCTGGCAGTCTTCTATCACCTTGGCAGAGGTGCAGGCCGGCTCGTTGCTGAGGACCGATCTGTAGGCAATGATCTCTCCCTTGCGTGCAAACCTGATGATCTGTTCCTTGCCGTCAACACCGGTCTTGAAAACCTTGATGATACCGGAATTAATGCAATAGAAACCACTTATCCTGTTGCCTTCATTGTAAAGAATCTCTCCCCTTTTATAGTGCCTGAAGTCTTTCTCAAAATTCAGCCGGTCGGTCTCATCCCTTGTCAGGAACCTGAAAACCGCATTCGTTTCAAATGCACATTTATCACAGAATGCTATAGCATAGTCATGCTGTTTCATTGCTCATAATGTTTGAGTTGCAAAGATGGCTATTTATTAGGTAAAAACATAACATCAGACTATCTCCGTCCTGAACTGGTTGAGGAAACGTATGTCGTTTTCGAAATACAGCCTGAGGTCATTTACCCCGTATTTAAGCATTGCAGCGCGTTCTATCCCCATGCCGAACGCATAACCTGTATATTTTACCGGGTCAATACCGCATGCATTCAGAACGTTCGGATCGACCATGCCGCAGCCGAGCAGTTCGAGCCATCCTGTTCCCTTGCATACGTTGCAGCCCTTCCCTCCGCATATATTGCAGCTGATATCCATCTCTGCCGATGGTTCCGTGAATGGGAAGAATGACGGCCTGAGCCTTATGTTTACATCGTGACCGAAAAGCTCGCTGGCAAAATAAAAAAGTGTCTGCCTGAGATCGGCAAATGATACGTTTTCAGCAATATAAAGACCTTCGATCTGATGAAATATACAATGAGCCCGCGCAGAAACGGCTTCATTGCGGAAAACCCTTCCGGGAGAAATGGTTCTGATGGGGGGCTTCTGCGATTCCATGACACGCACCTGCACCGATGATGTATGGGTCCGGAGAAGCACATCATGAGGATCAGATTCCTGGCCTGATGCTTTCTGGATGTAAAAAGTGTCCTGCATATCACGTGCAGGATGGTCAGCCGGAAAATTGAGCATGGTGAAGACGTGATTGTCATCCTCGATCTCCGGCCCTTCGGAAACGGTGAATCCTATGCGGCTGAAAATATCTATGATCTCTTTACGGACTATTGAAATGGGATGACGCGAACCCTCATTGAAAGCGTAAGCAGGCATTGTAAGGTCTGACACCGTCGACGGAGCCTCGGTACCAGCCAGGGTCTCCTTAAAACCGTTGAACTTATCTGTGGCCAGCTGTTTCAGATTGTTGAGCAAAACACCAGTCTCCTTCTTCGCCTCCGGGGCGACATCCCTGAACCCCTCGAAGAGGGACGGGATCAACCCTTTCTTGCTAAGGTAGGTGATCCTGAACTGTTCAAGAGTCTCTGCATCGGTGATCTGAAAGTTTTCTATCTCTGTCCTGAGCTTTTCTATTCTCTCCTTCATTGCAGGGTGATCTGATTATTTGATGATTTTTACTTTCAGTATCCTTATATCTTTTACAGGCTTATCTGATAAGTCTGTTGGCGTATTGGCGATGGCATCAACCACGTCCATCCCCTCCAGCACTTCTCCGAAGACTGTATATGCTCCGTCGAGAAACGGTGTACCGCCAATTGTTTTATACACGTCCCTGCGGTATGGCGGCATTGTATAGGGCCCCTCTGCCTCCATGACCTCATAAGCCTTTAAGATTGCATTTTGCTGTATCTCATCGTCATTGGGAGTGACATTATTTTTAAGTGCTTCCTCGCGCAACTCTCCCAGGGCCCTGTTGTACAAAAACTGTCTCCGGTTAAAATCGATGCGGCGGACAGTCGTATTTAAGTCCTCATCATTGTATGTCTTTCCCTGAACAATATAAAACTGTGTTCCCGAGGAGTTCCTTTCAGGATTTACGTCATCGCCTGTACGGGCTGCCGCGACAGCCCCCCTCCTGTGATACAGTGAGTCGTTTATCTCTGACGGAATAGTATAGTCTTCTGGCAGCTGGGTGGTGTCCTGTTTTGTTGTTCCGTCTCCGGTCTGTATCATGAATTCCTTTATTACACGGTGAAAAGAGACACCGTTGTAAAAACCTTCTTCCGCAAGCTTAATGAAATTATCCCTGTGGCGGGGAGTAAGATCAGAAAGTGCTATGATAATGTCTCCTTCAGTTGTCCTGATCTCGGCGCGCACGCCTCCTTTTTCTTTGCCGCTGCAGCCGGCAATGACCAGCACTGCCACCAGCGGAAATAACATACGTAATGAAGTCCTCATTTTTCTTATAGTTTACGAAGGACAAAGATATATATATTTGCACCAAGAGTTAAGCATGAGCGAAATACGCAAGCTGGCCGGGCAGACGGTCATTTATGGTTTCGGGACGGTTGTCCCGAGATTCCTTAATTATGCCCTGCTAACTCCCTTTTATACATACATTTTCGCGCGTGAACAATACGGTATTGTCACAGAGCTCTATGCGTGGATGGTTCTGGCACTGGTCATCCTGACATACGGGATGGAAACGACATACTTTCGCTTTGCCGGCAAGAAAGCTCCGGCAGAAACGGTTTACAGTACGGCCCTTGTAAGCCTTTTTACCACATCAGCCTTGTTCCTCGTGGCGGTTTCTCTTTTCGTTAACCCTGTTTCTGCCTTTCTGGGATACGGCCAGCATCCCGAATATATAAAAATGTTTGCCTGGATCGTTGCCATAGATGCTTTCTCGGCAATACCTTTTGCATACCTGAGGGGAAACAACCGGCCCGTGGTTTTCAGCGCACTGAAAATTATCAATGTCGTTGTAACAATCATAACGGTTTTCTTTTTTCTGAGGACTGCACCCCGGCTGGCCGGAGAAGGAAGTACATGGATATATAAGATTTACAATCCGGATTTTCAGGTTGGCTATGTGTTTCTTGCCAACCTTGTCGGATCCGCGGTCACACTGTTATTTTTGTTGCCGTATTTTGTAAAAATAAGACCTGCATTTGACAGAAAGCTTCTTGGCAGGATGCTGTCGTATAGCTGGCCGTTACTTATCGGAGGCATGGCCGGCTCACTGAACGAAGTGCTTGATAAGATACTTCTGCGCAGGCTGATAGGCGGACCGGAAGGCCTTGCAACAGTAGGTCTTTACGGCGCAGGATTCAAGGTGGGTGTACTGATGTCGTTGTTTATCCAGATGTACAGGTTTGCGGCTGAACCGTTCTTTTTCGAGAAGGCGGGAAGCAAGGATGCCAAGGAGACTTATGCCGTTACCATGAAGTATTTTGTAATTACCGGACTAATTCTTTTTCTCGGAATAAACCTTTATATCGAAGCGCTTCAGATAATAATCGGACCGGTATTCCGCGAATCACTGATCGTTGTGCCGATAATAAGCATGGCATACCTCCTGCTCGGCATCTTTATAAACCAGAGCATATGGTATAAGGTAGATGACAAAACAATATACGGGGCACTGATTACACTGGTGGGGGCTGCAGTAACTGTGGCGGTTAACCTGCTGTTCGTGCCGTCTTACGGCTATGTGGCAGCCGCATGGGCGCATGTGGCATGCTATCTGTCAATGGTTCTGGTATCATATTTCATAGGACAGAAACTCTACCCGGTTAAATACGAAATATGGAAAATCATGTCCTATATTCTGCTGGCCGTGGTTTTGCTGTTTATGTCAAGGATTGTTTCCGGAGACATTGAAAACATGAATATTGTTCTTGACACAGCGCTGCTGTTAATTTTCTTTGCAGTTATTGAGATAAAAGACAAATTTTTCACATTATTTTTCAGGAGAAGAAAATGAAAATCAGAATAGTAAACAAGTCCAGACACAAATTACCGGCTTATGAAACTGCGCATTCGGCGGGAATGGATCTCAGGGCCCTGACTGAAGGGCCGGTAACGCTTTTGCCGCTGGAGAGAAAACTTATCGGCACAGGTCTTTATATCGAGCTGCCGGACGGATATGAGGCTCAGGTGCGACCCAGAAGCGGTATGGCCATCAGGCACGGAATAACAGTGCTGAACTCACCTGGCACCATAGACGCTGACTATCGTGGAGAAATAGGCGTAATCCTTATTAACCTTTCGGATACGCCGTTTACAGTGAATGACGGCGACAGAATAGCCCAGATGATTATCGCCAGGCATGAGAAAGCGGAGATGATTGAAACGGAAGAAATTAATCTTACAGACAGAGGGGCCGGAGGATTCGGCCATTCAGGAAAGAAATGAGAAAATATATAACGGTATTAATGGCGCTGGTACTTTTTACCGGCTGTACACACGAAGCTGTAAAGACAACTGTAATAACGGGCCAAAGTCCTAAATCGGGCACACGGTACGACTATCTCCTTGCCGAGGCGATAAGACAGAAGTATGTAGGTAACCTTAGCGAGGCAGCGGTGATATTTGAAAAATGCATTGAGATTGACAATACCCGCGCCGTACCTTTTTTCGAACTGGCACAGATATATGCTGCTGCCGGTTCAGAAGACAAGTCGCTTAAGTATGCTTCAAAAGCTGCAAACCTTGACCCCGGCAATTACTGGTACCAGCTGGCGTGCGGCTCACTGTTTACCCAATACAATCAGAAGGATTCTGCGCTGGTATATTTTACCCGCGCCCTGAAGGCTGACAGCAATGCCCTGGAAGTTAATTCTATTCTTGCCGGGCTGTATGCGGAAAAAGGCGATGCGGAAAAGGCTGATTCGCTTTTCAGGTTACTTGACGAAGAGGGCGCACTGAATGATGAAATGTTTCTGATAATGATAACAGGCCTTATCGAAAATGGTAAAATGGAAGAGGCCGCAAAAAGAACAGAAAAACTTATACTTCAAAAACCACAGGAGACAAGATACAAGGCCCTTCTGGCAGATATATACTTTGAAGCCGGCAAGAAGGAAAAGAGCGACAGTATTTACAGGGAGATCATTGAAAAGGATCCTGATAATATTGAAAACCAGATGCTTTACCTTATGAACCTTGTTTACAAAAAGGAATATTCAGGCATCTCCAGGTTCCTTAATAACGTATTTGAAAGTGAGCTTGTTGACAGGGAAAGAAAGATATCAGTGGCAGGCAGGCTGCTGCAGGACACTGCCTATATCAGAGATAATACAGGCGCCCTTGGTGAAAGCCTGATCCTTCTTGAGGGTAAATACCCAGGGGATGAAGAGATACTGTCACTACGCGCTTCAATGTACGAGGTAGCCGGCAGGAAGGATGAAGCAATTGCCAGGTACGAAGAGATTGTAAAGACGGTAAAGCCGGCATTTTACTCTTCTGAAAGACTTATCCTTCTGTATGCAGAAAAGAAGGAGTACGAAAAACTTTATGGTTTTACAGCGGTCTACTCCGCAGAAAATAACCGGAGTATCCTTGGGAAAGTCTATTACGCTCTTTCAGCAATGGAGCTGAAACATTACGACGTCGCTGATGCAGAACTGAAAAAGGCACTTATCCTCGCCGGAAACAATAATGAGCTGAAGGTGCAGATCCTGACAATGATCGGTGATCTCAAATACAGGATGAAAGACTTTGAGAATTCTTACGGCTATTATGAGGAAGCGCTGGCTCTGGCCCCGAATGACGTTCTTGTTCTGAATAATTATGCCTATTTTCTTGCTGAAGGAAATAAAGACCTGAACAAAGCGTTGAAAATGGCAGAGGAGGTAATGAAAACAGACGGTGATAACAATACATATATTGATACATATGCATGGGTGCTGCATAAGCTCGGGAAAAACAAGAAAGCCTATAAGGAGATGTTAAGGATCTTTGAAAAGCAGGAAGACCGGGATCCTGAAATCCTTGAACATATGGGTTTTATACTAAAATCCATGGGAAAATGCCGTGAGGCTGTCGGTTACTGGGATGAAGCATTGATAAAAGACAATTCAAAATCATATCTGGAAAAAGAAATTGAAGCATGCGGAAAATCATCAAAATAACAACTTTATGCCTGCTGGTTCTTATAATAGCCGGATGCGCAACCACGAGAAAGAAAAAGGACAGGCAGGCTGCTGAAGAAACAATTTCAGCAATGGATATGGAAGCCGTTATGACCAGCATCAGGTCCTATAACATAACTGATGACGGCTTTATAATAAAGAAAGGAAAGATTGATCTTATAAGCGGCACACCGGTTGAAGGCGAATATGGTTTTACCGCAAAACTGAACAACGAAGGAGATTTTTATGCATCGGTCAGGGGCCCGCTGGGAATTGAGGTGCTGAAGATCCTGGCTGTGGGCAATGATGTCTGCGGAATCATCAGGCTTACACGAACGGTATATGTGGGGAAGAAGGATGACCTGATGCAGAAATATGGCCTTCCTGAAGATTTCTTTACCGCAATATTCGGCGATATGAAGGATTTTGACTTTCAGAATACAGATTCGATTTCGGGAAACAGGCTGATATTGCATAAGGACAATGAAAAGCTGGAGCGGCTAATTACCGTTTGCCTTGATGAGATGAAAGTATGTTCGGAAGATATATATTCAATAAAGGAAAAAAAGGAGTTTTCCCTGGCATTCAGCAATTTTACTGTTTCGGAAGAGAAAAAATATGCATCTGAAATTGATCTGAAGCAAAAAGATGAAGACTTTCATGTAAAACTTTATATTGAAACACTGATACCCGGATGCAGTGAAAAGATAGAATTCAATGTGCCATCATATAAAAGCGAAACCTTATGAGGAGGCTTACTGTTATATGTTTTTTAACAGTATTACTGAATTATTGTTTATCGGCACAATCCAGGTCAGAACTCGAGGAACTGCGAAATAAGAACCTCCAGGAAATTGAATATGTGGACAAACTTCTTAAATCCACGGCTACTGAAAAAAAGGAAAACCTGAACGAGCTCAGGGTAATCGGAAAGAAGCTGAACCTGAGAGAGAAGCTGATAAATGAATACGGCGAAGAGATAAGCCTTCTGGAATACAGGATATCGTTAAACAGACTTGCAATTGAAATGCTTGAACAGGATCTGAATAACTTAAAGGAAGAATATGCAAAGTCTATTATGAGTGCGTACAAGGCAACCCAGGGTACCCCGGCCCTGGCATTTATTCTCTCATCTGCTGACTTTAACCAGGGATATAAAAGATTAAAATATATTCAGCAGGTTGCCAGGTACAGGCGAAAGGAATCAGGCACTATTGAAGCTATTTATCTCGAAGTACAGGGAACAAAAGACCGCCTGGAGAGTGATCGTAAAAATGTAAATGACCTGAAAAACAAGGAGGAAAGGCAGAAACAGATGCTTAGAAACGAGCAGAACAGGAAGGAACAGCTGATTACTTCTTTGAGCAAGAAGGAACGACAGTTGAAACAGGATCTTGAGGAGAAAAAGCGAATTGCTAAACAGATTGAAAATGAAATTTCCCGGTTGATAGAAGAAGAAAGAAAGAAGAGCTCAGTTACACCTATGAGCAGCGAGATGAAGCTTATAGGAGACTCCTTTGGCGAAAACCGGGGCAGGCTGCCGTGGCCGGTAGACAAGGGAATAATTACCAGTCACTTCGGGCTGCATCAGCACCCGGTTCTGAAGCACGTCACAGAAGATAATATCGGAATTGAGATTACTTCCAGCGGCGTCACAAAAGCAAAATCGGTATATAAAGGAGAAGTGGTCAGGGTTTTTGCAATCTCGGGAGCAAACATGGCAGTAATCATAAGACACGGGAAGTATTTAACCGTGTATCAGAATTTAGTAAATGTCAAGATGAAGGCAGGAGATAAGGTAATTCCGGGAACAGAACTAGGAGATGTTTTTCATGAAACCAGTGAAGGAAACAAGGCAGTTTTGAAATTCATGATATATGAAGAAAAGACGAAACTTGATCCTGAATTATGGCTTGTGAAAAAATAGTTTTTACTTTGAAACAAAATAAGCCCGCATAAAGTATAAATACGGATAGGGCATTAGGATGGAAAGCATTACGATTAATTCTGACATTGAGAAATTAAAAGTTGTAGAAACGCTGGTTGATACATTGTCAAAAAAGCTGGGAGTTTCTGATGAGGTATACGGTAAGATACTTATTTCAACCGTTGAGGCGGTGAATAATGCAATCCTTCACGGCAACAAGGGAGACAGAAACAAGAAAGTGACAGTAATTATGAATGCTGACGGTAACGTCCTTGATATTACCGTGACGGACGAGGGAGAAGGATTTGAATATTCAAACCTTCCGGATCCGACTGACCCTAAAAATATTGAGAACCTTCATGGAAGGGGAGTTTTCCTGATGCGCAGACTGGCTGATGCCATTGAATACAACAGCGCAGGGAACGAAGTCAAAATGCGATTTAAATACTGAAGAGTTGCCGGTAAACTTCCATTACGATATTGAGAAATTCAGACTGCGTGACGGCAAGGTTATCAGAAAGGTGATCAGCAGGATTATAAGTGATGCAGGTGCCAGGGGCGGTAAAACGGACGTCATCCTGACAAATGATCAGAAGGTTTATGAAATCAACAACGAGTTTTTAGGTCACGATTATTATACCGACATAATTACATTCAATTATAATAAAGGCAGGATAATTAGCGGCGAGATTTATATAAGCGTTGACAGGGTCAAAGCCAACTCGGAGAAATTTTCAGTCCCGTTAAAGTCTGAAATAAAAAGAGTGATTTTTCACGGGTTCCTTCATTTATGCGGATATGATGACAGTACAGCAGAGCAGAAGAGGAAAATGTCTGAGATGGAAGAGATGTATCTGGCATTAGCATATGCAGAATGAATTTCAATTATGATATTATAGTTGTGGGAGGCGGTCACGCAGGATGCGAGGCCGCCTTTATTGCTGCCAGAATGGGAGCAAGGACACTCCTTATTACAATGGATATGACGAAGCTTGCCCGTATGTCATGTAATCCGGCAATGGGCGGTATTGCAAAAGGTCAGATAATCAGAGAGATAGATGCTCTTGGAGGAATGTCGGGAATTGTTACGGACAAGACCATGATCCAGTTCCGGATGCTTAATAAGAGCAAGGGACCGGCAATGTGGAGCCCGAGAGCGCAGTGCGACAGAATGCTCTTCAGCCGTGAATGGGGGAAAGTGCTGGAAAATGCGGACAATCTTGACATCTGGCAGGAACAGGCAAACAGATTGGTAGTTGAGGAAGGCATCATTAAGGGAGTAACTACAACGTTTGGAACGAAGTTCTTCGCCAGGGCGGTAATACTTACAAACGGAACATTCCTGAACGGAATAATGCATGTTGGTTTTAACACTATGGCAGGTGGACGCTCAGGCGACCGGGCATCAAAAGGAATAAGCGATCAGCTCCGTGAACTTGGATTCACGGTTGAAAGACTCAAGACAGGAACAAGTGCAAGAGTTGACGGACGAAGCATAAATTTTACGGCCATGACGGAGCAGAAAGGCGACACGGACAAACGTTGCTTTTCTTATATGCATGACCAGGTTAGAATTAAGGATTCAAAGAGCTGCTACATTACCCATACTAATGAAGCAGTGCATAATGCAATAAAGGCAGGACTGGAGTTTTCTCCTTTGTATACCGGCAGGATAAAGGGAAGAGGTCCGAGATACTGCCCCAGCGTTGAAGTCAAGATAGTAACGTTTGCTGACAAAGAAAGCCATCAGTTATTCCTGGAGCCCGAAGGGTGGGATACAACCGAATATTATATTAACGGATTTTCCAGCAGCCTGACGCTCGAGACCCAGGTGGACGCACTTCAAAAGGTAAAAGGACTCGAAAATGTAAGCATACACAGACCAGGTTATGCAATTGAATATGATTTCTTTCAACCGACACAACTGAAACACAGTCTTGAGACCAAAAAAATAGGAGGATTATATTTTGCGGGACAGATTAACGGAACAACAGGATATGAAGAAGCAGCTGCACAAGGTTTAATGGCAGGAATAAACGCGGCTTTAAAGATTCATGATAAGGAAGCCTTTATTCTGAAACGCGATGAAGCCTATATCGGAGTACTGATAGATGACCTGGTGACGAAAGGAGTTGACGAGCCATACAGAATGTTTACATCAAGAGCTGAATACAGAATTCTGCTGAGACAGGACAATGCCGATGAGAGGTTGACTGAAAAGGCGTTTAGTATCGGAGCAGCATCGGAGGAAAGACTCCTGCGGTTAAGGGAGAAAGCTGCCCTGGTAGAAGAACTCACGTCGTGGCTTCGAAAGCAAAGTGTTGATCCTGATGAAGTGAACAAATTCTTAAAACTAAAAGGCACTTCGGAAATAAGTCAGAAAATGAAGGCAATTAATCTTGCCGGACGACCACAGATAGAGTTAAAGGATTTACTTGACAGATTAAAAGGTTCCGAACAGCTTGGTTTCAATAATTCAAAAAGAAAGAGAGAGATTATTGAAGCAGCTGAAATTAAGATAAAGTATTCAGGCTATATGGACAGGGAGAGGGGGGTGGCAGATAAAATGATGCGACTTGAAAAACTGAGAATACCTGATGACATAAGATATGAAGAATTAACAAGTATCTCGACAGAAGGAAGAGAAAAGCTTTTAAAAATAAGACCTGCAACAATCGGGCAGGCATCAAGAATCAGCGGCGTATCATCTTCTGATATTTCAATTCTGATTATGTATCTTGGGAGATAACTTAAAGATGTTCCACGTGGAACGTAATTTTTATTATATATACTATGAAAATCTCTGGAAACATTATCGACCTGCATGAAAGGCGCGTCTTTCCAGGCGTAATTACAGTTGAAAACGGGAAAATAGAAAAAATTGAAAATGCGGAAAATGTACCTGACGTCTATATAATGCCAGGTCTTGTGGATGCTCACGTCCACATAGAAAGTTCTATGCTGACACCTTCGCATTTTGCTGTCGCTGTGGTGAAACACGGAACAGTGGCAATTGTATCTGATCCTCATGAAATAGCCAACGTACTGGGAATTAAAGGTGTTAAATTCATGCTTGAGAATGCTGGCACGGTACCGGTGAAAATGATGTTCGGCGCTCCATCCTGTGTGCCGGCAACTAATTCGGAGAGTGCCGGCGCGAGGATTGACTCAGAAGAAATCGCAGAACTTTTTAAGGATAAAAGAATAGGCTACCTGGCTGAAATGATGAACTTCCCTGGTGTCATATATGACGATGTTGAAGTTCATAAGAAGCTCAATATAGCCAGGGAAATTGGCGTACCTGTTGACGGGCATGCCCCGGGTCTTACGGGCGAGGGACTGAAAAAATATATTCAGGCCGGAATAACTACCGATCATGAATGCACTAACATAGAAGAAGCGCTGGAAAAAATTTCAGGCGGAATGAAAATTTTAATCAGGGAAGGCAGCGCTGCTAAAAACCTTGATTCGCTTGACCGGCTGATTAGTCTTTATCCGGATAAGGTAATGCTTTGTACTGACGACCTGCACCCCGAAACGCTTGCAAAAGGTCATATAAATAAAATCGTTTCAAGGCTTGTCGCAAAAGGATACAATCTTTTTGATGTCCTACGCGCCGCATCATTAAATGCAGCAGAGCACTACGGCATTAAAATGGGACTTATCAGACCAGGTGATCCGGCTGATTTTATAGTCGTTGATAACCCTGAAAACATGAATGTCCTGCAGACCTGGATAGACGGGAATTGCGTTTATGACGGCGACAAAGCCCTTTTTTCACCGGGAACAGTGACGAAAATCAATAAGTTCAACTGCTCGAGAATAAGGGCAGAGGATTTAAAGGTAAAGAGAGAAGGAGAGCAAATGCGGGTCATTGTGGCAATTAACGGCGAACTGGCAACCTTTACCGAAATAGTTTCTGCCGGAGCTGATCCGGTTGTTTACCCAAGGCTGGAGGACGACATTCTTAAGATCGTTATTAAGGAAAGATATCACGATGGAGCTCCTGCTGTCGGTTTTATAAAGGGTTTCGGGTTGAAGGAAGGAGCTATGGCATCATCTGTTGCCCATGACAGCCACAACATTATCGCTGTGGGAGCAACTGACCGCGAAATTGCACAGGCCATAAACCTGATCATCGATGCAGAAGGAGGGATGTCTGTCGTATCTGATGATGAAACCGATATACTGAAACTGCCAGTTGCAGGCATTATGTCTGATATGCCGGTCACGGCCATGGCGCAAAGATATGAGCGGCTGACAGAGACGGTGAAAAGCCTCGGATGCAGGCTCGATGCACCTTTCATGACCCTTTCCTTCATGGCCCTCCTGGTCATTCCCGAGCTGAAAATGAGCGACAAAGGACTGTTTGACGGCCTGGCCTTCAGACATGTGCCGCTATTTGTCAGATAACTGAAGAGTGTGAAAGGCAATAATGACATACGGTCAACAGTTGCAACCCTTCCTGACAAGCCGGGCGTATACCAGTTTATTGATGCTACGGGCACTTTGCTGTACGTCGGCAAAGCCCGCAGTCTGAGGAAGAGAGTATCTTCATACTTTTCTAAAAACCAATCGGGCAAGACCCAGGTTATGCTTTCACGCGCTGTAGACCTGAGGCATGTTGTGGTTGATAACGAATCGGAAGCCCTTCTGCTCGAAAACAGCCTGATAAAGAAGCACCAGCCCAGGTACAATATCCTTCTGAAAGACGATAAGACATATCCATGGATATGCATTAAAAATGAGCACTTTCCGCGGGTTTTCCTCACCCGCAAGCTGATTGCCGACGGTTCTTCGTACTATGGACCCTATACCTCCGTACCGGCAGTAAGGACCCTGCTGGAGCTTATCCGCCAGCTGTTCCAGATCAGGACCTGCTCGCTGCCCCTGAACCAGAAATCCATAGCCGAAGGCAAGTTCAGGGTATGCCTTGAATACCACATCGGCAACTGCAAGGGGCCATGCATAGGCCTGGTCAGCGAAGAGGAACATAATCAGCATATTGACAGGATCAGACAGATCATAAAAGGCGACGTGAGCACCGTGACCGGACATCTTGAGGCCCTTATGAAGAAGTACGCCGCGGAACTGAAATTTGAAGAGGCGCAGAAGATCAAGGAGAAGCTGGAAATAATTGCCAGATACCGCAGCAAATCAGTCGTTGTCAACACTTCGGTCAAAAACGTTGATGTCTTCGGATGCTCGACTGATGATACTTCGATGTATATCAGCTACATGAAGGTAGTTGCTGGTGCCGTAGTACAGTCCTATTCCATTGAACTGAAAATGAGGCTGGAAGAAGATATCGAATCTGTGCTTTCTACCGCTGTAACGGAAATCAGGCAGAGGGTTACCAGCGATTCTCCAGAGATAATAGTGCCATTTATGCCTGATATACAGATAGATAAGGTCAAATATTCCGTGCCCAGGCGTGGTGACAGGCATAAGCTCCTTGAGCTGGCCAACCGTAATGCAGTCTTCTTCAGGCTTGAAAGACAGAAAAAGGCAGCCGAGAAATCTAAGGACAGCCGTACAGAACGTAACCTTGAAAAGATTAAAAAGGATCTGCACATGCCCTTATTACCTGCTCATATTGAGTGCTTTGACAACTCGAACATACAGGGTGAATCAGCCGTGGCGGCATGTGTCGTTTTTCGCAACGGCAGGCCAAGCAACAGGGAATACCGTCATTTTAATATCAAAACGGTTACCGGACCTGACGACTTTGCCTCGATGGAGGAGGTGATCCGCCGGCGGTATCAGCGAATGCTTGATGAAGGAACCTCGCTGCCGCAGCTGATAGTCATAGACGGAGGAAAAGGGCAGCTTTCATCTGCCATGAAGAGTATTGACGGGCTGGGACTGAGAGGAACAGTGACAGTTATCGGCATAGCTAAAAAACTTGAAGAGATTTATTTTCCCGGAGATTCTGTCCCGTTGTACCTTGATAAAAACAGCATAACCCTGAAAGTCATACAACATCTCAGAAATGAAGCCCACAGATTCGGTATAAATTTTCACCGCGGAAAAAGAAGCTCAAAAATGAACCGGTCTTTTCTTGATGAAGTTCCCGGAATAGGAGAGAAGACAAAAGAGCTTCTTCTGAAAAAATTCGGGTCGGTGAAAAAAATCAGCGAAGCCTCTCCGGGGGATCTTGAAAAGGCTGTCGGCATAAAAAAAGCCGCGATTTTAACCGCAGCTCTTCAAAAATGATTTTTTTCCACGTGGAACATTAAAATTTAAAAAATCAGATAACATCCTGAATTTCAACAAAAAACGCCATGTTATTTGCCTCTTTAACTTCGCGAGAATTGAATATTTTTCCCTAAGCGGGCAGCCCACCGAAGATTTTCTTCAGAAAACGGTGAAAAGAATGGACGCTGTTCGGTTTCCAGAACATCATGATGCATTCTTTGGAAATCAGGTTGATCTCTTCCTTTTTCAGTTCGTCAATTGTCGACCGGGTTTCTGCCCCTTGCTGGACCCACAGGTCTTTTATTCCGTGGGCGATCGCTTCCCTGGCGACAGTAAGAGTTTCTCCCTTTGGTGTCATAAGAATTAAACCTCTGACATCAGACGGCAGATCGCTGACGGAACTAAAACACTTTACTCCGTCAATTGTATCTGCGTTTGGATTAACGGGTACCACGTCCATCCCTTTCTGACGGAGCTCCCTGAAGACGACCTGCCCGAATTTCTTCGGGTCCCTTGAAACACCTGCCACTGCATACTTGTCCAATGACAGGAAACGCGAAACGCTTTTCATGTTTTTCTTAGTGTTGAAAATATTACAAATTCTATTAGTGCCGATTTGGTTTCAGATTCAGGATAAGCATCAAGCAGTCTGATAGCATTGTCGGAATACTCCTTCATTTTGGATTCCGCATATTCAAGGCCTTTATGGTCCTTTACAAAACCGATAACCTCTTCTATTTCCTTCCGTCCCTTCTTCTTTTTCCTTATTATGCGGATGATCTTTCTTCGTTCCAGGGGTCCTGCTTCACGGAGGGCCTGAATGAGCGGCAGGGTGATTTTCTTTTCCTTTATGTCATTACCCTCTCTCTTTCCGGTCAGGCTGCTGCCTGAATAGTCGAGAAGGTCATCCTTTATCTGGAAGGCGATACCGATATTTTCACCAAATGACTTCATCCGGGCGATAGTCTCTTCATCATCCGTGACCGAGCTGGCTCCGCAGGCAGTGCACGCCGAGATCAGCGTAGCCGTCTTCATTGAAATGATCCGGAAATAATCCTTTTCCTTTATGTCGAGTTTTCGTGTCTTCTGCAGCTGGACGAGCTCGCCTTTTACTATTTCCTTAACAGCCGCCGACACGATCCCGAGCATATTGAACTTGTTTTTCTCAACGCTTATCAGCAGGCCCTGTGCAAGCAGGTAATCGCCTACCAGAACGGCTATTTTCGAATTATAGAGTGCGTTGATGGAAGGCAGTCCACGCCTCTCGGATGCGTCATCAACCACGTCGTCATGAACAAGTGTTGCGGTGTGCAGCAGCTCTATGAATGTGGCGGCCACATAAGTGGTTTCGTTGACGGTACCGTTAAGCTTTGCTGCCAGAAATACCAGCAGTGGCCGCATCTGCTTGCCCTTCCTGCGGATGATATAATTCAGAATTGTGTGGAAGAAGGGTATGTCACTTTTGAGCGTTCGGTTGAAGTAAGATTCAAACTCGCGCATCTCGGTAGCGACAGGCTTCTTAATATCTGAAAGAGTTGACATCTCTGATGCGGGTAGACAACTCAAAAATAAGACAAAATGTGGATATTGATCACTTTGTCTCGCCCAGGAATTTTTTCTGGAAGAACAGAATGACGAGCACACCCGTGGTAATTGACGAATCGGCAATATTAAAAACGGGCCTGAAAAAAACAAACGTTTCATTTGGCCTTATCGGCGACCAGTCGGGCCAGTGGGTGTCGATCAGCGGAAAATAAAGCATATCAACCACCCGGCCGTGCAGAAATGACGAGTATCCTCCGCCTTCGGGAAACATGACCGCAGGGGTGTGCCAGCTCTCGCTGAAGATCATGCCGTAAAAAGCACTGTCAATCAGATTGCCTATGGCTCCTGCCACAATGACGCTAACTGACAGAATCAGGCCGGGATGAGCCTTCTTTTTTATGATGTTGATCAGGTACCAGCAGATACCCGCTATGGCAATCATCCTGAAAATACTCAGCGCTGCCTTGCCGGTCCTGCCGCCCCACTCCATGCCAAACGCCATGCCGTTGTTCTCCAGGAAATGTATCCTGAACCAGCTGCCGATCACCTGGTACTCTTCTCCAATGACCATGTTTGTTTTAACAAGAAATCTTGACGGTCTGATCGACGGCAAGGATCAGCAGGATCAGCAGGATTGATTTATTCCTGAGCGACATAAGTATCTGTATTTGGCCGCAAAATAGCAAAAAAATGACAATCCCCGCAAGGATAATCACACAGTCTCAGATAAATGAAATAGTCCGTCAGGGTGATGATCAGTAATAAAGAAACCTTTTTATTTTAAGGGTTGCGGTCTTCTGAAAAGGCACCGGTTGATAAACAACGAGCTGAACCTGGCTGAACTTGTTTACTTTTGAATTTACATATCTCCGGACCTCCTCAAGGTACTCATCTATCATCTGTTCGGCCTTTTCCGAATACTCTTTCTTCATCGATTGGTATTTTGCCTGCAGCTCCTCCATGTTGAGGTGTACCATTGCAACAAGCTTGCCCTTCTGTTGTACCACGAGTGATTCAATCACGTGGCTGAAGTCATTTATGACAGATTCGATCTCTTCGGGATATATATTCTCGCCGCTTGAGCTGACGATCATGTTTTTCAGCCTCCCCTTGATGCTCAGGAAGTTGTTTTTATCCATCGTGCCCAGGTCGCCGGTACGGAACCAGCCATCGGGGGTCAGCACCTCGGCTGTCATCTGCGGCTCATTATAATAGCCTTTCATCACGTTATCTCCCCTGGCCCATATCTCACCTTCGCCGGTTACGGGATCAGGGTTGTTTATTTTCAGCGTTACACCCTCCATTGCCGGACCGGTTGAACCCAGTTTTGTGGAACCAACCTTAGTGCCTGCAAGCATCGGCGCTGTTTCGGTGAGGCCGTATCCGATGGCGTACGGGAAGCCGGCGTCAAGAAGGAACCTCTCAACAGTAGGATTCAGTTTTGCTCCGCCAATTCCGAAAAACCGAAGGTTTCCGCCAAAAGTTTTATAGAGCTTCTTCCCTGCTAACTTGTTGAAAAACCTCCTGCCCGGAGCCGTATGATAAAGGAAGGATAATACTTTGCTTTTATTGAATGTGGGAGCAATCTTACCGAAATATATTTTCTCCATTATAAGCGGTACGGTAAGCATCGTGGTGGGTTTTACCACTTCAAGGGCCGGTAGAAGCACTGCCGGCGTGGGCGCCTTGTGCAGATAGTAAATTGATGCTCCGTTAAACAGAGGAAGTATCAGTCCAAGTGTCTGCTCATAAGTGTGAGAAAGCGGCAGGATTGAAAGGAACACATCAGTTTCAACGACATACTGAATGGTACGAACCTGTTCGGCTGTAAAGCAGATGTTCTTGTGAGTCAGCATAACCCCTTTCGATTTTCCGGTTGTTCCGGAAGTATAAATTATGGCTGCCAGGTCTTCTTCCCCGACAGGATAATCTTTTACCGGTTTCGATTCAGGGTCATAAACCGCTCCGCTGAACCCTGATAAAACTGAAAAATCCTCAGTTGATACAACAGCAGAAAGCTGGTCCGATGTGAAGTCTGCAATTTTTGGCTCAAGTGCGCAGGATACAAAGATTACTTTGGTACCCGAGTGGGTCAGAACATTTGATATCTCTCCGGGGGTGAAATCATTAAGAACAGGTACTATAACTGCACCCATAGAGGTGACAGCCAGGTAGACGGCACCCCAGTTTGGCATGCCGCCGCTGAGAATTGCCACTTTATCGCCTTTCCGAATCGAATATTTTTCAAGTAAAGCCATGACAGACTCTACTTTACCTTTAAGCTGGTCATAGGTAATGACCTCTTCCCCCACAAAACCCATTGCCTTGTTCCCGCCATGCTTCCTGAAGCTTTCTCCGGCAAGGAATGGGATAGTTAACACTTTTTTATTCTCCATTGATCTTTAATAAATTGGGCACAAAGGTACGGTTAAAAAAAATATGTATGATATTTAACAACGTAATTATCAGAGAGAAGTTACCCCTTAAACAAAAATCGTATTAAATAGTTTAATTTTGTGACCACCAATGCTGAAATAAATGACCGTAATCAGGGTAACCAAGGAATTTCGTTTTGAGATGGCTCATGCATTGTGGAATTATGACGGCCCCTGCCGTAATGTCCACGGGCATTCGTACATTCTTTATGTAACCCTTTCGGGCCAGCCCCTGAATAATCCCGACGAACCCAGGAACGGCATGGTAATAGACTTCGGTGACCTGAAGAAAATCGTGAAGGAAAATATTGTCGACAGGTTTGATCACTCGCTTATGGTCTCAGGCTTTGCTCCGGCGGAGACGGTTGAGGTTTACAAAAAGCATTTTGGAAACGTCATCGTTTCGACTTACCAGCCAACCTGTGAAAATATTGTCGCGGATATTGCAGCCATCATCGGCAGCAGGCTTCCTGACAGGATTTCCCTGCACAGTGTGAAACTCTATGAAACAGCCACCTCGTTTGCCGAGTGGCATGCAAAAGACAACCTGTGACAGCAACGGAAAACGATAAAAGGCTTTTTCTGCTCGATGCCTATGCCCTGATCTTCAGGTCTTATTATGCATTTATAAAAAACCCGAGGGTCACATCCTCGGGAATGAACACCTCGGCAATATTCGGCTTTCTGCTTACCCTTGACGAGCTGCTTTCGAAGCAGAAGCCGACACACGTCGCTGTGGTCTTTGATCCTCCCGGACCCACCTTCCGGAATGAAATGTACCCGGCGTACAAGGCCAACCGTGATGCAACCCCCGAGGATATTAAGATCTCCGTTCCCTATATCAAAAGGCTGCTTGAGGCATACCGAATTCCTGTGATCGAAGTCGCGGGATTTGAAGCTGATGATGTTATCGGGACCCTTGCAAAGAAGGCTGCCGGGCAGGGGTATACAGCCTACATGATGACCCCTGACAAGGACTTTGCCCAGCTTGTAACGGATAAGGTACTGATGTACAGACCAGGGCGCAGCGGGGGCGATGCAGAGATATGGGGTAAAAACGAAATTGTAAGGGAATACGGTGTCACGCCGGATCATATTACAGACCTGCTGGGCCTCATGGGAGACACTTCGGACAACATACCCGGCGCTCCGGGAATAGGCCCGAAAACGGCCTGTAAACTCATCGGAGAGCATGGAGACATAGAAACACTTCTGCAGAAGACATCTGAGCTCTCAGGCCGCCAGAAAGACATACTGGAGCAAAACAGGGAGCAGATACTGCTGTCGAAACGGCTCGCAACAATCGAACAGGATGTCCCGGTCGAATTCAGGCATGAGATGCTTCACCGGCAGAGCCCTGATCTGGGGTTGTTACGCAAATTATATGAAGAGCTTGAGTTTCGCACCCTGGCTTCCCGTCTCGCCAAGCCGGATTTCCAGGAGGTTACCCCTGCAGTAACCCCGGAGACAACGGTCTTCACAACGCAGCAGCCGGCACAGCAGGCGCAGGGCACGCTGTTCGGTGATGCCGGATCAAAGGATGAAACAGCTGCCGCCACCGCCGGTATGACACCTCATGAATATTTCATTGCAGAGACCACTGACCAGGCAGAAAAGCTGGCTCTCACTCTGAGCAGGCTCAGCGAGTTCTGCTTTGACACGGAAACCACATCGCTCGATCCGCTGAACGCTGATCTCGTGGCAGTTACTTTCAGCTGGAAAAAGGGCTCGGGAACAATGCTCTGGCTCCCTGCTGACAGAAAAGAAACACTGACATTACTTAAACCCTTCCGTGAAGTTTTTGAAAACGAAAAAATAAGGAAGATCGGCCAGAACCTGAAATATGATATCCAGGTCCTGTCAGGTTATGGCATCAGCGTCAGGGGTCCGCTGTTTGACACCATGCTGGCTCACTACCTGCTTGAACCGGATATGCGGCACAACATGGACATGCTTGCCCTGAAGTATCTTAATTACAATACCATACATATTGAAGAGCTCATCGGGGAACGCGGGCCACGCCAGAAAACGATGAGGGACGTTGATAAGGTGCGAATCAGGGAATATGCAGTAGAGGATGCCGATATTACCTGGCAGCTTAAGGAAAAGTTTGAACCTATACTCCGGAAAGAAGGACTGGAAAAGCTTGCCTCTGAGATTGAGATGCCTCTTATCAGGGTACTGGCAGGCATGGAGAGGAACGGAGTGCTGATAGATGAAACGGTATTGAAGAATTATGCCGTCACTCTCCGTGAGACCATCATCAGGCTTGAAAAGGAAATTTATGAACTTGCCGGACAGGAGTTTAATATTTCTTCGCCGAAGCAACTCGGAGATATACTGTTCCTCAGGCTGCACCTCGACGACAACGCCCGGCTTACTAAAACAAAGCAGTACCGTACTGACGAGGAGGTTTTGCAGCGTCTCACATCCAGACATCCGGTAGTGGGCAAGGTCCTCGAATACCGTGGCCTCAAAAAGCTTCTTTCAACGTATGTGGAATTGCTCCCGGAACTGATCGACAGAAAGACTGGAAGAATACATACAACATACAACCAGGCTGTTGCATCTACGGGAAGATTAAGCTCAACCAACCCTAACCTTCAGAACATCCCGGTGCGTGATGAAGAAGGCCGCGAAATACGCAAAGCCTTCATTCCCGCTTCCGGAAAAGTCTTCCTCAGCGCTGATTATTCGCAGATAGAGCTGAGACTGATGGCTCACCTCAGCGGTGACAAGGGCATGATATCTGATTTTCTTTCCGGACAGGATATTCATGCAGCTACGGCGGCCAAGATCTTCCACGTTCCTGTTGCAGAAGTGACCCGCGAGATGCGCGCAAAAGCGAAGACGGCCAATTTCGGAATCATATACGGAATCTCCGCCTTTGGACTTTCCGAGAGGCTCACAATAGGGAGGAAAGAAGCAAAAGAGCTGATCGACGGTTATTTCAGCTCTTACCCCGGTGTCAGGGCATATATGGATGACAGTATCCGCAGGGCCAGGGAACTTGGGTATGTTACCACAATGTTCGGACGCCGACGTTATGTGCCTGATATTCAGTCAAGAAACCAGGTGGTGAGAGGCAATGCCGAACGGAACGCCATCAACGCACCCTTGCAGGGCAGCGCTGCCGATATTATAAAAATCGCCATGGTGAAGATAGCCGCGAGGCTGGAAAAGGAGTTTCCTGAGGCAAAAATGATACTCCAGGTCCATGACGAGCTTATTTTCGAAGTTGACCTTTCTTCAGTGGAAAAACTGAGAAAGATAGTCACCCGGGAGATGAGGGGCGCCGCTTCTCTCAGCGTACCCCTTGAGGTAGACACAGGCACAGGCAATAACTGGCTGGAGGCTCACTGATATTGCCTGCGTTAATAGAAAAACCTCCTGCCCGGGATAGGAAAAATTCTGAACGCAGGCTATTTGGCCGGTGTCTGCAGCAGCGACCGGTAACGGGCACCGTCTTCAGCTATACTGACAGCTTCCATGACCTGGTTGTCACGCGAAAGAGAATATTGCACCATGCCGGCATCATAAAAATATCTGCCAGCAAGCTCTGATTCCAGCAGTTCAGTCACGTCCAGCTTCTGTGTCTCCAGGTCCCTTTCAAGGGAATGGCTCATTCCAGCCTTCAGCTTATCAAGTGTTTGGGCGTTCTCATCATAAAGCTTTTCTTCCCTGGCTACTGCAACAAGATCTTCAAGGGCAGCTTCCGAGTCTGTCTGATAGCTGAAGTTCTTCTCTTTCAGGTAAGAAGCAAAATCCTCTAAGTCGCTCTCTGTCACCCTGAGACTGTCAATCACGGAAGGTGCCGGGTGCGACCAGAAGTACTTCGTTGAATAGTCGAAGACCATGTTCTGAACATAGAGCTCGCTTGTAAAGCGGGTGAACATTTCTGACGGCACAACAACGTCAGGTATAATACCGCCGCCGTCTTTCACCGGCCTTCCATTCCTTGTCAGGAACGTCTTTATCAGTGAATCGGGGATATATCCCACACTGCCGTCTTCATTGGGATGAGAAAAATCAACTGCCTGTATACATCTGCCACTCGGTATGTAATACTTTGCGGTTGTTATTTTCACCTGCGCCTTATAGCTCAGCGGCCTCGCTACCTGGACCAGTCCCTTGCCGTATGACCGTTCGCCGACGATAATGCCGCGGTCAAGATCCTGAAGAGCTCCGGCCACTATTTCCGAAGCTGAGGCTGATGCACGGTTGATAAGTACTACCACCGGCATATCAGGGGCCACGGGATTTTTATTTGTACGGAAGACGGCATCATACTGCTTTGCCCTGCCGCGTGTGCTGACAACCTCCTGACCTGGTTTAACAAACAGGTTGACTATCTCAACAGCCTCATTTACAAGACCGCCCGGATTATTTCTCAGATCCAGTATGAGATCCTGCGCTCCCTGCTTTTCTTTCAGATCAACAAGGGCATCCTTCACTTCCGAGATGCAGTTCTGGGTGAAGTTTGTGAAGCGGATATAACCGGTATTGCTGTCTATCATCCCGTAGTAGGGAACTGCGGATATTGAAATTTTCTCCCGCTTAAGCTTTTTTGTGAACTCTTCGCCATTTCTTCTGATGACTATTTCCGCCTCTGTGCCAGGCTCTCCCTTGAGCATGCCGGAGGCCTTGTCGGAGGTTACGTCTTTAAGAGAAATTCCGTCTATGCTGATCATCACATCTCCCGGTTTTATTCCGTTAAGGTCAGCCGGAAATCCTTTGTATACATTGGTCACAGTGATATAATCGCCCGATTTTCTTATAAGTGATCCGAAGCCTCCGTATTTCCCGGTTGTCATAAAATCAAGGTCCCCTGTATCTTCTTCCGGATAATAGACAGTATATGGATCAAGTGTTGAGAGCATGCTGTTTATGCTGCTGGTGACCAGTTTTTCCGGATCAATTTCATCAACATAAAAGGCATTCAGTTCCCTGAAAAGCGAGATATAAATGTCAAGATTCTTTGTCAGTTTGAAGTCCTTGCTCTCTTGTCCGCCCGCTAAAAAGCCGTATGCCAGTGCGGCCGTAACCACGGTCAGAGAAAGCAATATGATTCTTTTTGTTTTTCCCGGTCTCATAAAAAAAGATTTTCGCAAAGTTAATATTTCACTTAAGATGAATCAGTTTTCCGATCATCTCTTTGACACACCTCCCGGTGACGTCATAAGACTGAATGGAAGTATCATTCCATATTATTGCCATATCAATATGTTTGCCGCTGCCCTGCAGGGAATCGATGAGAGGTATTTTATTCTGCCGGTAGGCTTCCCTGATACGCCTTTTAATCAGGTTACGGTCGACGGCTTTCCTGAAGTATCTTTTAGGCACGGAAATCAGTACCCTGACCGGCTCAAGTGAAGGGTCTCCGGGCATAACCCTGTAAATAATCCTGAGAGGCGGCAGATTAAGAAGCCTGCCTCCCGAAAAAAGATCATTGATGGCCCTGACACCGCAGAGTTTCTCTCCTTTTGTGAATGATGCACCTTTTTGTCTCATCTTGATAAAGAGAAAGCATCAATCCGGCCGGATGGATGCTTTCATAAATAATGTTATCCGGGAACAGGCTTATTTGTTATTCCTGTTAAAATCATGGATAAAACAGTCAAGCGCCATGGTCATCGAGGGTGCTTTCGGGTTTGGCGCCTGTATGTCAAGCCTGAAGCCCTCGTTGGTCACTGCCTCGGCGGTAGTGGGACCGAAAGCAGCAATCTTTATTTCACCCTGCCTGAATGAAGGAAAATTCTCTTTCAGGGACTTTATACCTGAAGGACTGTAGAAAACCAGGATGTCATAGTCAAGTTCCTTCGAATCAAAATCCCGGCTGATGGTTTTATACATCGTGCCGATGGTGAAACTGACATTGTTCTTCTTCAACAGCTCGGGGACATCTGCTTTGTGCGGGTCGGAGAGTGGTACGAAGAAACTTTCATCCTTATGCTTCACTATAATATCGATAAGATCCTCGAATTTTGCTTTCCCGTGGAAGATCTTTCTTTTGCGGTAGACGATGTATTTCTGCAGGTAAAATGCCACGTTTTCAGTAATGCAGAAATACTTCATGGTGTCGGGAACCGTGATGCGCATTTCGTCACAGATCCTGAAATAATGATCTATGGCAGTCTTGGAGGTAAAGACCACGGCGGTGAAGTCGGGGAGGTTGATTTTCTGCTGCCGGAAGTCTTTTGCAGGAATACCCTCAACCTGAACAAACTGTCTGAAGTCTATTTTCAGGTTGTATTTCTTTGCGAGCTCAAAATAGGGCGATTTCGGATTGTTTGGCTCAGGCTGCGATACCAATACCTTTCTTATCTTCAAATCCTCAAGTTTTTAGTTCAACCTCCACTACCTGCCCTTCTGATCAGAAAACACCGAGTATTTTCAATATTATCAGAACGGGTAAGATTTCAAGGGCACAAAGGTACAAAATGAAATATGAAATTAAAATATGCCTGTTTAGAAAAATCGTCAGCAGTCGTAAAACGCGCACAAACAGGAATAATGCAGTTATTATTATTCCTGACCAGATAAACGGAACTGGGTTGCTGAACGGAGCAAACAGAATAATCGCATTAAAAATAAATAAAATCAATGCATCAGCGAACCATGTGTTGTATAAGATGTTCATGTATTCACGGTAGGCAGATTTCAATCCTGTTGTCTCTGCAAGGATAATGGATGTGAGATGCCTGAGCATCAGGGCGGCAAGGAAAGCCACCGTGATGATTGCCGTCAGCTTTATCGAAGCCGCAGTATTTTCATACCGGATTGTGTCTGTAAGCAGTAATGACACTGAAGCAAAGAGGCTTACATTGATTACAGTAAAGAGATTTCTTAGTATGGGCGGCCACGAGATTACTCCTGAGGTACCCGGCGATAACATTTCAGGCTGGCGCCGGAAACTCAGGGAGGCAAGTCCGGAAATCATGCTTTTTCGTCCGAAAACTGCAAGGATTGTTATGAATAAAAGGCAGACAGAAAGAAGGACAAAGCTGAAGTTGACACTCATCTTATCCGGGCTGCGCAGCTGCCCTTCGGCCCTTACGGCAGGGGAATAGTAGTCAGTACGGTAACCTTTTCCGGCAAATATTTTGTCCGTCAGGCCGGTCTCCTTATCAGAAAAGGGTATAAACCGGCCTATACTGAACTCATCATGCATGCCGGTGCCCTGAAGAGTGTCAGCAGAAACCAGGGTGGTATCGACGGGCTCCGTGGTCATCAGGGTAGTCTAAAAAAAGGCAGGTTTCCCCGGATAAAGTTCGCCGAGAATGCTGTTGGCGAGCCTGCTGGCGCCGATCCTGAAGTACTCAGGACTGAGCCACTTTTCTCCCAGTACTTCACTGACGATATGATAATATACAATTGCCTCGTCAGGCGTGGCTATCCCTCCGGCAGCCTTGAAGCCTATCATGATCCCCGTTTCGTTCCAGTAGTCAAGTATGGCCCTGCACATGACCCAGGCTGCCTCAGGTGTTGCAGATATCTGGCTCTTGCCTGTTGATGTCTTGACAAAGTCAGCGCCGGACTCCATGGCCAGAATCGCAGCCCTGTAAATATTTTTCGTGTCTTTCAGGACGCCTGTTTCAAGAATGACTTTCAGCGTTGCCTGGCCGGCTGCTAATTTCAGGGTCTTCAATTCATTTATTACAGCGTGGTAGTCATTCTCGAGGAAAACTCCCACGGGGATTACAACATCAACTTCCTCTGCGCCTTTCATTACAGCCATCTCAGTCTCAAATTTCTTTACTTCCAGAAATGTCTGAGAGGTGGGGAAGCAGGCTGAGACGACTGCCAGCTTCACTCCGCACCCGGCAAGGCCTTGTCGGGCAGGAACCACAAAATTGGGAAAGACACACAGGGCCGCAACATTGTGAACATCGCTATAGCTCAGCCTGAAGGTTGCTGCCTTTTCCGCAAAGTGCCGTATGGCACTTGCACTGTCAGTGGTGTTAAGGCTGGTCAGATCAATAAAGGAAAAAATATTCCTGAGAATAGTTGCCCTCTCTCCTCCGCTAAGTATCTTTCTGGCCTCGGCAACGCCTTCATTCATCTCTTCAAATGAAAGGTCAGGATTCAGCAGTTTCTCATACAATTTTCTCATAATCAATGTTATGTATTAACAAACAGACACTAATTGCCTTGAGGCAAACAGGGGTCAATTTAATTGTTTTTAATGAAATGCAAATAAAAAGAATCAGCAACCTATTTACGCAGGCTGTTATTGCGTGCCAGCGAGGCAAATATGCCTGCAATGCAAAGCACTGAAAATATAATGAACCCGCTTTTCATTGCCCCGAGCAGCTGCGGATAATTTGACGGATCTATCTTTGCCTGCCCCATGAAGAGGGCAAGAAGCATCAGGGCGATTGCCATACTGAATGTCTGGCCTGCATTCCTCATTGTGCCTATCATCCCCGAGGCATTGCCCAGCTGCTTCTTTTCAACGGAGCTCATGATGGCATTGGTATTGGGGGAGGAAAAGAGAGAAAAGCCTACCCCTATTATTACAAGTACCGTTATCACAAAAAACAGGGATGTGCCGGCAGTTAAAAAGCACAGCATGATGAGTCCGGCAGAGGTGATGGCCATGCCGATGGAGGCCAGCACGCCAGGGTTTTGTTTGTCAGACAGTTTGCCTGCAGCAGGAGAGATCAGCGCCATGGTCAGCGGCCAGCACATAAGCACGAAACCCGCATCGCGGGGCCCCAGGTCCTTAATATACTGGAGGTAGAGACTGAGAAAGAAGCCTATTGCGCTGGTGGCCGCATAATGTATTAATGCGGCCAGGTTTGAAAAGGCAAAAACCCTGTTTTTTGATATAAGCGTAATATCAAAAAGCGGGTACTGTGTTCTTTTCTCCCTCATGACGAAGAGCGGCATAAGAAGAAGCCCTGTGGCTGTTATGACCCATCCTGCCGCAGAGGGCAGCTTTGAGAACCCGTACATGATTGCTGCCAGAGAAAGTCCGTATATCACTGCTCCCTGCCAGTCGAAGCTTTCGCCTTTGGCTTCTGCCCATTCGTCTTTCATTTTGGTGCGGATCAGAATGAGGCTTACTATGCCCATCGGCACCAGGAAGGCAAAGATGCTTCTCCATCCCAGATAGCGGGTCAGCAAGCCTCCGAGGAAAGGACCGGAAGACAGGCCTATGTACACTGCCGTCACATTGATACCCATAGCTCTTCCTCTTTCCCCGGGTGGAAAGACAGAAGTCAGGATGGCCAGGTTGGTGGCGAAAAGCATGGCGCTTCCCAGGCCCTGAAGCACCCTTGCCCCTATCAGCCATTTAATATTCGGGGTGAAGGTGAGCAGTATCATTGTCAGGGTGAAGATGACGAGGCCTGCCGTGAATATTTTTTTCCGGCCGAGGATATCACCCACCCTTCCGGCCGGAAGGAGCAGGATAGAGGTTGAAAGCATGTAACTGCTCACTATCCAGTTAAGGGTAACAGCATTGACCCCGAACTCATTACCTATCGAAGGCAATGCCAGGTTCACCGAAGAACCCATAAACGGTGTCAGGAACGATGCAAAGGCCGTAACCGTAAGCACAGATCTTTTAAGCTCTTTGTCCGTCATTCCCTGTTCCTGCTGTCAATAAAGATTGTTACCGGGCCGTCATTGACCAGGCCCACCTCCATCATGGCTCCGAATACCCCTGTACTGACACTGCGGCCCAGGAGCTCCTCTGTCCGGGCAACGAAAGCCTCATATAACGGGATGGCATGCTCCGGCCCGGCAGCACGGATATATGATGGCCGGTTCCCTTTCCTTGTCGAGGCATGGAGCGTAAACTGGCTGACGATCATTATCTCTTTCCCTGTTTCGGCCGCCGACAGGTTCATTACCCCCTTGCTGTCGTCAAACAGGCGCAGGTTTATCACTTTTGCCGCCAGCCAGCCGGTATCATCACCGTTGTCAGCTTCTTCTATTCCGAGAAAGACAAGAAGACCCGGCCCGATAGCCGAACAGCATTCCCCGTTAATTGCAACAGTGGCTTTCTTAACTCTCTGAACCAGAACTCTCATTTTTAATCATCGAGGAGGTAAAAATAGTAATTATTGGCTACTTTTGGAGCCTTCCTTGCATCATGGATCTTATCACGATCACCGGCATTGCCCTGGGGCTTTCTTTCGACACCTTTGCTGTTTCACTTTCATGCGGGGTTGTCGAATCAAAAATACGTTTCAGGAATGCCATGCGTATTGCCTTTACGCTGGCGCTGTTCCAGGGGGCGATGCCTGTACTTGGCTATATCCTGGGCTCGACGGTCAGCCAGTATATCGGGAAATTTGATCACTGGGTGGCATTCGGGCTGCTGATGATTCTGGGAATAAGAATGGTCATAGAAGGATTTAAGAAGGATGATGACAGGGAACCTGTCGATTTCAAAAAACTGCCCGTGCTTCTGACCATGGCTGTTGGTACAAGTATTGACGCCTTTGCCGTCGGGATCAGCTTTGCCTTTCTCAGTGTTAAAATATGGAGCGCCGGTCTTTTAATCGGAATTGTCACTTTCCTTGCATCAATGACAGCCATTCGCATAGGTAAATCCGCCGGTAGCCGCCTAGGCTCAAGGGTTGAGATCCTCGGCGGGATTATACTGGCGGTCATCGGAATAAAGATCCTTCTCGAACATCTGACGGCCGCCGGCTGATCAGTCTAATGGTATCATATATCGTTCCCTGTCTTTAAAGACAACCATTTCAGTATATCCCGAAAGCTTTAACAGTTCATAGGCTTCATCGAAAAACTGCCCTATCCGCTCGGGTAAGTGCGCGTCAGAGTTGACACATACGGGCACCCCGTGTTCGGCAAAAAGATGGAGATATTTCCTGTCGGGATAAAAATCGTGCAGCGGTCTGTTGCGTCCGTTGGTGTTCAGTTCAAAGGCAACATCATGGATCTCAAAGGCAGAGGCCATCATGCTGTAAAGATGTGTGATGTCTTCCACGGGCCGGAAACGGTGTATCCTGACAAGGTCGGCGTGGCCTATAATGTCATATAAACCGGTGGCAGCCGCCTCGCAAACCAGGTTGAAATAATTCTCATAGATCTCGTTAATATCTTTTCCGATATAAAATTCAGGGCCCAGATCAACTGTTTCGACGCCCAGGTAATGTACCGACCCTATAATGTAATCAAACGGAAATGCATCAATAATTGCCCTGGCCTCATGGTCCATTCCCGGGAGGTAATCAAGCTCAATGCCCATCCTCACAGCAATCTCCGGATGCTGTTTTTTCAGCCGGAGTATGTGTTCTGCATAATCAGGCAGGTGGTCATGATCCATAGTCCATTTCATATGTCCGCTTGCAGGGTTAATATGATCAGAGAAACCAATCTCCCTGAGGCCGTATTTAAACGCGGCTGCAATACAGGCCTCGGGACCCTCCCTGCCGTCACTGTATGTGGTGTGGATATGGTAGTCGGTTTTGTAGATCATCGTCCCGGGAGCAGATATGCCATTCGTCAAATTTAGAAAAGGTGAACGAATTTATCCCCGGATTGTTCTAATTTTGCGTTTTCATGGACACGATATTTAAAATAGCGAAGAAAAAATGTGATTGCTTTTCCTGCGAACTAAGGGATGTTGCCTTCGCCAACCTCAGCCAGGAGGATATCGACCGTATCTGCGACAGCAAGGAAGAAAAAAAATATTCGAGGGGAGAGATCATAAACGAAGAGGGAGAACCGGTACAAGATTTTAAGTACCTGAGGAACGGGCTGGTGAAGCTGTTCAGAAAATCCGGAAGGGGTGAAGAGCAGATAATTGCCATAGCCAGGCCTCTGGAATTCGTGAGTAATACCAATGTTTTTACTCAGGGGCGTTACAGTTATTCCCTCTCGGCGCTTGAAGACTCAGTTGCCTGTTGCATCAGGCTGGGCCTCATTAAGGAGCTGATCGAAAAAAACGGAAAATTTGCACTGAATCTTATTTCAGTCCTCTCACGTACATCGGAGAACATCATTACAATTGGACTGGAAATACGCAGCAGGAACCTGGCAGGGAGAATCGCTTATGTGCTTCTCTATTTTTCAAAGGAAATATATCATTCCGGTATTTTTGACCTGCCTGTTTCAAGAAAAGAGATTGCTGATTTTATAAGCATGAGCTCGGCCAACGTCATCCGCACATTTTCAGAGCTGAGACGTGACGGCATTATCAAATCATACGGCCGGACGATTGAGATCATCGATATGAATAAGCTGGAGGTGATTTCAAAGCGGGGGTAACAGCTCTCAGCGCCTGGTCAATATCAGGGTACCTGAATTCAAAACCTGAACGGATAAGGCGATCGGGAGAAATCCTGCTTCCCGTAGTGAGAACCACTGACATTTCCCCGAGAATCAGATGCAGCAACCATTGCGGCACATGAGGAAGAAACACCGGCAGATGTTTTTGCCGGGCTATTGCATTCATCAGCATGTCAAATGTTATATGATCAGGTGCGGATGCGTTAAACGGGCCTGACATCGCACTGTCACTGACAGCCTTAAAATAGACATTGCAGAGGTCATCAATATGTATCCACGGGAAATACTGCCTGCCCGGTCCAGGTCTGATGATCAGTCCGGCGCGGGCCGGAGCCATAAGTTTAGAGATTGCAGACCCTGCAGCGGCCAGTATTAGAGACGTTCTTATCTTTACAACCCTCACGCCTGCAGCCTCAAATGGATCGGCGGCAGCTTCCCATAAGCGGCATGTCTCAGCCATAAAATCAGTACCCGCAGGGTCTGTTTCCCTGAAAATATTCTCCGATATGCCGCAGCCGTAATAATCTTTTCCCGATGCGGTAATAAATGCAACAAGCCTGACCCCTGATGCAACGGAAGAATCATATATCAGCCTTGCCGATTCTGTCCGGCTGTTTATGATTACTCTTTTTCTCCTTGCAGTCCACCGTCTTTCTCCTATATTGGCTCCGGCCAGGTGAATAACAGTATCACCCTCCCTGAATGCATCTTTGTCGCAGTACCCTGTTGCGGGGTCCCATCGGTATGATCTGAACCTTTCGCCGGGTTTTTTGCTGCGCGAGAGGTGGACAACCTCATACTTTTCCTTTTCCAGGAGAGCGCTCAGGTGCATCCCAACCAGTCCTGTGCCGCCGGTTATAACAACACGCCGCATGGTTCACCCTCTCCGGCACAAGCCATCAGAACGGCCTGGGAACAGTTATAACCCTCTCTGAAATAACTTATCGCCTTATCGTTTTTATTCATTCGCTTTTTCTTCAAAAATATTAAAAAAATATAGGTACGGGTAATTACCTTTTGATATGATTTTGAAAAGCCCTACTTTTATCGCCTGCATTAAAGTATCTTAAAACAGGAAGGTAAAATGGTAAATCAGAAGAAAATTAAAGGAGTGATTGGTATCCTGACAGGTGGAGGCGATGTGCCGGGTCTTAACCCTGCAATCAGGGCTGTGACCATCAGGGCAAACAGGGAAGGATATAAGGTAATAGGCCTGCGCAGGGGATGGGGAGGAATCATTGAAATTATAAGGGATCCGAAAGCTGACAACAGCGACTGCTTCCAGCTGCTGACTGATGATATTGTCAATAAATCGGGAAGAACAGGCGGAACATTCCTTCATACCTCCCGTACAAGGCCGAGCCATGTTCCAAAAGCATATGTTCCCGAACACCTTAAGGATGTCTATAAGAATGAAATGAATGATCTCACCCCCGAGGTTGTCAAAAACCTCGAATGGCTCGGGATAGACTACCTGATACCGATCGGCGGTGACGACACCCTCAGCTATGGTGTTCATCTCTACAAGCAGGGAGTGAAGGTGGTGGCAATACCGAAGACGATGGACAATGATGTGCCCGGAACAGATTATTGTATAGGATTCAGCACCTGCGTCACCCGCACAATACAGATGACCAACAGCCTGCGCACATCAGCGGGCTCACATGAACGAATGATGGTGCTGGAGGTTTTCGGCCGTTATGCCGGTTTCACAGCCATGCTTCCAACCATGGCCGGCGCTGCAAACAGATGCGTCATACCGGAATACAAGTTTGATATCGAACAGCTGGCACAGCTAATGGTTGAGGACCGTAATTTAAACCCCAGCAAATATTCAATTTTACTTATCTCTGAGGGTGCAATGTTCAAGGGCGGCGAGATGATCTTTGCAAACGCCGAACGTGACGCCTACGGTCATGCCAAACTGGGAGGCATTGGAGATATTGTCTCTGCCAAACTTAAAGAGCTTTCCTCAAAATTTAATAAAGGCAAGACTATCAATATTATTGACCAGAAACTTGGATATATGGTTAGAGGCGGCGATCCTGACGCAGTTGATTCCATTGTCCCGATGGCCTACGGAAACCTTGCTCTTGACCTGATAATGAAAGGAGTACACGGAAGGGTAGTAGTACTCAAAAACGGCCGCTATGACAATGTGCCCATCGATGTCGTTACCTCTTCCAAAAAGGTGGTGAAGGTTTCCGAATATTACAATACAGAAAGACTGAGGCCTTACTATTCAAACTTTGAGATGAAGCCGTTCTTCCTTATGGCCGCAGAATATTGAAAATGATTTACTCTGATAATAAAAGAGGTGGTGCCAGGTCAGGTCCGGCATCACTTTTTTTATTTTTGTCCAAAACGTGAAACAATTGACCCGGGGCATTGTGATAAAGTCGACAGGCAGCCGCTACAAAGTGCTTGATGAGGCCGGGAATACTCATGAGTGCACCCTCAGGGGGAAGTTCAGGGTTAAGGGTAGCCGGACCACCAATCCCGTGGCCGTGGGAGACAATGTGACCATCGATGAGGCTGATGAAGTGATAACCATCCTGGCGCCCAGGCGCAATTATATCATCCGCAAAGCCACCAACCTCTCCCGGGAATCACAGATCATTGCGGCAAACATTGACCAGGCTTTCCTGATGGTCTCCTTGAAAATGCCCGCCACACCCACCGAGTTTATCGACCGCTTTCTGGCTACAGCCGAGGCTTATCGCATACCGACATTAATCGTAATTAATAAATCGGACTTGCATAGCCCTGAAGAGGAAGCCTACGCCCTCAAACTGAAAAGCGTCTATGAGAGGATAGGCTACCCTGTATTTATAGTCTCAGTCACTAAGGATATCAACACTGACCTGATTGAAGAGGCGCTGAAGGGAAAAACCACACTTCTGTCAGGTAATTCCGGGGTGGGGAAGAGCACCCTTCTGAACAGGCTGAACCCTTCCTTGTCGCTTAAGACAAAAAAGATATCGGCTTACCATGAGCAGGGGAAGCACGTCACAACTTTTCCCGAGATGCATCCTCTGCCGGGAGGCGGATATGTCATTGACACTCCCGGAATTAGAGGTTTCGGGGTGATTGACTTTGACCGGAATGAGATCTATCATTTCTTCCCCGAGATCTTCCGGGCCTCGTCAGGGTGCCGTTTTTACAACTGCATGCACCTCGATGAGCCCGGTTGCGCAGTGCGCTCAGCCGTTGCAGCCAATGAAATAGCACAGTGGCGGTATAAAAGCTATGTAAGCATTATTCTCGGAGAGGACCCCAAATACAGATAATCCTTATTTTTACAGCATAAATCAGCCCCGATGAAAAAGATCAACATAATTGCATATTCAGTATTTCTGCTGATAATGCTGGGCAATGTGTTATTCTTCCGCAACCTCTACAGGAACCAGATTGAGTATTCCGTCAAGTTCCTCGACAGGCAGGTTAAGATAGTAGGGTCTGATATTGACAATACAAGCATGTATATTGTGAGCGACCTTACCGAAATCGACTTTTCGGAGGATATGGCTCTCTTCTTCACGGATCGCGAAGTGAATGAACGCGCCAAGGAAAAGATCAAGCTTTATTATTCAAAATACGAGGATATTATTGTCGGTCTGATGCTATACAATAATTCCGGCGATGTTTATACAATCTTCAAGGACGAGGAGAGGAATTCATGGCTCGACGGTTCATACAAGGCGCAGAATATACCCCGTATCTATGAAATGGAACAGCTTGAGCCCGATCGCGACAAATACAAATATTACCTCCCGGTGATCAAGGATGGCAAGGTGCTTGGAAACCTCGTCGCCACCATAGATTTCAACAGGTACTTTTCCCGTGTCTTTGCAAAATATAATCTTGAGCAGTACCAGTGGCAGTGGATGGTAAATGACACCGGAATGATAGTCTATGATAATCACGGGGGAGAGGTTGCTTATTCTGAACTCAGGAAAATACAGGGGCAGCTTGACGCAGGGACAGCAGGGTGGATCGCCCACAGGATGGAAACGGAGGGTAAATCCAACGAAATCATTTCTGCTTTTTACCCGATCAACATGTTCGGGCTCGATTTCGGAATAGTGTTCTCTGCTCCTACAGACTTCTTTCAAAAGTACATCTTCAGGAATGCGATCATCATGCTCCTGTTGCTGATGAGCGCTCTCCTTTTCATCATCTGGCTTTTCCAGGGACATCTCCGAAAGAAGCACAAACAGTTCGACGCAACAAGCAATTCCGAATCGACGCTTTTATCAATTCTTGAACAGATGCCCGTGGGTCTGCTTGTTTATAACAGGAACAGGGAGATTCAGAAAGCAAACAGGCATGCAGCGACACTTTTTTCATACGCTACCGAGGATGAAATGACCGGTAAGCTGGTTCCAGATATGTCACGCAATGATTACGAAAGCGACCTGGACGGACAGCCGGGACAGGGAAGGATAATAAGACTACCCGGCCAGAGTGGTGACCGCCTGGTCTTTCTGAACAGCATCCCGATTGATTTCAGGGGAGACAAATCAACCCTGGAGGTTCTGATCGATGTGACAACCCTTGAATCGGCACGCAAGCAGGAGGCAGATGCCAATATCGCCAAATCTGAGCTCCTTGCCCGTATGAGCTTCGAGATACGTACACCCCTGAACGGTATTATCGGCATGACCGAGATGCTTAACAGATCAGAATTGCCGGAGCAGTCCAAAGAAGTTGCCAGGCTGCTCAGCCGCTCGGCTGATCTTCTTCTTACAATCATCAACGATATTTTCGATGTCTCAAAAGTTGAAACAGGCAAAATGATCCTCGATGAGGTTCCGTTCAAACTCAGGCATGAGATAACCTATTGTGTCAACCTGGTCAAACGGGAGAATCCGGAAACTCTCGTCAAAATAATTTCAACAGTCGATGATGCTGTACCTGACAACCTTATAGGTGATCCATACAGGCTGCGCCAGGTCATTACCAACCTGTTGTATAACTCTCTTGCCGGTACACAGACAGGAGAGATCAGGCTTGAATGCCGCGTCCGCCGCTCGGAGGGCAATCTGTTCATACTGGGTTTCACCGTAACTGACACCGGAAACAATTACACCAGGGCTGAGATAAAAAAACTGTTCGGAGATTATATCACAAACCTGAGCGAGCGGTCGGAATGGGCGGAGGATCTGAGGCTTGGCCCTATTCTTGCCAGACAGCTGACCGAACTAATGGGCGGAGAGCTGACGGCCGAGAGTCCTGCCGGCAAGGATTCCTCAGGCCAGGAGAGAGGGCTGAAGGTGTCGTTCACCATCAATGTTCACCTGAATGAAAAGATCGCTAAAAACTTAGATCTGGCAGCTTACACTGAGATAACCGATATACGCACGCTTGTGATCACCGGCTCACAGGGACGCGATGACGATTTCCTTGGTGTGATCCACCGGCTCGGACTTCCTGTCTCAGTCACAAGCTTACAGAAGCACACTGTCTCGCAGATAAAGGCAAACCTGCAAAGCGCTCATGACAGGTATGTACTCCTTATCATCTTTGATGAACCGGAGGCCGATGGATTTGAGGCTGCAAAGACACTTCTCGATTCAGGCATGACGGGCGAACATATTGTTCTGATGTTTACATCGAAAGACCCGAAAGGACACTATTCGCGGTGCGTTGACATGGGCATTGACCATCTGCTTGTCAAGCCGTTTGCCGGTGAGGATCTGCTTACGGTGCTGAAAGAACATTTTCCGTCACTCAGGAGCGGGAAAGCCGGGCTTGTCCCGGAAAAGTCCGCATTGCCTGTCATCCTCGTTGTCGATGACAACTATCTGAACAGAAAGGTGGTTGGATCGTTGCTCAAGGTTCTCGGAGTGACGGCCGAATATGCCTCAGGCGCCACGGAAGCCATTGCAATGGCAAAGGATAAACCCTATGACCTGATATTGATGGACCTCATAATGCCCGAGATAGATGGTTTTGAAGCGGCCCGCATCATCTTTGAGTTCGATAAAGACACAATAATTGTTGCCCTTTCTGCTGATAACATGCCCGAGACCAGGGCCAGGGCCGAACAGACCGGCATGAAGGAACTGTTGTCTAAGCCCGTTACCGTTGAAGATCTCAGAAGGGTGATTGCCAGGTATCACAAGCAATAGTGACATGCCCGGTGATGTAAAAAAACTGCCGCCACACAGGTTTCTTGATCTGAGCGTGTCACTGCCTGTGGTTGACGTCAGATCTCCGGGGGAATTTTCCTATGGACATATACCCGGCGCAGTGAACATCCCTCTCTTTAATGACAGCCAGCGGGCGGAAGTGGGTACCATTTACAAAAAAGAAGGTAACCTTAAAGCTGTTATGCGCGGCATTGACCTTGCCGCCCCTGAAATGTCAGACAAGCTCAGGAGCGCCATAGCGCTTGCTCCGGAGAAATCCATTCTGACATACTGCTGGAGAGGAGGCATGCGCTCAGAGGCAATGGCATGGCTGTTCTCAATGGGTGGACTTACACCGCTGGTGCTTGAGGGAGGCTATAAAGCCTACCGTAATCATATCCTCACCGAACTGGGCAGAAAAAGGAACTTCATAATCCTGGGCGGCCTGACAGGGAGTGGTAAGACACACATTCTCAAGTACATAATGTCATATGGCGTGCAGGTCACCGATCTCGAGGGACTGGCTTCACACAAAGGATCGGCATTCGGCGCCCTGGGACAAGGGCCGCAGCCCTCATCAGAGCACTTTGCCAACCTGCTTTACAGTGACCTGAACGGAAAAAAAGAAGAAGACCCGATCTGGCTTGAAGATGAAAGCCGCAATATAGGCACTGTCTTCATGCCTGACAATTTCTATAGTATGATGCAATCAGCACCGGTTATTGCACTTATGATGAGCATTGAAACACGTATCCCAAGGTTGCTCAGGGAATATGCCTCCTTCCCGCCTGAACAGACAATCGCTTCTGTCATGAAGATATCAAAACGGCTCGGTGGAGACAGAACCACGGAGGCACTTGATGCAATCCGGAACGGTGATTTCGCGACGGCTATCAGGATTGCGCTTGCATATTATGACAAATCGTACAATTATGCCCTTTCAAAGCCTCAGGACAGGCAGGTGATTTATGTTGAAACTGACACTGATGACGTGGCCGTTAATGCCGCTAAAGTGCTTGAGGTTGTAAAAAGCCTTGAATAATTCACCCTTTCTTCAGGGTTGAGGCATCTACCCACCTGAAAACTTTATCGGAACGCCGGACCTGAACGGGCAGATGAACCGAGCAAAGAGTGCCCTTAAGAGTTTTTTCTGCCGGATTGGTTGCCTCGTCTCTCAGGTCGCTGACAGTATGTTCGGTTATCCCGGTTGTGGGCCCGGTAAAAATTATTGTATCGCCCCGGCTGAGGTCACCTGCCTCAAGCTTTATTTCCGCAACACTCAGCCTGCTGAAATAGTTGGTGACCTTTCCGATGTAGATTTTTCTTTTTGTTGCGGCGGAACCGTAAGTAGTGGTCCACTCTCCAAGCCTCTGTCCAAGGTAGTATCCGTCCCAGAAGCCCCTGTTAAAGACCGTGGAGAGACGTGTCATCCAGGCTTCTGCCTTCTCCTTCCCGAATGTGCCGTTTACAACGGCTTCGACAGCCTCGCTGTAGCACCCGGAAACCGTTCTGACGTACTCGGCAGACCGGGCACGGCCCTCGATCTTCAGCACCCTGGCGCCGGCATCGATTATCTGGTCAAGGAAGCCGATGGTACAAAGATCCTTCGGAGACATGATGAACTCATTGTCAATCTCCAGTTCCCTGCCTGACTCTTTGTCTGTAACGATATAGCTTCGCCGGCATATCTGATAGCAGTTGCCCCTGTTGGCTGACGCACCGGCCTCATGCAGGCTCAGATAGCATTTTCCCGATATCGACATGCATAAGGCGCCATGGACGAACATCTCAAGCCTGACAGGCTCTCCTCCCGGGCCACGGATATCATCACGGACAATTGTATCGTATATTTTTCTTACCTGTTGAAGATTGAGTTCGCGTGAAAGAACGGCCACATCAGCCCACTGCGAATAGAATTTCAGAGCCCCGCTGTTTGAGATATTGAGCTGGGTGGAGAGATGCACCTCCAGTCCTGCTTCCCTGGCAGCCATGATAGCTGCCTGGTCAGTGGCAATAACAGCGTTGACACCGGCTTTTTTAGCAGCAGTGAGCACCTCCCGTATCTTATCTGTCTCATCGTCGTATAAAACAATGTTCAGCGTGAGGTAGCTTTTTATTCCGTTCTCCCGGCATACTTCTGTTATTGCCGGAAGCTCTTCCGCCGTGAAGTTGTCAGAAGACCGGGCCCGCATGTTAAGATCACCGATGCCGAAGTAGACCGAATCGGCCCCGCCCTGTATGGCCGCACGGAGAGACTCCCATGATCCGGCCGGCGCCATTATTTCTATGTCTTTTCTCTTCATGAAGCCCCCGGCAGTTACTTTTTCTTCTGTAATATCACCCTCATGCAGCTTCCCTTGCCGGGTTCAGAATGAAGCACGAATATCCTTCCCCTGTGATACTCCTCGACGATCCTCTTGGAGAGAGACAGCCCGAGGCCCCATCCCCGTTCACGGGTCGAATAGCCCGGCTTGAAGATGGTCTTGAAATCTTTTCTCGGGATGCCCTTGCCGGTGTCTTCCACGTCAACGATTGCCTCCTGGTCATTCTCCGAAAGTCTTACCGTTATGCTGCCGGCACCTTTCATCGCATCAATGGAGTTCTTCACGAGGTTTTCAATGACCCATCCGAGGAGGACGGGATTAAGCGGCACGCCGGTGCAGCCTGTAGTATCGTTAGCTGTCTTCAGATCGACGGTTGAGGCTATCCGTTTATGCATATAGGTAACTGTCTTTTCAATCAGCGCAGGCAGATCTTCCGGCAGCAGCTTTGGCTTTGAACCTATCAGGGAGAATCGTTCGACGACACTGCCGAGCCTTTCAACATCGACAGACAGCTCTTCCGCAATATCGGTGCCCGGATACCTGCTGCGGATAATTTCCGACCATGCCGACAACGACGAGGCAGGCGTACCAAGCTGATGCGCCGTCTCTCTCGACAGTCCCACCCACACCTGGTTCTGCTCGGCAGTACGAGATGCATTGAAAGCAATATAAGCTATCGCAATGAACAACAGTATCACACCAAGCTGAATATAGGGATATACCCTGAGCTGCCGCAGAAGCGTGCTCTCACGGTAGTAGATATAATTCACAATGCCATTGCCAAGGTCTACGATTATAGGCTCATTCCGTTTATGCATCCTCTTCAGTTCGCGCTTGAGGGCCGTGGTGTCTGAAGCAATGCCTGCCGGGATATTCCGCTGAGAGATAATATTATCCCGGGGATCTATAAGAATGACGGGTACGGTGGTATTATCTTCAATGATTCTGAAAAGGAAATCAAAGTCATCAGGACTTCCTGACAGGCCCACAAGCCTCCTTGTTGCCTCAGCCCACAACTCCGCCTTCTTCCTCTCCTCCTCCTTCAGCTTTGACACCAGGTCGCGGGTGTACAGCAATGATCCGAGACCGATTACAACCGCGAAGATTAACAGCAGGACCTGCCAGACCAGTTTTTTACGGTAGATGTTCATGTGTTACTTTTTCTTTTTCAGCAACGCCCTGAAAGGACTTTCAGTTACTTCTTCCTGCTTTACCTCTGTCTGTGCAGAAGGTTCCTTGCCCTCTTCCCACGTTATTTTGAATTTCGGCTTGCTCTCTGCCGGCTTCTTTTTCAATGTATCTGCCTGGTACCAGCCATATTCCTCATTCAGTATACCTTTTAACGTCTGCTTCTCCGTGGCTATGTCTTCTTTTATATTATCCTTCGCCTGGCCGAAGTCATAGCCTACATCGACTATACCCCCGATACATTCTATCTTCAGCGGTATTGTCGCTTTGCCGGTGCCGTCAACCTGTACCTGGCCGAAAACATCATCACCGCGGTTATGGTCCCGTGCCTTACGGCTCAGTACTTCTGAGAGCAGCATCCTCACGTGATACGAATAATCATCGTCGAAGCTGTGAGTTCCGTATAAAGTGAAGTTGACCGCCGTTGAGTTGATCAGCATCTTTGGTATTGATACCGTTCGATTGGTAATGAAGATGTCGTTTTCCATTCTTGAAAAACTTATATTCCTCAGCTCATCAAGGTCAAGATATGACGAGAGACTCTCTGCCAGGGCAAAGTGAACAAGCCTGCCGTTGGTTATCACAAGATGCGCATCCGAAACAAGCTCCTTTGTGACTATTTTATAACTGCTGTCAAGAGGGGCAAGAACCGTGACATTGCCTGTCAGTTCTCCGGAGAGGTTGTCGCTTACAATAAAGTTCTGCCCGAAATTATTGAATGCAGAAAATGTTTTTTTGATATCGATGCCGGTGACACTGAGTTTTGACCTGGTGATATAATCTCCATCCTTCTGCTTCCCCAGCTTAAACTCCCCGGTAAGCAAGCCGTCAAGCCCCTCGGCCCTTATATCACTGAATGTGAACACATAAGGTGTATATTCAAGAACCGTTGTGAAGTTCGCGGCACGGAAGCCCTTGCTGATGATGCTGTCAGCCCTGAGGGTGATTTTCATGTTCACATCAGACGGAAAGATGTTAAGCGTCTTTCCGGCATTGTCTGTACTGTCATTCTCGCTTCCGGTGAAAGATGCTGTCACAAATCTGTCAGCTGAAACATCTCCTGTAACAATCATTGTTTCAGGCCTGCCGGCTACCCATCCCGTAAAATTACGCATTATGGCATTTACCCGGAAGTGCTGATCCATCAGGGTGAAAGCCAGGCTGTCGGCAATAAAGTCCCTGTTGATGATCAGCGAGCCGTTTGCATCTGTCAGGGCTATGCCAGATGAAGCGATGGTGGCTCCGAAATCACTGAATACAAATGATGCGTCAGGATGAAGTGAGGGCAGCGCAGCCAATCCCGTCTTCATGCTGTCCGGAACGCTGCCGGACAGTCTTATATGACCGCTGACCGATCCTTTCTGATCGCGGATATAATCCGATTTTATAATCTTACGCAAGTCATCGAAATTAAGATCACCGTCGAGGGCCAGGGTGACGTACGGCCTGTTCAGGTTGCTCATCCTGAATGACCCGGTCAGTTTTGCCGATCCGTAGGTGGCGTTAATATTGTCTACAGTAAAGACGAAGGTCTCCGGATTGTTTAGCGCCCCGTTGGTGAGCCCTCCGCTAAACGAGAGGTTATTCACTTTCAGTCCGCTTCTTTGAGAGCTGACCCGTCCGTCGGTGAGGGCATAATTAAGCTCAATATGAGGCTTACCGGCTTCTCCGTATGGTCCTTTGAGGCTGCATCTGAAATCCATTATCCCGGCAGGATTTAAACCCCCGGCACGTGACATCCATTTTTCAGGCAGCATTGAGACAAGTGTTCCGATGTTGATCTTCTGTCCCTCTACAGCCAGATCAAGGGTTGACATCTTGTAGTTTACCAGGCCGTCAATGCCGAAGCTGAGGCCGGCAATGTCAATGGCACCTTTGGCTACAGACAGGGAATTGTCAGACTTGCGCATCTTGACTGATGCATTCATCGGGAAGCCGGAGATGCTCATTCCGTGGATATTAATGGAGTCAACATCGACGCTGACAGTCGTGTTCAGAAAGATCCCCGCCTTAAAAATATCCCCATCGAGCATGGCTTCATTTATTCTGCCCGATACCCTTATTCCTGAACTCCTGTCGTACCATACTGTTTTAATGTCCAGTGCGCTTATACCCTTGAGCCTGACGTTTTTGCCTTTTTTCTTTTTCTCTCCGCCGCTGATGACCTGGTAGTTAATGTCTCCCCTTTTATCCGTTAACAGGGTTATCTCTCCTTCCCTGACGGTTATTGAACGGACTGCTACCGTTCCTGTGAGCAATGAGAGAAGGTCCGCGGTCACGGAAAGAGAAGAAGCAGTGAAGAGGGTGTCGTTATTCTCGCCCCTGAACTGTGTCTTGTCATAGTAAGGTGAGGGTGCCACAAGGAGGTCATTAAACCTCACGGTGATATTCGGGAATGATTCGAATATTGTCAGCCTGAGTTTGCCGTAGGATATCTTGGTATTGACGGTCTCATTGACCTTCCTGACAAGAGCTGCTGTCAGCTTGTCGTTTCTGATCCAGGCAAACAGGCCGAGGCTGGTCACGATCAGTAAAAACAGGCCTGCTGTTATCAGCGCTATCTTCTTCAGTAATCTCATTCAATCCGTTCCCTGTCGTTGTTAACCTTTTCTTTTCTTAAGAAGGAAGGAGAGATCCTGGCCAGGCATCACCTCCAGTGGCTCTGTTCCGTAACTGAACACCCGTGCATTGCGCGGCCCTATAAGTGACAGTTTTTTTTCTTCAAGCAGGAACATTGTTCCCTCGCGCAGCCCGGCCACGAATATTTCCCTGTTGACCTCGATGAATTCCAGGATTCGCTGCTCGCGTGTTTCTCCGGCATGGCCTGCAGGATTGGCATCAATGTAATGAGGATTGATCTGGAAGGGTATAAGATTGAAGGCTTTCAATGATGATGGTGACGTCACTGGCATATCGTTGGTGGTCATGATAGTCGGGCAGGTTACGTTTGACCCTGCACTCCAGCCTATGTAAGGTGTTCCGGCAAACACTCTTTTTCGTACAGGAGCTATGAGCCTGTTGTCTCTGAGACACTTGAGCAGCATCCATGTATTACCGCCGCCGACAACTATAGCTGTAGCTTCCACGACAGCCTTTACAGGATCGGAGAAGTGATGTATCGACACAACGTCGTGACCCACCTCCCGGAATCGTGCCCTGACCTTATCCTCATACTCATCATAAGAGAAGGTGACAGCAGCATAGGGAATGAAGAGTGCCTTTATCTTTTTGATGCCGAGAAACTCCCTGATGTTGTTTTTGGGATAATCAAGATATGCCTCCCCTGCATTTGTAGAATTGCTGATTAGAAGAAGTCTCATCTGCCTGTGTTTCAGAATTTGAAAACTAACGGGCCGGCGCTCGCCGGCAATGCTCCAAAGATATATAAAAAACAAAAGGCCGCACCTGTACCGTGCGGCCCTTATAACGCATCACTGCGCATTTCAGTTGTTGAATGTCAGGGCTATGCCGACCTCAAACGGGAACAATTCAGGACCTTTTCCTTCCTCAAACATTTTTGAAAGATAGTAGGTGCCGTAAGCCTGGAACATCTCATATCCGAGACGTGCAGTAACACCGTATCTCAGGAGGTTAAGACTGAAATCATCCTTGTTTTTTATCTTCATCTTGTCGTTGTCATAATAGACCACCTTGGTATGAGAGTGCAACTTTATTGCTCCTATAAACCCTGCCCCGATATTGATTGTCCTGTTATGTGAAACCGGGATCTGTCCTTCAAAAAGTATCGGCATAGTTGCATAAGTTGTTGAAAGTTTGCTTTTTTCAAAATTAATGTCCGGGGCCGGATACACGGGAATTATATTTCCGTTTTCATCTTCGGCTATTGAGTTATCACCGTCAAAATAGTAGTCGCTCCAGCTCAGGCCGACTGTTGCAGCTATTCCGAAATGACGGCTGAAACCCAGGTTGAGGTTGGGCAGCAGTATGTTAAAATTCATCGACTTTGCAGTGTTGAGATTCATGTAGTTTTCAGATGGATCCAGCGAGGTGCTGAAGGGATCCGTGAAATAACCGCAAAACCCTAATTCAATACCTCCGACATGACCTCTGAATGAGGACTTCGTATCATCATCGTACTCTTCAAAAGTGACTTTTGTATCATTGTCATCTTCAGAAATCCTGATACCTTTCTTCCCAATTCTGATAACAGTTTCATCATCACTCTCTTCCACGGTAACGCCTCCGACTGTTACTGTTGATTTATCATCATCATAAGCCCCTTCATCATTATAGGCCTCTTCATCTCCAATAATTATTTCTTCATCTTCAGCGGTCAGGGTGTCCTGTTCAATTATTATCAGAGTGTCACCGGTTGCAGTCACCACCTCTTTCTGTTCCATCTCCTCAAGTTCCCTGAGCTTCTCCTGTTTCTCCTGGGCTTTTGAAGGCAGGACGAAGGATAAAATAATGATCAGTGTTATTGCTACTCTTTTCATGGCTTAATGTTATTTATGTTTATTGCAAGGACGAATTAACAGGCATCAAAGTTACAGTTATTGAGAACTTTTTCTTGCGGGTGCTGAAAATGAAAGCAGGGAAGAGTTAAAACTGACAGCGACGGTGTCTCCCTCTGCGCTGACGATTTTTTCAAGTTCCATATTTGAGCCAAAAACGCTGTTGATGCCTTTAATGCACGATTTTGCGATGACAAATCCGTCGACAGGTGTTTTTTCCCTTTTCAATGTCTTCGATAAGCCTGCAATACCTTTACTAAGCCAGTTTTCTTCCTCTTCCGGGATATTCACCGATTCAGGGATCTCATTTAATTTTACCGCAGGGAGTTGTCTGGTATCAATTCCTGCGATGATTACCGGCGTCTCTGTCAGGGCGTTTACTGTTACTGGAGTAATTTTAACTGTCTGTTCCTGTTCTGCTGCCTGGAGGTTATTCTTTTCTGAAGACACAGCCGTTTTCGTAACTGCAGCGATATGTTCCGGTATCTCTTCCTTAACAACAAGAGGGGCCTTTTCAATGACTTCCGGCGCTACCGCAACTTCAGGAGAACTGACAGGTGCCGGTATGGCAGGCTGTTTTTCCGCAATCGGTTTAAGGGTCAGCAGTACGGCAACCACTGCTGCCGCCGCCAGGGTAACCAGGTATGCACGCCGGATTATTTTGGCGGCAGGTGTTGTCCGCAGAAGAGCGTTTTTGCCTTTCCATTCATCATTATAAGGCCTGAGACGTAGTTGCCGGAAATTTTCGGCATATGCTTTTTTCGCCGGACTGGATGCAAACAACGCCTCCATTTCAGCAAGACTGTCGTCTGGCAGGGTGTTCTCTGCCCAGGCTGCTGCAAGCAGATCAAACTGATCATCGGTAAGATCATTCGCTGACCGGAACAGGTCGCCTGGCGACGGATACCTGTCATCCGGCGGCGTCAGGCGCGGATAATCCGTATCATCGTTTATTGCCATACTGAAGTTTTTACAAGATAGTTTTTGAGGGCTGTCCGGCCCCTGAAGATATAAGTCTTTACCTGGTGCTCTGTAAGCCCGGTGATATCAGCTATCTCATTATAATGATAGCCCTCGTAATCACGCAGCAGGATGACCGATCTCTGAACTGCCGGCAGCTTTTCCAGTGCATGATGGAGGACCTCGTTCAGGTCACTGCTGCTCTCCTCCGCATAAAGAGAGGCATCATCATAGAACTCGATATCAACCAGCCGTCGAGTCTTTGCGGATGACATCTATCATCCTGTTATAGGCTGATGTGAAGAGCCATGCCTTTACTGCCGCATACTCAATTTCCGTGACACAGCGCCACAGCTTTTCGTAGGTGTCCTGGACAATATCCCCGGCCCTGTGACTGTCCCTTATACTGCGGTATATAAAGCGGTAGACGTGGTCACCAAATTCCCTTACCGCATTATTGTATTCTTTTACTGTCATCCTGCCGCACTGACAACATAAAGACGGATGCAATATACGTTTTGTTACAGATTCAATAAAAAAAACAGGGACGCCTGAAAAAGCATCCCTGTTTTTAGTATGTACCACCGTCCGGCCCTGGCGGCGCAATGGCTATTTGAACTGATATACCCTCACCCAGTCAATTTCCATCGAGGATATTCCTCCGATGGGCTTGTCAACACCGCCTGCCAGGTTGATGAACATAGCCTCCTGCGGCACACCACTGGTCTGTCTCGTCACCTCAATGCCGTTTATCTTCCATATCAGGCTCTCAGGCCTCCATTCAAGCGTATAGATGAAGAAATCAGAAAGGTATCTTGAACCGATGCTCTTTTTATAGTGATTTCCCGGAGAGGTGAACAGATCAAACCATACCTTGCCGCTGCCTGATCTGCAGACATCTATATGAGGGGTGATACGGTCCCCGATCAGCCAGAAAGCATTGCGTACCGCCGGATCGGTCAGCTTGATCTTGGCCGAGAAAATACCGTATCTCTGCCTGAAAGAAGCTCCGCTGTTAAGAATACCTGATGTAAATGAGAATTCCTTTGTGTAAAAACCCCTCTCCTGGTCCCAGACCTTGCCGGTGATCTTCTGGGGCCTGGTGATAATGCGCAGGACACCGTGACGGGTCTCAAAATTGTCCGAGGGTGTATAACTGTGAAGTTCGGATGCAATGCTGTAGCTGTCATGCAGCAGCTTGTCCCCCCAGTAATATTTGTTGAGCCACTTCTTCCTGTCAGGTTCGCTGCCGTCAAACTCGTCGCTGAACGTCAGCTCGCGTTTTTTGAGGATATCAAACTTATTTGAGTCTTTAACCCCGAAATACCACTTGATGTCGGCAGAGTTTTTAAGACTGTCGTATTCCTTCAGCTCTTTGAACATGTCCGTTTTCTCGAACCGGTGCTTGTCAAGCAGATACTCTTTCTTTTCCGTGAACGCTTTGCTCTTCAGGTATTCTTCGAGCTCATAATATCTTTTCAGGCGGGCTGAATCCTTTACCTGTATGTAGTTGCCGAAATCCTTTGAAGCCTTGAATTTATAGTAGGAAACTACATCGGCGGCACTCCTTCTGCCCTTGAAGTCAAGCAACTTCTGATATTCGGGAGTATCCTTGAAAGTCACGGGCTTCATGTTTTTCTTTGCCAGGAAGGCTGATGAGGCAACAAACATTTTCAGCTCCTCAAACCTCTTGACTTTGGCTGCATTAAGGTTTTTCCTTACCTCCTTGTCTTTCAGCAGTTTCTTGTACTCGAGCCATTTGCCGTATTCTTCGGTATCCCTGAAGGTGACTGGCTTTAGTCTCTCTTTCTGTTTGAATTCAGGTGATTGCACAAATCTTTCCAGGTCTTCGATCTCCCTGATCTTCGATGAACCGTCAAGTGCAGTGAAGTTTTTAAGCGGAGCGCTGCCTTCGGTTTTAAAATAAAGGGCTATATCCTTTGCCTTCTTAAGCCTGAGATATTCTGTCTCTCTTGCATGTTCTTCCGAGCCCTTGTAGGTAAGCGATTCCAGCTCTTTTTTCTTCTGTCTGAAGCCGGCAGAATTAACGCTCTCGTGAAGCACGTTATATTTTGCCAGCGTATCAGAGCCGGCGAAGGAGATCATCTTTTCATATTCAGCGATCAGTGCCTTTTCTTCCTGTTCCAGTTTAGAAGTTGAGGGGATCATCCCCAGCATCAGCTTTAAGGTCGACATTGCAGATAACTTTTTAAGTATAACCTGTTAAAGATAAAAATGTTTCAAATATTTTAGTCAAGATCAGGTAATTATTTGTTATTTAGGAGACAACAAACAGAAGGCGCTGATTTTGACAAATCATTTATTTACAATAGAATAAAAACGGATGAAAAAGCTCATTATTGTTACCGGCCTTATAATGCTGGCAGCGTGCTGTCCGGTAAGAAAGGCAACAGTCCCGCCCGAAGTAATCCTTTCACCGCCTGAAACGCAGGATCAGCTGATTCTGGCTACACTTTGGTACCAGCAGTCGGCCGAAATGAAGGCGCTCTATTACCAGTGCTACCGGAATGCGGAAAATGCTCTCTCCGAAAACCTGGCATGGTCAGATAAGACCAAACCCGCTGCCGTGGTGCTTGACATTGATGAGACGGTACTTGACAACAGCCCGTATCAGGCCTGGCAGGTGCTTGAAAACAAACCGTTTACTGACCAGGACTGGACCCGGTGGGTTAACATGGCACAGGCGGAACCTCTTCCCGGAGCTCTTGAATTCACACGCTATGCCGACTCCCTGGGGGTGGAGGTGTTTTATGTTTCAAACCGTACTGTTCCCGAGATGAACGCTACTATTATCAATCTTGCGGCATACGGCTTCCCCGACGCTGACACCACCCATCTTCTTCTTAAGCAGGGAAGTTCCTCAAAGATTGAACGCAGGGCACTCATAGAGAAGAATTATGATATCCTGTTGCTGATCGGTGACAACCTTGCTGACCACAGCGGTGCCTATGAGCAGAGGGGGCCGGGCCTTGGATTTGCCACCGTCGAGACTGACAAAGAACTGTTCGGAACCAGGTATATCATCCTTCCCAACCCCATGTACGGTAACTGGCTCACCGAGATCATGAGACAATCGGAAGGTGCAACCGCGAAGGAGAAATTACTGAAAAAGCTAAAGGGATTCTAATGAAAAAGATCACAAGGTCACTTATCCTGTCGCTGCAGGTCTTATTCCTGCTGCCTGCATGCCAATCCGCATATGCGCAGGAACTGACAGCCAAAGAGATCATCACAAAAGCCGACGAAAAATTCAACGGCGAAATGTCAGGTTACAGCGTGATGAGCATGACAATCGTCCGTCCCACGTGGCAGAGAACGGTAGAGTTCAAATCATGGTCGCTTGAAGATGATTATGCGCTGACGCTCATCACTGCACCTGCCCGCGAGAAAGGACAGACATTCCTCAAGAGGGGCACTGAGATGTGGAGCTGGAACCCGGCCATCAGCAGGCTTATCAAGCTTCCCCCGTCGATGATGTCACAGGGCTGGATGGGCTCGGATTATACCAATGATGATATTCTCAGGGAATCATCAGTGGTCGATGACTATACCCACTCAATTGAAGGGGAAGAGGTGATTGACGGAAGCAATTGCTACAAGATTAAGCTCACGGCAAAAGTTGATGCTGAAGTCCTCTGGGGTTATCAGCTATGGTGGGTCGATAAAAAAGAATTCATTGTCCTGAAAGCCGAACTCTATGATGAGGACGGATACCTGGTCAGGACAGAGAGAGGCACCGATCTTAAAACCATGGACGGGAGATTCATCCCTACGACCATCGAGCTGGTGCCTGCAGACGAAGAAGGCCGTAAAACCATCCTGAAAATCCTGGAGGTGAAATTCAACGTCAAACTTGAAGAGAGTTTCTTTTCACAGCAGAACATGAAGACCATCAGGTAAAGCGTATAGTAATGAAAGGGCTATCATCATGAAAGATTATCAGCTCGCCTGGAAAAACCTCTGGCGAAACAGGAGAAGAACACTGATCACGGCAATGTCAATTTTCTTCGCGGTGTTCTTTGCACTGGTAATGAGAGCGTTCCAGCTTGGAACCTATGATAAGCTGTACAAGGATGTCATTGAATCTTATACCGGATACCTTCAGCTTCAGGAGGCCGGTTACTTTGACGAACCAGGCCTCGACAACAGTTTTGAAGTCGACCCCGTATTGCTTAAGGAGATTGAAAACGATCCGAATGTGACTGCCGTGGTTCCCAGGCTGGAATCATTTGCCCTGGCAGCGGTGGAGAGCCGCACCCAGGGGGTATTGGTACTGGGGATGGACCCTGAAGGCGAAGACAGGGCCCTTAACATCAGGAACAGGATGGTGAGGTACAAACTTACACCGGAGGCTGCGGAGGCAATTAAAAAGGAGGGCGTGCCACAGCGGACTGAAAAGCTACTTGATGTGTTCCTCAACCAGTCATTCACTGACGAGTCACGACTTATTAAAGACCTCGGGATAGCCAATGCCGATACTGCCACGGTTATGCCCAAAATACGCAGGCATGCTTCCTTCAGGAATGGCTACCTGGCGGCAGAAGATACGAACAGTGTCATCATTGGCAGCGGGCTGTCAGCGTTCCTCAAAGCCGGAGTGGGAGATACGATCACGCTGATGGGTCAGGGTTACCACGGGACAACGGCAGCCGGCATCTATACGGTAAGGGGTGTGGTCAAGCTTCCCGCTCCCGATGTGGACAACATACTGGTATACCTGCCGATCAACGAGGCAAGGGATCTGTACGCCGCTCCCGGAATGGCCACCTCGGCCATCATCAGCATACGGAACAACGACGATAAAGCGGTTCTTCAGACAAGAGAAAGACTAAACCTTCTGACAGGAGACAATCTGGCGTTACGGACATGGCAGGAGATGAACGCCCTCCTTCTTAACCAGATGGAAGCTGACAACCGGAGCGGGGCAATCATGATCGGTATCCTTTATCTTGTGATAGCTTTCGGGGTCTTCGGCACAGTGCTCATGATGCTGGCAGAGAGACGCCGCGAATTCGGAATGCTGGTCTCCATCGGAATGCAGAAGGGCAGACTGGCCAAAGTAGTTTCCATGGAAATGCTTCTCATTGGCTTTCTGGGCGTTGCGGCCGGGGTCATCGCTTCACTTCCAATCGTATTTTACGGAAATGCGCGGCCGCTGAGATTAACCGGCGAGATAGCCAGAATGTACGAGGACTACGGTTTTGAACCGGTCATGCCCATGCTGCTGCCTGACACCTATTACCTGTGGCAGGTACTTGTCGTGTTCATCATACTCTTGTTCACGGTCGCGTTCAGCGTTCGCAAGATCTTTAAATTGAATGTTATTAACGCTCTCAGAGCCTAACAGGGAAACGATATGATAACATCTATAGCCTGGAAAAATGTCTGGAGGAACAAAACCAGAAGCCTGACAGTGATAGCGGCCGTGACAATAGGGGTATTTGCCGGCGTCTTTTCCATGGCTGCAATAAACAGCTCAATAGTTCAGAGGATTAATGCAGCCGTCAACGAAGAACTCTCCCATATCCAGGTCAATAACCACGGTTTCAGGAGCAGCAGCGATATCCGCGACATGATCAGCGATCCCTCTGCAGTCATTTCAGTTCTTGAAAAGACAAAAGGGGTCACAGACGTAACCGGAAGGATAATTGTCAGAGGCATTGCTTCAACATCTGCCGGAAGTACCGGAGTTGAGATCACCGGCATTGATACGGCAAAGGAACGGCAGATGTTCACAATTGCCGGGAAGCTTATCCCCGGCACAGGAAGCTATTTCGGTTCAGATACAAAGTTCAATACGGCTTTTATCGGCGAAAAACTGGCCAAGGAGCTCAATATCATACGATATATCCTCACCGCTGAAGCGTTTTCGGGCCTTGAGACGGAAGGAATTCCTTTAGCCGTCATTGAAAAGCTCAGACCCCTGGAGGGACAGCGGTTCACCACGGAAAAGAAATTCTCGGCTGCATACAGCGAACTTCTTTCGGCGAAGGAGTTAAAGAAGTACGGATTAAGGATAAGGGAGAAAGCATGGTCTTACCGTGAAGGTTCGAGGATCATCCTCACATTCCTTGACATGAATAACAATCAGACCGGTGCGGCTTTCAGGATCTGCGGTATTTACAGGACCAACAACGACCTCTTTGAATCTCTGACGGTATTTGTCCCGGCCTCTGAACTGAGGCAGCTGACAGGAATCGGAGAAGGCAGGTTCCACAGGATAATAGCCCGGCTTGAGAAGGATGACCTCACCAATGATGTGACCCCCGTGATCAGGGAAGCTCTTCCGGGATACGAGGTGATGAACTGGAAGGAGATACAGCCTGACCTTGCCATGATCGCCGACTATATTAACCAGATTTACGCCATTTTTATGGTCCTCATCCTGGCTGCTCTGGCATTCGGTATCGTTAACACGATGCTGATGGCCGTACTGGAACGGACGCGTGAGCTCGGGATGCTTGCAGCCATAGGAATGAACCACCGCCGTGTCTTTATGATGATAATGCTTGAGTCAATATTCCTGTCAATAGTCGGCGGCGCTGCCGGTATGGCTGTCAGCGGTATTGCCATTGCGATCACCGGCCGCACCGGGATAAACCTGGTAAAATATTCCGAGGGAATGGAGGCGTTCGGATACTCCGCTCATCTTTATCCTTCCATCGGCGCGGAGTTCTTTGTCACACTGACAATACTGATTGTCGTTACCGGCATTGTTTCGGCAATCTATCCTGCCCGGAAGGCTTTAAAATTAAATCCAGTTGAAGCATTAAGAGGTGAATAACAACAAAATACAATAACCATGAAAGTAGTTGAAATCAACGATGTGTCAAAGACCTATCATGATACCGAGGTAGAGGTTAAGGCTGTAAACGGGGTGACGCTCAGCTTTGAGAAAGGTGATTTTGCTGTTGTTGTCGGACCGTCAGGCTCGGGTAAGACAACATTGCTCAATCTCATCGGCGGCCTTGACCAGCCCACAGCAGGTGAGATCATTGTGGCAGGCCATCGCCTTTCGGAACTGAGACCGTCGGAACTGATAGATTTCAGGATGGAGCATGTGGGTTTCGTTTTTCAGTCCTATAATCTGATACCCGTGCTGACGGCCGCAGAAAATGTGGGTTTCATCATGAACCTTCAGAAATGGCCGAAGGAGAAGCGCAAGGCACGCACAAATGAACTAATGCAATCTGTAGGACTGGCCGACCGGCACAACAGCCGCCCCTCGCAGCTGTCGGGCGGACAGCAGCAAAGAGTGGCGGTGGCAAGAGCTCTTGCTCCCCGTCCGGAATTCATTCTGGCTGACGAACCAACGGCAAACCTCGACTCCAAATCGGCCGAAACGCTTCTCGATATCATGGAGAAACTTAACCGGGAGGAACAGATGACCTTTATCTTTTCAACCCACGACATCAGGGTAATGAAGAGGGCCCGCAGGGTGATAACCCTCGAGGACGGACGTGTTGTATCTGACGAAAGGACTTACGAAGCCGGATGAAAAAGACTTTGTCGCTGATAGCTGCAGCGATGTTTTGTACTCTTGCATCACTGTCACAGGAGGTCGGAAACAAGTTCTCTGCAGGCGGCTATGCAACGTGGCTTCATAACACCGTGTTTGAAGACCCGTCAGATCCATGGCTCAACAGCAGCATGCTGCACAACAGGATTAATCTTAAGGCATACCCCGGCACCCGGGTAACTATGGCTCTTGAAATAAGAAACAGGTTTGTGCTGGGCGACATGGTTCAGATGGATCCTTTATACGTTCCGGCATTGGCTTCTGACCCGGGATGGGTTGATATGTCGTGGAACATCTTCAGCGGACAGTCATTTGTTTTGAATACCTTTATTGACAGGGCCTGGATCGGCTACACAGCCGGGAAACTGAGGCTCACCCTGGGCCGTCAGCGGATCAACTGGAGCCAGGCGCTGGTATGGAACCCCAATGACATCTTCAATACTTATTCTTTTTTTGATTTTGACTATATGGAACGGCCCGGCAGCGATGCAATAAGGGCCGTTTACTCCACCGGTCCGGCGTCGGCTGCCGAAATGGTCGTCAAGCTCGACAGTGCCGACAGGGTAACCGCTGCAGCTCTTTACCGCTTCAGCATGCTTAATACCGACCTCCAGTTCTTTGCAGGCGAAACGGACGAGGAACTCTTCACCGCGGGTACGGGATGGTCAGGAGCAATAGGTTCATATTCAATCCGCGGCGAAGCCACCCTGTTCGCCCCATTCGGAAATACTCCGGTGAAAGAGACCACTTTCATCGCCACGGCAGGCGTCGATAAGGCCTTCTCCGATAAGATTACGGCGCTGGTGCAGATCATGTATTCAAACAACCCGTTCGTTCTTGACAACTTCAAGGAGCTTTATCAGGGGGCCATTACAGCAAGCCAGCTCGCATTCTCGGAATTCAGCGCCATAGGACAGCTAACCTGGACCCCGGTTCCACTGCTGAATATCTCCGTGTCCGCGATATGGTATCCTGACCTGAAAGGTTATTTTGCAGACGCCGCCATTGACTTTTCATTGGCTGAGAATGTTGATTTTTCACTTGTGATGCAACATTTTGACAATGTTATTTCCGGCGAAGAGACACAGATAAATCTGGGGTTCATCAGGATTAAGTATAGTTTCTGAAATTTTCCTATTTTTACAGCATTAACCCTGAAACTATGTCACTCGTCCATGAACTAGAAAAATCAGGAAACTGGTTATTCAGAAGAAGAAGCTGGTTACCTGTTATTGTTTTGGTTCTGGCTGCTGGTTATCTCTTTATTGCCAACAGAAGCGTCATTTACTTCAATCTGACATGGGAACTGGTTTGCGTTCTTGTCTCGGTTGCAGGCGAACTGATCAGATCGTATACTGTCGGTCATATACCGGGGAGCCCTGCCGGCCGCAATGTCATTGACCAGATGGCAGATGAATTAAATACCTCGGGCATATATTCAGTTGTCCGCCACCCGATCTATGTGGGTAACTTCCTGATGTGGCTGGGCCCCGTTCTCTTTCTCAGGTCAGTATGGTGCGTGATCATATTTGTACTTGCCTTCTGGATCTATTTTGAACGGATTATTTTTGCCGAAGAGCAGTATCTCCGCCGTAAATTTGGTGAGGATTATGATACATGGGCCTTCAGGGTCAGGTCGGTGATACCCCGGTTCAAAAATTTCACCAGGGCAGATCGCAGGTTCTCGTTCAGGAATGTCCTCAGGAGGGAATACAACAGCATAGCAAACCTCTTCATCGTTTTTGCCATTCTTGATGTGATACGGAATATTGCTGTAACCGGAAAGGTTTACATGGAGCCCCTGTACATTACCCTCCTTGTCTCAGCCCTTGTCCTCTGGGCTGTCGTAAGATACCTGATCAAAAGAACGAAGTTCCTCTACGTTGAAGGAAGATAGGCTGGTACAACTCTACCTGTTCCTGGCCCCCAGGAAAATCATTATGTAGTATATCAACGATGCCAGAGAGCCCAGTGCTGCGATGACATATGTATATGCGGCCCATTTCAGTGCTTCTTGTGCCTTGTCATGTGTCCCGGAGTAAGTGATACCCGAATCGGATAGCCAGGCGAGGGCTCTCTTTGATGCATTGATCTCGACCGGAAGGGTTATCACGCTGAACAGCGTTGTGAGAGCAAAAAGAACGATACCTATCAGCAATATCTCAGGTCTTGATTTGACAAGAAACAGTCCTGCGATCAGCACCCATTGTATCCAGTTGGATGCAAAGCTCACTACAGGAGTAAGTTTCGATCTCATGTTCAGCCAGGCATAGGCCTGTGCATGCTGGATCGCGTGTCCTGTCTCGTGGGCTGCAACAGCAGCGGCAGCAACACTGGCCCCGGCATAGACACCCTGGCTCAGGTTGATTGTCTTCTTCAACGGGTTATAGTGATCAGAGAGCTCGCCCTGAACACTGTGCACGGTGACATCGGTAATGCCGTTGTCACGCAGCATCTTTTCAGCCACATCACGGCCGGTCATACCGCTGGCGATGGGAACTTTGGAATATTGCCTGAATTTTGATTTTAATCTTGCGCTGACAATCCAGCTCAGAAACATGAACACTATAAAAATGATCCAGTAAAGTCCGTTATTCAAATAAGTTGTTTCCATTTTTTCTCGCTCTTAAGTACTTGCTGTTGTTACTTCAAAACATCTGCCATTGTCATTTTGTTATTCAAACAGGTCATTTTGTCAGGATGATTCAGCTTATCTTTGAAGCCGATGTTGAATACAGCTGCAAAGATATTATCTTTTTTGCTCCTTATACCGGTTTGGTTATACCGCCTGTTAATATCTCCATGGATGCCTCCGTCATGCCGTCACATACCAACCTGTTCGCAGTTTGCAATTGATGCGCTCAGGATTCACGGACCCTTCAAAGGACTGATCATATCAACAGGACGAATCCTTCGTTGCAGACCTGGCGGTACACACGGTTATGATCCTGTTCCCCTGTTCCTGTTCAGAAGATATTTGCCGGCAGGGCGATGGTTTCGCAGGGCTCCGCGATGCAACAGACTTAAAGAGAGAGATTAAAAATTCAGTTTTTCCCTTAGCATTTTATACCCGGTACGACTGACGGGTATCTTCTCCCCCGATTTAAGAACAGCAACATAATTATCCTTGCTGTAAGGTTCCAGGCGGGTAATCTGTTCAATGTTAACCATGTACGACCTGTGCACTCTCATGAAGAGGCTGGGCGGGAGGTGGTCTTCATAGTATTTCATTGTCTTGGGCTTAAGGGCCTTGCCTTCGCTGTAATAGATCATCACATAATCGTCCTCCGATGCAAGGTAAGTGATCAGGTTCAGCGGAATTATCTTAATGCCGGCCCCCTTCCTGAAGACGATCCTTGTCAGATATCCTTCTGCTTCAGTTACTGAAGTAACGAGCTTTTCCACCTTGTCCGGCACCTGTGTCTCTTTGCCTATCCTGCTGACAGCTTTGGCAAGGGCACTGTCAAAACGTTCTTTAGAGTAAGGCTTAAGAAGATAATCTACAGCATTGAGTTCAAAGGCCCTGATGGCATACTGGTCGAAGGCTGTGGTGAAGATCACCTCGGGCTTTTCATCGAGAACCTCCAGGAGCTCAAAACCGGTTAGTTTGGGCATCTGGATATCAAGGAAGATCAGATCGGGGTGTTTTTCCTTTATTTCTCTTGCCCCGCAGAAGCCGTCAGCGCACTCACCGACCACCTCTATCCCGGGATGATCTTTCAGCATGTACTTTATCAGCTCCCGGGCAGGGGTTTCATCTTCAATAATCAGAACCCTAATATTTTTCATGCCGTGTAATTGATTTTATGTTTTTCTGTAAGGAAACTTTACCACAACATTAAAGCTGTCATCCTTGCGGTCTACTTCCAGCTCGGCCTTCTCGCCGTAGAAAAGTTCAAGCCTGGAACGTACATTTACCAGTCCAATGCCTGCTCCCTTGCGCGTTACCACTGATTCCGGGTCAATATTGTTGGAGACGGATATGACAATAAAACCGTCCTCCTTCTTTGCGGTGGTCCTGATCACCACCTTCTCGGTTGATTCATAAACGCCGTGCTTGACCGCGTTTTCATAGAGAGGCTGGAGGAGCATCCCCGGCAATAATGCCGTAAGACACTCAGGCTGTATATCTTCCTCTATAATGAGCCGCTCGCCGAATCTGACTTTTTCAATCTCAAGGTAAAGCCGGAGACTTTCCATTTCACTCTGCAATGTCACCGGCTGCTCGGTGCGTGATGAAAGTGAATACCGCATGAAATCAGACAGTTTCAGAATCATTTCACGTGCTTTCATGGGGTCTGTCAGGGTCAGCGAGCTCATTGAATTGAGACTGTTGAAGAGGAAATGAGGGTTTATCTGTGCGCGCAGCATCTTCAGCTCTCCCTCACGTACCTGAGCCTCAAGCTGTGCCTGACGTGAAGCTTTCTCCGCAAGCTGTGTGGCGCTCAGATACAGATAATATATCAGGGTGACCACAAAGAAGATCAGTACCCCGGCAGCGATACGGAATATCAGTACCGTATGCCAGAACAGGTCATAATCTTCTTTCTCCGGGACAATCGCCCTGACAAGTAACCTGGTAGCCAAAAGCCACAGAACGATCACTACAGACCCGGTCAGGATGACATTAAGGATCGTCGACATGACCTTGTTGTTGCTCCGGAGCATATACCTTACCGGGAACCAGATACTGAGCCCGAGCAAGCCGTACAGAAGCATGGAAACAATGCCGTCGGTTACAGCGATATCCAGTGTACTGCCATATACGAAATGAATGACAGATGCCTGGCCTGCGGCTAAAATAACCCAGGCCAGACACCACATCAGTACCCTTGACCGGCTTTCCAGTATCGGATGCTTCATATTTTATTTATGGCTTTTAAGCTCACCTCCCCCGAAAATCACAGTCCCGCGTATCGTCAGCGATCTTGTGGTGTCCTTGATTACATCACTGCCAATCCTGCGGCTGTCTGAGAAGCCTCCGAGAATGGGAGTGACATTAAGAATGACATTCCAGTTTTCGGGAACAATGAGCGTCGTGCCTCCAAATATACAGGTAATTTCAATTACATTATCTCCCGGAGCCAGCGATGATCTTGTAAGGTCAACTTCACCGCCGCCGAAAATTGAGGTGACCTTGCCACCGAGGAAATTATTTGTAATAAGCTGCCGTTCAGCACCGCTGAAGATATTGACATAATCGATCATATCGGCCTTGCTCCCGCTGGTATAGTTCAGCGTCCTGACCAGACGCTTGGAATTAATCAGCAGTACCACACCTATCACGATAAACAATGCCGGCCAGAAGAAGTTAAATGACCTGAAAAAATCGGTGAAAAGTTCGGGGATCATGAAAAAACCTCCGACAGAGATAAGCACGATGCCCGGGGTCTTGTTATCCGACCCTGCAAGGGTGATCACGCCGATCACTATCAGCAGCATCTGCCAGCTGAAGATGATGTCATCGATAAAATGATCAAGCGGTTCGGGAAGCACGGTAGTCTTTCTGAGAATCAGGATAAATCCTGCAATTATCAGTAAAATTCCTATTATAAACCTGTTGGAGGTTTCAGCAGGATTTTTTGCCGGTTTGTTTGTTTCGTTTTCCATTTGAGTAGTTGTTTGATGGTGAATTATTTCAGACTTTTAGTGAATGGCCGAATCATAAATGCGATGCCGGCAAGGACCAGTACCGCCGGCCAGTAAATATCTTTATAGACCGGAGTCAGCTGGAAACTCATCTCAGGCATCAGGAACCAGAACCCTGCCGCAAAAAGGAGCAGGCTGAAAACCAGGTCGAGATTCAACAGATTGAAAACACCGAAAAAGATAAGCAGCATTTCCCAGGTAAGATAGTCGGACAGTGACCCGATCCTGAGCAAATCAAGTTTTGCCACTATCATTACCACTCCGAGCGAGATGAGCAGCTTGGCTATACCATTAAAGGGATTGTTCTTTTCTTTCATGACTTCAAAAGTTATTACGCATCAAAATTATCACATACCCGCCAGGCTAATCCAGTCATTTCCGGCAGACTGCGGAATTATTCCGGCAGGTGGCGAAGAAAATCGGGGATGTTACTTTTTTGTTGATAATTTTTTTTATTGGAAGAGGATTTATAATTTTGCAGACCGAAAAAAAGGAGATGCCCGGATTGTATTCCATACCGTTAGCCGGTCTTAAAGAAGGCAGACATACCTACGGGTTTATAATAGGCAACGACTTTTTTGAGGCTTTTGAAGGGACTGAGATCAGGAGGGGAGAGCTTAAGGCTGAGGTGGTGCTTGAGAAGTGCTCCACACATCTTCAGCTTGACATTTCCATAAAAGGGAATGCTGAGGTTATGTGTGACAGATGCCTTGAGAAATTTTATCAGCCGTTGTCATGTGAAAACAGGCTGTTTGTAAGACAGGGCAAGGAATGGGAGGAGACAGATCCGGATATGATTACGATGCCGCTCGATGAACATGAAATAGATTTAAGTCAGTTTTTCTATGAATACATCCATCTTGCGTTACCTTTGAAACGAATTCATCCTGATGACAAACAGGGCCGTTCAACATGCGACCCTGAAATGATCAGGAGACTTGAAGAACATCTTATTGCAGATGAAGATAAATCAGATCCGCGCTGGGATGTACTTAAAAAACTGACGGAAAATAATTAAACACAACACATTACTGCGATGCCAAATCCAAAACACAGACACTCAAGTACCCGAAGGGATAAGAGGAGAACACACGACAAGGCTGTCGTTCCTACAGTAGCTGCATGTTCCAACTGCGGTTCAGCTCATCTGTATCACAGGGTATGCCCTGAGTGCGGATATTACAGAGGCAAGCTTGCCGTTGAGAAGAAGGCGACAGCCTGACCTGTCACACGTGCCAAATAAATAAGGCAATGAAAATAGGACTGGATGCCATGGGGGGTGACTATGCCCCTGATGCTGTCATTGAGGGCGCGGTTGATGCTCTTGGCCAGCTTCCGGGCGGAGACCGATTGGTTCTTATAGGCAATCATCATGTTATAAAGGAAAAACTGGCCTCCATGGAGGTGGAACCATCTCTTTTCGAAATCGTTCCTACCACCCAGGTGATTGAAATGTCCGATCACCCTGCAAAAGCCTTTTCACAGAAGAGAGATTCGTCTATTGCCGTGGGCTTCGGGTTGCTTAAGAGCGGACTGATAGACGGTTTCGCCAGCGCAGGCAACACGGGAGCGATGATGGTGGGCGCAAGCTATACCGTAAACGTCATCCCCGGCGTCTTCAGACCGGCGCTTACAGCTTTCATCCCTGACGTAAGCGGGAGAACATCCATAATTCTTGACGTTGGAATTAATCCCGACGCCAAACCCGATGTTCTGCTGCAGTACGGAATACTGGGCAGCGTTTATGCCAAGTACGTCCTCGGCATTGACAACCCGGACGTCGGGCTGCTTAACATTGGAAAAGAAGATTCAAAAGGCTCCTCAACCGTGAAGGCGGCGTACGAGCTTCTCCGCGAAAGCCCTGAAGTAAACTTCAAAGGCAATATAGAAGGCCATGACCTCTTTACCGGCGAGATGACAGACGTCATCGTTTGTGACGGTTTCGTAGGCAATATCGTACTCAAAATGGCTGAGAAATTTTATCTGATCTCAAAGGCAAAAGGCATCAGGGATGACTTTTTTGACAGGCTGAACTTCGAGGTTTTCGGAGGGACACCCGTAGTAGGCATCAATGCGAACGTTGTCGTCGGCCATGGCATTTCAAAAAGGAAGGCAATCACCAGCATGATACTTCAGACAAGGGATGTTGTCCACGCTGACCTCGCGAGAAAGATCAAAGAGGCTGTAGGAGCATGACAAAAACCAGGGCTGCAATAACGGGTATTAACGGATGGGTTCCGGAATACCGGCTTACCAACAGTGAGCTGTCAACTATGGTTGAGACCACTGATGAGTGGATAATGCAGCGTGTGGGTATAAAGGAGAGAAGGATCCTGAAGGGTGAGGGCAAGGCAACATCCGATCTGGGAGAACAGGCTGTGAGAGGCCTTCTTGAAAAGACAAAAACACCGGCAGATGAAATAGACCTTCTCATCTGTGCCACGGTCACTCCCGACATGCTCTTCCCGGCAACAGCAAATATCATCTCCGATAAGGCAGGCATAAAAAACGCTTTCAGCTTTGACATGAACGCCGCCTGCTCAGGCTTTCTCTTTGCCCTGGAGACAGCCGCCACCTACGTGGAGTCAGGCAGATACAAAAAAGTTATTGTCGTCGGGGCAGACAAGATGTCCTCAATAACAGATTATACGGACAGAACTACCTGTACCCTGTTCGGCGATGCCGGCGGCGCTGTGCTCCTCGAACCGACTGAAGAGGAGTACGGGATAATGGACCATATTTTCAAGGTTGACGGTTCGGGGAGAAAATACCTGCACATGAAGGCGGGCGGATCACTCAGGCCTGCATCACATGAGACGGTCAGCGCCCGGGAACACTTTGTCTACCAGGAGGGTCAGTCGGTCTTTAAGTTTGCAGTCTCGAATATGGCTGACATAGCTGTTGAGATCATGGAAAAAAACAATCTCAGACCGGAAGACATCGCCTGGCTTGTTCCCCACCAGGCAAACCTCAGAATAATTGATGCGACCGGGCGCAGGATGGGTCTGCCTCCTGAAAAGGTGATGATTAACATCCAGCACTACGGAAACACCACCGCAGCCACTATACCTCTTTGTATATGGGAGTTCGAACACAAACTGAAAAAGGGAGATAATCTTATTCTTGCTTCTTTCGGAGGCGGATTTACCTGGGGAAGCATATGGCTGAAGTGGGCTTATGACCCGCAACCGGTGAATGAGTAAACTGAGACACCTCCCGGCCTGTTAAAATATTCTCTTTTTGTCCAACCTGCACAATACTTTATATATTTGTCGGTTAATAGAGAGACGTAGCATGCTACGCCTCCCGGGGAACAAATATTGATCATTATGGCAAAGATGAATGAGACAGATAACAGCGCAGCAGTTAACCTTATAAGTCAGGGTACCGAGATTACCGGCGATATAAAATCAGCAGGCGATATTCGTATTGACGGAACCCTGAATGGCAACATGGTAACCAAGGGCAAAGTGGTCATTGGGCCCACTGGTCGCGTGAAAGGCGAGGTCGAATGTAAAAACTCTGAAGTGTCAGGCCTGATAGACGGTAAAATAACCGTAACGCAACTTCTTAACCTGAAGGCTGCTTCAAAGATTATCGGCACGGTCGTTACAAGTAAGCTTTCTATTGAACCGGGAGCTCTCTTTACCGGTAACTGCACAATGAAAGATGGTGACAATGGAGGACCCGCAGTCAAACCAAAAGAAGGAGAAAAATAATCCTGAAGAGGGCCTTAACGCTTACTCAAAGTACAGCACAATCGCCATCCAGATGGTGGTAATTATCGTTTTAACTACGCTGGGAGGCGTTGAACTCGATAAACTGGCCGGCACAAAACCGGTATTCACGGTCATTCTCTCTCTGCTGGGCGTGGCAGCAGCCATGTGGCTCATCATAAAGGAAGCCGTCAGGAACAAATAGAATGATAACTCCCCGGGCAATAAAACACTACATTTACCTTCTGGCCTATGCCCTTCTGATCCTCCTTCTTCTCCTTGGCCTAAATAAAATTTCACCTCAATCTTTTCCAATTAATGATATCCTGTTGCTTACAGGCGGATTTACTGTAATTGCTATGGCTGCCCTGGTAATCTTTTTCAACGGGACGGAAGGAAAAGGGGAAAAAAGAGTGTTCGCCACACTGATCGCCATTGGTGTCAAAATGTTGCTGTCTTTTGTTCTGGCGCTGTTGTTCATTGTCGTCTTTAAAAACAAAGAGACTGGTTCGGTAATATTGTTTTTTATTCTATATTTGAGTTTCACTGTTTTTGTTATTCTTACGTTTCTAAGGATAATCAGGAGGAAGTCCGTTTAAAGAATAGAAGCTTGAAAATCAGGTATCTGTATACGTTGTTATTTTTGTTCGGTTTTGTTGCCGGGTCAGTGCCTGCCATGGCTTCCGCCGAAAAAGGAAAAGAAAAAAAACCCCAGGACAAAGGTGCGGCTTTTAATGCCAGCACATTTATCATTGACCATGTGTCCGATTCTCATGAATGGCACCTCTGGACAAAAAAGGACAGCTCGGCAGTGGCAGTTTATCTGCCCGTAATTATTTACGATAAGGGTTCCGGGTTACATGTGTTCTCATCGCGTAAGATAGCTCACGGACAAGCGCACGACGGGTATGCCATTGCCCATGAGGGTAAAAATGCAGGCAAGATAGTACGCGTGAATGCGGAGGGGCACACAGACGAGACAAGGCTACCGATTGATTTCTCTATTACCAAGGCTGTGTTTGGAATGATGGTGGCTGCGGTCATATTGCTCTGGCTGATGCTCGCCCTGGCAAAATCATATAAGAAAACCGGTATCTCGGCCCCCAGAGGTATTCAGGGCTTCCTGGAACCTGTTATCCTCTTTATCAGGGATGATGTGGCAATACCCAACATAGGGGATACCAAGTATGCCCGCTTCATGCCCTACCTGCTGACGGTTTTCTTCTTCATTCTCATTAATAACCTCCTGGGGTTAATTCCGATTTTTCCCTTTGGATCAAATGTGACAGGCAACATCAACGTGACATTTGTCCTGGCGTTATGCACTTTTCTGATAACCCAGTTCAGCGCCAACAAAACACACTGGAGACATGTCTTTGCTGCTCCGGGTGTACCAATATGGCTGTTGCCGATCATGATCCCGATTGAAATCATTGGCCTGTTTTCAAAACCCTTTGCACTGATGGTCCGTCTCTTTGCCAACATCACCGCAGGCCATATCATTGTTCTCAGCCTGGTGTCACTGATCTTTATCTTTAAATCGGTATTTGTGGCCCCGGTATCGATCGTATTTGTATTGTTCATGGATTGTATCGAGCTGCTGGTAGCGTTTCTGCAGGCGTACGTATTCACTCTGTTGTCATCTCTCTTCATAGGCATGGCAACGGCGGATGGGGAACATCATTAAAAATCAATATATTAATTCATTTTATTAAACTTAAATTATGGAACCACAAGTAGTAATGTCAGTAGGAGCAGGGCTTGCAGTGATTGGTGCAGGACTCGCAGTAATTGGTGCAGGACTTGGTATCGGCCGCATCGGCGGTTCGGCCATGGACGCAATCGCACGCCAGCCCGAGGCTTACTCAAAGATCCAGCTTGCAATGATCATCTCCGCAGCACTCATCGAGGGAGCAGCCCTCTTTGCAATCGTTGTGGCAATGATCAAGTAAGCAGAAAAGCAAAGCCTGCAACGGTTGGTTGCAGGCCTTACTCTGTAATCTTAAAGAAAAACGAAATATGTTACTATCAAGCAGTCTCGCAAGTCCCGCCATCGGGACCGTTTTCTGGACCACACTGATATTCCTCCTTCTGCTGTTGCTGCTTCAGAAGTTTGCGTGGGGACCGATCATGAAGGCCGTCAGGTCACGCGAAGACACCATCCGTCATGCCCTTGATTCCGCTGAAAAAGCCCGCGAAGAGATGAAAGTACTCCAGGCTGATAATGAAATCATCCTCCGGAAAGCCCGCGAGGAGAGAGATAAAATAATCCGTGATGCCCGCACGGCAACGGAGAGGATGCTTACAGAAGCCAAGGAGAAAAGCCAGTCGGAGGCAGACGCAATGGTGAAACGCGCCAAGGAGCTCATAGAACGTGAAAAGAATACAGCTATCGCCGAAGTTAAGCGTGAAGTGGCGTCTCTGGCAATAGAGGTGGCTTCGAGAGTGGTCAGCGAAACACTTAAGAACGATGCTGAACAGCAAAAGCTGATCGGAAGATACCTGAAGGAGATCGAAACAACCAGTAACTGAACCTGATGAACAACAGCAAGATAGCGGTAAGATATGCAAAGGCCCTTTTTGACCTTGCCGGGGAGAAGAAATCCATTGACGCTGTGTATGAGGATATGAAGGTTATTGACCGCTTGTACGCGATGCCGGAGGTGAAGGAAATTATCAGCAATCCGGTAATTCCGCAGAAAAAAAGAAAAGAGATCATTGTTGCTCTTGCGGGCGATAGTACAAATAAGCTGACTGTAAAATTTATTGAACTGATGTTCAGCCATGACCGCGGTGATCACCTTGGCGCAGCAGCAAGAAACTATCTTGAACTTACCCGCCGTCACAGGGGAATACGCCAGGTTACAATCACCACCGCCGTACCGGTAAGCGATAAGATTAAAGAGGAACTGGCGACTGTGATCACCGGAGTAAGCAGTGGCAGGATCGAGTTCATAGAACAGGTTAACAGCTCTGTCATGGGAGGCTTCATTATCAGGGTCGACGATGCTTATATCGATGCAAGCGTCAGGACAAGACTTAACAAATTCAGAAAGGAATTTTCACTGGCAGGATATGCCGAATGACAGTATATAAGATTTAATGATATGACTAATATTAAACCTTCAGAGGTATCAAAGATTTTAAAGCAGCAGCTTGAGGGTGTCAGTACGGCCATTGATGTCGAGGAAGTGGGAACGGTACTGCAGGTAGGGGACGGAATCGCGCATATTTACGGACTTAGGAACGTTGGCTCCAACGAGCTGATCGAATTTGTCGAAACCGGTATCAAGGCCATTGTGCTCAACCTCGAGGAAGATAATGTCGGGGTTGTGATCCTTGGCGAGTCGGACAAAATCAAGGAGGGCGATGTTGCCCGCAGGACAGGCAGGATATCATCAATAATGGTGGGGGAAGGCCTGTTGGGAAGGGTTATCAACACTACCGGCGAACCTATCGACGGCAAAGGACCGGTAACAGGCGAACTGTATGAGATGCCCTTTGAGAGAAAAGCCCCGGGCGTGATCTTCAGACAACCCGTTAAACAGCCTGTGCAGACCGGACTGAAGGCTATCGATGCTATGATACCCATTGGCAGAGGACAACGTGAGCTTATCATCGGTGACCGCCAGACGGGCAAGACTGCAATTGCCATTGACACTATCATAAACCAGAAAAGCGAATACGACAAGGGTAAACCGGTATACTGCATCTATGTGGCAATAGGACAGAAAGGCTCAACCGTGGCAAATATTGCAGCTACTCTCGAGTCCTACGGAGCTATGGAGTATACGGTTATCATAAGCGCCACTGCTGCCGACTCCGCTGCCGCCCAGTTCTATGCTCCGTTTGCCGGGGCGGCAATCGGTGAGTTCTTCCGTGATACCGGCCGCGATGCGCTGATAATTTATGACGACCTGTCAAAACAGGCTGTTTCATACCGCGAAGTATCACTCCTGCTGCGCCGTCCGCCTGGCCGCGAAGCCTATCCGGGCGACGTATTCTATCTGCACTCACGCCTCCTTGAGAGGGCTGCAAAGATCATTGAATCGGATGAAGTGGCCCGTGCCATGAATGACATACCCGAATCAATACGTCACCTTGTCAAAGGCGGAGGCTCCCTGACAGCACTGCCGATAATAGAGACACAGGCAGGTGATGTGGCAGCTTATATACCCACAAACGTGATCTCGATCACTGACGGACAGATATTCCTTGAGTCAAGCCTCTTCAATGCAGGTATAAGACCGGCTATCAACGTCGGTATATCTGTATCGAGGGTGGGAGGAAACGCTCAGATCAAGTCGATGAAAAAGATAGCCGGCACATTGAAGGTTGACCAGGCACAATACCGTGAGCTTGAGGCCTTTTCAAAGTTCGGCTCTGACCTCGATGCATCTACCCTGGCTGTCCTTGACAAAGGCGCAAAGAATGTGGAGATACTCAAACAAAACCAGTATTCACCGGTAAAGGTTGAGGAACAGGTGGCGATAATATACTGCGGAACGAATGCTCTTCTGAAGGATATTCCCGTACTGAAAGTCAGGGATTTTGAGAAGGACTTTATCCAGTTTCTGCGTGATCAGCACAGTGACACGCTTGAAACGATAAGGCAGGGTATTATCAATAATGATGTGATTACCGTGCTTAACAATGCAGCTGCAGATGTGGCAGGCCGTTTTAAGTCATGATAAGCTGAAAACCGGGATAGGAAAATGGCTAATCTCAAGGCAATAAGGGTCAGACTCAGTTCGGTGAAATCTACCCGCCAGATCACTTCGGCGATGAAGATGGTGGCGGCAGCCAAACTGCGTAAGGCACAGGACGCAATAGTACAGCTAAGGCCTTATGCTGATAAGCTTAATGAGATACTGATCGGGCTTAATACAGCCCTCCGTGATACAGAGACCGAGAACCTTTATGCTGAAAGAAAAAACAGCCACGGACGCGTGCTTCTCGTTGTGGTTACCTCAAACAAAGGCCTCTGCGGCGGTTTCAACGCCAATGTGATCAGGGACACCAGACGACTGATACTGGAGAAGTACAGCGAAGCGTTTCGAAGGGGCGACCTCTGGTTCATGCCTGTGGGGAAAAAGGGATATGATGTTATAAAAAAACTGAAATGCAATATTCTCGAGGAACATAATGACCTGTATGCAGGCCTCACGTTTGACAAAACAAAACAGATAGCCGACAGGCTGATGAACCTCTATCTGACCGGAGAGTACGACAGGATAGAGATCGTTTACAACCAGTTCAGGAATGCGGCTCTGCAGAAACTCACCGAAGAGGTCTACCTCCCTGTATCAACTGCCCCCGCAGGAAAAACAGGATCAGTGCTGACAGATTATATTTATGAACCTGACCAGGTGAGTATTGTCAGCGAACTGATACCAAAGACACTGCGCATTCAGTTTTACAGGGCCCTGCTTGATTCCTTTGCTGCGGAACATGGCGCACGTATGACAGCAATGCATCAGGCCACGGATAATGCGACGGAGCTTATCAGGGATCTTACCCTGCAGTATAACAACGCCAGACAGGCTTCGATCACTAACCAGCTGCTCGAAGTTGTCAGCGGCGCTGAAGCTCTTAAAGGATAACATATAAAAAGAAATGTTCAACAGCGAATACCTCCGGGAACTTTCAGACAAGGCTATCACCAACCTGGGCTTCATGCCGGAAGCCGAAACGCTATTTGCCCCTGTGAGGTATATGATGGCCCTGGGCGGCAAGAGACTGAGGCCGGTCATGTGTCTTCTGGCCTGCAATCTTTTCAAGGATAAAATTGATGAGGCCGTGATGCCCGCTCTCGGCATCGAGGTGTTTCACAATTTTACCCTTATCCATGATGATATTATTGACAGGGCGGGACTGAGAAGAGGTTCTTCCACGGTGCATTCAAAGTGGGGAACAGACCAGGCTATCCTGTCTGGTGACGTGATGGCCTTCGTGGCAACGGAATGCATCGGGCAGACGCCGGAGAAGGTGCTGGCAAAGACACTGAAGCTGTTTAACCGCACCGCCATAGAGGTTTGCTCCGGACAGCAGCTTGATATCGACTATGAGAAGAAAGCACTGGTCTCCGAGGCTGAATATCTGCGTATGATTGAACTGAAGACCGCAGTCCTGCTGGCAGCGGCACTGAAGACAGGAGCAATTATCGGCGAGGCGTCAGAGAAAGATCAGGACCTTCTTTACGAGTTCGGACGCTGCCTGGGCATAGCTTTCCAGATTCAGGATGACGTGCTTGATACTTACGGCGACACGAAGATGTTCGGCAAAAAAACAGGCAGCGACATCGTCACCAATAAAAAGACTTACCTCCTGGTCAAGGCTCTTGAGATCGCTGGCGGAGGAAAACTTCGCAACCTCAGAAAACTGATTGAGGAAAAGGACCCTGATCCTGAGGAGAAAATACGGGGAGTGAAAGCCATCTATGACGAACTCGAGATACAACTTCTGGCCGAAAATCTTGCATATGAGTACTTTAACAAAGCATTCGAATACCTCGATCAGGTATCAGTCCAGGCTGAACGCAAGAAAGAGATCAAACAACTGGCCGTGAACCTTATCGGGAGAATTAGGTGAACAGCTTCACCGGATGAAAATTTTTGAGAATACTGAAATATATTTAAGTCACAGAGATGGCAAAAAACATTGGAGTTATCAGTCAGGTTATCGGACCTGTGGTTGATGTAACGTTTGAAAATGCCGGCACAGAGATGCCTAACATTCTTGATGCTCTTGAAATAACACGCACTGATGGCACTGTGCTCGTCGTTGAATGTCAGCAGCATATCGGTGAGAAAACGGTCAGGGCAATTGCCATGGATTCCACTGACGGACTGCAGCGCGGGGTGGAGGTAGTGGCAACGGGAAAGCCTATAGTGATGCCCGTCGGCGAACAGATCAAAGGCCGCCTGATGAATGTCATCGGCCTGCCGATTGACGGCCTGGGCCCGCTCGACAAGAAAGGTGGTTACCCCATTCACCGCAACCCTCCTAAATACGAGGACCTGTCAACAGAGAAGGAAGTACTCTATACCGGCATAAAGGTCATCGACCTGATAGAACCCTATTCAAGGGGTGGTAAGGTTGGCCTCTTCGGAGGTGCCGGAGTGGGTAAGACAGTTGTCATACTCGAGCTTATCAACAACATTGCAAAAGTATATTCAGGCCTGTCTGTCTTCGCCGGTGTCGGCGAAAGAACAAGGGAGGGAAACGATCTTCTCCGCGATATGCTTGAGGCAAACGTCATTTGTTACGGCAAGCCCTTCATGGAGAACATGGAAAAAGGAGGATGGGATCTTTCCCTCGTCGACCATGAGGCGCTTAAAGAATCAAAACTGGCGCTTGTCTTCGGACAGATGAATGAACCTCCCGGAGCACGCGCCCGCGTGGCACTTTCAGGACTCTCCGTTGCAGAGTATTTCCGTGACGGCGAAGGTGAAGGTGCAGGGAAAGATATCCTGTTCTTCATGGATAACGTCTTCCGTTTTACCCAGGCCGGCTCTGAGGTATCAGCATTGCTCGGACGAATGCCGTCAGCAGTGGGGTACCAGCCAACGCTGGCCACTGAGATGGGTGTCATGCAGGAGAGGATCACCTCGACACGGCACGGATCGATAACATCGGTCCAGGCTGTCTACGTACCCGCCGATGACCTTACTGACCCGGCGCCGGCAACAACATTTGCACATCTTGATGCAACAACGGTGCTGAGCCGCAAGATTTCCGAGCTGGGTATCTATCCGGCCGTGGACCCGCTGGACTCAACCTCCAGGATACTTACTGCAGATATTGTAGGTGAAGAACATTACCGCTGCGCACAGAGAGTTAAAGAGGTTCTCCAGAGATACAACGAACTTCAGGATATTATTGCTATCCTTGGCATGGATGAGCTCTCTGATGAAGACAAGCTGGTTGTTCAGCGTGCCCGCCGCGTGCAGCGCTTCCTCTCACAGCCGTTCCATGTGGCAGAACAGTTTACCAATATCCCCGGAGCACTGGTGTCAATAGAGGACACAATAAGAGGATTTAACATGATCCTCGACGGTGCGGTCGACCAGTACCCTGAAGCTGCCTTCATGCTTGTGGGTACGATAGAAGATGCGATAGCGAAGGGCGAAAAACTCCTTGCCGAGCACAAGTAATGCCAAATGTGAGCAGACGTGAAAATTGAAATTATCACACCCGACAGCAGAATATATTCCGGAGATATACTCTCGGTCAGAGTACCGGGGAAAAAGGGATCCTTCCAGGTACTGAAGGACCATGCCCCAATCATTTCAACCCTCGATCACGGACCTGTGGTCATTGAAGACGAAAAAGGACAGGTGATCAGATACGAAATTACCGGTGGCGTCATCGAGGTGAAAAAGAACAGGATCATCCTTCTCGTCGATTCCGTCTCAGAAAGCCGGAGCTGATGAACAGCGACGAGTTCCGGAAATATGGCCACGAGATTGTCGAATGGATCGCCCGTTACTATGAGAATATTGAACAATATCCTGTAAAATCGAAGTCAGCACCCGGTTCAGTTATAGCGGCACTTCCGGCGATACCACCCACGGGCAGCGAATCATTCGATCTCTTCCTGAAAGACTTTGATGAGATTATAATGCCGGGCATAACGCACTGGCAGAGCCCTAACTTCTTTGCCTATTTCCCCGCAAATTCAAGCCCTCCCTCTGTCCTTGCCGAGATGCTTACAGCAGCCGTTGGCGCGCAGTGCATGATATGGGAGACCTCACCCGCTGCCGCTGAGCTCGAAGAGCGTATGATGGAATGGCTCCGGGAAATGACCGGGCTGCCAGCATATTTTGAAGGGGTGATACAGGACAGCGCTTCATCTGCCACACTCGCAGCCATCATTACTGCCCGTGAGAAGGTGACAGGGTACGCCTCCAACAGAGAAGGATTGTCTGTCGCCGGCCGGCTGCGTATCTACTGCTCAGCCCAGGCTCACTCATCGGTTGAGAAGGGTGCAGGCGTGGCGGGCATAGGAAGGGAGAACCTTGTGAGAGTGCCGGTGAAAGCTGATTATTCCATTGATGCTGATGCCCTCAGGAAAGCCGTCGAACAGGATCTGTCAGCAGGATATATACCCTGCTGCGTGGTGGCGACGCTGGGTACAACAGGAACTACAGCCATTGACCCCCTGAGACCCGTGGGCGAGATATGCCGTGAAAAGAATATCTGGCTGCATGTGGATGCCGCAATTGCCGGGACAGCCCTGCTGCTGCCCGAGATGCGGTGGATGGCCGATGGCATGGAGTACGTTGACTCCCTGGTATTCAATCCCCACAAATGGATGTTCACCAATTTCGACTGCTCAGCTTATTTTGTTCGTGACGCGGCCTCGCTGATACGCACCTTCGAAATACTCCCCGAGTATCTTAAGACCCGTACAAGAGGAACGGTCAATGACTACCGCGACTGGGGAATACCGCTCGGCAGGCGCTTCAGGGCACTGAAGCTGTGGGCTGTCATACGCACATACGGGGTCGAACGGTTACAGGAAATGATCAGGGAACATATCAGGCTGGCGAAGATGCTGGCAGGACTGATTGAGGCTGAAAAAGGTTTTAAAGTGATGGCGCCGGTGAATCTTAATACCGTTTGCTTTTGCTGCCAGCCGGAGGGCATGAGCCCTGAGCAGGCAAACAGGCTGAACGAAAAGATCAATCACACACTTAACGATACTGGCAGAATTTATCTTACTCACACAACCGTTGGCGGACGTTATGTGCTGCGTATGGTCACCGCTCAGACCACTGTGACAGAACGGCATGTGCTGAATGCCTGGGAAATGATAAAGGAGTGTGCTTCAGCGCTTTCTGCCGAGCACGGTGCCGTAGATATTGGCTGAAAATACTGCTCTGATGAACAGCTTCTTCTCTGCCGGAATATAACCACCGCTCGCTCCCGCACTCAGCTCAAAGGGAAGCCTGAGCAGATAGAAATCGGCAAGAAGTTCGGCACCAAAGGAACCAAAGCGGGTCGAACCCTCTGTAAAGTACTGCGCTTCGTAATCATACGTACCCCACCCTGTTGAACCGTCGAAAAAGAGTGATCCCCTTATTCGTTTGAGATATATCAGACTACCGGCGGCTAAATCAGGGTAAAAGAGAGGCATGGTGTAATCAGCCGAAAAAGAGAAAAGCCTTTCTGAGATCAGGTTGTCTCCGTAACCGCGGGGATAGGCAATGTTATTTCTGTAGACCATTTCGCGGACAGGCTTCTGGTTCTCATAGCCGGCACTCAGCACAAAACTGTGGTTGGTAAACAGGCCCGGGAAAAACAATATCCCTCTCGCATATCTCCTGCTGCCGTAGAGTTCATTATCCCACGGTGCTGCCGTGATCCGGAGATCAATGACCTGGCCCCATCGCGGGTTGATATCCCTGTAAGCCGTCCGGAAGGTATTGGAAAGATAAAGCCGGCCGGTCACGAGAGCTATGCCCCTGTCATATGCATTCTCTTCAGTAAGATAAGTATACCTGTTGCGGTAGTTCATATAGAGCGCCGGCATGAAGAGCTGCCTGAACCTGCCGTTCGCGAACCACAACTGATCATAAATACTGGCATTCAGGATCATGTCACCGCCTATATCAGCAGGATCCTGTATTGCAGAAGAATCTTTTGTGACGATCTGCTGCCCGCCGTAGGTAATGTCTGCTTCAATTACCGGATACCATCCCTTCCATTTAATTCCAGAATGCAGGTAATGGCTTCCATCTGAATATTCGTATCCTATTGTAGAGATCAGGGTGCTGAGATGATTTTGCGACAGTAATGTTATGCCCGGACTGATTGCTGTCGGATCTGTCTGCAATTCATCAATATCAGTATAAAACGGGAACCAGCTGTGTAAGTTCAGAAGATGCCCCGCCTTGCTGTAGGGCTTTGCCTCATATGCTACCGTCTCCGGAAGGGGCTCATCACCTGCCGGTGAAGTCATAGGGGCAACAGCGGGAATGACATTGCGCATTGAGCCGCTCGCTGGTCCGGCAGAAGCTGTGCGGTCTGCCGATGCGATATTGAATCCATCCGTGCTGTAATCGGAAAAAAGTATTTCATTGCCTGAAACTGAGAAACCGGATATGCCGAAGCGGGAGCTTGTAACGCGGCTGATGACCGTGTCGTTTGTTATACTGTAGATATTATCGGAGCCGTCACCCTGTGCAAGGTAGTACAAAGTGTCGTTTACAATCTCAGCCTGGATGATGTCCGTAACAGTTTCGGGCCTGTTCACAACCCATTTTTTCCCTGTAGGGTGATATGTCCTGATCCCTTCACCCCTGTCACAAACCGTAACCAGGGTAACCGCCTTGCCGTCAGATGACCATGCCGGGCGCTGTATTATCAGGTTATCAGGTATGCTGACATCCATAAGCGTCTCTCCGCTGACGGCATCAATGAATATTAGTGAATACCGGAGCTCCGGGGTTGTTGATACTGCAACTATGGTCCTTCCGTCAGGCGACAGGTCAGGCGCTTCGTAACGACTGCGGAACGTGAGCTGTGTAACGGGACCTCCGCTGGTTTTCATTTTCTTGATCACTGAATAATCGCGGTTATCCCATCTCGGATCAGGGTGCAGTTCTGACCATACTATAGTGCTGTCAGAATATGAGAAAATATAAGGAGATATATATCCGGGGGTGGTCAGGACATGTTCTTTACCACCACTTTTATCGGTAATCACAAAGCAGGAAGGTCGCGTCAGAGAGGTCTTGAGTGATATAATTTTGTCGTCATCTGTCCTTTGAGGCATGTAATGGCTGACATAATTATTCTTCTCCCTGACATTCAGAGCGGGATAATCAGTGTAAGCCGGGGAGTTACTGTCATTCCATCTTGCTGCCAGGTCATGGAATGTAGAATCAAAGAGCTTCTTTTTTGTCAGTCCGGTCTCCTTCTTAAGTACGTGATTTATCGGATTTGCAGGGTAACCTTTTGAGACTTCTGTGATTGCGTTTGCCCAGGTCTCTCCGTTGAGGTTGCGAAGGTTGTTCATCATCAGGTAGCCGAAGACATAGTGGTCAGGGGTGAAATCCTTATAAGACCCGGAAAGCATTTTATCATAGCGGTAAATGCCTTCAGGTGTGGCAGCGAGGGCTCGCGCCTCCTGTGTGAAGGCATTGCTGCGGCCCCTGCCTGACAGGCCCGTAACCGTTTCGGCATATACCGCGTCACCCTCCAGTGCCCACTGGGGTATTTCGAGAACACTCAGTCCCACAATCTGCTCGCCAAAGACGTATCCCAATGCTTTTCCAAATCCTTTTTTGTTAAGAGACGACAGCTGCAGCACGTGTGTCGTCTCATGTACGGCAAGCTGCTTAGCCGGATCCATCGGAAGGTTATTCTGCCCCGGCAGCGGGAAGAGCTCCATACGGCGAGGAGCCCAGGTAACATAACCGTTTGACTCCATCGAATAATTATGGATGATAACTGGCATATGCGTCTTTGCCAGGGGATAAAGAACAGACAGCTCACTGTATGATTCTTCAAGCAGATGTGCATATTTCTGCGCTTCGGAACTAAAGTTGTCAGGATAAATCACCCGGAAATGCGGCGTCTGTATCTGATACCACTTAAGCGAAGCGGGATCCTGCCCTGTGTCATAATACTGCGCCCCGGCTCTGACCAGCGGCATAAGGCACAGAAAGAGCAGTATCAGCCTTTTTATCATACATGTCAGTTTAGCCAAAAATACCAAAATTGGCTGATATCCACCGCTGCACCACAAAATCTTATTATTTTCGTGCGGTGGAAACACCGGGACAGGTAAATATGCAGTTATGATAAAAAGATTCAAACTTTGGGATAACATCCTCGGGTGGGCAGTGTTTGCCATCGCAGCGGTGACTTACCTCATGACAATAGAGCCCACAACAAGCCTGTGGGATTGCGGAGAGTTCATTGCTTCGTCGTACAAGCTTGAGGTGGGGCACCCTCCCGGAGCACCATTCTTCATGCTCCTTGCAAGGTTCTTTGCCAATTTCGCCGGCGGCGATGTCTCCAGGGTAGCCATGATGGTAAACGCCATGTCAGGACTGGCGAGCGCGCTGACGATACTTTTTCTCTTCTGGACCATCACCCACCTTGCACGGAGGATCTTACTGAAACAGGAGCCTGACTATACCGCCGGCAGGGTAATTGCTGTCCTTGGGGCAGGACTGACAGGCGCCCTGGCATATGCGTTCTCCGATACTTTCTGGTTTTCAGCCGTGGAGGGCGAGGTATATGCCACTTCATCACTCTTTACGGCTGCCGTTTTCTGGGCCATTTTGAGGTGGGAGGATGCAGCTGACCGACCTTACGCAGACAAGTGGATCATCCTCATAGCCTTTATGATGGGCCTCTCCATAGGAGTGCACCTGCTGAACCTGCTGGCAATACCCGCTATAGTATGTGTTTATTACTTCCGTAAATACACGTTCTCATGGAAGGGACTGGCTTTGTCACTGGCAGTATCTTTGATGCTGCTGGTGCTGATAATGTACGGCATCATTCCCGGCCTCTTCACCATCACATCACGCTTTGAATTGTTCTTTGTCAACACTGTCGGCATGCCTTTCAACAGCGGCATGTACATACATCTTATCCTGCTCATTACAGCACTGATACTGTCTGTATGGTATACCTTTTCACAGGAGAACGGCAGGAAGGGTTTCATAATGTCAGCTGTGACACTTCTGCTGTCGGGTATCTGGCTGCTGACCGGTTCGCTGCTGTTTAACATCATTGTTCTTGCCGGAATCATCTATGTCGCATATTACCTGGCAACCCATAACCCGGTGGCGCTGAACACCGTGATGACTTCCATTCTGGTGATCCTTATCGGGTATTCATCTTTTGCCACCATCGTCATCAGGTCGACGGCTGAGACACCGATGAACGAGAATGACCCTTCCAACCCCTTCGCCCTGCTTTATTATCTTAACCGCGAACAGTACGGACAGCGTCCGCTCTTTTACGGGCCATATTATAACGCTCCGGTGACGGATTATGAAAAAGGCAAACCTACATATAACCCTGTCGACGGCAAATACAAGATCACCAACCGTGAGACGGTCAGGAAGTTTGATGAAAGGTTCATGACGGTCCTGCCGAGGATGTGGAACGATCAGGCTGAATATGTGAAGATCTACGAGGAATATGTCGGCAAGAAAGGCAAGCCTGTGCGGATCACCGATCCGCAGACCGGAGAGCCGGCCACCGTACGTGTTCCAACATTCGGCCAGAACCTGTCGTTCATGTTCAACTACCAGTTCGGCTTCATGTATTTCCGGTACTTCATGTGGAACTTCAGCGGCCGGCAGAATGACGTTCAGAGTTACGGAGGCACTATTAACGGAAACTGGATCACAGGCTTAAACTTTCTGGATGCACCGCGCCTTGGCACCGTGGACAACATGCCCGATGACATGAAGAATGATCCGTCGCGCAACAGGTATTTTCTGCTGCCGCTGTTACTGGGTCTCGCGGGCTTCCTGTGGCACTTTAACCGCGACGTGCGGAACTGGTGGATAGTGCTGTTGCTCTACATAATGACAGGCATTGCCATCGTAGTCTACCTGAACCAGTATCCTAACCAGCCGAGGGAGCGCGACTATGCCTATGCAGCCTCTTTCTATGCTTTTACCATATGGATAGGCCTTGGGGTTCTTGCGCTCTTTGAGCTGCTGAGCAAACTGACAGGAGAAAAAGCCGGCGCGATTGCTGTTTCACTGGTAGCCCTTGCTGCCGTCCCTGTGCTGATGGCTTCCGAAAACTATGATGATCATGACAGGTCGGGGAGATACCTTGCACGCGATGTGGCAGTCAATTATCTCAACTCATGCGCACCGCAAGCTATATTATTCACTAACGGCGACAATGACACCTTCCCGCTGTGGTATGCACAGGAGGTGGAGGGCGTCAGGACGGACGTACGCGTCTGTAACCTGATGCTGCTGAACACAGACTGGTATATTGACCAGATGAAAATGCAGGCCTATACCTCTGACCCGCTTCCTGTAAGCCTGCCGAAGAAGCTCTATTATGACGGGGTGAACAACCAGGTTGCTGTATATGAAAGGGTTAAGGAGCCAGCGACGGCAAAGGAGGTGATCAACTTCATCAACAGCGACACTGACGTGTCAAAGCTGACTCTCTACGGCGAAGAGATCTATTATATTCCCACCCGCACCGTGCGGATCCCGGTTGATGCGGCAAAGGTTATCGCCAACGGCACTGTCAGGCCTGAGGATGCTGACAAAATAGTTCCCTATATCGATATTAAACTTGACGGGTCATGGATACTCAAGAGCCAGCTCATGGTACTTGACATCCTTGCCAACAACAACTGGGACAGGCCGATATATTTTGTAACCGGGTATCATAATGATGCCCTTGGCCTTGAGGAGTATTTCCAGCTTGAAGGACTGGCCTATCGCCTGGTGCCGGTAAAAAGTGAAAACAAGAGCTGGTTTGAATATGGCCGGACAGATACGGATATCCTTTATGACAATGTAATGAACAAGTTTACCTGGAGAGGCGCCAACAATCCGGATGTCTGGCTCGATTATTACCACAAGCGCACGCTCACTGTTGTCAGGTCGCGCCTTATCTATACCAGGCTTGCAAACGATCTGTCTGCCAAGGGTGACACGGCAAGGGCCAACAAGGTTCTTGAGAGATGTATGGAGGAGCTGCCGGTTTCGAATCTCGGTTATGACATCTATTGCACAGATATTATTTCAGCCTGGTTTAAGGCCGGGAATAAAGAGAAGGCAGTCTCGATGACGAAGGAGCTGACGGATTACTATCTTGAGCATACAGGCTACTGGCTTGGACAGAAACCGCTTATTGCCACTTATGCTGATCAGGAGATAGCCCAGGGGCTGCAGATAGTGTCTCAGGTGATGCAAATATGCTACAATAACGGAGAAACTGCGCTTGCCGAAGAGCTTAACGGCAGGTTCAGCGAGCTGTACACAAAATATGTCTCACTGAAACAATAAGGCGTCAGTCGTTCATCTGGTACGCCGGCCTCGGAGCAAGGTACTTCTCCAGGATCATATAGACCTTGTCAGGAAAGATGGGTTTGAGGTTATATTCTGTGCATCCTGCAATATAAGCCTCATTCTTTGTCTGTTCGGAATAATACGCCGTGACAAGGATAACAGGTGCCGAGCGGTTTACCTGCCGGAAGGCCCTTGTGCAGTCAATGCCGTTGACCAGCGGCACAAGGAAATCCATGAAAACCATGTCATAGACGGCCTTGCCTGAAGTAACAGTCTCAACGAATTCCTTTCCGTTGCGGAAAACGTCTACTGCAGCCCCGGTTTCCCGTAGCAGCGTCTCATAATACTTCAGTGATGCAATGTCGTCTTCGACTATCGCAATTCTTTTACCTGTGATATCCAGCATATCGTATAAATTGAATCCGGGGATTAGTATTCCGAAATCAATAAAATATTACCCGGCGAGAGTAAACAAGATTAGACATTTTATTTAACAAAGTCAATCCTGCTGCTAATTTCTTAACAACAATTTTTAAACAAAAAAACAGAATGTTAATAACTATCGGATACCGAACGTAACAGGCTGATTAATTGCACTCCCACTGTGTGGTTACGCCGTTGATGGTCGAGGGAGGCGTTGTCTTTATGGTCACAAGGTCATTGTCACAGTACTCAGCAGGATTGCCCCACGCGATCGGGTTGCCGTTCTCGTACGAGACTGTCTGGCATGTCTGGCAGCTGCCAAGCATATCACATGCCGTGAACGAACAGGCAATCAGGAGCAGACAGGCAGCATAAGCAAGCTTCCTTTTCATCTTCATCAGGATTTGTGGCAAAGGTAAAAAAATAGTCACAACGCGGCGATGCAGCATTTTTATTAAATTAGAGTCATTAATCAGGAAACATTGAAAACCTAAATTCACGATACCATGGAAGAGAACAAGATCTCGCAGGAGAACACAACCGTTGAAGAGAACAGGATGAGAAAGCATATTCATGTCGCTGCAATTCTTCAGATAGTATTCGGGGCACTTAATGTCATAGGGGGTCTGGCTGTTGCCTTCGCCTTTGGCTTCGTCGATCAGTTTGTTGACGATCCCACTGCCCTGAAGGTCCTGGCTATTGTCGGCACTCCGCTGATCGTTCTGCTCTTGCTTTTCGGCGGAGCAATGATAGCCGGAGGTATAGGCTTATTATCATGCAAGTCATGGGCAAGAATGATGACCCTCGTCATGGCAGCACTGGGATTGCTGAATATTCCTATCGGAACGCTCAAGGGCGTATATATCATCTGGGTACTCGTGCAGCAGGAGACTGTTTCCCTCTTTGCCAAAGGCTGCCCGGCGGGCTCTGTGACACAATAAAGAACCATAATATTTCTGCCGCAGGCAAAATGATTATTTTTGTCGTCATTAACCGTATGAATTATGGCTGACGACAAGAAGATCATTTTTTCAATGTTCAGGGTAAGCAAGAGCTACCCTCCGCACAGGCAGGTCATTAAAGATATTTCCCTCTCCTTTTTCCTTGGTGCCAAGATCGGTATCATCGGTCTCAACGGCTCAGGGAAATCAACGCTTCTGAAAATCATTGCAGGCATCGAGAAGGAGTACCAGGGTGAGGTGGTTTTCTCGCCCGGGTACACAGTGGGCCACCTGCCTCAGGATCCCCTGATGGATGAGAAACGCACCGTGCGCGAAATTGTCGAGGAAGGTGCAGCCAGTGTGGTGGCAGTCCTGAAGGAATATGAAGACATTAACCTGCGCTTCGGCGAGCCCGAGGTGTATGAGAACCCTGACGTCATGGAGAAGCTTATGAACCGCCAGGCGGAGCTGCAGGAGAAGATCGAAGCCCTTGACGGCTGGAACCTCGATCACCGCCTCGAACGCGCCATGGATGCCCTTCAGTGTCCTGATCCGTCCACACCCGTCAATATCCTTTCCGGAGGCGAACGCCGCAGGGTGGCATTATGCCGCCTGCTCCTCCTTGAGCCCGACGTGCTCCTTCTCGATGAACCCACCAACCACCTCGATGCCGAGAGCGTACAGTGGCTCGAGACACACCTGAAACAGTATAAAGGCACCGTCATTTGCATAACACACGACAGGTACTTCCTTGACAATGTTGCAGGATGGATACTCGAGCTTGACCGTGGTGAGGGAATACCGTGGAAGGGTAATTATACGTCGTGGCTCGAGCAGAAGACAAAACGGCTTGAGCTCGAGGAAAAAGGCAACGTCAAACGGCGTAAGACACTGGAACATGAGCTTGAATGGGTGAGGATGTCACCAAAGGCCAGACGTGCCAAGTCAAAAGCACGCCTCAGCGCATACGAGAGCCTTCTTAACCAGGATGTGAAACAGAAGGAGGATAAGCTTGAGATCTTCATCCCCAACGGTCCCAGGCTGGGAGATAAAGTGATAAAGGCGAAGGGCGTTTCAAAAGGCTTCGGTGAAAAAATACTCTTTGAAGATCTTGAGTTTAACCTTCCGCCAAACGGCATTGTGGGGGTAATAGGGCCGAACGGCGCAGGCAAGACAACACTCTTCCGTATGATCATGGGCCAGGAGAAGGTAGACAAAGGTACATTTGAGGTGGGTGGCACAGTGACACTGGGATATGTAGATCAGGCCCATGCAGACATTGACCCGAAGAAAAGCGTTTATGAGGTGATCTCAGGCGGGGTGGATGAGGTCATGGTCGGCAACAGGCCTGTCAATGCGAGGGCGTATGCCGCACGTTTCAACTTCACCGGCGCCGATCAGGAAAAGAGATGCGGCGTTCTCTCCGGAGGAGAACGGAACAGGCTTCACCTGGCACTGACGCTGAAGAGCGGCGCCAACGTACTGCTGCTCGATGAACCGACCAATGACATCGATGTCAACACGCTTCGTGCCCTGGAAGAAGGACTTGAGAATTTTGCCGGATGTGCTGTGATAATCTCACATGACCGCTGGTTCCTTGACCGCGTTGCAACTCATATCCTCGCCTTCGAGGGCGATTCAAAAGTGGTATGGTTTGAAGGCGACTTCTCGGAATATGATGAGAACTACCGCAAACGTACGGCTGACGCCGGTCCCGTAAGGATTAAATATAAAAAGCTGGCCTGAGCAATCCTGTATCTGGCGGAAAATCATATAAGTCATTTTTATCCGGCTGTTATCAAAAAAACAGTATTTTCGCTTATCCTCAATTCGTTATATTCAGGTATATCGAGATAATCACAATACACAGCAAAACAGTTTAATAGATGGCATCACGCAGGCAATTCATCAGGATCTCAGCGATGGGAGCCGGAGTGGTCATGACCGGGGCGGCCGGATTCAGACTTTTAGCCTCCGGGCTCACTGACGGCCAGAAAGCCACCCTTGCCGCTCTCCCGGGACGCACCCCGACATACTGCGAAGTATGTTTCTGGAAATGTGCCGGATGGGTCTGGAAAGATGAAAACGGAATGGTCAAAAAAATAACCGGAAACAATGAAGACCAGCACAGCAGCGGCAGGTTTTGCCCGCGAGGTACCGGTGGCCCCGGAATGTATTATGATGAAGACAGGCTGAAGGTTCCGCTTATCAGGACCGAAGAACGCGGCAAACAAGCCTTCCGTGAAGTTTCCTGGGAAGAGGCCCTCGATCATGTTGCCGGTAAGATGAAAGAAATAATTGCGAAAAACGGCCCCGAAAGCCTTGCTCTCTTCTATCACGGATCCGGCGGAAAATACTTTACCGATCTTTTTAAATCACTGGGGGCCGGGAATTATGCCCAACCATCGTTCGCACAGTGCCGCGGACCACGTGACGTGGCTTTCGCAGCTACCTTCGGAGAGAATCCCGGTTCACCGGAAAATACTGATATACGCGACACGCGCTGCCTCGTGCTTATAGGCTCTCACATCGGGGAGAACATGCACAACGGACAGGTGCAGGAGATGTCTGATGCTATCGACAAGGGTGCCACCATTATCACTGTTGACCCGCGGTTCTCGACAGCAGCCGGCAAGTCGAAGTACTGGCTGCCTGTCAAACCCGCAACTGACCTCGCCCTGCTCCTGGCCTGGATACATGAGATAATTTACAATGAATACTACGATAAGAAATACGTTGAAAAATACTGCTACGGATTTGAAGAGCTGAAACAGCATGTCCGGAACTTTACTCCCGAATGGGCATACGGCATAACCACCATAAACCCCACGGTGATAAGAGAGACGGCACGCGAAATGGCCAAGGCCTCACCGGCAGTTATCGTACACCCGGGCCGTCATGTGACATGGTACGGTGATGATACTCAGCGCATAAGGGCTGTAGCCATACTTAACGCTCTTCTCGGGTCCTGGGGACGCCGCGGAGGTTTCTACAAACAGGAGGGTAAAACGATCCCGGTATACCCGCATCCGGAGTACCCGGCACCCGAAAGAACATGGCGCGAATGGTACCCGGGCAAATATAATCTTGCCGACCTGGGCGTGGCGAATGTGCTCATTGATGCCAGTATCACGACCCCTGAAAAGGAAGCGATGATAAAAGGATGGGTGGTGTCAGGCACAAATCTTCCACTGACGGTTCCCGATACTGAACATACCCTTGAAGCTATCCAAAGTCTTGATCTCATAGTCGCTGTTGACACCATGCCCATGGAAATAACGGGGTGGGCCGATGTGGTGCTTCCTGAGTGCACTTATCTCGAGCGCTATGACTCGCTTAGAGACAGTCCGCATCGTAAACCTGCAATAGCCTTGCGAGTGCCGGCGGTCGAACCGAAATATGAATCAAAACCGGCATACTGGATGGCACGTGAGCTGGCTAACAGGCTGGGCAAGGGCGAGTATTTCCCCTTTGAGAAACTCGAAGAACTGCTCGACTGGCAGCTGAAACAGCTCGGAAGCTCACTTGAAGAGATGAAAAAATCGGGAGTAAAGACATGGGACCGCGAGGTCGATGACCTGTTCTTCGGCGAAGGAGAGGATATCTCATTCTGGACCAACACCGGGAAGATTGAGCTGTACTCCACAGCCCTGGAAAATGAGGGCTTCGATCCGCTTCCTGTTTATACGCCTCACCCTGAACCGCCTGAAGGCTTTTACAGGCTTATCTACGGCAGGGCGCCCATGCATACTTTCAGCCGCACATCAAACAATGCCAATCTTTTTGACCTGATGGACGAAAACTCATTATGGGTCAATCCGAGAGTTGCAAATGAATGGGGATTATCGTCAGGACAATACATTCACATGAAGAACCAGGATGGAGTTGAGACGGATTTTCCTATAAAAGTACGAATCACCGAAAGGATCAGGTGGGATTCTGTGTATATGGTCCACGGTTTTGGTCATGCTGACAGGAAACTGACAAGAACTTATGGTCGTGGCGCCAACGACACGAAACTGATTACAAATGTTTTGACGGATCCGGTCATGGGAGGGACCGGCATGAGGAGCAACTTCGTGACCTTCATAACTGACCTGAGTAAAGAGGAGGTGGCATCATGAGATATGCCATGGCTGTTGATACAAAGAAATGTGTGGGATGCAGCGACTGTGTCGTGGCATGCCAGACAGAAAACGATGTCCCGATAGGCTACTGCCGCGACTGGGTTGTGGAAACAATGGACGGCACATACCCGCAGCTTGAGGTGGAGCTGAGATCAGAGCGCTGCAATCACTGCGACAACGCGCCCTGCGTCAGATGCTGCCCCACAGGTGCAAGCCACAAAACCGCGGGAGGTATTGTGCTTGTCAAACACAACAAATGCATCGGCTGCGGCGCCTGTATCGCCTCATGTCCCTACGATGCACGATACCCTCATCCGAAGGGCTATGTCGACAAATGCACGTTCTGTTACCACCGTGTGAAGGAGGGAATGAAACCCGCATGTGTTGACGTTTGCCCCACAAAGTGCATGTACTTCGGCGACCTTGACGACCCGAACAGCGACGTCAGCGTCATATTAAAGAAGCGCAAGTCGAAGACACTTATTCCAGAGGCAGGCACCAAACCGCAGTTATATTTCCTAATCTGATCAGACGATGAACGAAGAACTTATAATCAGCGGAAGAGAAAACCTGATGGTTGACCCGCATCTGCAAATATGGCACTGGCCTATTCCACTATACCTGTTTCTTGGCGGACTTGCGGCAGGAATTTTGTTTTTTGCAGCCCTCTATTACCTCATGGGGAAAGAAAAAGAATATCCCACAGCTGTGCGTAAAGTCCCGTTTATTGCCCCTGTACTGCTTATAATCGGTCTGGCTGCGCTCTTTTTTGACCTGCGTCACAAAGCCTATTTCTGGCAGCTCTACACTGCCATCAGACTGCAATCACCTATGTCATGGGGTGCATGGACACTGCTGGTGATAACAGCCGCCTCTGTGGTCTGGTCAGCACTGCATATCAGGGACCTTTTTCCAAATTGGGACTGGAAATATAAATGGCTGAAGGACCTGGAGACTTTTTTTAATAAATATAAGAAGGCGCTTGCATGGTTGATTCTCATTTACGCAGTCATAACGGGTATTTATACCGGAATCCTACTCTCTGCCTTTAATGCAAGACCCCTGTGGAACACATCGGTGCTCGGGCCGTTGTTCCTGGCTTCAGGGCTCTCGGCAGGTGCGGCGGCAATTGTTCTTATGTCGAAAAACCCGAAAGAGAGGCTGCTCTTTACAAAGATTGACCTTATCATTCTGGGGGTGGAGCTATTTCTTATAGTTCATATGTTCATGGGCTTCCTGGCATCCACACAGGTGCAGATAGAAGCAGCCGGACTTTTTCTTGGCGGCCAGTACACGGTGGCTTTCTGGGTCTTCGTTGTCTTCCTGGGCCTGGTAATACCTGCATTTCTTGACCTGATGGAACTGCGCGGATATCATATACCTGCAGTAGTGCCGGGCGTCCTGGTTCTGTTCGGAAGCCTAATGTTCCGGTTTGTATTTGTCTTTGCCGGCCAGGTGAGCCGTTGGTTATACTGATCATTATAAAACAAAAAACAATATGAGCAATATTTCAAAAACAGAGAGGAGCAGAAGATACCTCAATCCATACCTGGGAGGCGTGCTGCTGGGCCTCGTGCTTCTTGCTGCCAACTTCATTTCCGGCAGGGGTCTGGGAGCCAGCGGCGCGATAAAGAGCGTTGTTGCCACAACCATAGAGGTTGTTGATAAAAACGCTGTCAAAACGATGCCGTTCATGGCTGAATATGCAGAGTCGCACAGCGGGAGCCCTATGAGATCGTGGCTTGTCTTTGAGATGCTGGGCGTGCTCGTCGGCGGTTTCATGTCCGGAGCTATCGCCGGACGGCTGAAACTGAAAGTGGAACATTCGCCTAAGATTACTTCCAGGCGCAGATTGATCTTCGCACTGATGGGAGGGACTCTCTTCGGCTTCGGCTCGCAGCTCGGGCGCGGCTGCACAAGCGGCTCAGCACTGAGCGGCATGGGAGTGCTCTCATTGGGAGGCTTCATAACCATGATGGGAATATTCGGCACAGCATTCGCCCTGGCTTATTTCTTCAGGAGAAACTGGATTTAAAGGAAAGGAGAAAAAAATGGGACCATTAGCACCAAACGGAATTATATCGGAGAACACCAACTTTCTCCTCGCATTCTTCATCGGTATTGCTTTCGGGTTTGTACTTGAAAGTTCAGGCTTCTCGTCGAGCCGTAAGCTGGCCGGCATCTTCTACGGTTATGACACCGTGGTTCTCAAAGTCTTTTTCACCGGAGCAATCACTTGCATGATAGGATTACTGTTCATGAGCCTCTTCGGCTGGATCGATCTTGACCTTGTCTATGTCAATCCGACGTACCTGACTTCAGCTATAATAGGCGGCGTGGTGATGGGAGCAGGGTTCATCATGGGCGGCTTCTGCCCGGGAACAAGCTTCACCGGAGCTGCAATAGGCAAGATTGACGGAATGGTCTTCATCGGTGGACTCTTTCTGGGTGTTTACGGCTTTGCATTTACATACCCGCTGTGGGAGAAAATGTATATGGCCAGATACCTCGGCGAGCCCAAAGTAAGCGAATCACTCGGAATGAAAGACGGACTCTTCGGCCTGCTGCTGATAATTGCGGCCCTGCTCATGTTCGCCGTGGCCGAGTGGGCAGAGAGAAAATTTCCAAGGGAAGAATATTAAAAATGAAAGGAACAGATTATGAAATCACTTAAATTATTGGCTCTTATAATAATCCCCCTGGGGATAATTCTTGCCGCCGTACCGGCAGACAAAACAAAACGTTTTAAGCTGTCGGCTGACGAGCTGCTGCAGGAAGCGGGAGCAGGAGTGCAGTTCATTTCGCCGGATGTCATTGCTGACATGCTCGTTCAGAAGGACCCGTCGCTGCAGCTGATTGACGTGCGGACACCCGAGGAATTTGAAGCATACAGCATGCCTGGTGCAATAAACATCCCGCTCAGCAATCTGCTCGCGTATGAGTACACTGACATTCTCAACCAGGATGCACGGATGAATGTCTTTTATTCCAATGGCTCAGTCTATGCCAACGAAGCATGGATGCTGACCAGACAGCTCGGTTATGAGAACAATTTTGTTCTGGAGGGAGGATTGAACTACTGGTTTGGAAACATCCTGTCGGCCCAGGCACCTTCGCAGACGAGTCCCAATGAGGAATTTGCAAAGTACGACTTCCGCAAGAGCGCTGCCACGGCGCTTGGCGGAGGTGGTGTTGTTGCTACGGATGGTGCCTCAACGGCAGTAAAGGCAGCCAAGCCTGTGGTGACTGCGAAGGCCAAGAAGAAGCCTGCCGGCGGCTGCTGATTTTTGCAGTAAGTAAAAAAAGGGTTACATTTGCGGCTGCAAACGCGGCCCTATAGTTCAATGGATAGAACGCGGGTTTCCTAAACCTGAAATTTAGGTTCGATTCCTAGTGGGGCTACAAACAGGATATGATAGCAGAGCGTTGTGCAAAGATAGCCCGGGATCACATCCCGGGTTTTTTCTTGTTTGCTGCGGGAGCTTCAAAGATGAGTTAGGAGGTCTGACATTGGATCATTCAGAATTTATAGCCAAATCTTAATGCTCCCCAGGGAATGAAATCAAAGCCTGTCTTGATTCTACCCAGATATGGTGTAAATGCTATGCCAGCGTAGAACCTGTCATTTATGACAGAGTATTTATATCCGGCTTGAGCAAAGATTGATAAGTCAAGAGGAATTTCCGTCTCGATTCCATTGCCTCCGTCGCCAATGATGGTAAATCCCATCCCGCCTTCGATTGAATGTTTACCAAATTGATAAAAAAACTTGCCCTGGATAGGTACCGCTAATGTTCCTTCTCCAATTATGAATAATGGAGAGAAACCAATTCCGATGGTAAATCCAGTAGTATCACTCAAATAAAAATTTCTGTCATAATTGATTGACATTATCTCAGCCATTCCTCCTATCTCAAAAAAGACGCTGTTTTTTGGCTTCTCATTTTGTCCATTAACCTGTAATGATATTAAAATCAAAATTATGGCAGTTATCTGTATCCTTTTCATAGCTGAAAAGTAATTAGTAACTCAAAGTTACACAAGCAAAAAGCCGGAGTCAAGTTTATTATGACACAGAGTAAACCGATAGCTTATTGAAAGGTAAAAACAGCAGTACTTAATCTAATCAGAATAAGATGTTGATGATATCATATTTCCAGTTTATGGAATTACAGTACCAGTAAGGCACCAGGTCTCAGTGAATGTCAAAGTTACATTATACGGGGGCTTCCCATCTTAACTATTACCTTGAAAAAACATTTTTAATGCAATTAAAAAAAGAAAGACACCGAAAATTTTTCTTATTATGTCTTCCGGAATCTTAAGAGCCAGTTTGGACGTAAAATAACTTCCTATCATGAAAGCAGCCGCAATTATTAAAGCATATTTTATATTCACCTGCCCTGCTTTGTAATAATTATACGCGGCAAACAATCCTATTGGGGGCAACATAACTGCCAGACTTGTTCCAATCGCCTCATGTTGACTAAAGCCAACAAAATATATTAATGCAGGTATTAAGATTAATGCACCACCAATTCCAAGCATTCCGCCAACTGCACCGGTAACTAAGCCGATAACAATAAGAATCAAGAACGTTAATAAGTCCATTTACTTGCGTTTTTAATTATTAATAAGCACGATATGCATTCCATCATATTCAACGGTTGCAACATTTCATACAGCATTATGCATTGATGTTACTACTTCAAAGTGTGGGGGATTGTTGATTGCCTTTTTAACTGCGCATAATTCTGCAGCATTAATTACTGCAGACTTATATTTTTCTGGAAAATCAGAGGGCAACTGAATATCCAGTTTGATATTAGCCAGTAATCTGGTCTGGCTATCGAATTCAATAGTCTGAATAATCCTGATGTTTTCCGCGGGAATTTCACGCTGATCACAGAACGATTTAACATAAATACCAGCGCAGGTTCCGATTGAAGCCAGGAACAGATCGTAAGGGGCTGGTGCTGAATTCTGACCGCCTCCCTTTATGGGTTGATCAGTTCTTATGACATGGCCATTTAGGTGTGCGGTAATTACTTTACCGCCGTCGAATGTTACTTCCATATTAAATTTTATTTATTGATTTATTGCATCGCGATTTGCAATCAGCAGAAAAACATCAAATTGCTTTGTTTCAGTATCTGAAATTTTTCTGTTCATAACATAACACTTCCGGTAACTTATATTTTTGAAGCCGGGTATTGAGATAAGCTTTGACAATTCTTCCGGATCAAAGCCTTTATGACCGGTGAATCCTTCCCCATGAAATGAACCGTCTTCAGTATAAAGTTCTGCAATTACCAGGTGCCCGCCGGGATTTAGGAGATAATAAAACTTGCTGATAATGCTCTCAATATCTGTGACATGATGAAGTACCAACTGGGTAAATATCAGGTCAAACATTTTCTCTTTAAAATCCGTCTGTTCCAGGTCAAAATTGAGGGTTTTCAGGTTTTTTACACCTGAGTTTTTTATCTTTTCATCAGTTATCCTCAACATTTCGGATGAATTGTCCATCAAAGTGATGTCTTTCAAATCATCTTTGAGCAGGAAACTGGCTATCCCTGTTCCGGCACCATATTCAAGAGCAGTCATCTGCCTGTTTAAAGGGATGAGTTGCTTAACCTGGTTTATAATAGCTACCGAGCGATCCCAATGAATGGGATCCTTGTCCCATCCTGCGGCTTTTATATCAAATTCATTCATAATAAATCACAGATTTTATAAGGTCTTTATTTAAGCACTTCCCGGATTTTTTATTTCAGGCCGTCAAGATATTTCATGTCATCTTCTTCGATCTCAAAATCGATATCAAGGTTCTGACTGATATATTCTGGGTGAGTCGCTTTAGGCAGCGGCAGGGCTCCATTCTGAAGAACATAGCGTATTGAGAGCTGAGCGACGCTTTTACCGTACTTCTTCGCAATGCCGGCGATGGCTGTGTTATGCAGGAGTTTGCCTGTGGCAAGAGGCGAGTATCCCTCAACCAGGATTTCATTCTTCGCGCAATGCTCTCTTATATCCTGCTGTTGATGTCCGATGTGGAACTTTATCTGGTCGACCATCGGTCTGATGCGGCAGGTCTCCAGTATGGCATTGATATCTGACACATTGAAATTGGATATCCCTATCGAACGGGTGCTGCCCTTCTCGTAAAACTCCTCCATCACTTTCCAGATCTGAATGTTCTGCTTCGTATAGTCTGCGCCAATGTCGTTCCACGGCCAGGGGGCATGGATAAGATAGAGATCAATATAGTCGAGGCCTATGTTCTTCATTGTTTTTTCAGCATACCTGTGTGCCAGGGCATCGTTCTTTACCTCAGCCGGCAGCTTGGATGTAACAAATATCTCTTTGCGGTCAATGCCGGAATCTCGTATGGCCTGCCCGACACTGGCCTCGTTGCCATAGGCCAGGGCAGTGTCTATGTGCCTGTATCCGCTCTTCAGCGCTGCAGTTACTGAATTGTATGCCTCATCGCCTGAAGGTATCTGCCATGTTCCGAAACCTATTGCCGGGATTTTCACACCGTTGGCAAGTGTAAAGAAATCTTTGCTGTTCATAATCTGTTTATTTACGGATGTGGGTTAAATATATTGATTTTTGTCCGGAATAGACTAATTTCACTTCCTTTGATAAAACAATAATTATGCTTAAAGGGATATCTCCTCTTATCTCGCCTCAGCTGCTTGAGGTGATGGCACGGATGGGCCACGGTGATGAGCTCGTCCTGGCCGATGCACACTTCCCGGGCGAGAGCCTTGGCAGAAGAATCATCAGGGCTGACGGACTGCACATTGCCGACCTGCTTGAGGCTATTCTCCCCCTGTTCGAACTTGACACTTATGTGCCCCATCCTTTGATAATGATGGAGCCGGTTGTGGGAGACAGGCTTGACCCCGGGGTAGAAGGATCATACATGAAACGGATTGCAATGACCAATTCCAGCCTGCCGCAGGTAAAACGCCTTGACCGCTATGCCTTTTACGAGAGAACAAAAAACGCCTTTGCCGTTGTCATGACCGGCGAGACGGTGAAATACGGAAACATAATTCTGATAAAAGGTGTAACGCCCGTCTGATCAGCCGGCAGGTTCCTCTCTGTTTTGCAGGGCAGGGCGACAAAGGACCACTTTTCATTTTGACTTTTTAACCACATAAATATCAGTAATATGAAATCCTTCAGACCAATCTGTCAGTTACTCATTCTGACAGCAGTTTTATTTGCATTTAATTCAGAATTTGCAATTTCGCAGAAGCTGAAACCGGGGCCCCAGGACCTCTCATTCTTCTCGTCGGCAGATGAGCGGGATCAGCCTTATGCAGTATATATTCCTGAAAACTTTGACGAGACCAGGGCTTATCCGCTGGTTATCTTTCTGCACGGGGCATGGTCAAACCACCGGCTTGGGCTGAGACGCCTGTTTGGTGTCGGGAACAGCCAGGGATATGATTTCATCAAGCCCGGCAATGTGCCGTTCGAGACAGACGTTGAGGCTACGAGGTACTGGCCGCCCTTTAAGCCTGTCGATTACATAGCTGCGGCGCCATATGCCAGGGGTACGGCCGGCTACCAGGGCATCCCGGAACAGGATGTTTATGAAATGCTCGATGATCTGAAGTCGCGCTTTTTGATCGATGAAGACCGGATCTATCTGACCGGTCTTTCGATGGGCGGCGGCGGCACCCTGTGGCTCGGCATGACGCGCCCGGATGTCTGGGCAGCTATTGCCCCTGTCTGTCCTGCCCCGCCGGAAGGAACCATTGACCTCGCCGGAAATGCCCTGAACATGCCGGTTCATCTTTTCATCGGGGACAAGGACTTTCTTTACAAAACAGCATCCGAGTGGAAGGCAAAGCTGGAAACTACCGCACAAAAACTTGACTATGTTGAATATCCCGGCGTCGGCCATAACAGTTGGGAATGGGCATATAAAGACGGATTCATATTTGAGTGGTTCTCACAGTTCAAAAGAGACCTGTTCCCGGAGCAGGTCAAATTCAGTTCCAGATGGTTTAAATACAATAAGGCTTACTGGGTTACATTTGACGACCTGGTTCCAGGCACCATGGCAACAATTGATGCGAGGTTTACCGCAGTCAATGCCGTTGAAGTAACCAGCTCGGGCCTTAGTGCTTTTACCCTGCATCTATCAGGCCATCCGCTGTTTAACGCCGGCAAAAAAGTTACGGTGAAGGTGGATGGCAAATCCTTTTCCGTTAAAAGCGCCGGTGCAATTTCGTTTATGAAATCAGCCGGAGTATGGGCAAACAGGAAGTTCACTCCCGGCCTTACCTCCAAGCAACCCGGTGCCGAAGGTCCTCTTTATGCTGCAGTTAGCAGCAGCCACATTTATGTCTACGGTACGGGAGGCAATCCTTCACAGGAAGAACTGAATGCCAGAAGGGAACAGGCAACGGCCGCAGCCGACTGGTCAGGAATGGGCGGCCTGATAATGGTCTTCCCGAGAGTGATCTCAGACAAGGAGATAAGACAAAGTGACTACGTGACATCAAACCTGATTCTCTTCGGTACCCGCGAGACCAATGCAGTCATTGAAAAATTTGCCGATAATCTTCCGCTGCATCTCAATGCTGATGCCTCAGGTTATGGCCTGGTCTATGTTTTCCCGGTGAACCGGCATTATATACTTGTAAACTCAGGACTTTCATGGTGGACACCTCTGAAAAATACTGCCGGTCAGACCGGTTATGCCTTCCAGGGCTCAAAGGTGGAGCTCCTTAAGAAATTCCAGGATTTTATACTCTTCAGGGAGAGCCCGGACAACATTGTGTCGCAGGGTCTTTTTGACAATTACTGGAAAATCCCTGCAGCAGCAATTGAAACACTCAAAAATTCCGGAGCTGTTACCGTTAATCAACTATGAGTCATAAATAAGCTAAAACTGCGATCAGAAATGAAGAATGCATTTTTATTATTAACCGCATTGGTCCTTTTTCCATCCATGGCTGTATGTCAGCATGATTCATCATGGTTCTCGGTTAAAGAGGTTGCAAAGGACGTCTGGCAGATTATTGACAGGGGTCCGAATATTTACCTTATCATCGGTCACGACAGTGCCCTGGTTGTGGATACCGGGAATGGTGCTGCCGACCTGGCAGGACAGATACGGAAGATGACGGACAAGCCTCTCATCGTTGTGAACACCCATGGTCATGGCGATCACACCGGAGCCAACTACCAGTTTGAAAAGGTTTATGTTCACGAGGCTGACCTTGAAGCTGCGGCCGCCTCAGGTACGTCTGAACGGGCGAATTCCATGCTGGCAAATATACCCGAGGCGGAAAGGCCGTCTGACGGTGAACGTTTTAAAGGCAGACCGTTTAAAACCAAACTGATCCCCGTAACGGATGGCGACCTTTTCAACCTGGGTGACCGGTGGATAAAGGTCATTGAGACCCCCGGACATACTCCCGGCAGTATCTGTCTCCTGGATATCGGTAATAAACTTCTTTTTGCCGGAGACAACAACAATGGCCTGGTATGGCTCTGGCTGCCTGGCTGCCTGCCGCTGAGCAAATACCTGACAACACTCGAAAAACAGGTTCAGAAAATGGATGAGTTCACAACTCTTTTTCCCGGTCACGGAGATCCCATGCCGGCCGATTTCATCCTCGACCAGGTTGCCTGTGTTAAGTCTATCCTTGACGGAACATGCCAGTCGAAGCCATATGAACATTATGCAGGCAATGCCCGTGTATGTGCATTCGGGAAAGCCCAGGTGGCATTTAATCCTGAGAATTTATAGTTAATATTGCGCAGAAAAAAAAAGACCTGAATGAGCAATATTAAAACCGTTGTTTTTGACATCGGGGGAGTCCTTTTAGACTGGAACCCAAGGCATATGTACCGCAAGGTTTTCGAAAGTGAAGATGAAATGGAGTGGTTCCTGTCCAATATATGTACCTATGAATGGAATGTTCAGCAGGATGGCGGCAAGCTTTTCAGCGAAGCTACTGCAGAGCTTTCGGCCAGATACCCTGAGTACAGTGATAAAATCGCCCTTTTTTATGACCGCTGGGAGGAGATGCTTGGTGGGGAGCTCAAGGATACGGTGAAGATCCTAAATGAGCTTAAATCGGCCGGAATGCCCGTCTACGCTCTTTCAAACTGGTCGCATGAAGCCTTTCCGGTAGCCTATGAACGCTATGGTTTCATGAAGCAGTTTGACGGCATCGTGGTTTCGGGATATGAGAAGCTTCTTAAGCCTGACCATGCCATTTACAGGGTGCTGATGAGCAGGTATAATGTTAACCCAGTTGAGTCAGTTTATATAGACGATAACAAACCCAACGCCGATGCAGCCACGGAACTGGGGTTCCATTCGATACACTTTCACTCTGCGGAGGAGTTAAGGCATGAGTTGAGAGGGTTAGGCCTGAAGGTTTAGGTAAGGCAGGAGGCAATTGGCAACAGGCAGTAGTGAAATGATGATAAGACAGATTCTGATAATATCATTGATCTTAATTGCTGGCATTGCTGCTGATGTGTCAGGGCAGACCAAAAGCCCGAAGCGTGGTATATGCGGCGATGCCTCACCACAGGACCTGGTCACACTGGCCCCGTCTGTCACATGGTATTACGACTGGGGAGTGGAACCGCCTGCAGTGTCGCAGGGCCAGCTGTCAGGGATCGAATGGGTGCCGATGGCCTGGAATGCCCCGGTCAACCTGACCGACTTTGAGAACAGGATACCATCCGGGAGCCTGTATCTGCTCGGGTTCAACGAGCCAAACTTCAAGTCGCAGGCTAACATGACCCCTGCGCAGGCAGCCGCAGCCTGGCCCGGCCTTGAGCAGGTAGCTGCCAACAAAGGACTGAAACTTGTCAGCCCGGCAGTAAACTGGTGCGGCGATTGCGTTGATGGAGTGACCAATGATCCGGTTGACTGGCTCGATAAATTCTTCGCTGCCTGTCCGGGCTGTAAAGTAGACTATATTGCCATTCACAGCTATGCCCCTGGCTCAGCAGCCTTAAGCAACTATCTGGATAAATTCAGGAAATACAACAAGCCTCTCTGGATTACCGAGTTTGCTCCGTGGGACCCGCCAAAACCCGACTTTGAAGGCGTCGTGAAATACATGAAGGAAGCAATACCGATCCTTGAAAACGACCCGATTGTTTTCAGATATTCCTGGTTTGCCACCAGGGTTGGCACTAATCCTGATATAAGCCTGTTGGGAGCAAACGGTGCCCTGACAAAACTGGGGCAGCTTTATACCAATATGGCATTTCAGGGAATGACTTCTGATCTGCCGCCGGTAACAATGGCGGGAATGGACATATTTATAAATCAGCCAGCTACAAGTACAGCCCTTAACGGATCAGTATATGACGCAAACGGAGATGCACCATCAATAGTCTGGACCCAGGTAGGCGGTCCAACTACAGCCACTTTCAGCAGTACTGCAGTTACCGGCCCTGTTATGTCAGATCTTATCGCCGGCACATATACATTCAGGATTACAGCGACCGCCGGTGGCAAAACTGATTATGATGAGGTTTCGGTAACAGTGGGTTCTCCCAATATAGCTCTCAATAAACCTGCTGCCGCATCATCGGTGGAAAGCACTTCAACACCCGCCTCAGCTGTAAACGACGGCAATAAAAGCAGCCGGTGGTCATCAGCATTCTCTGACCCGCAATGGATAAGAATTGATCTTCAGTCTGCGTACAATATTACCGGTGCAAGAATTTTCTGGGAGGCGGCCGCAGCAAAGAATTTTGAAATTCAGGTTTCAGACAACGCAACTACATGGACGCGTGTATTTTCAACTACCGGCGGCGACGGGGGAACTGATAATTATTCATTTACTGCCACAGCCAGATATATCAGGATGTTATCAACTGCCAGAACCACCCAGTACGGGAATTCAATTTTTGAATTCGAAGTATTCGGCACCTTGCAGACAGGAATTGAAGATCAGCCTGCCACGAATACCTTTTCGGTTTATCCCAACCCGGCAACAGGAGGCATAGTAAATATTTCATTCAGCAGCGACTGGGCAGGCGAGGAAGCATTAATGTCTATCACAAATATTGCCGGGCAGCTTATCTGTGTTGAAAAAATCAGGATACAGGGAGGTAAAGCAGCGGGCATTTCGGTAAAGGGGAATGACTTATTGAACCCCGGCACATATATTTTATCTGTAAAAGGTAAAAAAATCACGAGACATACCATATTGATAATCAAATAGTAAGAAATTTGATGGTTTAAGGTTTAGTGTTCAGGGTGCGCACGATTCGGCCTGCAAATTTCCGACACAAATTAAAATTGTTCATTATTTCTTCATAAATATTTTATAATATTTATCATTCTGCCCTATTTTCATCACATAAATTAATATTTTTGCCCGGGAAAGTTAATAAATGATCAAAATTCTTTCATTATTATCACTAGACGGCATTTCGGGGATGAACGCATCCGGATGAGAATGGCACATTGATGCCGGATTTAATATAACCGTTCTCAGGAAAACAGAGAGCGGTTTTTTAGTTTAAAATAGCACATTCATCAAGGATGAGAACAGAACGACCATGTGATCAGGGATTATACAGATCAGATTTTGAGCACGGAAGCTGCGGGATAGGTTTTGTGGCTCATCTAAGGGGAGAGAAATCTCACACAATCATAAGCCAGGGCCTTGACATCCTCCGCAACATGACTCACAGAGGCGCTGAAGGCGCCGACAGCAAGACGGGTGATGGTGCCGGAATTATGATACAGGTGCCCCGCGATTTTTATCTTATCCAGGGTTATAATCTACCCCGGGAAGGCATGTACGGTACGGGATTGATTTTCCTTCCCCGGGAAAGGGAGGAAGCATTGCGATGTGAGGATTTACTGGAGTCAGTTACTGCAGAAGAAGGAGCGACTGTTATCGGCTACAGGGAAGTGCCCCGCGATAATTCGGTTCTCGGTGATATATCAGGCGCAACGGAGCCTTATATTAAACAGGTATTCATCAAGGCAAACCTTCCGCAGGAGGATCTGGAACGAACATTATATATCATCAGGAAACGGGTTGAAAAGGCAATACGTGAGTCTGACCTGAGACAAAAAAACTTCTTTTATATCCCCAGCCTGTCATCACGCGTGCTTGTTTATAAGGGTATGCTCACATCTGTCCAGCTAAGGGATTATTATTCTGATCTTACTGATGAGCGGATGCAAAGTGCTATTGCCATGGTACATTCACGTTTCAGCACAAACACTTTCCCGAGCTGGGATCTTGCCCAGCCATTCCGCTTCCTGGGACATAACGGGGAGATCAATACCATAAGAGGAAACAGACTATGGATGGAAGCCAGGGAATCTATCCTGAGATCGGAAAAACTTGGAGATCTCTCCAGGATTTACCCTCTGATAGAACCAGACAAAAGCGATTCAGCCTCACTTGATAACGTGCTTGAGTTCCTCATCATGAGCGGAAAGAGCTTGCCTTATGCAATGGCAATCTTAATTCCCGAATCAATCAACGCCAAGAATCCCATTCCGGCTGAACTGCGCGACTTCTATCATTATTATTCTACCATCATGGAGCCATGGGACGGACCGGCTTCACTGATCGTTTCTGACGGGAGATACATAGGTGGCATGCTTGACCGGAACGGGCTCAGACCCTCAAGATATTTAATAACGACTACAGGTCTGGTAGTAATGGGATCAGAAGCAGGAGTGCTGACATTTCCGCCTGAGCTGATACAGGAAAAGGGAAGGCTGAGGCCCGGCAAAATGATGCTGGTCGATACCAGGGAAGGGAAGATCTGGTACGACGGGGAATTAAAAGAAAAGCTGGCGGGGGAGTTTCCTTACGGGAAGTGGATTAAACAAAACATGGTAAATCTTGAAGAGATTGAGACCGGACACATTGAAACCCCGGAAATGGGTCCGGATTATGACAAATATATAATCTCATTCAATTACTCCGGAGAAGATATAGACAAGATAATCAGAGAGATGGCAGCAACCGGCAAGGAGCCGATAAGTTCCATGGGGAATGATGTACCGTTAGCTGTGCTGTCAGAAAAGCCTTACCGTCTTTTTAATTATTTCAAGCAGCATTTCGCACAGGTGACCAACCCGCCTATTGATCCTATCAGGGAAGAACTGGTAATGACCCTTTCAGGATACCTGGGATCCCTGCAGCAGAACCTCCTTGATGAGAGCCCTGATCATGTAAAGATGGTAAGATTCCGGAACCCGGTAATTTCAAACACCTATTTCCAGATCGTAAAGAACCTGCGTTATAAAGGCTTTTCTGCTGCCAGCCTTAAGATGCATTTCGATGCCGGGAAAGGGGAGGAAGGACTTCGCTGCGCAATTGACCAGCTGTGCCAGGATGCAGAAAAAGCCGTTGATGAAGGTAAGAATTATATCATCCTGTCTGATCGGGGCATTGATGAGAATACAGCCCCTGTTCCTTCCCTTATGGCTGTCTCTGCAGTGCATCATCACCTGATAAAAAAGCGCAAGAGGATGCAGATAGACATTGTGGTTGAGTCTGCTGAGCCACGTGAAGTTATGCACTTTGCGCTTCTCTTCGGCTATGGAGCCAGCATAATCAACCCTTATATGGTTTTTGCCATAATTGACACGATGGTGAAGGAGAAGGCAATTCAGCTTGACTACCAGAAGGCTGAGGAGAACTATATCAATTCAATCCAGAAAGGTCTGTTGAAGATAATGTCAAAGATGGGTATCAGCACCCTGAGGAGCTATCGTTCTTCACAAATATTCGAAGCGGTTGGAGTACATCCTGATGTAATCGACAGATATTTTGAAGGCACTGCATCAAGGATAGGTGGCATCGGACTTGGTGAGATTGCCGGGGAGGTTCTTATTCCTCACAGACATGCATTTGCCGAAAAGCCAGGAGAAGACATACTGACAGAAGGGGTGTATTCATATCGCAGGAACGGTGAAATGCATGCATGGAACCCCGAGATCATAGCGCATCTCCAGTGGAGTACAGGAACAGGTGACCGGAACGTCTTCAGAACATATACAGAGAAGGCCAATCGTGATACAGCCCGTCCTTTGTTTATCAGGGGCCTGGTCAGGATCAGGAAAAATCAAATTCCTCTCGATGAGGTTGAGCCGGCCGAAAATATAATGAGGAGATTTGTAACGGGAGCGATGTCCTACGGATCAATAAGCAAGGAAGCGCATGAGTGCCTTGCCATTGCCATGAACCATATCGGTGGCAGAAGCAATACCGGGGAGGGAGGTGAGGATCCTGCCAGGTTTATTCCCCGCGAGGACGGGACAAGCGTAAGAAGTGCGATAAAACAGGTAGCCAGCGGACGCTTTGGCGTCACAACGGAATTTTTGGTCAATGCTGATGAGATACAGATAAAAATAGCCCAGGGAGCCAAACCGGGAGAGGGAGGACAGCTCCCGGGTCATAAAGTGGACAACATCATTGCAAAGACCAGGTATTCAATTCCCGGCATAACCCTTATTTCACCTCCTCCACATCACGATATATATTCGATTGAAGATCTGGCACAATTGATTTTTGACCTGCGTAATGTAAATCCCCGCGCCAGAATCAGTGTCAAGCTGGTCTCTGAGACAGGCGTGGGAACAATTGCTGCAGGAGTTGCCAAAGCCGGCGCTGATCTGATAACAATTTCAGGTTTTGAGGGAGGCACCGGTGCTTCTCCTGCGTCATCTATAAAGCATGCAGGACTTCCTGTTGAGATGGGAGTGGCGGAGACACAGCAGACGCTGGTGATGAATAATTTACGCCGGAAAGTTGTGCTCCAGGCTGACGGTCAGCTGAAAACCGGCAGGGATGTGATAGTTATGGCTTTACTTGGCGCTGAGGAATTCGGGTTTGCCACGGCTGCCCTGATTGTCCTTGGTTGTGTTATGATGCGAAAATGCCATCTGAACACATGCCCCACGGGTGTGGCAACACAGAATGCGGAACTCAGAAAAAGATTTTCAGGCAAGGCGGAAAACCTTGTCACATTCTTCCGGTTCCTGGCAGAAGATGTCCGCCAAAACCTGGCAGAAATGGGTTTTAGAAAACTTGATGACATAATCGGCCGTTCTGATCTTCTTGAACGGGATCCGGAGATCAACCACTGGAAGACAAAAAATATCGACCTCACATTACTGCTCAGAATGCCTGATGAAGCCTGGGTGAACCCGGTATACTGCACTGAGCGGAATGTAAACAAGGTGGGAGAAGTTCTCGACTTAAGCCTGCTCAGTGAAGCAGAAAAAGCTATCTCAGAAAAGAGTCCGGTGGTCATCTGCAGATCAATCCGGAACACCGACCGGGCTACAGGTGCCATGCTATCAGGCAGGATAGCCGAACGTTACGGCTCGTCTGGTCTGCCGGAAGGTACAATTAAGTGCAGGTTCACCGGTTCGGCGGGACAAAGCTTCGGGGCTTTTCTGACAGCCGGAACCGAGTTTTGTCTTGAGGGAGAGTCCAATGACTATCTCGGGAAAGGGCTTTCCGGCGGGCGTATTATTGTCATGCCGCCGCAGGGATCGCTGTTCGAGGCAGACAGGAATACAATTATAGGAAACACGGTGCTTTATGGTGCGACTGCCGGAGAGGCATTTATATCAGGTGTGGCCGGAGAAAGATTTGCGGTGCGCAACAGCGGCGCAGTTGCCGTAGTTGAAGGTACCGGCAATCATTGTTGTGAGTATATGACAGGCGGCAGGGTCGTCGTACTGGGCAAAACAGGCAGCAACTTCGCAGCAGGCATGAGCGGCGGCATCGCCTATGTTTTTGATGAAGATGGTGATTTTGACTATTACTGTAATATGGGAATGGTTGAGCTTTCCCTGGTTGAAGATAACAGGGATATAGATGAACTTACCTCCATAATAAACAGTCACTACCGGCATACAGACAGTAAAAAGGCAAAAATGATCCTTGACGATCCATTGAAATATATTCCAAAGTTCATCAAGGTCACTCCGTATGATTACAAAAAAGTACTGGAAGAGCAAAAACTTGAAGAAATAAAAAAGAAGCTGGCAAATGTTGAGATGGATGTGGAAATGGGGGCAGGTTATTGAACAATAAGAATAAGACGATGGGTGACATAACCGGATTTTTAAAGATAAAAAAGAAAGAAGCAGGAAACAGGCCTGTTGTCGAGAGGATATGCGATTTCAGCGAGGTTGAGCAGATACTAAACAGTGAAGACCGGATGCTGCAGGCCGCCAGGTGTATGGATTGCGGAGTGCCATTCTGCCACTGGGGCTGCCCTGTCGATAATTTAATTCCTGAATGGAATGAATTGCTGTTCAAAGGAGACTGGAAAGGTGCTTATAAAAAACTGAACGCAACAAATAATTTTCCTGAGTTTACTGGAAGGATATGTCCTGCACCATGTGAACATGGATGTGTTCTGAATATTCAGCTGGAACCAGTAACTATTCGTGAAAATGAAGTGGCAATAACTGAAAAAGCATTTTCTGAAGGTTATATAAAACCTGTTCCTCCCCCGGGCAGGACTGGTAAAAAGGTTGCTGTTATAGGGAGCGGCCCTTCAGGCATGGCAGCAGCTGATTTGCTTAACAAAGCCGGACATGAAGTGACACTTTTTGAAAAGGATGCCAGGGCAGGAGGACTGCTCAGGTATGGTGTGCCGGATTTCAAGCTCAGCAAGGCAACTATTGACAGGAGACTGGAAATAATGATGAGAGAAGGCCTGACTATAAGAACTAATGTTAATATCGGAATTGATATTCCGATACAGGACATTGTAAATCATTATGATGCTGTATGTATTGCCACAGGCGCCTCTCAGCCGCGTGACCTGATGGTGGAAGGCAGAGATCTTAATGGCATCCATTTCGCTCTTGATTTCCTGGTTTCACAGAACAAGATCAACGGAGGGGAATCAGGCGTCACTGCAAACCCTGTCAGTGCAAAAGAAAAAAGAGTGGCGGTTATCGGAGGAGGTGATACCGGCTCTGACTGTGTGGGAACGGCCATACGTCAGAAGGCTTTAAGTGTCACCCAGATCGAGATTTTGCCAAAGCCACCCATGGTCAGGACTCCTGAAAGTCCATGGCCCTTTTATGCCAGAGTAATGAAGACCTCAACTTCACATGAAGAGGGATGCGAAAGGTTATGGTCTTTATCCACGGTGAGATTTATCGGAAATGAAGGCAATGTCACAGGAGTTGAGGTGGAAGACGTGGAATGGATGAAGGAGGAAACAGGGTATTCAATGAAGACTATTGCAGACACACGCAGAATTATTAATGTTGACCTCGTGCTTCTGGCTCTTGGTTTTGTTGATCCTGGTCAGTACAGTTTGGCTAAGGATTTGAACGTCAACACTGGTGGGAGATATAAAGCCCGGACAGGCCAGGGTCATGAGACGGGTTTCAATAAAGTATTTGCTGCCGGAGATGCCGTAAACGGAGCCAGTCTGGTTGTTTACGCCATAGCATCCGGAAGGAGTGCCGCAAGAGAGATAGATGCATTTCTGAGGAAGTAGAGAAAGTACATCAAACCACCTCCTCCCTCCTTCGTAAATGTCTTCTTTTAAGGCCCTTGTCCCTTGAATCCTGTACCTTTATCGCTTATTTTTTTATCTATCTTTGATAATCTGACCTCTGGAAGAGGTAAAACCAGTTTAGAAAAAATGGAAACACCACTATTGAAAGACCCTGATGCTTATCCTTCAGATGAAATACTGAGAAGTGTTTTGAAGGACAGCTATCCTGCCTACGAGGAAACCATGAAACAGATCACCGGTGCTGATCACGGGCTTGTGCCGCAATGGCATTATTATAACGACGGGAAAGCCTGGCTATGCAAAGTTGGCTATAAAAAGAAGACTGTTTTCTGGTTATCGGTCTGGGACGGGTATTTCAAAGCAGGATTTTACTTCGTTGCAAGGCACTGCCCGGGAATAGATAATCTGGATATTGATAACAGTATTAAGAAAGAATTTAAAACCAAAAAACCCATTGGCACCCTGTTCCCCCTGGCAATTGAGATGAGAAGAAAAGAGCAGGTCAGTGACTTGCTGAAGGTCATTGAATATAAAAAGAGTCTCAAATGAGGCATGCTATATCATTCTTCGGTGGCCTGCTGATTGTCCTGGCCGGGTGTGCGCAAAAAGCAACGGAGCGGGATTTTAAAGCACACTTTGAGAAGTACGGTGTTGAAGGCTGCATTGTCCTTTACAACCAGGCAGAAGGTGAGTATGTCAGGTATAACTCTTCGCTTTGCGATACCGGCTATCTGCCTGCCTCGACATTTAAGATACCCAACTCACTTATACTGTTGAATGAGGGTGTGATAAGCGACCCTGACCAGATTATTAAATGGGACGGTCACGAGTGGCCTGTTGCTTCATGGAACCAGGATCAGACCCTCAGAACGGCAATGAAATACTCATGCGTTTGGGTTTATACAGGATTGGCGGAGAAAATTGGCATTGATAAGTATTATGAATATGTCCGGGCTTTTGATTATGGCAATAAAAACCTTGAAGGACCTCCCTCACGCTTCTGGTTGGCAGGAAAATTCAGAATTAGCGCCAACCAGCAGATTGACTTTCTTAGAAAATTCTATAATTATGCCCTTCCTGTTTCCAGGGAATCAATTGATATCGTGAAAGATCTTATTATCCTTGAGAAAACAGATGATTATACGCTGCGCGGCAAGACTGGTGGCGGGATGTTGTCTGACACAGAGTATATCATGTGGCTTGTGGGCTATATCGAAAAAAACGGCAGCCCCTGGTTTTATGCCATGAACTTCAGGACAGATGATTACGACGGTACAGCAAAGGCCCGTTACGATATTGTAAAAGACATACTAAAGGAACTTGGGCTGATTTGACAGACAGACGATTTTGTGTCAAAGACCAGACTACTGCCTTTTGCCTACTGCCTAACCACAAGCACCGGCTTTCCAAACCCGACCTTCTCAAGCTGCTTCATCTGGGTGGCGGCGTCACCGACCACAACATAGATCATCCTGTCGGGATTGATATATTTTTCTGCGATTGCCTTGTGTTCTGCCACGGTCATGTTTCTTATGACATCTTCCTCCTTTTTGACATAATCATCACTGAACCCGTATTTTCCTATATAATAAAGCATATTTGCCAGTGCGTCGTTGGTTTCAAAACGCAGTGCATTCGACCTGATCATACAGTTCTTGATGAACTGCAGATCATCTTCTGAAATACCGTTGCGGTACTTCTCCATCTCACCCTTTATGATTTCCATGGTTTCCAGTGTCGCATCGGATCTTACGCTTGTATAAGCTATAAACGGAGCCGGAACTTTCATCTCACTGAAATAACTGTGAGCCCCGTAAGTGAAACCTTTTTCCTCGCGCAGAATCTGGTTCAGTATGCTTGTGAAAGCACCGCCGAGCCTGTAATTGTCAAAGTCCGCTTTGACAAAATCCGGATTATCCCTCGACAGGGCCAGGTAACCGGCATATATGACCGACTGGCGTGAGCCCGGGATATCTACAAAGTATATCTGTGACTTCTCCGGTGCCGGAGGCGGGGTATAACTGCTGAAGGTCACATTTTTGGCTGGCCACTCTGCCTCAAAAGGTTTCAGGGCTTCAAGCACCTCTTCCTTTGAAACGTTGCCTGCAACCTGAATTTTTGTGACTGATGGCGATAAGTTCTTTTCATAGAATGATTTAAGATCGTCAATTGTAATTTTGTCTATCGATTGCTTTGTTCCCCTGATGTCATAGCCCAGGATGTGGTCAGGTCCGTACACTAACTTCGAAAACTGGCTGGCGGCGACGCTTGACGGCCTGGCTTCTGACTGGATGATGGCATTCCTGCTTCTTGTCTGCGCCATCACAAACTCAGCTGAGTCCCATCTCGGCTCAAGCAGGATCTCTTTCATCAGCGACACGGTTTTTCCGAAGTTCCTCGACAGTGTGCTGGCGTTGAAAGCTATTTCTTCACTGCCTGCACGCATATTGACAGTGGATCCAAGCAGTTCAATCTCTTCTTCCAGCTCCTCTGGCGTCTTGTTCTTTGTTCCCTGCGGCAGTACGCCGGCTACCATGGCGGCAACTCCGGGTAATTCTATGTTATCGAGTAATGCTCCTCCGGTAATGACCATATTCATGCTTACAAGCGGCAGTTCCTTATTCTGGATGCCAAGGACTTCAATACCGTTAGCCAGGGTAGCTTTCCATATTACGGGAACTTTAACCTCAGGCTCCGGTCCGGCCGGAGGCTCTGCAGTGCGATCTATTGTTGAAACGGTTTTGGCAATCTGCTCTGTATCTTCTTTAGCTATCTCGACCTTACTGGCGTCGGTTATGCTCTCCTCACTGACCTCCGCCACGACAGAGTTTTCCGCCATCATTTCCTGCTGTCCTTTCGGAACGAAACTGGTCACGATATGAGGTTTGTCTTTGATGTACTGGTTGTAGACCCTCATGATGTCTTCGCGTGTAACGGCCTTGATGTTTTCAATGTCTTTTTCAGCAAACCCGGGGTCATTCAGGTAGGTATTATAGAAGGCAAGCTGAATGGATTTGCTCAGTACGCTGTTCAGTCCCTGATAGAAGTCCTTCTCACTTGATGCTTTGATACGTTCCACCTCTTTATCCGTGAAGCCCTCTGTTTCAAATCGTGCAAAAGCCTCATTGATTGCATCTTCAATCTCCTTCAGGGTCTTGCCTTCGTTTGCTGTGATTGAAATCGTAAACTCACCGGTAAGCTCTTCGGCTCCGTTATAGGCTGATGTCCGCGAGGTGAGCTGTTTCTCTTTCACAAGCACTTTGTACAAAGGCGCTTTTTTGCCATCGGCAAGGATCTTTGCCAGGAAAGTGAGCGCGTAAGCATCTTTATTATAGTTTTCCGGAACAGGCCAGACAAGATTTATTTGCGGGACATTCGCAAAATTGTCTTCATGCCAGAGCTTTTTTGTCTGGTCAAGAGTGACAGGCATCGGGCTACGGGGTGCAACCTCACCATGCGATTTTATTTCCCCGAAATATTTTTTTATCAGCAGTTTTACAGAGTCTGCATCAAAATCGCCGGCAAGGACAAGTGTGGCATTATTCGGTCCGTAGAAATTTTCATAGTAGGTCTTTACGTCATCCAGCGTCGCGTTCTTCAGGTCCTCCATCTCTCCTATCACGTCCCAGTTGTACGGATGAGTTGCAGGATAGAGGTTTTTGTAAATGACATAACTTGTGAAACCGTACGGAGAGTTATCTACAGACTGTCGTTTCTCATTCTGAACTACATTCTGCTGAATAGCCAGCAGACGCGGAGTCACCGAGTTAATGAAGAAACCCATACGGTCTGACTCCAGCCATAGTATTTTTTCCAGTGCGTTTTTCGGGAAGCTTTCGAAATAAGTCGTGACATCGCGGCTTGTAAATCCATTGTTCGAGCCGCCGGCATTTTCTATGATCTTATCGAAGGTCCCTGTTGGAACATTCTCCGAGCCACCGAAGAGCAGGTGTTCAAAAAGATGAGCAAAACCTGTCCTGCCAGGAACTTCCCTGCTTGAACCCACATGATACATTATCGCGTACGACATTACGGGGTCGGAAGGATCAGTGTGCAGAATCACCTGAAGTCCGTTTGGCATCACATATTTCTCATACGGAAGGCTTAGTTTGTCCTGTACAGGAGCTTTGCCGCATGAGGTTATGATTATCATAACTGAAAGTAACAGGATGTTCTTAATGTGGTAACACGATTTGTTCATGACGGGAAATTTTGTAATCAGATTTAACGAAATATAAATGTAATCATAAAACCGCTCTCAGACCAAGATAGACAGTCGGTATTTCCTTTTTGAATGCACTTTCATATACTGTCATCGCTGCCCCCAGGGCAGAAGAATCACTGATTTCAGATGTGAAGACCCTTTTGCGCGACAGTCGTGCGGCAAGGGTATGAGCAAAACTGTCATTTCCCGCAAATCCGCCGGTGATATAGGCTATCTCAGTCTTATCATCAGGAGAAAGTATCAGTCTGATTGATTCCATGCACACATCAACCAGGTCAAAAATCAACTGGTGATAGGCATCGGCAAAAGCGAGGAAATGAGACAAATTCACTTCACTGTCGACATAACCGGCAGGGACTCCATGACGGAAGAATACCCTGCCCCGCTTGCCTGCAAGCATTCTTCCAAGCACTTTGCTCCTGTTTTTTATCGTTTTAAAGAGCTCATCAGTCACACCATAATAATCGTTCAGCCTTTCTACATTTCTGTCATGTATGTATCCCAGGTTCATGCGCGAAGTTATCACCTGCTTCTTGTCTATGCTCAGATAATCCATTGCGTCACCGTGTTGTTGTTCCGCAGCCAATGGCCCGCTGTTGAAGGGGTTTATGAAGGTGGACCATGTTCCGGTCGAAATAAGGATGAACTGCTCTTTCGTTTCTCTAAGGTACGGGACCAATTCAGCAGCGCTGCCGGTCATGCCGGCGCCGTATTTAATATCAGAGCCCTCAGGTCTGGGAAGCACAAAGCCTGATCCGCAGGCAGTGTAGTTCAGCGTTTTAATACTATATTTTCCGTCTTTGACAACCGCATTCAGGCATGATCTCATCCATGCTTCTATCGCAGCAATATCCTTACCCGCAAAGCCGTCATTGTCAGATGTCGCGCCAGGTGTCTTTTCTTCCGAATGAACCACGTTAAGCCATTCATCATAAAGAAGAAGCTTCTGGCGGTTCTTCCCGATATCAAATATTGCAATTACGTCCATTGCCGGTCCATCCGGTTTAAGTTTCAAAGATAACGAATGGTCAGGAAAGAAAAGCTAATCTCCGTGCCATCCGCTTCCATTCAGCCCGGCTGCTCACTAAAATGATTCACCGGACCATTTCATTACCCTCTCCCCACACTATTGCCCATTGCCTCTTGCCTATTGCCTCTATAATATCTACCTTCATCCTTTCAAACGTGTTGAATAATGAACTGGATTGACTTTGTAATTATCGCCCTTCTTGCCTTCGGACTGATACAGGGTTTCATTGACGGAGTGATAATTGAGATTGCGAAGCTGGCGGCACTGATCCTGGGTATCTGGGGAGCCATACATTTCTCAGGCTGGACAGCTGACAAACTCTCTGGCTGGTTTGACATGCAGGGAACCTGGACTGGTATAGTAGCCTTTGCCATCACTTTTGTCGTTATTGTCCTGTGCATAAACCTGCTCGGCAGGCTGCTGGACACAGTTGTTAAATCGGTGTCGCTGGGTTTCCTGGTGAAATTGCTGGGCGCTGCCTTCGGAGTGATCAAGACCGCCCTGATTCTCAGTGTCGTTTTCGTTTTTCTTAATACCATAGATGAAAAAAGGCACTTTCTGCCCTCGGCCACAATAGAAAAATCATTTCTGTATAATCCTATCGCTGATATCATTCCGGCAATCTTCCCGATAGTGGAGGGTGGCGACCTGCTTGACAGTTTCAACCGCCATAAAAACAAACCGCAGGGTGTCACCATCTGACCGGTTTTGATATCTTTGCGACACTGAATTTTGAGCTGCCGATGATGAATTTTGTCGAAGAACTGAAATGGAGGGGGATGATACATGATATCATGCCCGGAACAGAGGAATTTCTGCTTAAGGAAAAGACAGCCGCCTACGTGGGCTTCGACCCTACAGCCGATTCCCTGCATATCGGCCACCTCGTGGGAGTAATGATGCTGAGACACCTGCAGAATGCCGGCCACAAGCCCATAGTACTTATCGGTGGCGCCACGGGAATGATAGGTGATCCGTCAGGAAAATCGGAAGAGCGAAACCTTCTTGACGAACAGACGCTGCGCCATAACCAGGAGGGGATGAAAAAACAGTTCGAGAAATTCCTCGACTTCGGATCAGCATCCCCGAACAGGGCTTTGATGGTCAATAACTATGACTGGATGAGGGAGTATTCCTTCCTTGGCTTTATCAGGGATATAGGAAAGCACATCACGGTAAATTATATGATGGCGAAAGACTCCGTGAAAAAAAGACTTGACTCCGACACCGGCCAGGGAATGTCATTTACGGAGTTTTCATATCAGCTGGTGCAGGGGACCGATTTCCTTTATCTCTATAATACCTATGGCTGCAAGCTGCAGATGGGCGGCTCTGACCAGTGGGGCAACATTGTGACAGGCACCGAACTCATCAGACGAAAGAACGGAGGCGAAGCCTATGCCATGACATGCCCGCTGATAACAAAAAGCGACGGGCAGAAATTCGGCAAGACCGAGACAGGCAATGTGTGGCTTGACCCCACGAAGACAACGCCTTACCAGTTCTATCAGTTCTGGCTGAATGTGGCGGACGACGATGCGGAGAAGTTTATTAAGATCTTCACCATGCTGTCACACAGCGAGATAGATGATCTGGTTAAAGCTCACAGGGCTGAACCGCACCTCCGTATCCTGCAGAAGCGCCTCGCTGAGGAGGTGACCGTTATGGCACACTCCAGGGAAGATTATGAAGGGGCCGTCGAGGCCTCCCAGATACTGTTCGGAAAGGGAACCACAGAGCAGCTCCAGCGTATGGAGGAAAGCACCTTCCTTGCCGTCTTTGATGGCGTACCGATGTATGACATAAACCCCGGCCTGTTATCTGCCGGCGTTACAATCTCCGACCTGTGTGCCGTACACACAAAAATCACTGAATCAAAGGGAGAGTTCAGGCGCCTGGTCCAGGGCGGAGGGATCAGCCTCAACAAGGAGAAAATTGAAGATCCGGATATGATCATCAGTCCGGATAAGCTGCTGAATAATAAATATCTGCTGCTCCAGAAGGGTAAAAAGAGCTATTACCTTATCAGGGTTATGGAAACCTAAAACCGGACAAGATGAAGAACAAAATCAGGGCTGAATTCAGGCCGGACTCGATTGATCTGATAAATTTTATTATCAGCCATTTCAGGGTATTTCTTGTCACCGGAATTCTGGCAGGAATATTATCCGCAGTAATCTCGCTGCTAATTAAACCGCTGTATGAATCAACGGTTATCCTTTATCCTTCCTCGAACATCACAGAGGCAGGCACGCTGCTTGGTGAGGCTTCCTCGAAAACAACCCTTTACGGTGATGATGATGCCACAGAAAAACTGCTGCAGGTTATAAACAGCGAACAGGTCAGGGATTACCTTAAGATGAAGTACAATCTTGCTGACCATTACAATATCAAGCCCTCGGAGAAATATCCCGGGACGCTCATAGCTCAGAAGATGGACCGGTATATACATTCCTCCAAGACCTCATTCGGGTCGGTTGAGATCAGGGTGAGGGACCGTGACAGGGAGCTTGCGTGTACTATGGCTAATGACATAGCTTCGCAGAGCGACACCATCTTCAACAAGCTGCAGCGCAATGCTGCTGCTGCCATGCTTGATGAGATCAGCAGGAGCTATGAGATGCAGGATCGGCTCGTAAGACAGTACGAGGATTCGCTTGAAAATCTCGAGGGAGCAGCCGTTTTAAAGGCCTATGCTACTCTTGACACGGAGACTGAATATCTCGGACTGATAAGGGGGAGGTATATTGAAGCGCTGGCACTTAGCCAGCAGACCATGCCATACACGCTTGTTGTCGACAGAGCGGTGGTAGCAGAGAAGAAAGTATATCCGCGTAGGAGCATAATGGTCATTGTCTCCACCCTCTCTGTCCTTGTTCTTGTGGCCCTTGTACTCTTTGTGGCCGAAGGTGTGAAGGTGCAACGCACTGATGACCGGCATTGAATCACTGATATGGCTTATTCCTGCAGGGCTGGCTGTGGTCATGCTGGCCGTGCTCTCCCTGGAGCAGCTGTTGCTTCTGACGCTTTTCCTGACCCCTCTTTCAATCCAGATCAGTTATCTTACCGGCAGCGCGGGCTTTGATCTTTCCGTGCCCACGGAGCCTGTGCTTGCACTGCTGCTTTTTATAACCCTGTTCAAACTAATTGTCACACGCGAATTTTCCGTGAAACTCCTGAGGCATCCTGTGACCGTTCTTATCGGTCTTTATCTTGTATGGACGCTGGTGACTTCGCTGACATCGACCATGCCGGGTGTCTCGTTCAAGACGCTTGCCTACCGGATGTGGTTCATAGCAGGCTTCTATCTTATTGCAGCCCAGCTGTTCAGCAGCGGACGCTTTGCCCGGAAATATATGATTGCATATTCATCAGGCCTCGCTGTCGTGGTGATTTACTTCCTTGTAAGGGCAGGAGGCGAAGGGCTGCTGAACCAGCAGTTTGCACATTCAGCGTGCTATCCTTTTTATAATGATCATACATCTTTCGGTGCTTCAATGGCTTTTCTTCTTGTTCCGCTGACGGTGATTCTCATCAGGAAAAGCAGCGGTGTCATTTCAAGGGTGTTTGTATCGGCGCTGATAATTTTGTTTATTGCCGGGTTCATCTTCTCGTACAGCAGGGCTGCATGGGTGAGCCTGATTGCAGCACTGGCGCTTTCTCTCATTTTATGGCTCAGGATGCCCGTCAGGCTTCTCACCTTTACGGCTGCCGGTTTTATTATAGCCATGGTTCTCTCGGCAGGATGGATATGGCAGAAGATGGACAGCACGACAGAGGATTCGTCGGCTGATCTGGGCCAGCATCTCCGGTCATCGTCAAATATCTCCACTGATCAGTCGAATCTTGAACGCATTAACAGGTGGAAATGCGCTTTCAGGATGTCAGAAGAGAAACCACTGTTCGGATGGGGTCCCGGGACTTATCAGTTCAATTATGGACCGTTCCAGAAGACAGCGGACAGAACAATAATAAGCACTGACTTCGGCGATGCCGGCAATGCCCACAGCGAATACCTCGGCACCATGAGCGAGTCGGGCTTGCCCGGGGCTATAATATACCTGGTGCTCACGGTTTTTATTGTTATTACCGGTATCAGGGTCTGGTACAGGGAGAAAAGAACCTATGAGGGATATTTCGCCCTGGCCATACTGACCGGGCTGATGACCTATGTTGTGCACGGTATAATGAACAGCTTCCTCGACAGCGACAAGATCGCGGCGCTATGGTGGGGATTTGCTGCAGTACTGGTATCGATGGATATCAGAGAAAAAGGGGAGAAGGCGGGGCAGATCTGATGCTGCCGCTTACATTATCTCCAGGGCAAGTATTGACACATCGTCAAAAAGATCAGGATTTCCTGTCCGGATATCCAGCTCATCTATCAGTGCGGCAATATTTTCCGAGATGGGCCTGGAGTTCGGGAAGTGTTTTACCACGGTTGAGGCTCCGATAAAATTACCGTTGTCGTCGGTCAGTTCAGAGAGACCGTCAGTATAACAGATTATTTTTGTCGGACGTGTGATAGAGATCTTCTCCTTACCCACCAGAGGCATTTCATCCAGCATGCCCACGCCGACACATGACTGTCTGAGCATTGATGAGGTGCCTGACATGACATCTATTATCACCGGAGGAGTATGCGCTGCATTGACATATTCAAGCACCCTGGTTTTCATATTGAACCGGGCTATGAAGAGTGTGATAAAACATTCCCCCGACGAGTTCAGAACAACAACAGTATTCAGTTTGCGCAACAGAACCTCAAGGTCGACATTGGCGGTGAAGAGCACTCTCAGGCTGGCCTGGAAGTTTGACATAAGCAGGGCGGCTGACATACCCTTTCCGGATACATCGGCAATACAGAAACCAACTGTTGTATCAGACAGAGTCAGAAAATCATAATAATCACCCCCGACCTCGTAATGAGGGATATAAAAACCCTGAACCCTGATTTTGTTGTTAGCCGGCAGCTTTTTGTTATCAGGGATGAGCATCATCTGCATACGCGCTGCCAGTTCAAGCTCTTTGCGCAGGGCTTCCTGGCGGAGGCTCTCCCTGAACAGTCGCTGGTTCTCGATGGCAACAACTATGATACTTGAAATAGTCTGAATGAAGTTAAGGTGTTTTATCACCGGGCTCATGCCTTCGCCTTCCTCGTCAATATCCCCAATCAGCACGTATGCAGTATGGATATTGTTGTTCATGACCGGGATAATAATATCGACAGCCTCAAATGGTTTTGTATGTACTTCAGTGGTGATCTCGGTATAACAATTGAGATCGCGCTCGACATCTATTTTTTTCTTAAGGTTATCCGGGAAGCCCGCGTTGAGAAGTACTTCCCACTTCTCACCGTATTTGAATAACATCAGCTTACCAATGCCAAGATCCTCGCGCAGGATAAACTCATACTTCCTGAGAAGCTCGCTGGTCGGGAGGTTCGCATTGATGGAGAGGGTGATGTCAAGCAGGGCGTCGAGCTTGAACTTCGACATCTTAAGCCTGTCCTTGGGAAGCCTGCTCTCATCCATCGTTGCAGGTGTCAGCCCTTTACCCTCTCTATGTACGAACGGTCACGCGTATCGATGCGTATCTTGTCACCCACATTTACAAAGAGAGGCACCATAATGGTTGATCCGTTTTCAATTGTGGCCGGCTTAAGAGTGTTGGTGGCGGTATCGCCGCGAAGCCCGGGTTCAGAATAAGTCACTTCCATAACCACGTTGACGGGGAGGTCAACGAGAAGAACATTCTCTGTATCGGCATGTACCACCACTTCAACCGTTGCGCCTTCCTTGAGGAGATCACTGTTTTCGAGCATTGACTCCGGCACTGTGATCTGTTCAAATGTCTCGGTATGCATAAGGTGATACCCCATATCATCATTGTACAGATACTGGTAGGGTCTTCTCTCCACGCGCGCCACATTGACCTTGGTGCCTGAGCTGAAGGTGTTGTCAAGTACTCTGCCGGTTGTGACGTTTCTGAGTTTGGTGCGCACGAAGGCCGGACCCTTGCCCGGTTTAACATGCTGAAACTGTATTATCGCATACAGGTCATTATTGTATTCAATTACAAGTCCGTTTCTGAAATCTGCCGTTGTTGCCATATAAAAAGTAAAATTTCCTCTGTTAGTTAATAAAATTCAGTGGCTTTCCAAGCCCTTCACTCTTTACCATTTCCACGTGAAATGACCCCACAAAGATATCAAATCGTATTTTAACCGGTAAAAAATTTTCATCGGCACTAAACCACATCACCATATCTTCTTCTGTTTCGAAGACCCGGCCCACCTCCGTGACGGGATTAAACCTGTAACACATTAACTTTCCGTCTTTGATCTTGACCATTTCCATACCGCTGTATTTCAGGACGACAGGATAGAGTTCGTCGGCAAACCATGTGGTCATCCTGAAAACCTCTCCGGGAACAAGGGTGTCGGCTCTTGCCAGGTGGTATTTCCGGAACCAGTAAAAGCATGAAACAATATCAAGAAGTCCTCTAGGGGCGGTATGATTTCCCGAGAGGTCACTGAATACCAGGGTTGAATCGCTCCTTGATGTATGGTCAAAAGCCACCTCGTTATACCTTTTGTAGCGTCCCTCGAGGATATTCCTTATCGAGAATACCGGAAGGTCTGTTTCCGGGTTTATATAACTCTCATAGGTGTCTCTTACATGATAAAGGGCATCGGCGATGCCCGTTGTCTGACCCATAATGCTTGCATGCCATACGGGTACGCCCTGGTAGAAACCATCTTTGATTTCAAGTACTGCACGTCCGCTGCCAACGGGGCCGTATTTAATCTGGTAGTAGACCTTTTCACCCGGCATATATGGCTGAAACTGGGCGGAAGCCCATGGCCCTGCGGTGATGAAGATAATCAGTACTGCCAGTAAAATTTTTTTCATTTCGAAATATTTTTCTCAGGGGAACAGCTTCCTGGGAATTGTTGCGATGAATTCTTTAAGATAGTAAGGTTCGAAATAAGCAACATCCTCAAACCGCTTTTCCCTCAGTGCGTTCACCGACGGCTTGTGCAAATATGATGCCGAGAGGCGGAATCCTTCCACAAAGATAGCATTAGCGCTTGTTATCGCTGACTTGCATTTACCGGCTCCGTTCCCAAAGAAAATTATTTTTTCTGATTCAAGCCTTTTGCTGTAGGATGAGTTGGTGATAATGTCCGCAGAGGTCTCCTGCAGCATCCTCCCGTCCGAAGTAAAAAGGGCGTTATAGACCTCCATCCGCCTGGCGTCGATCATCGGGCAGAGCAGGGCACTGCTTTCTGCCATGGCAGGGTTTTCAGCAAGATAACCGTGGCACATTGCAGTAAGGGTACTGATGCCTATGAGGGGAATTTCCGCCCCGTAGGCGATGCCCTTTGCCACAGATACTCCGATCCTGAGGCCGGTGTATGATCCGGGTCCTTTGCTTACCGAGACGGCATCAAGCTGCCGTGCCTCGACTGAGGCGTTCCTGAGCAGCTCCTGTATGATGACGGTAAGACTTGAAGAATGAGACATTCCGTTAGGAGCCTCAATCAGGCTGATGACAGAGTTTTCATCGCATAATGCCACCGAACAGACACCGGTGGCTGTCTCAATGCAAAGGATCATTTATGTAATTAATTGCCGTTTACCCTATTTCTTCTTTTTCTTATCAGTGCTGAAGAGGGCCTCTTTATCAACAACTTCAATAAGGGTGGAGTCGGAAAGTTTTTTACTTATAGCACTGAAGGGCTGAACGATGACAGTATCGCCTTCAGCAAGACCGCTCAGGATCTCAATGTTTACGTTATCCTGTATGCCTGTCTTCACGTCACGGGCTAGAGCATATTTGCCGTCAGATACAAAGACGAGTGTTCGTATGTCTTCAGCTGCGACTGCCTCTGTTTTGGTTGTATCAGTTCGCGTTGTAACAGCCTGTATTGGCACGGTAAGGATATCCGCCTTCCGGCTGGTGAATATGTCTACCGATGCTGACATGCCGGGTCTGAATGGACTGGGATTCTTGTCGTTTACCAGGTCAGCATATGACTCACGGAGGATAAGTATTCTGACTTCGAAGTTTGTGACCTGGTCAGAGGTGATTGTGGTGGTCTTGGCCGAGTTGGCTATCTCGGTCACCACTCCCTTGAAAGCGCGGTCGAGATAAGCGTCCACCTCCACATCGGCTGTGTCGCCCAGCTTTACCCTGATAATATCGTTCTCGTTGACCTCAACCACAACCTCCATACGGTTCAGGTCAGCAACGCGCAGAACCTCGGTACCGGTCATCATGGTGGCGCCGATGACCCTCTCTCCCAGCTCAACGGAGAGGCTTGATATTGTACCTGTCATAGGTGAGTAGACCGTCGTTTTAACCAGATTTTCATTCGCCTCCCTGAGTGAAGCTTCGGCGCTCTTTACAGAATAAAGAGCGCTTTCCTTCTCGGCTTTTGCTACTTTATATTGTGATTCCGCCTGCTCAAAATCAGACTTGGAGATTGTATTCTCATCAAACAGCTTCTTGCTCCTGTTATACGACAGCTCAGCCTGGATCAGCTGGGCCTCTACCTGTGCCTGCCGGGCCTTGGATGAATTCACGGCGGCGGCAGCGCGCTCACGGGCAGAGACGTAAATTTCGGGCTTGATTCTGAAAAGCAGAACCCCTTTCTGAACAAAATCCCCCTCCTTGACATGCAGCTCGACAATTTCACCTGAGACATCAGGACTAATCTTGACTTCCTTCTCGGGCTGTATCTTACCGTTGGCCGTGACGGCCTCAACTATCGGGGTCTTTTTTACCTGTTCAACCGCCACTTTAACTGTGACTTCCTTACCGAACCAGCCTTTCTTTTTGCCAATGGCAGCAAAAACAATCAGAAGCAGAACAATGGGTACGAGGATCTTGAGAATTTTATTGTTTTTCATTTTTAAATGAGTTTTCTGAATTAAAATGCCAAAATGCCAATGTGCTGAAGAGAAAGCGGGATGCCTTTGTAAAAATCCAGGACCTTTGACTTGAAAACATATTCATATTTTGCCTGGGCCATTTCGCTCTGGGCATTCAGCAACTGCGTCTTGGACTGGTTGTAATCAACGGCGGTGACCAGGCCCACATTTAATTTTTGTTCGGCATACCTGTAAGCCTCCTCCATTGATGATACAGCCTTCTGGCTGGAATAATACCTCTTCAATGCCCCCCTGGCATCAGTATAAGCCTGCTGAATGTTCTTGTACAGCTGTTTCTTCGTATTTTCAAGCGCGTACCGCGAATTCTCAATTCCCAGCTTGGAGTTTTTGATCCGTGTGTTAACCATCCACCCGTTAAGTATGGGGATGTTAAGCGAAAAGCCTACAGCTCCGTTCCTGTTGATATCAAGCTGTGTTCCGAAATCATAGGGTTCAAGGGTAACCAGATCGATCCTGTTATCGGAATAGGCAGTGTTCCATGATGCACCCACCGAGAGCTGAGGGCTCCTGCCACCCCTTGCAATGGCAAGGTCATATTCGGCACCTTTCAGTTTGTACTCAGCACCCAGGATTTCCGGTCTGATTTTTTCGGCAACGGTATATATTGAGTCCGGATTACTTTCAAATGCTACGGGGTCAACTGCAATTTCAGGAATATCAATCTTAAAGCTGTCAGCCGAGGGTAATTCAAGCAGCTGAGCCAGGGTCAGAAGGGAAATTGCCAGCTGGTTCTGAAGGGTGATCAGCTGTAGCTCTTCACGGGCTGCCTGAGCCTCGATATCCAGGAGGTTTCCGCGTGCAAGGCTTCCTGCATCGACCAGCTTAGCCGTGCGGTCAATCTGTTGCTGTGTCAGTTCGACCTGCGCAGCTGTGGTGGCCACCAGCTCGTTGTTCAGAAGTATCTGAAGATAGGCAAGTGCAACACTCAGGGAGATATTGTCCCTGAATCCTTCGAGATCCTGCTCGATGGCCAGCAGCTCATACTTGTTCTTCTGTATGGTATTGTAATTAACCAGGCCGTTAAATAATGACATGTTTGAGCCGACATTGAAGTTGTTGGACTGAACTGTTTCGCCCTCGGTATACCTGTTGGAGGTCTTGTCATATGCCCGGCCAAAGGAATAATAGTGGTTGGCGCTTCCGTTAAGGGAAGGAAGGAGGTTTAATTTCGACTGTTCAAGGGTGGATTCCTGATACCTGGTCATTATCTCCTGCTGCTTTATCTGAATGTTGTTTTCGAGGGCATGGGCAATGCACTCTTCAAACGTCCACTGCTTCTGCTGTGAAAAGAGAAGCAGGGAACTCAGCAGCATGACTAAGCCTGAGGTGAAAAATTTTCTTTTCATGTTCACTGAATAAGGACTTTAAAACGAAGCTACGAAGATAGGAAATTGATCAGTATAATAAAGACATCAAAGATATTATCATGCTGCACGGCGATCAGAAAAGAGTTCTTGCATTTTTGCGTATCTTTGCCGCAACCGACCACAAAAATTCAATAAAACATACAAAAGAATGAGTAACAAAGGATTAAATCTTGAGCCCGGCGTGATCTCCGGTGAAGATGTTAAGAAGCTGTTTGATTATGCAAACAAGAATGATTTTGCCATTCCGGCCGTTAATGTTGTCGGGACAGACTCTGTAAATGCTGTTCTTGAGACGGCACGGGAGGTGAATTCGCCCGTGGTAATTCAGTTTTCAAACGGCGGGGCGCATTTCTTTGCAGGTCAGGGACTGACGAAAGAGAACCAGACAGGAGCCATCGCCGGCGGAATTTCCGGCGCTCTTCATGTTCATAACGTTGCCGAGTACTACGGCATTCCGGTCATACTTCACACTGACCATGCTGCACGCAAACTCCTTCCGTGGATAGACGCCCTGCTGGATGCCGGCGAGGAGTTTTATGAGACCAACGGTAAGCCGCTGTTCAGCTCTCATATGCTCGATCTCTCAGAGGATCCCCTGAAAGAAAACATTGAAACATGCAAGAAGTACCTTGAGCGGATGCACAAGCTTGAAATGACGCTTGAGATTGAACTGGGTGTTACCGGTGGCGAAGAAGATGGCGTTGACAATACCGGTATAAGCAGCTCGAAACTATATACCCAGCCTGAGGATGTGGCTTATGCCTATGAGGAGCTCCTGAAGATCTCGCCAAATTTCACAATAGCTGCCTCATTCGGTAATGTGCACGGAGTGTATAAACCGGGTAATGTTACACTTAAGCCCGAGATACTGAAGAACTCACAGGAATTTATCCAGAAAAAGTACAAGACCGGTCCTAACCCTGTCAATTTTGTATTTCACGGTGGATCGGGGTCTGAGAAGGAAAAGATCGCCGAAGCCATTAAATACGGAGCAGTAAAAATGAATCTTGATACAGATATGCAGTGGGCATTCTGGATGGGGATCAAGGACTATTATGAAGCAAAGAAGGGTTATCTGCAGGGGCAGATCGGTAATCCTGAAGGTGAAGACAAGCCCAATAAAAAGTATTATGATCCGAGGGTATGGTTGCGCAAGGGGCAGGAAACATTCATCGCAAGGCTTAAGGAAGCCTTTGGGGACCTTAATGCCCTTAACAGGCTGTAATACTTATTAATAGCATAACATCAAACAGGTCAGCCAGTTACAGGCGACCTGTTTTTTGTTGTTAATAAATCATTGTTTGTCTGTCCGTATATACAGTGGTTCGGGGCTATTTTAGTATAAAATTTAAAGCTGGTTTGAAACGCGTACATATCACTGAGGAGAAGATAAGGAGAACGACCAACCTAACTCTCAGGCTTAACGAGAGGGAAGCGAGGGCTCTCAACATCTACTGTCAGCGTTTCAGGGTCAGGAGCAAGTCGGATTTTATGCGTCGAACCATCATGCATGCCATCATTGGCAGGTTTGATGCTGAGCACCCGACGCTGTGGGAGCAGGGTGAGCTTACCCTGTTTTCCGGCGAACCGAAAAATAACTGATAGGAGGAAGCGGCAAACCTAATTTTATTATTTTTGTGGATGCCACACAAGTGTCGGATTTTGTGGCATTCGCGGTAATGGGAATGAATATCATTAAGATAGAGCCTACAAAGGTTACGCCTGAAGTACTTTTTCTCGAGGGTCACCTCGAGATCAGGGGGAGGTCGATACCAGAGAATGCTTCAGATTTTTATCGTCCTCTTGAAGAGTGGGTGACTGAGTATGTAGCCCGCACGGCAATCAGGACTCGTGTATCTCTTTCTTTTGATTTCATCAATACGGCATCGACAAAATGGGTTTATGGCCTCATAAAGAAACTTGCCCTCTACGATGATGTTCATAACAGAGTCTCTATAGAATGGTATTATGAAAGGGGTGATGACGAGTTGTACGAGCTTGGCCAGATAATTCACTCTTTCATTGACTGCCCGTTTATCTTTTACGAGACAGAGCAATCCTGAATTCAAAAAAAGTATCTACTTTTGCCACGCCTTATAAGGCACCGATTGACCCATGGTGTAATTGGCAACACGTCTGATTTTGGTTCAGAAGAGTTGGGGTTCGAACCCCTGTGGGTCAACAAAAAGACAGCCGGAAGGCTGTTTTTTTGTTGGGGGATTGTAGGGAAGTAGAGGGGTGCGAAGTTTATCCCGACATCATCCATCTGGTGGATTGTCGGTTAGTTTATTTTATTTCCGGGTAAAGGCATTATTTGTCAGTGAAGGTTCTTCTGAAAACTGAATTGAACGGTAAAATGGTTTTTCGCCTTTCCCTGAAAACTGGCCTGTCTCGAGGTATAGAATGGCCTCTTTAAGGCACTCTTCCTGCCTGTCATCAAATTCGCGGGTGATATCATCAATTTCCCTTTTATCAGGAGGGAACCCATCGTAAAAATCCTGATCGAGGGAGTTTACTGTTTTGGCTGTGACCAGCCAGAAATAGTACTTTTCCAGGCAAGGCCATCCCTTGGAAATTGCAGGATCACCTTCAGTTGTATCACCCACACTGACAACGTTATTAATTATGGGGTATAGTCCGTTCATTACCACTTCAGCTTCCCCTACGGTTGAACGGGATGTAATAACAACCAGTTTTGATACTGCAAGTTGATTTGATATGTCTGCAAAGGTCAATGTCTTGTTTGAATTCTGATTCTTATCATTAAAAAGGAATTTTGCGAAGACAGAACCGGTCGCACTGCTGCCGGCAATATAGCTGGCAAGTTCCTTTCCAGGCGAACTCAGGCCACCAGTGCTATATCTGAGATCCAGAATAAAGTCAGTAACATTGTTTGCCTTAAAGAATTCAAAAGCTGTTTTCAATTCATTCGATATAGTTCCTCCCAAATAGGTGAGAACCAGGTGACCCGCGATTGACCCTTTTGACAGGTGTATGGTATCGAAAAGAAGAACGGAGTTGGCTGTAAACGGGTTCTTTGTTGATGATATTGAAACATCTGCTTGCCCCGGGGGTGAAAACAGGAAGACATTTGTCACACCCGCCTCCTGGGGTCCAAGGACCTCGGCAAGTTTTTTACTGTCATTCCGTATCAGGATATCTGCTATATCATGTCCGTTAATAGTTTTTATTATCCAGCCTCTCCTTACTCCGGCTTCATATAAATGAGTATTTCTATAAATCATTGCAATCCGTGCTTTCTGCGATTCATCAAGCGCCATACGTATTCCATGCGTCACGTAAGTGCCCTGCATTTCCGCCATGTAAGTGTCGTAGTCGATCACGTAACTGCTCTCGTCTAGTTCTTTATACCTCAATGCCTCAAGCAATGTATACGGATCAGAATAGTTTTTCTTATTGACAGCGGGCATCTTGTCATACCAGTAATACCATTGGTTCATCTTGTCATACAGCGTATCCCGTGCCATGATGGTTTTTGAGGGTTCGGGGTTCTTTTCTTCACACGAAGTGAGAATACCAATGCATACAGCAAAAAGTAACTGGATCTTCTTCATGGTTTCAGTCGATTTTGAAGTTTATAATCAAGTTCACAATCTTATTTATTCAATTCCGTATTCATCAAATAAATACTCAAGTGCCTTTTCAAATACCAGATCAATGTCAAATTGCATATTGTAGGCAGAGTTTCTGATCTGGATATCAGGAATATGTCCAATTCCGTCTAAACTTCCGCCATCAGGCAACAGAAACATCATTATTGAATATTTATATTGCCATCCGTTTGGCAAGAACCTTCTCATTCCAAGATCTGAAAAATCACCTGCTGTGGTATCCCCGATCTGGGTGACCAGGCTAAATGAGTTTAAGTGAAGTAGCAAGGTTTCTGCTGCACTAATGGTGATTCTATCTGTTAATACAATCACCGGTTTCGAGAAGTGCTCACTCCCTGTGGTTTTAGTGTAATAGTATTTTTTTTCTGTAAAATCCGTATGATTTGGTCCGTTTCGTTCCTGGACGGTATAAATAAAATGTTCGCCATCTGCAAAACGTCCTGCTATAGCTTCGGCAGTCAGATCATCCCCTCCCAAATTGTTTCTGAGATCCAGAATTATGGCTTTATGATTTCCTATCTGCCTGAGAACATAGTCCATAAAATCCCTGTCATCTGCCTCTATCCCGTTTAAGTAAACATAACCAATATCCCTGCTTTTAACTTTGCCGCATAAGTATTCATCTTTGCCATATATGTGTGAATCCTGGTCATGTGTGCCTGTATTGGGAATGCTTTGCCAGGTTTCAAGATACTTGCTCTTTACAAGAGCTAAGCTGAACTCTGCTTCTACTAAACTGTTTCCCTCTGCACCAGACGTAAAAGTCCGGCTAAGTGAAGGGCTGTAAATGGTTGTATGGCTGTCATCGAGATAGGAGATCATTTCCCTGAAAACAATCCAGAGTTCATTGTCGGTAGTCAGCGAGGTTACTCGTGGTTGATAAACCCGGTAAATGCTATCCCAATCCCATCCTCTCGCATAAAACAGGCCATAATGCCGGTCAAAATCCTGCCAGAAAAGTTCAAAGTTGTTCACAGGATTATTAGGTTCATCTTCACCCAGAAAAAGCTCTTTACACCCTGTAAGGGTTACTGTTAATATCAATATCAGCGGGATTCTTGTCATTTTCTTAAAAACTAAAGCTTGTTCCGATGGTAAATTGATTTGACGGGATGATTACCGTTTTCAACTCATTCGTTCTGTAATACCTGAATAAATATTTTGCCGTTAAATCCCATCCCAGACCGATAGTAAAATGATATTGAATATTTAAGTTAACAGCAAAGAAATCATTTAGTGAAGTCCATTTTCCTCTGAAGAACAATGGAAATCAATTCTCTTCGTACTCGTGATCGATAATATATTTGTCCCAGCCGGTCCAGGGAGGTCTTACCAGCAGTCCAAAAACGGGTAAAGAGATTGTGCTGCTTAATGCATGTTTGGAGGAGATATCCCAGCAGATGCCGCCTGTGAGATCTAAACTGTGCAGTACGTAAAAGGTAATTGCCTTTGTCCCTTTATAGAACACAATGTCGATGTAAGTGTGATATTGTCCCCCAAGAAAGATTTTAATTTTTGAGGAGTTAATTGGGATATTTTTCAGGAATCCCAATTCCAGGTTAATATTATAATGGTCGGAAGTGTTGAATTCAGAAACTACCGTATTCAATTCGCCGAATTGAAAGTCCGCTGAAAAGAAAAGGCGATTATCATTTTTTAAATATCTCTGGTAGCCGGAATTGACTACCCATCCACTGGAGGAATAATTTAGTGGGGAATAATTTAAATCCTTCAAATATCCAAGCCCTGAACCAAACTGTAAATGAAGACTGTTTTTTCTGATAGTCTTATTCCCGACACCCTGTACCGTAAGTGTAAAGATGGTCAAAAGAAAAAGTGCAATTGTTAATGTTAATTTTTTCATCCCGCCATTCTTGACTGAGAACTTTGCGATTGCTATTCCAAATTAAAACCAGCAAAAAGCCCAAGTCAAGTTAGTTCCTATTTTTAAAACCGACTTTTCTATGCGTCCCAAAGATTGTTCTCTGTGTGCCAAAATCAACAAAAAAACCGCTTTATGCGGCTTTTTTGTTGTATACAGCGTTGAAAATTTCGAACTTAAAGCGCTGATTATTTTTTACTCCGGGCCGACAGAACCTCATGCAGAATAAACATTATACCGGTGAGAAGGAAAGGAATGATGATTAACAATGAACCGGAATTTCGGGTAAACGATTTAAAAAATATTCCGAGTGCAAAAAACAGCAAAATGAAGATCACACCCCCCAGAACCTCATTTTTCCAGGCAAAGACCAGGGCAATGATTAAAACAAAGGCTGGTATGTTATGAACCAGAAATCCAAGAACCTGCTTGCCCAAAGGGCTGTCTCCCCCGAACGAATCAAGGGAGAACATTAACATAAAGAGGATCGAAAGAATTGCCAGAATCCGTGGGAACCAATACAAAATTTTGAGCATCATATCTGATTGTTATTAGTTTATGCAAGTTACGCCAACAAAAAGCCAAAGTCAAGTTAACCCCTATTTTTGAGATCGACTTTTCTGTGCGTCCCAAAGATTGTTCCCTGTGTGCCAAAATCAAATAAAAAAGCCGCATGAAGCAGCTTTTTTCAGCACAAAGCTTGTTGACCAATGTATTGAAGAAATCCCGCGAAGCATGAGGGCCTCGGACAGGTTAATCCTTCACACAGCGCACAGACAAGCCTGAAATCTTAGTTGCCTGGAATCCATGGTAGAAGACAGATTCCTTATTATACAGCCAGGCAGCATATCCTGTAATGTTATTGGACTCAGTCGCCGACCACCAGGAACTGTTATACCCAAGATTACTGAATGTTGAATAACGCCATTCCTGATAATAGGGATCACGAGACCCTCCCGGAATAGCTGTAAATCCCGAAAAATTGCTTGCTCCGGTGTTGGGACTTACCCATGTGGTGGTTCCTGTTTCTTTCATCTTGCCGCCAGCATCGGTTCCCAAATAGTCTGACAGTATATTCCATTCGGCATTTGTCGGTACATGCCATCCTGTCGGGCATAGTTTACCTGTATTAACTGTGTACCAGTTATATAAGGCTCCATAGGTATCTTTGAAAGATGAAGGATCATTGTCGTACCAGCAATAGCCGGGTGTTGTCAGTTTTTCCCATTCCATGTCATCTGTTACATTAGGTATTGATACCCCATCATTAAACTTTGTTGTTCTGAGGTTTTCAGCCATCCAGACCTGGGTGCCAATCTGAATTGTTTTGTAAAGATTGCCATCAACATCTTTAATGGAACCATAAGCTAAATCAGAATTAAACATAATCGGACTGACTGGCGGAGTGGTAAAGCTCAATTCATCACCGTAACCTGTACCCACTGCATTCATTGCATAGGCTCTTACATAGTATTTTGTTGAAGGATGTAAGCCATAAATTATATCCGGAAAAGTCTCTGTTTCACGATAACTTCCATTGGACGTTCTTCTATCGTTTGTTGTCGGATCAGGAGTAGCAGCCCAGCAAATCCCTTTGTCGATTATTCCCTGTCCGCCATCTGTGGTAATAAGAGAACCTATTACAGCACTTGCCACAGTGATCTCTGTAACTGAAGTTGTTATAACTGCCGGGACAGTTGAGTCCAAAAGACTGCGTCTTGTAGTAAATGTAACCTGGGTACCATAAGCTGTTCCAGCACTGGTAGTTGTGTAAGCACGGACATAATAGGTAGTATTTGGTGTCAAATTGGTTAAAATACTGTAGAAAGCACCTGAACCTGCTTCGAGGGTTGTTTTATTGTCATTTACCGTCGGATTCTCGACAGTGCTCCAACATACTCCGCTGACAGTGATCTCACCGCCACCATTGTCAGTAATTATGCCGCCTGAGGAAGCAGTAGTTGATGTAATGGTAAAAACATCCATAGTTGTCAGAGTTGCGGGCAATACCTGTGGGAGGGGGGGACTCTGGTTTGTATGGAACGTAAGATCTTCACCATACATTATCCCCTCTCTGTTTGTGGCATATGCGCGAACATGGTAAGTTGTATTTGGTGTTAATCCGGTAAGAAGATTGGAAAAAACACCCAGTTCCTTTCCGGCAAATGTTTTGTTATCACTTATCAACGGGTCCTGACTTGTACTCCAGCAAAATCCACAGGCTGTCACTTCAGCACCTCCGTCAGCGGCTATCATGCCTCTTATTATAGCAGAATTTTGTGTAATTTCTGAAACTGAAGCAGTAACTACGGTGGGCAGGTTTATTGGATCCGGTTCCTTTTTGCAGCCATTTAGCATTATTATCCCTGGTATGAGACATGCTAAAACAAGGTAATTAAATGTTGTTTTCATGACTCTTCGTTTAATGTTTTGAAAATATATTCTTAACTCTTTTTCAACGCATTTTTAGTCGAAAGTCATTATTGCTAATAGGCTTTGTGGAGTTATAACATATTTAGAATTAATTTGTTCATAATATTTAGTTAATTATACAATATTTGGTAATTAATATAAGCGATCACATTATGCACAGTGAATAAGATATGGTATTTATGGCATTTATATTAATAAAAGAAAATAGAAAAAGAACCCCCGGATCTGATGTTCGGGGGCAGACAATTGCTGAATTGATTGCCTTACTTTTCCGCAATCACCAGCATTTCGAAATCCTCGGTGGTCAGTTTGTCGTCCCTGGAGAAGGCCCCGAGTTTTGCGCCGAAAATTTCAATTCCTGCAAATCCCAGCGATTTTAAAAGCCAGGTGATTTCACTCGGCACATAGTATCGTTCATTAGATTCAAGGGTCCTTTTATTTCCTGAGTCATCCTCAAAATCCGTGATATTATGGTCCCTGAATGTCATCAGGTCAAAGGTGTTGCTTCTGTACGTCGCGTTACCTTCCGCGGTGGTGGAATCACAGAATTCCTCAACGGAATGATACAGCGGAAAAAGTCCGTTAAGCGTGGTGAAGATAAATTTGCATTTATTCTTCAGAGACTTCGTTACATTTTTAAGAATCTCAAAATTCATCTCATCGGTTTCCATAAGAGGAAATCCTCCTTCGCAAAGCATGATGGCGACATCGAACTCATGATCAAAAGGAAGATTTCTTGCATCGTGCTTCAGGAACTTTATTTTCAGGTTTTCCGCAGCAGCTTTTTCTTTTGCCACCTGAAGCTGGGATTTGGACAGGTCAATTCCGGTAACGTTATATCCTCTCTTAGTAAGCTCAATAGAGTGTCTGCCAGTCCCGCACCCCACATCAAGTATCTTTAGCGATTTATCATAACCAAGCTCTTTTTCAAGGAAATCACATTCACCCTGCGTTCCCCTGGTGAAACTCTCGGCATCATATTTATGTCCGTAGTTTTCAAAGAGCGCAACATACCACTGCTTTTTACCCGTTCCCGGACCGGCTTTTTTGTCTCCGTCGGATTCAGCCATCGGATTCAGACATTTGGCATACCTGATTTCATTATAGATCTTACCCTTTTTGCAGACAGCACTTTTGCTTACGGCCTCCTTTTCAAATCCGCATTTTTCCAGAACCCTCTGCGATGCCTGATTATATTCAAAAACGCCTGAGTATATCCTTACGACATCCAGCTCTTTAAAGCCATAATCGCATATCAGTTTCACTGCCCTGGTCGTAATTCCCTTGTTCCAGAAAGGCTCTCCGATAAAATATCCCAGTTCGGCCGATTTGCTGTAAACGTCACTCTGCTTATGCAATCCGATGTTCCCGACATATTGCCCGTGGTATTCAATGGCGAAGATCTCAACGGGGTTTTGACTGATACATCGGGCAATGAACGTTTCGGCGTCAGCAATTGTATAAGGATAAGGGAAGGCATCCCGAAGATTGACGCTTATTTTTTCGTTATTTGCCAGCTCTGCCATCCGGAGTTTGTCGCTGCGCCTGAATTTCCGGATGGTAACGATCCCGTCAGTCAGCCGGATTGTCTTTGTTGTCATCTTTTGTCGGGTAATGATGTCACCGGTCATAAAGGTATTAAATTGTGTATAATTGCAGGATGAAAAGGGTATTTCCCGGCATATTAATCTGTTTGCTGTTAACTCAATATGTTCCGGCCCAGCCCTTTTTTCCTGAAAACGGGCCGCTGTATGCCGATACGACAGTGCCGCGGATAGATATTACAATCAATCCCGATACCCTCGCCTGGATCTACAATAATCCTGAAAGCGACCGGGAGTTTCATGCAGTTTTTGAATTCAGTAACGGAGCGGTGAGCGATATTATCGATCCGGTGGGCTTCAGGCTCCGGGGAAACACCTCGCGCTATTCAAAGAAAAAATCGTTCAGGGTCTCGTTCAATACATTTACCGCCGGAGGTAAATACTACGGAGTTGAAAAACTTAACCTCAACGGTGAGCATAACGACCCTTCTGTCATGCGCTCAAAGCTTATGTGGGACATACTCAGGAAATGGGATATCCCGGCTCCCAGGGCCAATCATGTGCAAGTTTATATTAACGGGGATAATTACGGGCTGTACCTGAATGTGGAGCATATCGACGAGGAATTTGCACTTTCCCGTTTCGGCAACAAAGACGGCAATCTTTATAAATGCCTTTATCCAGCTGATCTTGACTACCTGGGCCCTGACCCCGACAGCTACAAGGTGATGAGCGGAGACAGGCAGGTTTATGAACTTTCGACGAATTTAGAAGAGAACGACTACACTGATCTGGCCGCCTTTATCGGTGTTCTCGAAAATTCACCGGACGAAAAGGTGGTTTGTGACCTGGAGGCCCTGTTTAATACGTATGATTATCTGAAAATAATGGCGGCAGATATCTTTTGCGGCGACTGGGACGGGTACATCTATAACAAGAATAACTTCTATCTCTATCACAATACTGCAACCGGCAAGTTTGAGTATATACCATATGATGTGGATAATACTTTTGGCATTGACTGGTTCAACATCGACTGGGCGCAGAGGAATATCTACGACTGGAAGAGCGGAGGATCAGAGAAAAGGCCTCTGTATGACCGCATTATCAATAACACGGAGCTGCGCCAGCAGTTCACTTACTACTCCCGCCAGCTTATAACCAGCACCATTGACATGGATTCCCTGACACAGAGTATTGAAGCGAGAAAAAACATGATCGCGCCTTTCATTGCTTCTGATCCGTATTACCCGCTTGATTACGGATATGACTATGGAGATTTTATGCTTTCATATACAAACTCGACCGGCGCACATGTCAAATACGGTCTGTACCCTTATCTTAGTGCCAGGAGCCTCTCAATGTCCCAGCAACTTGAACCAGGCACAATGGCGCCGGTGATAAAGTATATCAGGCACCGTCGCGATCAGGCGCAGGGGATCATGGTAAGGGCATATGCAGAAGCTGAAGCATTGCCTTCGAGCGCAATGCTGCTCTATACTGTGGATGGCGGAAGCAATCAGCAGGCTGCCATGCATTATGACGGTTCGGGCATTTATTCGGTGACACTCGGCGGTGTTCCGGATGCAGCAGCAGTATCTTACCATATAGTAGTATCAGACAGAGATGGCCGGACCAATGTTAAACCATGCGATGCTGCAGTGATCAGGCCTTTATCTGGTAGTACACCCCTGTTGTATATCAATGAATTCATGGCCGATAATGAGGTAACTATTAAAGATGAGCTCGGCAACTACAGCGACTGGATTGAAATTTATAACGGTGATACTAAAGATGTCTGGCTGGGTGATTTGTATCTGACGGATAACTTCGATATTCCCGATAAATGGCAATTGCCTGCAATCAACCTGGCTCCGGGAGGTTTTGCACTTTTCTGGGCTGACGGCAGCATTTCTTCAGGAGACTACCATGCTTCTTTCAAGCTTTCAAAGGAGGGTGAGGAGATTGGACTGTATGACAAGGACTTCCTGGTAGTCGATACCCTCTCATTCGGCCTGCAGACTAATGATGTCAGCAGGGGCAGAAAAACTGACGGAGCGACAGAGATTGTAGTTTTCCATATCCCCACACCGGGTAAATCAAACAACGCCACCTCTGCCGGAGAGGTACAGGCTCCGGACCAGCTGATCGTATATCCTAATCCTGCATTTGATGGCATGATCAGGCTCAATGAGAAGATAAACTGCACAATATACAACTCGCGGGGGACTGTAGTTTTTAAAGGGGAGGAGGTCGACGAGATTGATCTTAATAATTATCCTGCAGGACTTTACATTATCTTAACGGATGATGGCAGGATGGTCAAATTCATAGTTGCCAGATCTCAGTAACTACTTTCTTGAAATGCTGTTCATGCTGTGAATGATCATACCATCAGAAGTGATGCCTTCAATCAGTATGGTATAACTTGTCGAAGCATCAGCAGAATAAAAGTCAAACCCGGCCTCCCCTGAAGGAGAAATGATCACGTTCGGATTCCAGTAAATAGTTGTACGCAGATCACGCGGTCCGCTCTCCCGTTGTTCTTCTGTCTCATATCTTGGTGAATAGAACTCGGCTGGTCTCTGATATCCCAGTGGTGTGACGGCTTTTATGTTGTACTTCGGTGTATTATCTTTAGCAATGTAACCCTTTCTTGTAGTAATTACGACTGCTCCGCCGGCTCCGTCCCCTCCAAGGATGGCAGCCTCGCTTCCCTTCAGGACAGCTATTCTCTCGATACTGTAAGGGTCATATGAGTCAATATCATAATCGTGAATTATCATGTCATCAACGATAAGTACCGCATAGAGTGTACCGTTCATGCTGAGACTCATCCTGTCAATTACCACTTTCCCGCCTTCGACCCTGACAAAAGGAATATGAGCTATGATTTCTGAAAGTAATATCGGATGGTAATCCTCAATTTGTTCATAATCAATGATATTAATCGACGACTGATTGACTTTGGGCATATAATATGAAAAGCTGTAATCCTTCTTTTCCGGAGCATTTGCTTTTATGATCACTTCATCAATGTATATCGTGCGCATGCCATTTTCAGCGGTATATTTTGTATCAGCTTTAGTAATGTATTTGCTCAGCTGCTCACCTTCCTTTATGTTTCCTGTTGCTGGCGAAAACAGAAAGGAAGAATTCGCGGGCCGTGGATATAAATCTGAATCAACCAACAGTTCAACCCCTCCGCTTCCCTTTTTGTTTAAGGCCTGAAGGATGAATTTTGTACTGTCTTCGAATTCAATGCCTTTAAATGCAAAGCAACCGGCAGTATCCGTTTCGGCCTCTTCAAAATATCCTGCTTCCCAGGAAAAAGCAGCTACGGATCCTTTTACAACGGGTTTGCGGAGTATCATGCTGATGACCTTACCGGTTATTTCCATTCCTGATTTTGCCGGTATTCCAGGATGTCTGTATTTCCCGGTCAGTACATCCGGAATATTATACCTGCGCCAGCCGTTTGTCATCATCAGCAGGTCGAGTGCATTTACTGCCTGTGGATTGTTTTCCTGAAAATAAAAGGCCGGATCGTTGATATAACCTCTCAGATCTGATGATAACAATAAAGTTGTCATTATTGTCACGGTCGAATCAGGTTGTATGTCACTGTCATCAGTAACAGATACAGAAAAAGTCCCTTCCCGTGGCAGTCCGTCGCGGCCGGTTATCTTCACAACATTATTCACGGGTTGACGTGCTTCATAATTCGGTCTGTCAGTATTAGATACAACCTGAGCCTGATCATTGTTATGACAAAATACAAGACGTTCACTCAGAGGATTCATATTGCCATCAAAAAGTATGATCTGCAAAACCCCTGAAGGGAACAATGCCGTATTGAAAGAGAGGCCATCGTAATTATAATCCCATGCCTGTGCATAATGTAACATGCCTCTGGTGTGGAGCACAAGAAAAAGATCCTTTTGTTCCTTAATATCAGACGACTGAATAACAGCAACATACAAGGTGTCATGAACCATTTCCGCAGCAAGGGAATACACTCCTTTATGGGCTGATGGCAGTTCGAAACGTTTTTCTGTTCCCTGGTCATTTCGGCAGACTGCATAATAAACCATTCCTTCTTCAGACGCCAGATAAAATGAACCCATACCGTCATGAACCGTTTCTATCTGTGCATAATCATTTCCTGCACTGTCTATAATTCTACCCGTAATCTTTTCTGGCAGGCCGACGGAGTTCAAAGCCTTAAACGCTACTGTACTACTGACACCATCCAGGAGATAACCGCCTTCAGGATAGAAAGATACATCAAAATCATCCTGCAGATAAGGTATGAACATGTATTCCCCGCTTTTACCGGTTTCGATGTACAACACTCTGTGATTACTGTCGTCGGGAAGTCTGAAAGGGAAATATGCCACGGTATCATCTGCTATGCTCACTTCCCTCAGGGGCTGAGAATTGACACTCATTTTCAGTTTGTCAGGACTTATCTTTTTTCCTGTTTTAATATCTGTAAAACTTACCTCCGCTGTAATCTTGTCATTGTCATCAAATCTGTATTTAACTGCTGTATTTACTGTTGCCGAGAACGGACCGGCGACACGGATTCTGTTCCTGAAAAAGTAATCTTCCCCCATATTTAACATATTCTCAGTATATGCACGCAGGGTATAACTACCTTCAGGCAGTCTTTGATCCAGGTCGATAAAACCGCTGTAGGCTCCATGATCCGGCCTGATCTTTACCCTGGCGACCAACGAATCCAGCGGACTGATCAATTCAACATATACATACTGATTTATTACCGGGGTATGCAGGACAGCCTCTACAAGCCAGGCTCTGAACCATATTTTTTCTCCAGAAATGTAAAGCGGTTTATCTGTATGAAGATATAATTTCTCCTGTGGAAAGAGTAATACCTGTTCAATGATATTGCCGATTAATGAATCCTTCAAAGGTCTGTTACCAACCTGCCCCCGACAGAAGACAGTCAGGGTAATTAACAGGATGGATATGACAACACGTTTAAACAGACGCATTCACAATTTGGGTTTGGATAAATTATGGCTCACCAGTTTTTCGGGTTTCTTTTAATAAAGAAGGAAGATGAACCGGCTTAATGATGTAACGGCCTCTTTTTCAGGACACCTCCCTTGGCCTGGCTGATGGGGAAACAGTATATAAAAGCTTTCTCGTCAACGTCGTTAACGATCTTTTTAACCCTGCTTATCTCCAGCTTTGTCACGATGGTAAAGATGATCTCGAGATCGGCGGCACCGTCGATGTCTGCCTTTCTACCGATCATACTCCTCTTGCCTTTGTAAATAGTAATACCGCGCCCGAGCCGGGTCATCAGCGCCAGCTTCACCTTATTGCTTTTTTCCGATATGATCGACACACCGGTATATTCTTCAATACCCTCAACCAGGAAATCAATTGTCTTTGAGGCTGCAATATAGGTCAGGATCGAGTAGAGGGCAGGTTCAATGCCAAGAAAGAAAGCAGCGGCAGAAAAGATCACAACATTAAAGGCAAGTATCATGTCGCCGATTGATGCCTCTACCTTATTGGCCATCCACAGGGCGAGTATCTCCGTTCCGTCAAGCACACTTCCACCCCTGACTGAGAGACCTACACCGCCGCCAAGAAAGAGACCTCCAAAGACTGCCGTGAGCAGCTTGTCGTCGGTAATGATGGGAAACTCCACAAAAGCCAGGACAAATGAAAGCCCGCCAATGGCGAGAAGGGTCTTGAGGGCAAATATCCGCGATATCTGCGTATATGCAAGAATAATGAACGGTACGTTTATGGCGAAAATAAGCACCCAGAGCGGAACGCCGGTGGTGTAATTGACCAGCAGTGAGATACCCGTGACCCCTCCGTCAATAAACTGGTTGGGAAGTAAAAAGCCTTTCAACCCGAAACTTGCTGAAAATATACCTACAATTATCAGAAGGGCACCTTTCAGATGATGGTACACTGTTCCGCCCTCATTTTCTTTCATATAACAATCAGCAATTTGTACTGTACAACATGCGGAAGAGGCTCCGGCAGCTTTCAGCTTCCATAGTTAACACTACCAAGTTACTAATTTTTCATTGTTTTAGATTTATTCAGGTAAATTTGAAAAAAAGATGAATGAAGGCCGGAACGGTTGAAATAAACAGTATCAATCAGGGCGATTCCATTGAGTTGCTGAAGCAATTACCGGAAAGTTCAATAGACCTGATCTTTGCCGATCCGCCTTATAATCTTCAGCTCAGCGGCGATCTCTTCCGTCCCGACCGGTCGAAGGTAAGCGCGGTGAATGATCACTGGGACAAGTTTGGCTCTTTCAGCTCATATGATGAATTTACCGGAGCCTGGCTGCGTGAATGCCACCGGGTGATAAAAAATACCGGCAGTATATGGGTTATCGGCACATATCATAACATCTTCAGGGTCGGCACAGTACTGCAGGATACAGGATTCTGGATCCTCAATGACATTATCTGGATAAAAACCAACCCCATGCCCAACTTCAGGGGCACAAGGTTTAACAACGCACATGAGACACTCATCTGGGCAACGAAGGCAAAGGAATCAAAATACACTTTTCATTACCGCACTATGAAAGGCTTCAATGACGACCTGCAGATGAGGAGTGACTGGCTGATACCCATCTGCCAGGGCGCGGAGAGGGTAAGGGAGAATGGCCATAAAGCCCATTCGACACAAAAACCCGAGGAGCTGCTGTACAGGATAATACTGGCCACTTCCAATCCCGGCGACCTGGTGCTTGATCCTTTCGCCGGCAGTGGCACGACGGCAGCGGTGGCAAAGAAGCTCGGAAGAAATTTTATCGGATTCGAGAGAGAGATTTCATATGTCAGCCTGGCCAGGGAAAGAGTTGAAAAAGCTGAGCCTGTAGACCAACAGCTGCTTGAGATACAGGACTGAAAAGCGCAGACTGAGAGTGCCTTTTGGCAGCCTGGTAGAAAGCGGTTATGTGCGGCCAGGAGAGTATCTGTATTCGGCGGATAAGAAATACAAAGCCGAAGTGCAGGCAGACGCCTCGCTGATGTGGAATGGGAAGACCGGGTCAATTCACATCATAAGTGCACTGGTGACCGGAAGAGAGAAACAGAACGGCTGGGATTTCTGGTATGTGCAGCGTGACAGGAAGCTGGTGGCTATTGATGAACTGAGGCAGGAATACCTCAGTCCATATACGGATACCGGAAGTCCGTCGCTGGAAGGAAAGTCTCCTTGATGGTACGCGGTGAGGTCCACCTGACAAGGTTAAGCCTGCCACCTGCCTTATCGTTGGTGCCGGATGCCCTGCCACCGCCGAAAGGCTGCATTCCTACCATAGCCCCCGTGGGTTTGTCGTTCAGGTAGAAATTGCCTGCGGCAAAGCGGAGTACCTGGCATGCCTTAACCATTGCAGACCTGTCGTTAGAAAAGATTGAGCCAGTAAGCCCGTATGGAGATGTCTCGTTGACTAAATGAAGGGTCTCTTCATACTTCTCATCATCATACACATACAGCGTCACCACGGGTCCGAAGATCTCCTCCTCCATGGTCACGAACTTCGGGTTTGTGGTGAGTATTATTGTTGGCTCAATGAAGTACCCCTTTTGCTTGTCGCCGTGACCGCCATGAATAATCTCGCACTCCGGCGATGCCTTTGCAAGATCAATGTACTTCATTATGTTGTCAAAGGAACGCTCATCAATAACAGCATTCATGAAATTGCTGAAGTCGGCAGGGTCTCCCATCTTTATCTCTGATGCCTGTCTCTTCAGATGCCCGGAAATCTCAGGCCATAGTGACCCCGGGATATACACCCTTGACGAAGCCGAGCATTTCTGCCCCTGAAATTCAAATGAGCCCCTGATAATTGCAGTTGCAGCCTCAAGAGGGTTTGCGGACTTGTGGATCATGATAAAATCCTTTCCTCCGGTCTCCCCGACGATGCGCGGATATGACCTGTACTTCTCGAGGTTGGCTGATGCTGTCTTCCACAGCGAGTTGAAAGTACTGTTCGATCCGGTGAAATGGATTCCCCCGAGATCACGATGGTTCAGTGCCACACTGCTGATCGTTGAACCCTGTCCGGGCAGAAAATTGATCACACCGTCAGGCATGCCGGCTTCCATGAAAACCTGCATCAGTATCCAGCTTGACATGAGCGAGGTGGTAGCCGGCTTCCACAATGTGGTATTACCCATCAGCGCGACTGACATATTAAGGTTTGATGCTATTGCCGTGAAGTTAAATGGGGAGACGGTATATACAAATCCTTCAAGAGGCCTGTATTCGACCCTGTTAAGCTGGTCCCATCCTGACCTTGGCTGTTCAAGGTATATCTGGCCTGCAAAATATGCGTTGTACCTCAGGAAGTCTATGGTCTCGCAGGCAGCCTCCACCTCGGCCTGCTGCACACTTTTGCTCTGGCCGAGCATAGTAGCGGCGACAATTGTGTAACGGTATTTCTTCGAGAGCAGTTCGGCTGCCTTCAGCATGATGGATGCTCTTTCAACCCATGACATGGTCATCCACATCTCCTTGGCCTGCATCGCTGCTTCAATTGCCTCACCGGTTTCCTTTTCACCCGCCATGTGGTAGGTGGCGAGGACATGCCTGTGATCATGCGGCATTATAACGTTCCCGGTTTTTCCGGTCATTATTTTCTTACCGTTCACAACCACAGGTATCTCAGCCGTTTCGGATGAGAGCCGTTGAAGTTCTTTCATAAGCTCATCACGCTCCCTCGTGCCGGGAGCATAACTTAAAACCGGCTCATTATGAGGCCTGTGTATTGAAAAGATTGCATTATTCATTGTAATAGATCTTTAAATCAGCTTAATATTATCGTATTCAGCCTTTAATAAGGCAATGATGGAAGTGTAACAAAAACCGGGGATGTTTGTTCTTGTGCGGCGAAGAAGGCCAGCCGGAGACTAAGGCTTATCTACCTCTTTTAACAGCAAATCCGTTGCTATGGCAATCATTTCGGGTTTTCCAAGCAGATAGGCTATGTCATTCTTATTTATTACAGTGGAGGCATCGGGATTTGTTATGATTTTATCTCCGTGCTTGAGTGCCACCATGGTGACACCGCAGGTTTTTCTGAGGGCTGTTTCAGCTATTGTTTTACCTGCAAAGACCGATTTTTCTTCAACTTTCACGGCTGCTATCTCAATATCCGGTATATCCTTCAGAAGAGAGTATCCCCCGACCTTTTCCTTGTCTCTGAAAATGCCGTAGTTATCCTCCCTTATCCGTGCAATTGCCCGTTCTGTTTCCATCCGCGGGATGAGGTATTTATTGAGTATTTTTTCAAAGAAATCAATGGCTGTCTCAAATTCCTCGGGAATTACCTGGGTTGCGCCGATACGGTATAACTCCTCAATATCAGTCACATGCCTGGTTCTGACAATGATATATGCATGCTTGTTCATGCCCCTGACATGCTCAACGATAGACATAGCCTTAATAAGATCTCCCACCGAGACAATTACCATTTCTGCAGTATGTACATATGCCTGCCGGAGAACCGGTTCATTGGTTGCATCTCCGAAAACAGCCAGATTTCCGTTCTCTATCTGTTTGCGGGCACGATCGGGATCAAACACGATTGAAGTAAAGGGCAGCTCCATTTTTTTGATCATGGCCGCCAGGTTAATGGCTCTGGAATCTTTTCCGATAAGAACGATGTGGCTTTTAATTTCAGGTATCTCTACCTGTTTCAGCGGGAAGAGCCCTTCAACGAGAAACTGCGGGAGAGGCAGCTTAAGTATCAGATTGGCTAACAGTCTGGAGACCTGTATCAGCAGGGGAGAGAGAGCCATTGAGGTTATTGCTACAGACAGGAAGAGCTGGTAGTGATAGGGACTGATTATCTTATTGGTCAGGCCGAGCCTTGCGAGGATGAATGAAAACTCTCCAACCTGTGCAAGAGAAAGGCCGATGACCACGGTCCCGAAGAAGGTATGCCCGAGAGTGAATGCAGTAAAGCCGGCAATAATTGTCTTCAGGACTATTACCAGAAGCACTGTGGCTATCACGAGCCATGGATGATCATATACGAAGCCAAGGTCAAGGAGCATCCCTATTGAAACAAAGAAGAAGCTGGTAAAGACATCCTTGAAGGGTATAAGATTTCCGAACGCGTTGTGACTATACTCTGAGTCAGAGATCATCAGTCCGGCCAGGAACGCTCCGAATGCAAGCGACATACCCAGTTCATTCGTTAGCATTGCCACTGCCAGACAGATAAGAAGGATGCTCATGAGAAAGAGTTCCTGGCTGTGAGTCATTGCTATCAGATGCAGCAGCCTGGGCATGAGCCACCTGTTGCCAATATAAATGAAGATTATTATGCCCGTCGTTTTGAGCAACAGCATCAGCAATTCACTTCCAATATTTCCGGTTGTACCGCCCAGCATTGGTGTAAAGAGCAGCAGCGGTACCAGTATTATATCCTGGAAGATGAGTATGCCGACTATTGTTTTTCCGTAATGAGTGGTCAGTTCAGACCTCTCCTGGAGGAGCTTCAGAACGACAGCCGTGCTGCTGAGAGCCGTGAGAAAACCGACAAAAACAGACTCGGCCCACCCGAACTGATAGACTCTGGCCACAAGCAGAGTGACTCCTGCAGTGAGCAGCAGCTGCATGAATCCTCCTAAAAAGACTATCCTGCGGATATTAAGAAGATGGTTAATGGAAAACTCAAGACCGATGGTGAACATAAGCAGAATGACACCTATTTCTGCCATAACCTCGACATTCTCCGGTGAGTTAATAAGTGCCAGAAGATGAGGACCGGCAATAACGCCGGTTATCAGATATCCTATAATGGCAGGGACCCTGATCCTTGTAAAAATAAAGTTGACAAAGGTCGACAGGGCAAATATTATGACAATATCTTTGAGAACCCCAAGTTCCATAACAATTGTTGTTATGGCTTTAAAGATAGAGAATCAGTCTGAGTGAGCAAAAAAAATCCCGGCATGATGGCCGGGATGGAACAGGCAAGAATCCGTGGGTGCAGATATAATGCCTTTCTTTATTCTGATATTTCTGTTAACTGCCCTTCTTCTATCCGAAAAACACCGTTTCCGTCTATGTTGTGAATATGGAACTGCCATTGTGACGGAGAGGTTTCGGGAGTGAATCTCACTTCTGTACCTTCCGGAAGACCCAGATCAATTTCGACAAGGGAACCGTTCCAGTCGCCGCCTGCCGGCATGGAGAAGAACTCATCGAGGTAAAGGGTATCACCGGAGAGCTTCCAGTTATATTCAATAGCACGGGCATTTGTCCAGGCTTCGTCATTGGAGTTACTGCACGCCCGTTTCTCTATTGAGATCCATCCGGAAGTGGTGTCACTTCCGTAGATGTTCAGGTCTGCGGTTGCATGAAGCTGGTCGTCTGATAAATTGTGATAGAAGGTAAAGTGGTCAACGGAAGCAGATTCATCATAACTGATATCTGAAACCTTTCTTAATGGGGTGATCCAAAGAGTTTTGGGCGGCGAATCGAGACTGATCTTCTTTTCAATATGTTCATTGTTCGAATATACCGAGAGCTGCAGGCCGAGGAATACTCCAAGGCAACATAAAGAAGCAAACCATATGACGGTCACTACTATCGCCAGCACCCTTAATCTTTCTTTGATATTGAAGATCAACTTAATACCCAGCCAGGTAAGTGCTATAAGCGGCACGAGAATGACGATGGCAGTCAGAATTATGACAGGCCACACCATATTGCTGTTAAGTACAATAGAGAGGAGCGTGTGCACGTTTGTCATTCCCGGCTCCAATGCTGAAGCGAGGAAAGGTGCATCATGGAGGAAGAGCACTATAGCAAATGAGAACAACAGAACAAATCCGACTATTGTAAATATCACTCCAAAGAATATGGCAATTACCCTCAGGATTGCCGATATGACTTTCCCGAATGCCCTGAAAAACTCTGACAGGGCCCTCCCTGTACGGGCTGAAGGACTGTTTGGATCATACATCGATTTGCGGGTGGTGTAAGCAGTGCTGTCATGGTTCACACTGGTGTCATCATAATAGTCCTCCGGCGCACCCATTATGTTGATCATTTCATTCACCATTTCCTTCGAGACAAGTGAGGGGGGCTCCTTGCCACCACCGAAGATCTCCGCTATACGCGATTCGATGTCCGCAAGGGTCTCATCTCCACCCTGTTCCGCACGAAATCTTGTGGCAACGTGATCAAGATAACGGGTCAGTATCTCCCAGGCATCTTCGTCGATACGGAAGAGTTGTCCGGCAATGTTGATATTCATGGTTTTTTTCATGGCTGCCTTTTATTTCTTGTCACGTATCTGGTTCACTGATTCAACAAGCGCCTCCCACGACTTATCAAGCTCATTGAGGTAGATTTTTCCCACCTGTGTGAGTTCATAATACTTGCGCGGAGGCCCTTGCGGCGATTCCTCCCAGCGATAACTGAGCAACCCTGCATTCTTCTGTCTTGTCAGCAGGGGGTAGAGTGTTCCTTCAACAACTATCACCTCAGCCTTTTTGAGCTCGTTGATGATGTCGACGGCATAGCATGAATTCCTTGAAAGCACCGCCAGTATGCAGTACTCGAGAATTCCCTTGCGCATTTGTGCTTTTGTGTTGTCCGTATTCATGGCAATTCTTTTTTATCTGAGTAGAATGTTTTTAACATTAAAGATTCATTTTCTTCTTTACGGTCTCAAATTCCTGTTTTACAGAATCCTTGATGTTCTCGACTGTCACCGGGTTTCCTCTCATCTCCAGCTTCTGTGCCCTTGTCCTGGCTTCGGGAACTATGATCCACAGGATCAGGTACAGGGCAATCCCGAAGCCGCCGGCAATGACAAGTGCAACAAAAATCACCCTCCATATCAGCGGGTCCCAGTTGAAATATGCACCAAGTCCGGCGCACACCCCTCCGATAATTCTTCCGTCAGGATCACGGTAAATGCGTCTCTGTGACCTGGGCGGTGGTTCTTCTGACGTTCCGCTGCCACTTATTACCTCGGGTGCACCGAGAATAGCCATGACCTCTTCGACATCCTTCATGGTAATCACCTGTTTGTAACTGGTGAGCCTCGATTTGAACAGCTCGGCTATCCGTCCTTCAATATCAGACATGATCTCAGCTGCGCTTGATTCACCTGAAAACTCCTTCTCAAGACTTTTCATGTATTGACGGAGGCGGTCATATGCATCCTCGTCAACATTAAATGCATAGCCCCCGAGGTTGATGTTAACTGTTACTTTCATTGTCTTTTTTATAAGGTACCTGTTAATACATACTAATATTGTATTGCAAATATATATATTAAATTTAATACTATGCAATACATAGATGTATTTTTTTAAGAATATTTTATTTTTTTTTAAAACAGTACTGAAACAGGCAGGTCACGGGTTATATCAATAATGGTTAACTTTATCAAAATTAATGACGATGAAAGCTTATAACTGGGGAATTCTCGGAACCGGCAATATTGCGCACAAGTTTACCCGGGCACTTATGTTGCTCGATAATGCACATCTCCAAGCGGTTGGGTCACGGGATACCGAAAGGGCTGCAAAATTTGCGGCCGAGTTTGGCTTTAAGGCCCACTACGGCAGTTATGAGGAGATGGTTGCAGATCCTGCGGTAGACGTGGTATATATCTCTTCTCCTCATTCCCATCATCTTAAGCACACCCTTCTTGCGCTGCGCAACGGAAAGCATGTTATCTGCGAGAAACCGATGTCTATAACCGCCGCAGAGGTTGAGGTGATGGCAGATGAGGCTAAAAAGCAGGGTTTGTTTCTCATGGAGGCGTTATGGCCTCCGTTTCAGCCCTCTTATCTGAAAGCTTCGGCAATCCTTGACAGCGGAAAGATGGGCAGACTGATGCACATGAGCGGAAAGTTCGCCTTTCTGTCTCCCTATGACCCGGAGCTCAGAACATATAATCCGGAGCTTGGCGGAGGTTCACTTCTTGACATAGGAATTTATCCTGTAATGGACATACTCCGATATATGGGTGAGCCGGAGACAATGGTTGCTTCCACCGTTCTCTCTCCCACGGGAGCTGATGAAAGTACCTCTGTGATCTTCAGATTCAAAGACGGCAGGCTTGCGGAAGCACACAGCTCATTCTCCAGCATGGCAGGTGTATCGACAGAATTCAATTGTGAGAAGGGTAATCTGATCCTTTCGCGCGGAAGAGACCGGGCGCAGCATCTTTTCATCGAATATCCCAATGACACGGAAGACAGGGTCTTCACACCGCCTGCCCAGGGTTATCAGCACGAGGCTGTGGAGGTGATGAACTGTCTGGATAAAGGGCTGACGGAGAGCCCCGTGGTGCCTCTCTCATTCTCTCTCACTCTTGCCAGAACCCTCGACGCAATCCGAAAAAAAGCCGGAATAAAATACCCGGGGCGCGATAAGAAAGGATAACAGGGTAGCAGCTGTCATGGAAGAACAATCAGCCGCACCAGATAAGAAGCGATTGCTTCTCAGCATGCTTATCCCTTTTATTTTCATTTCCCTGATGTGGCTCGTCAGGGCTGTCGAGGTGATTTTTGACATAGACCTTTATTTCCTCGGCATCTATCCCCTTAAAGCATCCTCCCTTACCGGGATAATCACATCACCTTTCATTCATGCCAACGTTAAGCACCTGTTTAACAACACTATACCCCTGTTTGTACTTGGAACAGCCCTCTTCTACTTTTATTCACAGGTCTCTTTCCGGGTACTGCTGTGGCTCTTCCTTTTAACAGGCCTGTCAGTGTGGATCACCGGCAGGCCTTCCTGGCACATAGGAGCAAGCGGCATCATTTACGGTCTTGCCTCTTTCCTCTTTGTCAGTGGCATTATCCGACGCCATATTCCGCTCATGGGTCTTTCCCTGCTGGTGGCATTCCTTTACGGCGAAATGGTCTGGGGTGTCTTCCCCGGGTTCAGGATAGATATCTCGTGGGAATCGCACATGCTGGGAGCCGTCGTTGGACTGTTCCTGGCAGCATGGTATCGCGCCGAGGGCCCACAGCGTCCGGTTCCGTTTTATGAAAATGATGAGGGAGATGAAGCCGGAGCGGAGGAAGAAAATGGCAGCAGCGGTAAGAATCAAAAAGATTAATTGCTATTTTTAGCCTCTGAAACCAACCTAAACCTCCAGTTATGTATGTCAGAACTGGTACTCCGGCATTTGATGAGCTCGTCCCCAGGATAATCCGATTCCTTGAGCAGGATCTTCTTGAAGTTAATATCGATGGCGAAAAGATAAGAGGGTACCGGTCTCCTGATGCCAGGTCTATCTGGATAAGGAACTATTCAGACATGATGAGGGCCCTCCGCTATTCGGAGGCAGATATGCAAAGTACCATAAGGCATTTCGCTGACAACCAGGCACGCAACGGCCGTATTTTTGACTATTTCACTACCTTTCCCGAGAAGCTTCCCTGCGAACGCGAGAACTGGACCAAATATGTCAGGACGCCTGTAGAGGCTGACACCGAGTTCAGATTTATCAAGGCAGCATGGCTGGCATGGCAGGCTACCGGTGATGATGCCTTCATCAAAGAGCTGATACCGTCATTTGAAAAAGCCCTCGCTTATGTTATGGGCGGGCGTTATTTTGACAGGGAAAAATATCTCTTCCGCAGGCCCTATACAATAGACACATGGGACTTTGCCTATACGGCGGGACAGCATGACTGGCTTCAGTTCCAGATAGATGACAAGACCTTCTGGGGTTACTTCCACGGTGACAACAGCGGTTATTACGAGGCCTTTCACTTCATGTCATACTGGTATGCCATGTTCGGCGATGAGATCAGGTCAGCCAAATGGCGCGACCGCGCTATGAAACTGCGCAAAAGCCTGAACAGCATCTGCTTCAACGGTTCATTCTACACTCATTTTGTAAAACAGACCCCTGTGACCATTGATGGTGTTGACGAGGCATCACAGCTCAGCCTGAGCAATCCTGCCGCTATCAACAGGGGCGCTGCGACACCTCATATTGCCGCATCGATAATCAATGAATACATGAAACGGCGTGAGACCACTTCCGCTTTTGCTGAGTGGTTCTCCATTGACCCGCCGTTTCCGTCAGGTATCTTCGGTGATTATAAACTGTCGGGAGGCGCATACTGCAACGGTGGAATCATGCCGCTCACCGGAGGCGAGCTGGCCCGTGCCGCCCTTGAGTACGGTTATGAACAGTACGGTATCGACATCCTGATGCGTTACTATGACCTTATTTCCCGGAACGGAGAGACCTATCTGTGGTACTTCCCTGACGGGAAACCGTCGACAGTGGAGAGAAGCACATCGCCCGAAGCCAAACCGACAGACGGATGGGGATCTTCGGCAATGCTCTATGCTTTTATTGAAGGCCTCGTCGGGATACAGGATAAGGACAAGCTCTTTAAAAGAGTACGCATCTGCCCGAGGTGGATTGCCGCCGGAATAGAAAAAGCTGAAGTATATGTTGATTATAAGAGCTCCGGTGCATTCGTGAAATATATCTACAGCCAGACTGCGGAAAAAATGACCATAAAGCTTTCGGGGAGCTTCGAATATATACAACTGTCTCTGCCTGTGCCTGTGGATTATGTCGCCGGTGACCTTATGATAGGCGGAAAGAAGAAAAAATACCTTTCATCAAGCATCAACAAAAGTACATATGTGACTTCTGATGCTGATGTCAGTGGAGAATGCGAGATCATACTGAAGCTTAAGAGGAAACCCATACCCGGAAAGTAACCTGACAATATGAATCCGAAACCAGTAGCCATAATTACAGGAGCAAGCAGGGGCATAGGCCGTGCCATCTCGCTGTCACTTGCCTCCGAAGGTTATGATATTGTTGCCATCGGCCGTACTCCTGACAGCGAGTGCATGATTTCACTTCAGCCGGAAATTGAGAAGCTTGGGGCAGCATTCTTCCCTATTGGCCTTGATATTGCTCATACTTCTTTACACGATGAGGCGATCTCAAGCATCCTGGAGCGTTACGGACGGATAGACCTGCTGGTGAACAATGCCGGCGTTGGCCCCATTGAACGCAAGGACCTGCTTGACCTTGAAGAGGAGGACTTTGACCGGATTACACATATTAACCTGCGTGGCCCTGTATTTTTTGCCAGGAAAGTTGCACGGGAGATGATTTGGATGAAAGAACAAATCAAGGACTCCAGGCCTTCAATAATGTTCGTTACATCATTCCTGGCCTATACATCCTTTACCACGGGTATAGAGTTTTGCATATCAAAAGCAGGCCTCAGCATGGCTGCACAGGTTTTTGCTGACAGGCTGACAGAAGAGGGAATAAATGTTTACGAGATAAGACCCGGCCTGATCGAGACGGATCTGACCCACAAAAGCAAGGACAGATTTGACAAACTCATTGCCGAGGGCCTTATTCCTCAGAAGAGGTGGGGCACACCTGAAGATGTTGCCAAAGCTGTCGCCTCCCTTGCCAGAGGAGACTGGCAATTCTCATCCGGAACTGTTTTTGAAGTCAGCGGAGGCATGAACATCAAAAGCCTCTGATAATAAGTCACTTACATAAATCAGATTTTTTTGGCCGGTCATTTTATTCAACTTTTGTTGAACAAAATGCCACCCTTCGCGGTTTTATATGAAACTTAAACAGAAATAAAATGAAAAGGACAAGTTTAATAGCACTTATAATAGTATTGATTGTTTTCCCTTTAAGCGCTCAGAAGAAACATGTTGCTGATCCCACGGCAACACAGATTACGTGGACCGGAAAGAAACTTGGCAAAGAGCATGTGGGCACGATAGGTTTAAAGGAAGGCTATATCAGCATTGAGAAGAATGCGATAACTGGAGGGGAGTTCCATGTTGATATGACAACCATTAAAAACACTGACATACAGGACGAAAAGATGAATGAAATGCTGGTTGGTCATCTCAAATCAGACGATTTCTTTGGTGTCGAAAAATATCCGGCCTCAAAACTCGTACTGACGGGCGGCAGCAACTTTGTCAACGGAACAGCAACTGTAAAGGGCATAATGACGATCAAAAAAGCAACTCATCCTGTCGAGTTTACTGTAAAAGAGACTGCTGTGGGAGGTGTTAAGACCTATACGGCTGTCATTACTGTTGACCGTTCGTTGTACGATGTCAGGTACGGCTCAGGCAAGTTCTTCACTGATCTGGGCGATAAAGCCATCAGTGATGACTTTACTCTTGAAGTAACTCTTGTAGCAAAATCATAACCGGCTTGCCGGGCACTGCCTCCCTCACCTTCATTGAAGGCTGAGGGAGTGTTTATTAGAAGCCGGACGTACCATTATTTGCCATCCCAATCAATGCCAGGTATATAAGCTTGGCCACATCCTCCATGATCTCCGGGGTGACAGAGGTTGCATCGTCACCCGGCAGGTGATACCAGACCGGCTTCACCCCGTCGGTTGTGTATATATCCATTGTTCTGTACCCGTCTGCAAGAAAGACCAGCCCGTCGCTTCGCGGCCGGCCATAATAAGTAACCGCAGAGGCTGAAGACTTCATTGGCCTGTGGATATACTTGCGGTTGGCTGTCTCGAAATTCTCAATCAGGGCCGCGCATGACGCCGAAGCGTTCACCGCCAGTCCCGTTCCGTTGCCCACCATGTCAAGATTGATGTAAGCGACGGTTTTCTCTTTAGGGAAAATTGGATTTACCGTATAGAACTTACTTCCGACGAGACCTGTTTCCTCGCCTCCTGTTAGAAGGAACAGCACTGTGCGTTTGAGTTTTATGCCTGACCCGGCAAGCGCTTTTGCCGCAGCCATGATGTCAACCACACCGCTGGCATTGTCGAAACCGCCTGGTACTATCAGCCCGCCAGCATTGCCCACGGCGTCGAGATGGGCGCCGATGATGATGACCTCGTCTTTCAGAACAGGATCCGAACCTTCGATGATTCCCGCAACGTTGCATGCCCTGCCTTCAGGGTGTCTTGTTGTATTTGCCTTTATGGTCATTGTTTTCCCTGTGGCGAAGGAGGCCGGTTTAAACGATTTGTCTATTTGCCCGGTGACCTCGGCATTGGTTTTCCCCAGACCGGCAAAAATGTCTGCCAGTGGTTCAGGACCAATTCCGCATACAATCATATTTTCGATGTATGAAATATTCGGATTTGCGCTGTTGCCGTCGATATAGAGCATCCCTGCCGCGCCGTGCTGCGCGGCGTTTTCAACCTTGTTCTGGTGAAAGCAGTACCTGACCCATTTTGAATATTCGGGATTGCGCGCATCCTTATAAGGAACATCGCGGTTCATCATCACTATCTTCCCCTTCACGTCTATGCCCTTGTAATCGTCGTAATTCAATTCAGGGGCAGTAACGCCATATCCCACAAAAACCACCTCTGCAGTTACCTCTCCGCTGCCCGAATTCATCCCGGGATAGTAATCCGCCGGGGCACTGTAGCTCTTTATTATATCGGTTCCGTCCTTCTGGGTGATGTGAAGCTGCAGAGAGCCGGGATCATTCACCACTGTGTACGGTTGGTCGAACCACTGGTAATATGAACCTTTATCGCCCGCAGGTTTTATTCCCCAGTCGTGCAACCGGTCTGCCACCCACCCTGCAGATGCGATGTATTCCGGCGTACCTGCCAGCCTGCCGTTAAATTCAGGTGAACATAACTCCGTCATCCAGCCCGCAATTTCCTCGCTGCTGATTGAATGAAAATGTTTCAGAAGAAGCTGTTCTTCAACCTCCTGCGCCGTGGCGCTTAAGGAAAGGACGATTGATAATATCAGGGTTTGGACGATAAAAAAGGCTCGCATAAATAAAAAATTCATAGTATAAGGACCATTATTAATTACAAATATATCGTTTTAGGGAGACAGATTTGGCAAAGGCTGAAGGAACGCTTTATTTGACGATAGGATGAAATAAAAACTTTGTTGTACTATGGACGGTCATTTTTGCGTTAATATAAAAGACCCGGGGTGTGTGACAAAGAAAGGCTTCCCGGTGCCTGTGATTACTGTGGTCGGCGGAGCTGTTTGCCATGTGAGAATGGGGCACATAGCCGATGTCTCGAGAATTGCTGTCGGTATAAAAACGGACGGTCTGTGTTGCCTTTTTAACATGGAAAGCATTTTTCGGGACGAAGAGCACCTCAGGTGAATGAAGGCTTACGCATTCGCACTAATTTGATGAAATGAAGAAGAAAATACTGATATTTTTTTTGTTCCTGGCGCAATTTTGTGAGGCGCAGGATACATGGTACGGTGAAATTGCTCTTTTTGGAGGAGGAGGCACGAATGACATCTTCAGGTTTGAGGAGCCGCTGGGAGCAGGCTCGGTCACAGGAACAGGAGTGTGGACCACTGGCGTCGATCTGCGGAGGTTATTCGGTGATCATTTCAGTCTTGAATCCGGATTAGGATATGCTCATCAGTATTATTACACCAGCCCAGCTCCGGGGATTCCCGGGGAAGATGTAACAGGCAGTTTTGGAGTGATAGCCATACCCTTCACTGCCCGTTTTGATTTTCTGAAGTGGTTCTTTGCAGATGCGGGAGCTGTGATCACGATGCAGACGGGCAGCTCCTCGACAGACAATATGACGGGCCTTGGGGCCACTCTGGGCGCAGGCTTTCAGTATAACTTCAAATCTGACATCTTCTTAAGGATCAGGGCTTATACCAGCCAGTACGCACTTTTACATTTCATGCCGGAAGATCACCCGCAGATGCTGATGAATTCAGGTGTGACGCTGGGCGCAGGTTACCGGTTCATTCACCTGGGCAAATGCAATTGTCCGGATGATAACAGTCCCCGTAGGAAGTTTTACTAATCTTCAGCTATTTCTCTGATCATTTCTTTTGCCTCACGCCATTTTTCTTCAGGCATGCGGGCTCCGACAACCTCAATGACTTTTCCTGCCAGTACTGACCCGAACAGCCCGCATTTGTCGAGGCCGAAGCCGTGTGAGAAGCCGTAGAGAAATCCCGCGGCGTATAGATCGCCGGCACCGGTGGTATCCACGGGTATCACCGGCAGGGCGTCGACCCTGATCACTTCCTCGCCTCGCTTTATCCATGATCCGACAGGACCAGTCTTGACAACGGCAATAGTGCATCTCTTTGCTATTGCGTCAAGTGCTTCCCTTGGTTCAAGTCCCGTAAATGCCCTTGCTTCCTCTTCATTGGCGAAGACGATATCGACATATTTATCGACTATTTCGTTAAACCTTGGAAGCATATCTGTTACCACGTTGAAGCTTGACAGGTCGAGGGCGATGCACATTCTTTTTTCTTTAGCGAGGCGGCATGCCTGTTCGATGAGGGGGAGGTTGAATATCAGGTATCCTTCGAGGTAGAGTATCTTATAGCCTCTGAATAATGAGCTGTTAAGCTCTTCGGCGGCCAGTTCTGTGGCGGCACCGAGGTGAGTGGCAAAGGTACGTTCCGAGTCAGGGGTAACCAGTGCGACGGCGGTACCTGTGGGTGATGCCGGTGACCTCATTAGTACGGGTGTCACGCCGGCCTCGACCATATCCTTTTCGTAGAAGTTACCCAGCTCATCGCGTCCGACTTTGCCTATGAATGATGATTGTATGCCCATGACGCCGAGGCCGTACATGGCGTTTCCTGCCGAGCCGCCGGAGGCGAGGGTTTTCTTCATCGAATCGATTGACTGTTTGATCTCACCTGACCGTGTGGTATCGACCATTGTCATGCTTCCCTTAGGTAGGCCGAAGCGGGTGAGGTATGTGTAGTCAGGCACCATTGTCATCACGTCGACGAGGGCATTACCGATGCCTATTATATTCTTCATCCTGAAAATTTTGCCAAAGATATTGCTTAATTCGTTTAAAGCGGTTAATTTTGCGACGCTTTGAAAGCAGGATAAATCTTCCTCAGTAGCTCAGTTGGTTAGAGCACCTGACTGTTAATCAGGGGGTCCCAGGTTCAAGTCCTGGCTGGGGAGCGAAGCAAGTCAGACACTTACATTCAAAATGTAAGTGTCTTTTTTATTAATGGGCCAGTTTTGGGCCAGCTTTTGGACGAAATTCACTGTTTTGGGGTCATAAATTGATAACGGCCTTAAACGAAAATAGCTGGAAATATTCCAGCCATTCATGTCCTGACCCCTTAATAATTCGTTTTGGTTTTGACGGACTATATGGATTTTTAAACGAATTAAAACCTTATGTTCAAAAAATCATCCGCAGGTTTGCCCAGAACGAAGATATTATCTGGAAAGGGGTAGACCAAGCTTATGACGGTTTAATGTCTGTGATGTCAAATATGATAGGATTTGGCTCAATCCAGTGACTGCGGGAATGGAGCATTATGAATAGTTCAATTATGTCCAGCTATTTTGGGAGTTAAGACAATAGTGGCGACGCAAAAATTGTGACAAGCAAATTACCCCAACTGACTGTGTTAGGTGTTCGTAGCTATTGTTTCTGGTTATTTCTCCCGATTTAATTGTGTTTGATCGCCTACTCCAATCATCTTGAAATTTTCTGAAGTATTCTTTTTAGAGTTTATTAATTTAAAGGTCATCGTTGTATCATTTACCCATGTATATGTTGCTTTATCATAATCATCTTTTGCAGCAAACATAAAATCATACGACTTTAGTTTACCATTGTCCATACGATACATATTGACCATGTAAGAATTCTTGTCAGGCCAATCAAGTCTAGATATTTTAACATCTTTGTCCTTGTTGGAATTAACTGCTTCCAGATCTGGTTTTGATTTCCTTTCATCAATAATAGTTACTGTTATTTGGCCCCTTAATATGCTGCAAGTGCAAATTAAAGTCATGACCAGAATAATTAGTTTTGTTTTCATTTGATTAGATTTTTGTGATTGGATAAGATTAGAATAACTGTCGGTTAATAGTATGATGAAAGTTACGCCAACAATTATCCAAAGTCAAATAAATTAATTTCACCATATTAAAACTTATAGCGCTATCTCAAGAATTTGAGGCGGTTATAAAGCAGTAAATCTCAATCCGAGTTACATCCTTGTTGTTTCCAAATTTATGTTTCTTGTTTTCAGACCTTTTTTGAAGTGGTCAAAGAAGGACGGATTTAATATTATGAAAAGGTTAGTGGTTTTTTACACCATTCTTTTCAAAACCCAAGAAATAATTGAGTCCAAGTTCTTATTAGCTCTCTTATTTCAACCCTGAAACTGAATTACATTTTGCTTTCCAGTCGAGTAGTTGCTTGTCAAATAATTCTTGTTCTTCAACTTGTGGAAAATGTCCACTTCTTTCGAAGCGATAAACTGTCATGGAAGATAATTTATCTATATAGTTTCCCCATAAGGATTGGGGCACTATAAAATCATATGAGCCTAATGAAAGAAAAATAGGAACCTTTACCTCAGATCTGGCAATATCATAATCCTGCATCATACTGAAAAAATGGTTCCATCCTTCATCGTTTAACCGATAGTTAATAATGATAGGACTAATGTCATATAGAGAATCTCTCCACTTCATTGGCACACTTGCCTTTTCTTCGAGTATTGATCTTTCTGTCTCGTTTAAACTATCAAGGTTCATTTTCTTTAATTGATCATTTTTCATTTCATAAATCTCTTTCCTCCCTTCAGAAGCTTTGGCTTCCCAATTAGTCGAGACAATATCCATATAATCTTTGTGAAAATGTGGAGGTGTATTAATCATTATGGCACCATATGTATTTTGTGGATATTTTCTGGCATACTCTAAGGCTATCAATCCGCAGATTGAATGGCCAAGCACATAGATTTTATCATATTTTAATTTCTTCCTAAGAATCTCGACATCATCAACAATGGTGTCCATTGAAATACCTGAATAGTTCTTTGGCTCATCATAATAAGTAGAATGTCTGGGTTCGGTGAACACAAATTGAAAATTCTTTTTTAAGTTTTCTGAAAGGCAATACGCCTGAATATTACCATCAGCACAAACTATACAGGGCATGCCTTGTCCTTCAACAAAATAGGTTACCTTTTTATCACCAAAAACAAGCTCCCCAGGGTTAGTAACAGCCAGTAATCTCTCGTCTTGTTTTACTTTTATTTGATTTTTACATCCAAGCAGATTAATCGCTATCGTAAACACAATCAAATATGATAATGATTTCATATTTCAGAAGGTTAAGTAAAAATCAAATTTATAAATTAAAGAATTGAAAATCATTTTTTTCATTCCAGTATATCAAAGGTAAAGACAATGATTCTTACTGTAGTTTGCAAAGTAAATTTACCTCTCAATATGGAGTTAAATTCCTATTGTTTTGTAATGTATGTTAAGTGTAATCAGACCTTCTTCTGAAGTGGTCAAAGAAGGACGGATTTTGAAGAAAATCACTCTTCACTTCAATCATTTCGGATGCTCGCAAAGACCTTAAAAATGACTTTCCCATCCTTTTGACGGGTTCTATTGAAATTTAAACAGATTGGACAGACTGATTACTTTCCATCTTCTTTTTGGCCCAGAACGACGATCTTTTCAGGACAGGGATAGACCAAGCTTATGAGGTAATTGTGTCTGTCATGTCAAATTTGATAGGATTTAAATCAATAATGCCAAGAAGCTTGATAGGATAGTAGGAAACCTCGATGTATAATGGTTTGTGGGGAAATTCATCCTTCTCGAACATAGCAAGTACAAACAAACTATTCGACTTTTGAAAATTTAAACTCATCCGTTTTTATACCTTTTGAATCATACCCGATTGACATAATTTCTTTAGGATTTAAAATTACATACTCATAAATCCACAAAATAGCTTCTGGATTAAAATTGTCAACCACATTTCCCCTAATGTTTTTTTCTGTTAGAAACTGACCTATCCATGTAACATACTTACCATTAGGGAAAACTATAATGCCTTTTATTTTGCCATCTCTATCATCAAAACCACTGAGTTCCATAAAAACAGGAGATTTTTCACCCTTAACTTCATAGGTAAAAGTTTCTATCACTGCTTCCCCAAATAACTTAGTTTCCAAAATTTCAACAGTGCCATCGTCTGTAGTTCTCTGCCATGTGCCGAGCAATTGTTTCATTAACTCCATTTGATTGAGTTTTGGCTGTAGAGTTTGTGCTGATATTTCATTTGAAAAGAGTAAAAGGAATACAGAAATCATTGTAGTTAATAAATACTTTTTCATTTGATTGGATTTTAGTGAATGGAATGGATAAGAATACTATAAATCAATTATACGATGAAAGTTACGCAAACAAATATCCAAAGTCAAATAAAACTGATTCACCTCATTTTACCTTAGGGCGGCGGGTTTAGAAAAGTTAGAATCCAGAGTCAAATCTCTGTTGTTTCTTGATGTATGTTTAGTGCTATCAGACCCTCTTTTGAAGTGGTCAAAGAAGGACGGATTTTGAAGAAAATCAAGCATTGATAAGCCCAAATTATAAGTGATCTTTATGGTGCCACTTAAATTCTAAAGTACTCTGATTTTTACATTTTTGAACGACGCCAAACCACTATGATATTGTAACAGGATATGACCTCTTTCAACCATATAAAATGGGGATACAACCGCATCATTTTATTTTAATCTCCTTGAAAGGTCATATCGTAAAATGGAACTACCTCTAAAATGTAATGCTCGTTTAACTTCTTTGACTTTCAGTGTTTTTAGAGCGTCTATTAAATATTTAAATTGACCAATATCATTGATTTCTGTATTCCCAAAAGACAATTCTCCCGACTTGGCGAACCAGAGTTCCTTGATTTTAGTATCGTTTTTGGTAAGTGTCGGATAATCAGCATCAGGTGGCCCATCTAACGAAGGGATATACTTGTAACCCAACCAGCAACGAGAATTGATGATTTTATTTGCGGCTAACCTTACGATTCCGTTTTGCTCTTTTGGTGAAGAGAGTTCCAATCCAAAAAGTAAATGGCCCCAAAGTGACGCTTCACATCTTAAACTACCATTAGTTAAGATTTTGTATGGTGAAATATCTGCATATAGTTTGGGCACTCCCAAATCTTCTCTTCCACCAATTATGGGCCATGTTTCATTCTCAAACATGACAAGGGTGTAGTCACCTTCCAAATGATCCTGATTACCGTCAAAGCGTGCTGATACTTGCACGGCCGCAATATTATACCCTCCTCCTGCCATAAAATTCAATCCATTGTAGTACCCGAAAATTACGGTTACCAATGGTTCTTCGCCGTTTTTAAAACAACTGGGCAATAGTGAGTTTATTGCGTCATTATCAGTTAGATATTGAAGAACAATTACTTCAATCTGAGGATAAATAAATTGGGGATTTTCCCCCTTCCAAAGTGGCCCCATTATAAAGGGCATCCTAAAGTAACTAGCGGGATCTAATTTCAAATTATTTTCCATCATTACTCAATTTTAGGTTAGAAAAAACTGAAATCGATTTACTCAATTGGAGATATAGTCAATTTGTGAAAATCTGTGTATTCAAAAGATCTATCTCAATAGATGAAGATCATGACATGCTCTTGCTCCAAAAGGATTTTAAGCTTGCTTCTACCCTCCCTTGATATTATATCTTTTAATGTAAAATTACACCCTAAAAATGCAAATGTCAAATAAATCTAAGTCACCTCTTTGTGAATCACAGAGTTAAACCTCATAGCCTTGAATACAATCGGACAGAATGAGTGGACCATTCAGGAAAAGAGCTGAATCTTTGTTGTTTCCCAATGTATGTTATACTTTGTCAGACCTTCTTTTAAAGTGGTCAAAGAAGGACGGATTTTGAAGAAAACCAATAAAAATAATTTTTCTCAGCCAGATTCTTAAAATTACCTGGCTATTTAACTATTTTCCATCTTATTTTCTGCGATGGTACAACTTGAGAAGAGGGTTGTACTGTAGATTTATCATACTCAATTCTAAAGTTTTCTCCAATACTGTCGCAAGTCTGAGTAATCATATTTACATAATCCTCAATAAGTATAAACTTGGCCAGGTTTAATGTGGTTTTATCATAATAATTAGGAGCTTGTTGATAAACATAAACTCTGCCACCTGTAATAGTAAACTCTTCTACTCTATCAGTGACATCAATTCTCTCATAGCCAACTTCCCTCTTATCGAAATTGATAAGATCCTCTTTAGAGATTAAATACAAAATGCAGTTTATCTTACTATTCTCCTGGGATTTAATATTTAATTGAACAATGCCATCAAATGGAATGCTATCGTTGTTTTGTAAGATAAAACCAAAAAATTGAGGGGCTTTTGGGTCATTTGTCATAGGATTATTGAGTGGACGATAACTTGTCCAAGCCCTAACGAATCCATTTAAGTGAATTATATATGCAGAGTCGCTATATTGATGGCCAAGTGTTGATTCCATACTTTTCAATGACATAAGTGAACCGTACCCAACCATTCCTGCATAACCTTCCTGTATTCTAACTGTATCTTTCTGTTGGGCAATGCAACAGGCAGATAACAGCATTAAACCTGTAATTGTTAATGACAGAATCCTTAGTTGTGCTGTCATGATATTTGATTTGTGGCTCATTGGTTAAACAAACACGCTGTAAGTGAAGAATATCGATACAAGTTACACCAATTAGGCCCAGAAGTCAAATAAATCCGAATTGGCTCTCCATAAATCATGGTGTTAATAGCCATACTCATCGACGCTATACAGCCGACCCTCACCAGACCCCATCCAGCTGGGAGATCGTGTCTCTGGGGTCAGATTAGATACCTTAATCTGACCTGTGAAAGAGGGAGGTTGGGAATGGTTTGATGATTATGTCCAGATTTGGGGGGCTAAGACAATCACTTCTGGACAGGGGTAGACCATTTACCCTATAATTGGTCGTTACATTGGAAGAACCCTTTAATACTTCTAATAAACCAAGCCAACATTAATATTGGATTATTTTAAGGTTTGCCTTGACTGTAATTCCTGGATTTAAGCCTTTGAATCCCTGTGAACATTAAAAATGTAATATTTTAATGTCCGATTTGTTTTAGAAGTCTTTATTAAGCTTAAGGTCAATTAGGCACCCATACATTAAAAAATCAAAATATTAATGTTTGGCTGTTATTTTTATACTATATTTGATGCCATAAATTGAATAAACATTAAATAATTTAGTAATTAATGCCCGAAATCCATTATCAACTCAATCCCGACAGAAATGTCCCATGGAACAATCTTCCCCTGTTGCCAATAAGACAAGAACTTTATCAAACGATAGAGATATTAGAGAAACTAGGAGATGCTAAAGCCGCATTAGCAAAGCTTCAGGGTCGTAGTGCTGTGATTCCCAATCAAGGTTTATTAATTAACACTATCAGCTTGCAGGAAGCAAAAACCTCAAGTGCAATTGAGAACATTTTCACAACAGATGATGAACTATATAAAGCATATAGTGACCAGACCAATGAAATTAATGGAGCTTCAAAGGAGGTGTTAAGGTATAAAGAGGCTCTTTGGTCTGGTTACGATTATTTAAGGAAACAGGATTATTTTGATATTGAGTATTTTATTAAAGTCTTTCAGGAAATCAAACAAACAAAAGATGAGATTCGACCTGATTTTTTAAATACAACAATAAAGCAAAGCGGTACTGGGCCAACTGCTGGTCAGGTTGTTTATACTCCGCCAAAGGGTCAGGCGATAATAAAAGAAAAGTTGGACAACCTGGTAACCTTTTTAAACGATGATGAAAACTTCAAAATGGACTATTTATTTAAAATGGCCATTGCTCACTATCAATTTGAAGCCATCCATCCGTTTCGCGATGGCAACGGCAGAACAGGTCGGGTCTTTAATATCAATTATCTGACAAAAAAGGGCTTACTTGATGTCCCAATTCTATTTCTAAGCCGATATATTTTAGATCACAAAGAAGAATATTACTCAGGATTATCTGGGGTTTCTCAAAGAGGTAATTGGAAGGACTGGCTATATTTCATGCTTAAAGCAATTGAATATACATCCATGATTACTTTCCATAAAATCAATGAAATTGTATCAGCGAAAGATTCAATTTTAGAGTTTATAAAGAAAGATACCAGAAAGGTTAGAAGTCCCGAAGACATGGTGAATGCATTGTTCACTCAGCCCTTTACTAAAGTAAAACACCTTGTTGATTCAGGAATATACTCTGAAAATACTGCAAGGGATTATTTAAACAGGCTATGCGAGATACATGTTCTTGAGAGAAAGGAAATTGAAGGCCGTCATTATTATTTGAATCTTGAATTATATCGCATTCTTTCTGATTAAACATCCCCAAAAAACAAAGTTGTTAAAAGTGCCAGCTTTGGTGCCAGTACTTCTACTATATGGGTATAAAACTGTGAAATCTTTTGCAATTATTCTGATAAAAAATTAACTGGTACAAACAGATACAAATCTGTGTAAACCTATGGAAATCAATATATTAATCTGTTAATCAGAGGGTCCCAGGTTCAAGTCCTTGCTGGGGAGCGAAGCAAGTCAACCACTTACACGGATTTCGGGTAAGTGGTTTTTTCGTTTGCGCCAGTTTCGCGCCAGTTTTGGGCCAGGTTTTGATCGAAAATAGGGCGTTTTCACCTTCTTTCCAAGTTACAAGAGACAGATCTAATAAATTCCGTGAATGGGTTTTATTTGGCTTGCGTTATTGTCTTTCGTAACTTTATCACAATGAACGACTAAGATGGCAAGCATAATCGAAGGATATAATTACGACATCTTCATCTCCTACCGCCAAAAGGACAACAAACACGACGGTTGGGTGACAAAGTTTGTTGAGAACTTAAAGGGAGAGCTTGAAGCTACCTTTAAGGAGGATGTTTCAGTATATTTCGATGAAAACCCTCATGACCGTCTTCAGGAGACACATAATGTAGATAAGAGTTTGGAAGGGAAACTGAAATGTCTCATTTTTATCCCTATTCTTTCCCAAACCTATTGTGATCCCAACAGTTATGCATGGCAGAATGAATTCCTGGCCTTTCTCAAGATGGCGGAACAGGATCGTTTTGGCAAAGACATTAAGTTGAGGAGCGGTAATGTCGCTAGCAGGGTACTTCCAATTCGGATACACGATCTTGAACCAGAAGATGTGAAACTTTTCGAGAAAGAAACAGGTAGTGTGCTTAGGGCTTTGGACTTTATATTCAGGACTTCAACAGGCGTAAGCAGACCTCTGAAGGCTAATGAGGATCACCCACAAGATAATCTTAACAAAACTTTTTATAGCGATCAGATAAACAAGGTGGGTCATGCGATAAAGGAGATTATTCTTGGAATGAAGACAAAGTCAAACATAAAAACCGAAAAGAAAAGCCATGACTTAAAAAGTACTGGAGAAGAAAAAATGAGTCTCCAGATTCCAAAAAAAAGGCTGATGGGTTTAATCTCTGGAATGATACTACTAATAGCAATTGTGGTTACAGTTTTAGTATTTACTAATATCTTTCGTGGTGGCAAACAAACACCTGAAGTTGATAAATCAATAGCTGTACTTCCTTTCAGGAATCTGAGTAATGACTCAACCCAGTTATACTTCAGTGATGGAATTGTGGAAGCAATCTTAAATTACCTTTCCAAAGTTGGTGAATTAAAAGTGATATCCAGCACATCAACAAAGAGATACAGGGATACAGAACTTTCTATCAAAGAGATTGCCAGAGAGTTGGGTGTTAGTTCAATCCTGGAAGGCAGCGTTCAAAAAATAGGAAACAATATACGGATAACCGCTCAACTTATTGACGCTAGAACTGATACGCATTTATGGTCAGAAATATATGATAAAGACATTGCGGATATTTTCGCAATTCAATCTGAAGTAGCTCAAAATGTTGCAAAGGAGTTAAAGGCAACATTAACCTCTGAAGAAAAGGAACAGTTTAAAAAATATCAGACTGAGAATCCTGAGGCATATAATTCATACTCACAAGGTCGGTTTTTTATACAGAAAAGAACAAACGAGGGTTTTAGAAAAAGCGTTGAATATTTTAATAAAGCAATAGCTGAAGACCCTAATTATGCTTTAGGGTACGCTGGATTGGCTGATGCCTATTTCCTGCTAGCATGGAACAACCAAATGCCGAAAACAGAAGCTTATACTAAATCAAAAGAATATGCAAATAAAGCCCTTGAAATAGACAAGAATCTGGCAGAAGCACACGCGGTACTTGGTGGTGTATTAACCTATTATGACTGGAAATGGGAGGAAGCCCGTAAGGAATTAAAGCTTGCAGTTGAATTAAATCCAAAATTCGTAAATGCCCATTCATATTATGCCGAACTGCTGGATATTTTAAGAGAAAACAAAGAAGCCAGAGAACGCATAAATATAGCTTTATCAATCGATCCTTTTTTCCCAATGATGCATATTTTAAGTGGGATTCTGTACTATCATGAAGGCAGATTTAAAGAATCCTTGGATGAGTATAAAAAAGCATCTGAACTTGATCCTATTGGTTCTCAGTATTGGATATGGTTGGGAGAAGATTTAGAAGCCACTGATGCACTTCAAGAGGTGTTGCTCAGAGGAGATTCTCTTCAAAGTGAAAATGTCAAAATGTTCAAAGATATCTTTGCTAATTCAGGTATTAACGGTCTTAGAGAATGGCTGATTGAATCAGAATTAAAAAAATCAAATCCCAACCCTTTATCTTTAGCGGAAAATTATGCGAAAATCGGTAAAAAAGAAAATGCATTAAACTGGCTTGAGAAAGCATCTGAAAATCCGCCGTCCACTTTTCCCCGTATAAATAATAATCCTGATTTTGATAACATCCGTTCAGAACCAAGATTCCAAGCTATTTTAAAGAAAATGGGATTATCAGATTATCAGGTACCAAATTAATTCCAAATTGTGGCAAGTACAATCGAAGGATATAATTACGACATCTTTATCTCCTACCGCCAGAAAGACAACAAGGGCGATAGGTGGGTCAGTGAGTTCGTTGAGGCTTTGATGACTGAGCTGGAGTCAACATTTAAAGAGGAAATCAGCGTTTATTTCGATATCAATCCTCACGACGGGCTACTCGAGACTCATGATGTAGATGAATCCCTGAAAGATAAACTGAAGTGTCTGGTCTTTATCCCAATAGTCTCACGCACATATTGTGATCCGAAATCATTTGCATGGGAACATGAGTTTAAAGCGTTTGTTGAACAGGCTTCGCAGGATCAGTTTGGGTTGAAGGTAAAACTGCCTAATGGAAATGTGGCAAGCAGAGTGCTGCCAGTTCGGATATATAATTTAGAAAGTACTGATATTAAATTATGTGAGTCCGTTCTGGGAGGAGCATTGAGGGGAGTAGAGTTTATATATTCTGAGTCGGGAGTCAATAGACCACTCAAACCTGATGATGATGAAAAGATAAATCTGAATAAGACAAAATATCGAAACCAGGTAAATAAAGTTGGCAATGCTATAAAGGAAATTGTAACTGCCCTGGGACAACAAGGACAAAAAATAGAGGTGAGGCAAAAAGAAATTATTGAATCATCAGCTATTCATCATAAAAGCAACAGAACAAAAATCATATCTGGATCTATAATATTATTAGCATTAATTGTGCTTGGATATTTCTTCATTCCAAGAATGTTTAATCCACCAGAACAAGTTGAAAAATCCATTGCAGTACTGCCTTTCAGAAATGACAGCCCCGATTCCACAAACAAATATTTTATTGACGGAACGATGGAAGCTATTCTAGACAACCTGTGCAAAATTGCCGAGCTAACAGTAATTTCCAGAACATCAGTTGAACAATTCAGAAATACAACCAAGCCTATCCGTGAGATAGCAAACCTTTTGAATGTTAATTATATACTTGAAGGGAGTGGACAGAAATATGGAAACGAAATCCGTCTGACCGTACAGTTGATTGATGCAGTGAATGATAAGCATCTTTGGTCTTCTCCCTACGAAGGAGTGACAGATAATATTTTTAAACTGCAAAGTCAAATTGCTCAGGCGATAGCAAGTAATCTGGAAGCAATATTAACACCTGGAGAGAAGAAACTGATTGAAAAAGTTCCAACTCAGAATATGACGGCGTACGATTTATATCTGAGAGCAAAAGAATATGAAGAAGAATACTGGAAAACATTGGATTCAATCTCTTATCACAAGGCTGCAACCCTTTACAAAACTATTATTGGATTAGATTCTTCTTTTGCAAAGGCTTATACTGGATTAGCCAGAGCAAATTTTGACAGATATTATAAAGAAACTTATTTTAAGGAAAACTTTCTTGATTCGTGTCTTATTCTTGCTAAAAAAGCTCTTTCCTTCGATAATAATCTTGATGAAGCATATTTTTTGATAAGTAAATATTATTATGCAAATGGACAAATGGACGAGGCATTGGATAATATTGACAAGACATTAAGCATTAATCCAAATTTTTATTCGGCTTTCGTTGTAAAAGGCACTATCCTGACTTCTTTTCAACATGATTATGTCAAGGGCATAGACAATTATAATAAAGCCTTGACTCTTACCCGAGGAGAGGAACGACCAGGCTTGCTAAGAGGATTAGGTCAAACATATCAGAATGTCGGATTTCTTGAAAAGGCAAAGTCTTATTATCAGGAAGCATTGGATTTGGATAACAATAAATTATATACCTACTGGTATTTTGCATGGATCGAATTCTGCAATGAGAATTTTGAGGGGGCTTATAAATTAGTCAAAGAGCGAGAGAAAATTGATTCAGCAAATTATGTTGAAGGCATGATCCCTATCTATAATTTTCATTTTGGGCATGAAGAAGAAGCCTATCTGTTTGCAAATAAACTTATTGAATATTTCAAAAAATCTGGAGCAATGAACCTCGGAGAATTGAATCAGATTGGATATGCTTTCTGGCAGGTTGGTAAACAAAAAGAGGCAGTGGACTATTTCAATCAACAAATAAAATATAGCGAAGAAAGTATAAGACTCGAGAGGAATTCAGCACAAACGAAAAGTGCTCAATATAATCTGGCATCAACCTATGCATTTTTGGGTGATAAGGGGAAGGCATACTATTACCTTGATGAATTAAATAAATCTGAATTTCATTCTTTAGTAGGAATAATAAAAATTAAGCATGATCCCATGTTTGAAAGAATTCGCAGCGAAGAACGATTTCAAAAAATACTGCAAAACATGGAAGCAAAATACCAGGCAGAGCATGAAAGGGTTAAAAAATGGCTTGAGGAGCAAGGGACATTATAACCTTTCTACCCTGATTATAATTACCAATTACAACTTACTAACCTTTCCAGAGTTAAATCCTTCTTTTTTCCAAATGTATGTTACGAGTTTTCAGACCGTCTTTTAAAGTGGTCAATAAGGTAAGCTTTTGCACTTTATTACTGCATTTCTGCTATTGCAGAAATTTTAATAAATAATAGTTATCAATGTCTCGATAGGGTGTGTTTAAAAACTTTATTATTTCACCATTTATCAATTCTGGCTGTTCAATAACTACCATATGTGATGCACACGGAACAATAAAAAGTTGCGCATGTGGCAGACTTTTGAATAAAGCAACAGTATGATCAAGTTTTATCAAATCATGATCTCCAGCAACAACCAGAACTGGTATTTTAATTTGTCTGAGTTGTTCTTCCGTGAGATTGGGAAATTTCTCCATGAGAGCAGAAAGTTTCTTTTTTATTTCTGGAGGAATTTTATCCATTCCAGTTTTATATTTTTGAAGAACTGGAGTAACTTTCACAATCAAAGGATCATTTGGATCCATGGTTACACTATCAGGTGTAGCAAAGAAGTCTTCCCATGTAAAATTTGCGCCAAATGTTATCAGCTTTTTTACCTTATCCGGATTATTTAAAGCTAGCTCCAAACCAATATTTCCACCATCACTCCATCCGACAACATAAACACTCCCTAGTTTCAGTTTTTCGATTAGTTCGCTCATATCTGATGCCATCAAAGCATAAGTAATTTCTTTTTCGGAGTCGGAAGATCTTCCCTGTGCCCTGCTGTCAACAGCAATTACTTTAAAATGTTTTGATAATTCAGGTATCTGATAATCAAAGCTATTGATAGATCCACTATTCCCATGCAATAGCAATAATGGTTCGCCTTCCCCATAAATCTCATAATATATCTTTATGTCGTTTATATCAATATATTTCCCAACTTTATCATTTGAGCCATAATTGATTTGCTTCTGTGTCGAATTATTACAGGATACTGTCAAAAGAAATACTAAGAAAAGGGCTGTAGTTTTCATTATTTCTGGAATTAGTAATTCAAAGTTACACCTAAAAAAACTAAAGTCAATTAAATCTTGACCAATGCCAAAATCACAAGATCAAGTGACAAGGTGAATGGAATTAGTAAATTTGTTTTCGGTGGTTCCTGGTGATTTTAAGAGCGAATGATTATATAAGCAAAGTGGCTGTCTAAACCGGGAATTTCATCTTTTGAATTAAATTTCTCATTCTAGGTTCATTTCTGAATTTTCTAAAAGCCGGTTCTACACAAATATAGGTAAGTTGTTTCTCTCTTAAAGCATAAGACCTTTCGAGCCATTCATAGACTCTCTCTGGTTCATCTCCATAAGCATGGGCAAAAGCAATCCAATAAGCAGGAATGTTTTTTATATTTAATTCGTTACATAATTTTTCAGCCACATTTTTGTGACCCAATTTAAAGTTTACAGCAGCTAATGCAATATTACGGGCATTATAGTCTTCTTCAAAACTCGGTTCCTTGACTATACTATCAATCTTACCCTCTGCCAGAAGAAGCTGATAATGCAAATAACGAAGTCCTTTATATTCTAATTCGTAGTATTTATTCAATATTGTCCTTGTCTCCGTAAAATTGCCAGAGTAAAAATTTGCTAAGGCCAGGTAATATAGCGCAGTGGAATTATTAGGATCATTTTTCAATGCTTGATTGCATAATGAAATACTCTCATCTTTTCTGCCCAGTATGGTATAAAATCGTCCTGCATTTCTTAAGACATATTGATTATTCGGATCAATTTTTAAAGCCAATCTTATTTTCTCTTCAGCCCCTTTAAAATCATACTCATTATCAAGTATAATCGCTATGTTAACAATCGCAGTACCTGAGGTGGGATCCAATTCTAATGCCCTCTCTGCAGCATGTTTGGCCTCCATGAATTCAGGCGTATTAGCATTAGCAGTCAGTCTCCAATAGCACATGGAAAGATATGTCCATGGTAAGGCGAAAGTGGAATCAAGTTTGATGGATTCTTTAAACCAAAAAGTTGCTTTTCTATTTTCATTAGAATCAAGTTTTTCGTAGAAGAAATGGCCTTTAAGAAAATCATCATAAGCTGCCAGATTTGTAGTAGGTATCTTTTCAATAAGTAGTTTTTCTTGAGGTGTGATTATAGCATGTAATTCTCCAGCTATAGCTTGTGCGACTTCACTCTGAACAGAAAAAATATCTTTCCAGTTTCTACTGTATTCATTGGCCCAAATATGCCTTTCCTCTTTGGCTTTAATTAACTGCACAATCAATCTTACATTATCTCCATACTTTTGGAAACTACCTTCAAGTAGATATTCCACATCCAGTTCCTGCCCGATAACATGGATTGTTTTAGTCGTTCCCCTATATTGTTCAACTGATGTCCTGGACATTACTCTTAAATCTTTAAACTTTTGCATGTGAAGCAGAATTGCATCCATAATACCATCAGCAAGATATTGCTTATCAGGTTCGTCACTAAGTAATTTGAATGGTAGAACAGCTATAGATTTTTCAACCGGTTTGGATAATTTAGATAATTTTGGAATGAAGAAATACCCAAGTAAAATCAGGGCAATTATTATTGGAGATGTTATAATAATTTTGGTTCTCAGATGTTTTGGCTTTTCATGTTTTACTTTAACATCCTCTTTTGAAACTTCTACAGTCCGCTGATTAAGTTTCTTTATTGCAGCAATAATCTCTTTAACTGCGTTTGCCACCTTGTTGATCTGATTTCGGTATTGTGTCTTGTTCAGGTTCTCTTTTGCATCATCATTAGGACTTAAAGGGCAATTCACTCCTGCTTCTTTGTAAATAAATTCTATACATCGAAGCGCTCCTCCTAATTCATTTTCAAGAAGATTTCTGTCTTCAGTATCAATGTCATTAATCTTAACCGGCAGTATTCTGCTGGCTACATTTCCGCCGGCAAGTCTGACATCTCTTCCAAACTTATCATCCCTGACAAGTTTGTTAAACTCAACAAACTCATGTTGCCAAGCATAGCTCTTTGAATCACAATAAGTTTGAGAAATTATTGGAAGGAAAACCAGGCATTTCAGTTTCTCTTTAAGGGAGGCATCTACATCATGAGTTTCTAATAGTCCATCATGTGGATTGATGTCAAAATAAACACTGACTTCCTCCTTGAAAGTTGACTCGAGTTCACCCTTTAGATTATCAACAAACTCAGTAACCCAACCGTCATGCTTGTTATCTTTTTGACGATAGCTGATAAAGATGTCAAAATTATACCCTTCAATAATGCTTGACATAAGAGTTCTATTTATTTCATTATCAAATTTAAGCCATAAAAAGGTTCATTGCAATTATATTTACCTGTGTTAGGTGGTAAAACCAACATCAGTGACTTTAGTTGGCCAAAATAAATTGACCACCCAAACTCTGGAGTTAGATACTTGTCGTTTACTCATGTATGTTTATTGTTTTCAGACCTTCTATTGAAGTTGTCAAAGAAGGACAGATTTCACTCAGTGGATTTAAATAGAATACTTAAATTCTGGTTAGCTCAGACCGACGATCCCAGACCCATCCAACATTGAGATCGTGTCTCTGGGGTCAGATTTGAGACCTTAGCCTGACCTGAAAAAGAGGAAGGTTAAGAATGGGTTTAAAATTATGTCCAGGTATTTGAGGGCCAAGACACTTTTCATTTTGGTTTGAAGGTCATAATAAGTCCGCCAGTAGAAAGTTGTTGTAAGGAAACCAGAGTCAGTGGTCTTGGAACAATACCTTTGTGAAACAATGATCTTCCGCTGCCAGCAAGAATAGGAGAAACGCCAATTCGATATTCGTCAAATAGATTGTTGTTAATAAAAGTCTCCGAAAGGTTAGCACTGCCAAAAACATACATATCACCACCACCCTGCGCTTTTAATCTGGAAATTTCTTCAGATGTATTTCCTTTTACTAAAGTTGAATTATTCCAGTCCACTGAGTTCAATGTTCGGGAACAAACCAGTTTAGGAATTTTATTCATGAGCTCGGCAATTTCACCTTTTTCTGTTTTCCAATAAGCAGCCATTCCCTCATAGGTGACCCGACCAAACACAAGGTAGTCCGCTGCTTTTAACTGTTCAATGCTTATTTTTTCAAGTTCTGGTCCCCAAACTATTTCATGAAAGGATAAGTCCCAGTTTTTGTCGCCCTCAAAATAGCCGTCAAGTGTTATGATGTTCCACATTATTAATTTTCTCATAGTTTTTTACTTTTGTGAGTGATTAATATCTCGGTTATAGTGTTTACTAATAGATGTTCATTGTCGTTTAGTGTTGCTGCCTGCCAAAAACTCAATAATCACAACAAGTTACTTTAATTATTTCTCTGAATAAATCCTTACAAGAGGGAATGCTATTATAAACACATGTGATTATCAATTTGTTCGTTTTTATCACTTGAAGTATAATGTATTCACCTAATACTCAGGGTGCAAAAGGAACTCTTACAAATAGATACAAATTGGCGGAAACCACCCTATTTAACTGTTATCGGGGGGTCTCAGGTTCAAGTCCTGGCTGGGGAGCGAAGCAAGTCAACCACTTACACGGATTTCGGTTAAGTGGTTTTTTCTTTGGCGCCAGTTTTGGGCCAGGTTTTCCGTAAAATCTGTTCAATTTAAAGTGTTAAAACAAAATCTGATAGTTCTAACTCGATTATGGCGAGACGAGCATGGTTAACCTATTTAGCTTTTGTTACAAGATCAAAAAAATAAGTTGAATTTCATCTTATAACCATCAAGCTTTATTCATGTTTGAAATTTTCATCGTACCAAATCTGTTTCTCTAACATGTTGATATATTTCTCCTCCTTTTTCTTGGCTCCTTTTGTAAAGAAGAGTTTAAAGTACATCGTGGCTCTACCATCTTTAATAACAAAAACGCCAGTGCAATATGGGTACTTTTTCTTGCGCATTTTTTCCAATGAGCTGTCAAAAAAATAAACAGAATCAGCACCGGGTATGTCATAGATGTAGATTGTATCAGCATTAAACATTTCACGAGCTTTTTCGCCTGATATGATAGTTACATAATCATTAAAATCAAATCTTGTAGAGTTATTGTTTAATGGATGCGCATAACTGTAATACAAACCAAGTGCGGTCTTTATCTCTGCTGAAATTTGCCCTCGTGGGAAGGCCCCATTTGACGAAACTATTGGTTCTGAAGTCGATGTATCTCTATTCAATACACGCTCCATCAATACTTTCCTTTTTAGTAAACCAACATTTCCCTCGGAAATATAAAATGGGAAAGCTGAATACATTAAAATGCAGCCCTTACTTCTCGATTGAAAAATTGGGCCATATAAACCAGCTGTATGCTTTTCTTTTTCTTCACGGACTTTCCACCCCACATAGTACTTGTCTAGATTTTTTAACCCTTCGGGAATGTTACAAATAATGCCAAATTCTTTAGACAGATATTCAATATACGCAGGTAAATTCTTTTCGTACCATAGATTTTCCTGTGCAAAAAGATTCCATGAAAATGAAAAGGCCACAATGACAAGTATCAATTTATAATTACTCATAATTTAATGGTAATACATCTTATCTTCCGGTTAGACTAGGTGTTGAAATAACACCAGAATTGCCATTAGTTGTTTCCAAATAATTGCCTGCTTACCACCTGAAAATACAAAGTTAGGTCTTAATTCCAGATGAGGGGGTCAGATTTGATACCTTAACATGACCTGAGAAAAGGGGAGGTTGGGGATGGTTTGAAGACTATGTCCAGATTTTTTGGGGATAAAGACAGTATTAATTGTGATAATGTGCAATCTTCCATTTTCCTTCTCTCTTAACAAGAAGCATCGTCAGGGCATATGGCATATTTATCTGACTGTCATTTTTAAAAGTTATTGTTCCAATCCTTGAGGTTGAAATTACAACAGCATCTGAGTTTATAATGAAAATTTTTTCAGCAATTGTTTTCCCTGTTTGGGTTTTCATATAAGCCATATGAACCTTCATTGTATCAAGCAGTGCAGATGGATTAGTTATCAGATTGCCTTGTGAAGCCACCGCAAATTCTTCAGTTTGCAGGAAATAATTAAATACTCTTTCAGGAGTTAATGACTCAAAAGCGGCATTAAGAGAGTCCATAAATTGATGGATTTCAGTTTCAACTGCTTTCTTATCCTCTTCGGATAGAACAGTCTTTTGCGTACATGATAAACTAATGAATATCATGACGATAATTAATAAGTTTAATGTTCTCATATTTCTATTTATTTAAATGAAATTTCCAGAATTCCAGTGTGTTCTTAATAATCTGCCTTGTTGATTCATTATCAGTGTTAATATCAAAAGCATGGACACCATCAGGGTGAATCATCAGTGTAATCGGTATGTTTTGAACTACTGCCTCACTTACAAAACTCACTAAAGATTCGTTTGTATGTGGGACGAAATCTTTACCAGCATGAACAATCATAATGGGTACATTTTTATTCCAGGATGCTGGTTCAGATAACCTTGGAGTGACGAATCCCATATTTTGAGATAATGTGTCAATCGTTGAAATATATTTAAAGCCTTTTGTAAGGAATACCCCATAATAAACAACGGCACATTTAAAGATGCAATCTGGATCATTCAGTATAAATGCCATTTCAGTTGGAGTATTGGCGGAACATGAATAGGCCCCGATCTTATCTACATCAATGGAAAGTTTATCTGTATTTGAAATAATGTACTTTATCAGCGACTTTAAGTCATTTTCAGGCTCAATTGTTTCATATACAATTGCAGCCATTCCTGTTGCGGCTACAATCCTGCACCATGAAGTATATGGACTCCATGTTCTCAGTTGGTGTTTTGCCGTTTTCAACTGTCCCTCATTTGTATATCCGAATACAAATACAATTGCAGGTATTTTACTATTGAAATCAAACATGGGTGGATAATAAACATCCATTTTCAGTGCAGAATCCGAAGATTTCAGGTAGGGGATATCTTTCTTAACAATTACATCATTCATGCCCGCAACTTCGTAAGCAACAACAACCTCTTTTGGTTTGCCCTGAAAGGATTGTTGGGCAGATACTTTAATGTTAATTGGAACTATTAACATCGCCGAAATTAAAATTGCCAACTTTTTCATAGAATTATATTTTGTGATTGGGAATAATTGGAATATCTGTAAGCCAATAATTTTGATGCAAGTTACTTTAGCAAAAAGGCGAAGTCAAATAAATCAATGTCCCCATAAACTACTCCCATTTTTCAGACCCAGATTTCGGTAATACGAGATTTCTTACATGAGTGCATAAGCCGGTCGTCTTGACATTATTACGCCGGCAAATCGGACATATATATATTTATCTATATATCATGAGATTACCTCCGGTTTTAAGTAGTCAATTTGTTGCGGCAAGAGTTGGTCTGGCACACCGGCTTATGCATTTGGGCTAGCTTTTCGTGAAATTTTACGATAAGAGTATCATGAATTAATGAAGATTGCCATCCTTTTTTAAAAACTATCTATAAACCCCCATACCCAATCAAAATAAAGGGTGCCCAAAAAAATGGATTTTTTTCTTTAGACTTGTTACCTGATTCTATTTCGTATTCAAAAGCCTTATCCCAGATAACGGGAATTGCGTCTCTTTTAACTAAAGCTTCGAAATTATTAGTTATTAAATCGCGCTGGGCCAGAGTTAATGCATTTTGAAGCCCATAACCTGCAGAATAATATTGATGTAACCTTATCATCAGAAGTGCTGTAGAAGCCTCCTCAACCGGCCATAGGCTTACTATAATTGCAGGTGTTCCCGCGTAGATAAATGCCCTGCTTAAGCCAATTAATTCATCGCCTGTTGATAATTGTCCGAGACCTGTTTGACAAGCACTAAGTACCACTAGTTTTGAATTCAGATCCAAATCAAATATCTCGTTGACCGTCAGGTGCCCATCATTTTTATCATCAGATGCCATAAGCAGGTACGAATTCATCGGACTCCTGCTATCTAAAATACCATGGGTTGCCAAATGTAAAATATTATGATTTTTTGCTTCTGTCTTAAAAAATGTTTCAGAAGCTTCGTTTTCGTATTTTACAGTTGCCCCCGGATAAAGATGAACAATCTGCTCAAGCTCAGCCTTTGTTCCTGGCAAAGGGGAAAAATTTCCCAGAGATATATTTCCCAGCGCCATTCCTAAAAAATCATCATTTATATCGCATTTTTTTAAGCTGCAGTAATTTAACACTGAGGATGAAGGAACATACGAAACATCGAATTTTTCGATTAAATATTGCCCACCCGGATCAATAAGAGCCTGAAAGGGTAAAAAATTCAAACTCCGGTGAGGGATAATATACAATGATTTATAACCATTAATTTCCGATTCTATTGGTAAGATCAGGATATTGTACAATTCGGTCAATAAAAATCTTGCTCCAGGTTTCATCAGCGCCCTGCAGTCAGAGACCCATTTTTCTATTTTATCAGCTCCGGTGTCAAGAATTTTTGCAGTAATAGTTTTATTCGTTACAACCCAAACCACAGATTTTTCCTTGCCAACCCAATATTCAATTATTGCATTTGTGTCATTTATAATATCTTGTATTTCAGACAATTTGGAAGGTTCAACAGAAATCAGGGAATTGTAATCATTATTGCTTAGTTTAATAAGATCGAGAGTTTTGATATACTCCTGATTTAAAAGCCCGAGTTGATTTCCCAATTCCTCCGGATCGATCTTATTGAATTTGCTTATTTCAATCTCTTTTGTGATTTTCTGTATTTGCAGCCTTAATCTGTATTCTTTAGCTACAAGCAATGTATCCGAAGATTTTTTTGCATTGATTTTGTTATTACCCAATAAGTCGAGGAAAGACCTCGATCTGGCTCTCTCTGAGTAGTAAAATGCCGTTTCCACGGGTGATTGCTTCAAATTACTGAACAAGCCACTTTCACTGTTTTTTATAAGCAACATTATTAACCGTTCATAGACGTGCATTTTATCCATCATGTATGCAGAACGGAATTCTTCAATATTCAAATCGCCTCTGATTTTCTCAATAATCTCTATTGACTTACAATATTCCAGGAAGGCCGAATTTATATTCTTCTGTTTTTCAAAAATTCTTCCTTTTTCAAAAAGTAATTGCCATTCTATTTCCGGGTTTTCATTAAAATTAATAATCTGACCTATTAAACTGTCTGCCCTGCCTAACATATCATTGTCAATGAACATGCGGCATAACCCTAGTTTTGCATAGGCTTGTCCGGCATAAGAACCTATGATTTTGAAAACGCTATCCGACTTATTGAAATAAAATCCGGCAAGATCCGGTCTATTGCTTTTTGCATTTATTTCGCCGAGTCTCAGACTAGCCATAGCAGTTCCAATAAGTGAACCGGATTTAATATAAAAATCACAGGCTTGCTGTACATCACCCAGCCTCATTAGCAGTGAAGGCGAATCTGTTAGAATTTCCTCTTTGGTACCAGAAATATTTATAAGTGCAGTTTCATAATAACTTTCAGCTTTTTTGTCATCTCCTATGTAGGAATATACGTCGCCAACCTTTACATTCATCCAGGCAATCTGAGGAATGATTTTCGACTCTTCGGCCTTTTTCAAAGCTGCCAATCTGCTTTTAAGAGCCTCTTCGTATTTCGATTCCAGCAAATAGGCACTTCCAATTGCCTGATAATGCCTGGCAGTGTTAATATTATTATTTTCGGCAACCTGAATTGAATTTTCAATTAATCTGAGCCCATCTTTAATTTCTCCCTGTTCAATTCTTATTTTACCCAATAAGAGATAAGATTCGAGTAAGCCTGTATAATCGTTTTCAATTTTTTTATAGATTAAAATTGCTTTATCAACTTCTTTCTCTGCTTCCTGAAAATTACCAATTACATAATTTACCTGAGCTAAAGACAAATAGGTGTCTCCAATCGAAGAGCGTTTAACTTCTTTGAAGCTTTTATCCATCCCTGCATTTAGTTCCAGTGATTGTTCCAGAAACTTAATGCTGTTAATATAATCACCTTCATATCCATAAGTAAGCCCGATTTTGCGGTAGTCCTCAATAACATTAAGTACATTGAGTCCGGAAACGGAGTCAATATTTAAAGCTTTTTGAAGATAATATAGCGACGAATTGTATTTTGATATTGCAGAATAGGTATGTGCAAGCTTTCTGTATACATCTGCTTCCATTGATGTGTTTCTATAAACACCCAGACCCGATGCTAATTGAATGTATTTTTCATAGCATACAATTGCTTCTTTGTATTTTTTTTGATTATTGTACTCATCGGCCTGCTGAATGGTTTGAGTTGCAATAACTGCTGGTGTTTTGCATGACTGTATATAAGAAATAATGAAAATGAAAACTAAAACGGTTTTTGTTGAATTAATCATCTCTTCTTTTTCTAATGACTAGAAAATATATTGCAGATCAATATTATACTGTGGATCAGCGGTAGTTGTATTACCATAAAGAGGAATTAAAACGCCCTGGACAAGCCTGAATTTCTTAAATTGGAAACTTATATTAGGATAGTAAAATAATGCATATTGAGTAATTTCAGTGTTACTGGTTTCGCCAAAAAATCGATTGTTCCGTTGGTAAAAAAAAATCAAATCGTTTTGAAGTGCTATCCAATCATTCAGAAGGAAGTTGAAATTTCCACCTGCATTATAATAATTCCCTGATTTAAAAGAAACCGGATTTTCGTATGGAACCATTACCTTTTCTCCGCCAAAAGAATATTTAAAAAGCCCATAAAATGAATAAGAATAAGGATAAGTAATTTTCCTGTAGATCAATTCCAAAGCTAGAGTTGCTTCTCCGCTACCGGTCGGTAGATCATATTCCAATCTTCCTTTAATATTCGTCGGATTTTTTTCTCCCGTGGGAAAAGTTGCGCTGAGCTTGCTTACCAGCGAGGGTTTGGTTTTGCTTCCTTTAATTATCTGATAATATATTCCAAATTCTATGTCGCCAATTCCGTTACCTTGTAATTTGACTTTTGTTATTAATGACGTATCAATAATTGGAATTTCTGAAATAGTTGAATAAGAAAGCGTTATTATTTTATAAGGTAAAACAAATGCAAGTTCTATCCGGTTTGTCAGTCCATATTGAAAATGTAGATATTCAGTCGAATATTTTCCCCATCCATTGCCTATTTCATATTCTTTTTTCCCTTTGGTAGAAAACACTTTGTTAGATGTTGTATAAGTAAATACTGATCCAAGTAGGAAAAATCCTTTATTGAGAGTGGCAGGCTGTGTTATAACTGTGCTCTGCTTTATTTCAGCAATGAGTAATTTATCCTCTTCCTGCGAATATGCAATATCTGAAAGAATCAATAAAACCAGGATTGTGAATATTTTATTCATTTTAATTAACCGATTTTAATTTACCTTATTACTAAATTGCCCTGGCTTAAGCCTCCTGTCAAAAGGAAACAGGTTATAGCTAATTCCAATATAAATACTGAATGGTGCAAATTCGTTTTTACCGTACACAGGAATATCGATGAATTCGTTTATCCATAATCTACTCGTAGCTTTTATTTCATAGCCAATTGACAATAAAGACAATTTAGTTTCAGGGTTTCCAATCCGGAAGCCGGTTAATTCACTCCAGCCTGAAGATGTTTTTTTATTATAATAGGACAAGCAAACATTAAACCATGAAATTGCCTGATAAGCTAAATTAACTTCATAATCTAATGCATTGCCAATAAGATATTTATGAGGAATAGCATCGTAAACAAAAGCCGATCCGTTTAACTGGTGTATCCAGATGATTGTTTCACTTTCAGAAATTGGCCAGGAATAGTTCAGCTTTGCAAGAATACTAAAGCCCTTGCCTGGCCTCACCATGGCAGAGGTCCCGATTTTTATGGCTTTAGCCCCATTTCCTATCTTGTGATTATTATGATAAATAATTTCCGTGGTAGGTTGATCATCAGGGGGGAATGATATGCTATTTTCAGGCGCTTTAGGATTGTTTGAGAACAATGGTATATAAATTCCCGGAGAAAATGCAATTTCTATTTTTTGGGTTTTCAAGGGCAATTTAATAACAGTTCCTAAATAAAAATCTTCAAAGCCTTTGTAGTCATCAAAATAAGTGATCGTAAAATCGGGCTGATCGTAAAGACTTGCCCAAATATATTGAGTTTCATGCCTTTCGCCTCTTGTGGCATAATTTAATACAATTGAAGCCTGTAAGAAATCCAGTACTCCATAATTGAGTTCAAAACAGTATTTATGTAAAACAGAAGCTGTGCCCTCGTCAGCAAGGTTTATACTATTGCTGTTATTATCATATTTTTTTGATATGATCGACATTTCATAGGCCGGATTTAACTGAAGCTGACCTTTGTGTAAAACTAAGGGGCGATCGATTTTTCGTTCATTAACCAAAATGGAATCATTTAATGTTTGCGCATTTAAAGTCAGGCCTGTCAGAAATAAGCAAAATATAAGAATGGAATATCTCATATATGTTTTTTTCAACTTGATAATTTCAGGCACAAAAAGGTCTGACAAGATTTTAATCGAGGCCTGGCATATATTTAGCAACACCGCCGCCCTGTGTTCCAAACCATAAATAACCATGCTTGTCTTTAAGGATACTAACAACAGATTTATCTGGCAAGCCATCTTTAACCGTATACGATTCCATAACAGAACCATTGTATTTCATAGTTCCCATAACTATTAATGCAAACCATACATTCCCGTTATTATCAGAAGCAATAGAATTGATAAAATTTACTGATAAACCATTCGACAAACTGACCAATTCAAATTTCCCATTGTCATATTTGGCAACATCTCCGCTTCTGCTGGTTCCTATCCATATATTACCCCAGGTATCCTGGTGCATTGATCTTATACCACCACCAGGCAGACCATCACTTTGGGTATAGGAAGTGATGGTTTGACTGGTAAGTTTTTTTAGATCCTGCTCACTTCCAATCCATATATTGCTTTCATTATCTTCAAATAAAACGTTCACTACGTTACACCATTCACATTCATCGTCATAATATTGATACCATATGTTGTCCTTATATTCTAAAACCGGATAGTAATAAGTACTCAACCACATATTATCATCATGATCTTTCAATAATGCATTTACGCCACCAAAATCGGTAATATTTATCCATCTATCATCTGAAAATACGCTTAACCCTCCTGAAGTTCCAAACCACATGTTATCATTCCCATCCTGTTCAATACATAACACCGAATTATCTATAAGTCCGCTGGCAACATTATAAATGGTCCAAATTTTACCATCGAATTTACTGACACCATTATTTCGGGTACCTACCCAGATATTACCTTCTTTATCTTCAGCTAATGACATTACGGAATCAGATCCTAAGCCATTTTCTATATTATAGATTCCCCATATTTCAAGAGATTCAGGGTCGATAGCATTTTCTGTTTTAACGCAACCTGATAAGGACAGTGAAATAACAATAAGAACCAGGATTGATTTAATATCATGAGTCTTTTTATATTTCATATCTGGTTGATAATAGGTTTAGCAGCTTTGTTTAAAATATTACTATCATCAGCATTGAGTAAAACAAAGTCCTGAAATTGATGTTTCTGTAATTTTAATTCTGTCCCGTGCATGATACGGATCCTTATATATTTTATTAACCCTGCATAATTAGCCGATTAGAATGATAAATTTTGCTTTGACAATTCATCTCTCCTGATACCAAAGTTATACCTTACTTAAACTTAAGTCAATTTTATTTTTTCTGACAAAAACAATTGTTGCAGACCTGGGGTGATGAGAATGATTTTTATACATCGGTTTTATCTCCTCCCTTAAGTCCGCTCAATGTTTCCCCTTCTCCCAAGAGAGACCGGGAATAAATGCTTATTACTTCGCAGCAGAGGTCTGCGCCAGTTTTGGGCCAGCTTTTGAACGAAAATGAGGCGTTATCACCTTCTTCCAGATTACAAAAGACAGATCTAGCAGATTCCATGCTATGGGTTTTATTTGGCTTGCGTTATTGTCTTTCGTAACTTTATCACAATGAACAATTAATATGGCCAGTCTCATCCCAGGCTTTGAATACGACATCTTCATCAGCTACCGCCAGAAAGACAACAAAGGAGACAGGTGGGTGAGTGAGTTTGAAGGTGACCTATACGACAGTAAAATATGGAAACAAAAATCTTTCCGCTAAAGCTGGGACTGAACAGGTGTTATCTCATTCGTGGTAAAGATATCGTTATGATTGATGGCGGTATGCCTAACAAGCTTAAGATGTTTAAAAGGAAACTTTCAAAGCTTGGAATACAGTCATCGGAGATCAAATTGATAGTACTTACACATTCGCACTTTGATCATTCCGGATCAGCCCGGGAAATCCGTGATTTAACGGGGGCTAAGATTGTCATTCACGAAAGTGAGAGAACCTATGTAGAAAATGGTGGTATGATAATTCCGAAAGGAGTAAACTTCTATGGCAAACTTACAAAACCATTGTTATTCTCAATTTTTAGAATGATCTCATTTCCAAAATTCAAACCTGATATTCTTATCAAAGACGAGCCATATTCCCTATCAATATATGGAATTAATGGAAATATTATTCATACACCAGGACACACAGAAGGATCAATCAGTGTTATCCTTGATTCCGGGGAAGCATTTGTTGGGTGTATGGCTCATAATGGATTTCCATTCAGGCTTCGTCCTGGGCTGCCTATATATGCCAGGGATATCGAATCAATTCTAAAATGCTGGGAAATATTAATAGAAAGAGGGATAAAAATGATCTACCCTGGTCATGGGAAACCTTTCTCCGTGGAAGTAATCAAAAAGTCACTGGAATACATTTAATCAGATAGCTAAATTTAAAGTAGTGTAAGTGTACTAAAAAAACCAGTGGCATTGACCATGGGTAGCTTATTCAAAAAGAGATGCCAGTTTCTGGTATGTGGCGTGTAATTTCTCTATAGCAGCATCATTCTTTTTTGCATTTTCCATTTTTAAAGCATCTTTAAGAGCAACCGTTTCATTATAAAGCTCTTTTGAAATAGTGTAATATTCCGGAGTTTTACCTTTCAGTCTTCTTGCCAGTTTGTCCTCAGGAAACTTTGTTATCGCATCGGCCTGTGAAATAAGAGTATCCATTACACCTGCAATTTCATCGTATCTCTTTTCAGGATACATCTTATGGTAAATCACATAAAGTGTCTGATGAAACACATCCATCTCTTCAACATATGGTTTTACAACCCTGTTCATTGCTTCGTAAGCCGAGTGGAGTTTTTCAGCGGCAAGAAGTATAGCTTCGTCATTGTTTTCTGAACATGCTTTGTAGTAAGATTCGGCTCCTGTGTTGAATTTTACCAGTTCGGACCGCCAGAGATTTTCTTTGTCCCTTAAAATACCAGGCAATTTTGCGCTGTTAATTTTTTCCATGTTAGCCTTGATCTGGGGGACAAAGCCTTTCAGGGCATCTATATCTTTAGCAGGATAAGCATTATGCCATATTGGATAAATGATTGTGTGAAAAGCCTGCAATTCAGGAACATCTGAGGAAATTTCTGCAGCTTGTTCTTTTGTTTGAGCGAGGGCTGGGATGCTGGCCCCAAGCGCCAATAAAAGCATACCGGGGAATAGTCGTAACTTTCTCATTTGTTGCTTAAAGTATTAATACTGTTATTAATATTATCAATTTTATAACAACTGCAAAGATAATCAGTACCCTAAATTCTGGATTATATTGTAGTTTTTTTAAAGATTTATACTTCATATTTTTATTACAATTATTTCTATTTGTGACTTTGTTCTGTTTCTGCCTCTGCCTTAATGTGTCTAATATCCTGAGGCTCAGCATGAATATATACTTCACTTCTGGGGATTATAGAATTTAAGTCCTTTTCAATTCGATCGCATAATTCATGTACATTCCTAAGGCTTGAATCTGGCTCCAAATGAATATTGAACTTAATGAAAGTATCGGCACCTGCTGTTCGAATTTTTAAACTATGGTATTTCTTTACATCGGGGTAAGTAGCCAATACTTGTTCGACTTTTTCAATTATACCTTTTGGTGCTCTATCGAGCAAAACATCTATAGCCCTTTTCCCAAGCCTGAATGAAACAAACAATACAATTAATGCGACAAGCAAAGCAGCAATAGAATCGGCAAAGAAGAAGCCAAAATTCGCGCAAATAAGACCTAAAAATACAACAGCCGAACTCCAGATATCTGTCGAGAAATGTAATGCATCAGCTTCAAGAGCCTGACTGTTGTGCTTCTTTGCAACTTTGTATAATGCCCGTGACCGTGTTATATCAATTATAATTGAGCTGATTACAACAATATAACTCCAGGTATTTACTTCGATATGCGTCTTACCAGATATAAGCCTTCCTATGGCTTCGGAAATAATCCATACGCATGTAATAAGAAGTAAAATGGTTTCGATTAAGGCAGAAAAATTTTCTATTTTACCATGCCCATAATTATGTTCCTTGTCGGCTGGTTTATCAGAAATCCTGACTGAAAAATATGTTATTACTGCTGCAACTAAATCGAGTCCAGAATGCAATGCTTCTGATAAAATCCCCAGGCTGCCTGTCAGAATGCCAATAACTAACTTAAATCCCGTCAAAAATATAGCAGCAAAAACAGATAATAGTGCTACCTTTTTTTTCTCTTTTACCATTTTAGAAAAGTTTAATAATTAAACTTCACTGAACTACAAAAAATGGATTAAGAGTTTTTGGGTGGTTGCCAGATTTGTGAACAAAAACTGTTCTTGAAATCAATATTGGTAAAAAAAGGCTTACCTTTTTGAATTTCTGAATTGTGTGGTCTTACTATAGTTTCATTTTTTAATACATCATTCTCCAAACTATGGATATGTGAATGTTCGCAATCTCTTGAAAAATCAGGACATTCATAATTTGGAGTTATTTCGTTTTGGGGGATTAAATTAACAGATACACAATTAGCTACCAGCAACATAAAAGTGAATGTCAATAGTTGAAAGAGTTTGGAATTTATTATTTCCCTCATGTCTGCAAAGATAGCACATGCTTTTTAATTAAGGCTTGTGTTTCTTCAAACCAAATGCACTGCTGAATGTCATAATTTGGAAAACCCTGTGATTTGATTATTCCTGGCCGGCATTAATTAGTTACCTTATGCCGGAGCTAAGTACCAGTTGTCTCATTGTGTATGTTTTGTGTTTTCAGACCTTCTTTTGAGGTGGTCAAAGAAGGACGGATTTTGTGCCATGACCTTAGTATTAAAAAAAAAGAATCATTTAAAGTGATTCCTTTGATTTTTTCCCATTTTAGAAAATGAAGATACTATCATCCCCACTTTTTGATGGCTGCTTCGATAGAAGGACCTGCTTTGCCAAGGTCTTCGAGTGTCATTATGGGAATGAAATCAACTTCTGCCTTTAGCCAATAATAGAATGGTTCTGATAATGCCGCTATTTGTGAAATAGACAGCTTCTGCTTTCACTTCTGCGATAAGATCCTGCATTTTCTTTCCAAATTGAGGATCCTTGACAACATTATTACCAGCATCTGTTGGAATCTTAAATTTCATAATGTACTTCATAGTTACTCCTTTCATTTACAACTTATTAAACAAACAATTTGACTCTTTGTTATTAAGTATAAAAACCAGAGGTCTTGGTGCAAAAGCCGGAAGTGTTGACCACATTCAGCCGGGCAGATTACAACATAATAATATTTATCTAAACATCAGGGATTTAACTCTGAATTTCCATGGTCAGATTATCCGGCGTATGCACTCATAAGGACTAATAATCGTCAGTACATTTATAATGCACTTGAAGTAATCCAGTGTCAAATTTTCTTACATCTACAAATTTTAATGTTTGTTCCGGACGTCCATCTTTAAAAAGCCTTGTTCCGTCACCAATTAAAATTGGAATTACGGAGATAATGAATTCGTCAATTAGTTTTTGCTTTAAAAGTTCGTTAACGATTTCTGCTCCTCCATCAATGAAGATATTTTTGCCCTGTTCACTTTTAAGTTTGAGAATAAGTTCTTTAAGGTCCCCTGTATAGAAATTTATCTTGTCTTTACCTGGTCGTGGTGTCCGTGTAATGATGTACGAATCTTTGTCCGCATGGGGAAATTCAGGAACTTGAGTCATTATCCAGTCATAAGTTTTTCGGCCAAGGATCACAGTATCCACCGATTTTACAAAATCAGCATATCCGTAATCTTCACCTTCCTGCTGCACAATAGATAAAAAACTCAAATCGTCATTTGGCCTTGCAATGTAGCCATCCAGGCTTGTCGCTATGTACAATATTACTGTCCTGTCACTCGTCATATTAAACTTTTCTGTAAGCTAATTTTCTATCTGACATATATACTGGTTGCTGCTGCACTATATGTTCCATCATTCAGAATAATCTGGCTGCCATTTTTCCAGTATGCTGCTTTGGTAATCAATCCATTCCCGACAGAACCAGCAAGAAAAACATCATCATTTACAAGGTAAACAGCCATCGGGTAGGCTTCAGATTCATTTGCAGCAAATGAAGTTACAACTCCATTCTTCCAATATCTGCCTACCCCGTTATCCATACCAGTAATATGAGTGGAAGATCCTTTTACAGCCATAGCTACCGTAAAGGATCTGTTTGTTTTATCTCCCAGAATTGTTTCAATTCCATTCTTCCAGAACTTTGCAGTTTCAATAGCGTTTTCAGACTCAACGCCACATACATAGACATCACTTCCTTCGATAGCAATATCTCTGGAGGACGCACTTTTCTGTCCGTCAGTAAGTACAACAGGGATACCGTTTTTCCAGTATTTTGCCACAGCTTTTGATTCATTATACTCGTATCCTGCAACATAAATATTACCACCAGAAATGGCCACTGACCTTAATAATGCAGGCTTGCTGCCATCCGTTAAATGTGTCGGGATACCATTTTTCCAGTAGGTGGCAATATCCTGGGACCCTTTATTTTCATAACCGGCGATATATACATCGGGGCCATCAATTTTAATATCAAAAGCCGTCGCCCGTGTACCGGATGTAATATTACTTTCGGTACCGTTTATCCACAGTTTAATAATGCGGTCTGACGCATTGTACTCAGTACCAACGACATAAATTGTATTTCCTGACACAGTAATTGAACTTACACTTATCGTTGACTTACCATCGGATAATTCAATAGGGGTCCCGTTTTTCCAGTATTTGGCTACCTGAAAACCCTCATTATTCATTTCAGTACCTGCAACAAATACATCATAAATATATTTGAAAGTGCCGGCATCTGCTGAACCTGCTTCGGTAGAAACCCTGACGGGTAAGTCTCCATCATCAAGGGCTGGAACCAATACTGTCAGTGTTGTCGATTTTGCGCTTTTTACTTCTGCATTCACTCCCCCGATTTTTACATTATTTTCGGCAGGATTCGAACTAAAGTTTGAACCGGTAATTATCAATTCTGTGCCATAACCGCCAGAAGCAGGATTTATAGAAGTGACTGATGGCGGGAATTCAATTTGTTCGATGTTGTTGCAGGAATGAATAATGAACAGAATGCATAAATTAAAAAACAAGATTGATCTTTTCATAGGTTGAAGATTATGTACAAGAACCGACCTGCTATATACAGCTGAGTCCGTGAATTCCTGATTGTAATTACACATAGAATATACTGCAGGAAAAATTCTCTTTATTTTCGAATCAGGCAATACCCAATTTTCAGACTTCAAGTTAACAAATTTCCGGTTTCTTTTACAATGAATTTCCTATGCCAGGGACTTCTTCAATAAGTTCGGATGCATGAAAAGAACGAGGAAATGACTTTCCCGGGGTTTTGAAGGGCATTGTGGTAATTTAAACAGATTGGACAGACGGATTACTTTTCACATCCTGTTTGGTCCAGAACGACGATCATCCCTTGACCGTCATAAGATCCCATCAAACATGGAGATCGGGTCTCAGGGGTCAGATTTGATACCTTAACCTGACCTGAGAAAGGGGGAGGACGAAAATGGTTTGCGGATTATGTCCAGCTATTTGGAGGGCTAAGACATTTCTTCCAAACATCAATGTGAAGATCTTTTAGCCCGATTGCTATAATAGATTGATATCCCTATTGAAACCAAAGCAAGGAACAACAGAGCCAAAACTCTGTAAATGATCCCAATTCTTGCAAGGTCGATAATGAAAAGGTAAATCGCTGCGCATATCATTGTCCCGAGTGCCATATACCTGTATTTTATATTCTTAAGCAAAAAACTCAGGAAAAAATAGAGTAGTGCCGCCCCAGTCCACGAAAGAGTAACAAATTGTCTCGGGAGTCCATGATATAAAGCGAACAATACCATAAAGAAACCTTCAATGAGATATAAATTTCTTATAAGATCAGTTTTAATATTAAGACGCTCCTTTTGCCAGTTTATAATTCTTGCAGAAATCAATGGCACAAACGCAAGAGAAAAATTAACTCCATCAACAGGTTTTTGAGAGAACATATAGACAAGAAGTATAGCAAGGAAGAGCAGGCTATTCATAACTATGATTAACCGGTTACGAAACCACAATGCCATTGAAACGACTACCAGGCTTTGTACGGAAAGAAGCAAATATACATTTGGCAGTCCAACCAATCCGTAAAGTGAAATACTCATGGCCAGAAATCCATAGAGAGCATAGAAGGCAGATGCAAATTTCCAATCGGATACGGATTTTAAAACTACAGAATAGATAAGGCAACAGATTGTAACTACTGAAAACACTTCCACATAGCTTCCTCCGAAAAATTTAGTTGAAACTAGAGTCAGAAGAAGGGTGAAAAATACCCCGTTTAATATAATCGCACCGATTAGTAAATCATCATTGCTCCCGTCGTTTTTTCGTAATAACGGCAACACTGAAAAACATCCTCCAAGAGCAAACAGATAAAAGTGACCAGAATTATGGTCTGCAAGTATTTGCAGAGGATGATCCATAATGGGATTTCCGAACAGCCACATGAAAAAAGCAGCATAAACCAAAATAATTGCAGCTATAAGCAAAAATTGCCAGTTATGTTTAAAGAAGAAATAAACAGCTCCGATCGCTGTAATGGTTATTAAAGGAAGCATTATATGCGTTGTATCGCTCATAATTGCAGTAAAAAGAGCAAAGATTACTGCAAGGAAACCGAAAGTCTGCGATCTGTTTTTAAGAGTTGTGTATATCTGAAATGCTATAACCAGACCAAGTATAACCAGTACAATTATCTTACCCGAAATTAAGGGATGCAAAGAAAAGAAGTGCATCTTTAAGGCTTCATAAAACAGGAGAACCTGGCCATTTATTTTTAACATAAACGACAGGTTTGAATTTATTTTCTTCAGATAATTAGAAATCAAGAATATTATACAAACAGAGCAAACTCCTATTACCAAAGACAAAAGACCATGTCCCTGCGTTATAATATATTCTGTAAAGAATACTATCGCGAAGAGAAGGACAAAATTGCCAAGCCATGCCAGTCCAATTCTTCCAATCCTGGATTCTAGTCCTTTTTCCTCATCCATTATTGCTTCTGACAAAGAGGATGACTCATTCGTTTGTTGTTCTTCTGCTTCAACCGTTGATTTACGAAGTTTCTTAAGGGCCAGTTCTGATTCGAGATCGACCAGGCGTTGTTCGATCGACTTAAGCCGGTCCTCAATATTTTCTAATTTGATATTCTTCTGTGCCATAAAAATTTAGAATTAGAGGAGAACCAAAAAGTGTCACTAACCTGATCGCTGGTAAGACTTGAAAATTCTATTCTTTCTCTTCCACCATCTTCCATGGAGGAAGAAGCCATAACAGAAAAGCAAGTATACCAAACGGCAGTAATACCCAGAGCGCAGCCATAAGTGTCCCGTCAAGGCCAATCAATCCCAGTTTGAAGCTGGTAAATCCTGAATAGCTTTTAGAGAATAGCTGACCACCGATCACTACATTCCACCTCATCGAAAAAACGCCTATAAGAGCAAGTATGCTGACAGCAAGATATAAGGTCTTACGAATTGATATAGCACGCTTATAGAACTGAAGGAATGCCAGAATAATCAAAGGGATAATTGTTCCGAAAAGACCCTGACTGATAAAGAGTGTAAGATAAAGCTTTCCGGAAACGAGAAGTTTTATAATCTCAAAAGATTCATCAGATTCATATATTCTGTGTATTTGATCCAGGCCTTCAAGTGTAAAATCAAGAATAAGGATAAAGAACAGATACCTGCCAATTGTATCCAAAACTTTTAGTTCAATGGGTTCTTTCCTGAAATAGGAGATAGCCATATAGATAAACATTACCAGGGCTATTCCTGAAACCATTGCTGAAAAAAGGAATATGATAGGCATAAGGGGGGTTGACCACCACGGGTTGGCTTTTATTGAACCAAAAATAAATCCCACATATCCATGCAAAATAAAGGCAGAAGGAATCCCTACAACTGTTATCAGATACCCGAGCTTCTTATCCCATCTTACCGTCTCACGGGAAATGTCACTAAGCCCCAGCGTAAGTATCCGGTACACCCATTTCATTATACCTTTCTTTTCATTTGACCATACTACCATGCTCTCTCTGTAATCGAACCAGATCTCGAGCAGCAGAACCACCATAAGATACCACAGGTAAACAAATCCAAATATTGCCATAGCTGAGGAAGAATGTGGGGTTATCATTATTTCATATGCTCTTTGCGGTTGTGAAAGATGGCTTATTAATGGAAGAGTCGCTACCAGAAGAAACGATAGTGCGGTAAGAAGGGAAATCTGGTAGGTAGGTTTCAATACCCTGACATTGAAAACTCTTTCAAGAGATGCAAGGATAAAAGCTCCTGCAACCAGGCCGGTTATAAAGGGATAGACGACAATCAGAATTCCCCACTGAAGATCCAGTTCATTAGGGAAAATGTAACCTTGTACTTTTGAAAGCATTTCATACAGATGCTGGATATGCGGTTCCATATTATTTTACCTCCGAACTAAGTGCGTTATAATAAAGCTTTGAACCGGTATTCAGATGTGGTCTGAGCACCTGGGTGGTATGTTCTTTCAGAAACTTAACTATCTTACTGTTCTTGTCATTGAGGTTACCATACATTCTGGCCCCGGTTGGACAGACCTCCATACAAACCGGATCAAGGTTCTTTTTCAACCTGTGATAACACAATGTGCATTTACTGGCCACCTTTTTTACGGGATGAATAAACCTGCATCCATACGGACAGGCCTGGACACAATATCGGCAACCGATACAATATTTTTCATCAATCAGGACAACCCCTTCAGGGCTGTCGAATGTAGCTCCTACAGGGCACACCTGAATGCATGGAGACTTGGAACAGTGGTTGCACATCTTGGGGACAAAGAATGATTTAAAGATCTCCCCGTCAGGAACACGCTGTTCAAATCCGTCAATTCCGCCATTGGGCGATACGATATCAACGCTCCCGTCATTTTTAACAGTGTATTGTTCCACCCAGGTGCGAAAAAAGAATGGTTCCTGAGGAACATCATTTTCAACTTTACACGATTTTGCACATTTGCCGCAACCAATACACTTTTCAATATCAAACACGATTCCATACCATGGAAGACTCTCATCTTTTGGTTCAGCGGTAAAAAACAGATAACTGGTTGAACCCAGCAATTTGGAACCAATGACTGTTCCGGCTATCGTGGCTGCTGATTTAAGAAATTTTCTCCTTGACGGCTTTACTCTTTCATTTCCCATGGCTGATGCGGATTATGACATTCTATACATTTCTTCTGAGTATTGTGCTCCTCAAGGCTAACCTGGTATATGGCATCCTTTTGTTTTGCTGCATTTTTGGAATGGCATATTCCGCAGGATTCACGGCTAACAGGCAGCTCCAGCAAGGTGGCACCACCGTCTTCCGAATGCTTCTGACCTGGCCCGTGGCATGTCTCACAGCGGACCTCACTGTGTACATCCAGCTGTTTAAGATCCTCAATGTCCTGGTGACAGTTGAAGCATGCTTCCTGTCCGGCGTACTTCACCGGTGTCTGTGCAATTTCCTCAAGCGAAGCGCCCCGGTAAAATCCATATTGTCCGAATGTTTCCGGTACCAGGAAATGCCTTATTATTAAAAAAGCAGAGATAAATATAGTAAACGCTAAAAAAAGGCGCTTAAGCTGGGGAGGAATGAAAAAATTCATCTATTTATATTTTAAATCAAGAACCACTTTTTGGCATACCAAAATTTTTGATTTGAGATAAATACAAGCAAATCTAAGAAATAATCTGTATTGGACAATACCGAAAATGTGAATTTAGAATATTATTTTATATTGTATAATTTTTAATCAATATTCTAAAAATCATTCTGTTAATAAATTAACAGTTCAATACAAAAGCCAGCGTCCTGGTCTTCCTCCGGCCGGAAGAATTTGACTACCCGAAGGTATAGTTAAACCGTTATTGTTTACTCTATGGATTAACTGGCCTGGGATTTATCAGAAATGTTGGTTCTTTTACCAATTAAAGTTCCAATTAATGCGGCGGTTATCGATAATACCCATCCGCCACAAATCACCATCCATAGTGAACCACTCCAGAAAGTTGGTTCTGCAATGGAAGAAATTATGCCAATTATATTACACAATACTGGCACATAAAAGATGCTTTTGGGATTTTGCCTGCATATATAAAAACAACCTCCTGCTATGATAAGGTTGTAAAGCATATAAAATGCCAGGTCAACACCGCTACTTTCAGGTATCTTGAATATGGCAGTTAAACTGTCTCCCACAACCATCAGAACAACAAATGCCAGAAACATTGTCAGCAAAGCAAGTCCCCAACTTGGAATCCCCCATAAATTTGGTTTTTTGCCTTGTGGTACATTTTTAAGCATGCTTTTATTCCAATCACCTTCAGCAGAAATATCCAAAGATTTTCTTCTCTTATCGCTTTTAATACTTAATAAGATAGCAGCAAAAAGTAAAACCAGAACAATGGCCAGCAATGCTAATGCACTTGTCTCAGGTTCCATATTGGTTTAATAAAACCCTCTGAGCAGATTTATTATCTATGATCAAATTTACACTAATAACGATACGAAGTCAAATAAAAATAACCTGCCTTCTTACCAGTCCGGGCGCTTAAACTGCTGTCCTAAATGTACATGGGCGGTGTGAATTGGCCCTCCATGACAGGAGTTGCATCCTTGTTGTCTCCTTGTGTATGTTAAATGTTTTCAGACCTTCTTTCGAAGTGGTCAAAGAAGGACGGATTTCACTTCAAAGGATTAAAACAGGCATTTAACAAATCATCTTCAGGATTGTGGATCAAATAGCGTGTGAACTTTATTTCTTCAGGCTTTCTACTAATCTTTTAATACCTTCCTCAGGAGGTGTAGCCTCTTTCCCAAATCGTTTCTCAAATTTACTGCTGTCAAAAATATAATCCTGCTCATATTGGTATAACATTTCCGGAAATTCCCTCATTATTGGAACAAAAATTCCCAATAGATGCAGCATAACTGAAGGTACTTTCTGAACTCTTACTTCGGTATTTAGCTCTTTTGCGACTAACTCTATCCACTCAAGAGTAGTAAATTTTTTTTTGGTCGTCGGAACATGCCACACCTGGTTAAATGCATCAGCAGTATTTCCTAATATAGCAGTAGCATTTGCTGCATCAGGAGTATATGTATAAGTATGGATTTTGTCAGGGTTCCCGAACACCTGGGCTTTTTTCCCTTTAAGGAAGTTCTCGGCAACCATGATAGTCAATGGACTGTTTTTATTTTCAGGGCCATAAAAATCGGCTGACCTGACTATTAGCGCAGTAAGATTTTTCTTCTCCACTTCATTCAGGATCATTTCGTGAAGAATCTTTCTGATCTTTCCCTTTTCACTAGGAGGGAGTATTTGAGAATCTTCTGTCATTAATGGTATTGAGGTCCTGGCATACACATAAACATTATCAAAGAAAACCAGTTTAGCATTATGTTTAATGCACGAACGAATGACCTCCTGCATAAATGGCGGCCATGTTTTTTGCCACACTTTTAGATTATACAGGAATCCGATGGTCACATAAACCACACTGCTGCCAGCTATTGCTTTATCAATCTGGCCGGGGTCATTTAAATCTGACGGAAACAGTTCGTCGGAATCATTTACCTTTTTCGGATTTCTGCTGACCAGACGGATCTTATCCGTGTAATTTTTTAACTCTCTGGCTAATGGAACACCAATACTACCCCCTGAACCTAATATTGTCTGTACCATAGTTTTTAGTTTTAATTGTTTACTGTTATTAGTGTTTCTATTCTATTTTATCCAAAAGTTCAGTTTATTCATCGACCTCCAATAATAACTCAGGGTCAGTATACAAATAAAGGCAAAAACCAACAGACTAAAAATGACAGTGCCGGTTATCTGTACCATTTATGAATGAGGAAGCCAATGTCATTCTCAGGGCATGATGAACTTCGGAAGAATTTCCTCTTCAGAAAATAAAGCTGCTGAATTAATTAAAGCCAGGTGTGAATATGCCTGGGGGAAATTGCCAAGCAGCCGTTTGGTGTAGAAGTCTATATCTTCACTGAAGAGACCGAGATGATTACCAAAAGTCAACAGGTCCTCAAATATTTTTTTTGCCTCATCTTTTTCTCCTATTCTGAAAAGCGCCTGGATCAACCAGAAAGTACATATTGTAAATGAGGAGGAGGGTTTTCCAAAATCATCAGGGCTGACATAACGATAAACCAGTCCGTTGTAGAAAAGCTCCTTCTTAACGGCAAAGACTGTTTTAATATACTTGGGATCAGAGGGTTCAATAAAACCATATTCCGCCATCAGCAGCAAAGAGGCATCCAGATCTGAATCATTATATGTCCTTGTAAAGGTCTGCATGTCCTCTTTCCATCCGTTCTTTAAGACATCTGCTTTAATGTCATCAGCAATTCCCCTCCACGATTCAGCATAGTTATCCTTATTAAGTAACCGGGCAATTTTTTCCGCCCTGTCCATTGCTACCCAGCTCATTACTTTTGAAATAACGAAATGCTTTTCCTCATTCCTTATTTCCCAGATACCCTTATCAGGTTTTTCCCAGTGAGTGGAAATCATCCGGCAAATCAGTCTGACAATCTCCCAAATATCTTCAACTTCGTCCAATGTACCGGGGAAGAACTTATAATACTGGTAAATAACATGCAGGAGATATCCGAAAACATCATTTTGTCTTTGTGAAAATGCTGCATTTCCAATTCTGACAGGTTTTGAATTTTCATAGCCTGCAAGATGAGGCAGCTCCTGTTCTGTCAGTTCACGTTCCCCCCTGATTCCGTACATAATCTGGAAGGTGTCATTTTTTGATTTTAAAATACTTTTCAAATAACCCATGAAACGCTGGGCAGAATAAAAATGGCCCATATTAAGCAATGTGTCCAATGACATCGAAGCATCACGTAACCAGCAGAACCTGTAGTCCCAGTTACGCGACCCGCCAATAGTTTCGGGAATGCTTGTCGTCAGTGCTGCCAGCAAAGCACCGGTAGATTGGAATGACATTATTTTTAAAACCAGCAGGCTCCTTATTATTTCTTCCTGGTACTTTTTAAATCTTCTGGACCGGTTTGTCCAGTTAAGCCAATAGACTTTAGTACGCTGAAACTCCAGGTAGACCCTCCTGATATCAATGTTGATAATTTTCTGGTTGTATGAAAGTAAAATGAACTCGTGCTGTTTAAGTTCTATGCTGTTCGATTCAAGAACATCATTAAAATTCAGGCTGGTATAGAGATATAAACAATCTGTGGGTTTTTCAACAGAATAGGTTACAATATAGTCCTTATCCGCTATACTGGCTACTGGTTCACGGGCATAATTAAAGGCAGGACAATATTTTATCCTGAAGCAGGGTTTGCCGGAAATATATTTTATATACCGGTAAATCTCAGCAGGGGCAAAGTAGTTCTGGTCAGAGGTTTTGTACCTTGGCATAAAATCGATGACTTCAAAGGTTCCGACCTCTGATTTGAATTCTGTGCAGAGAACATTTGTCCGGTATATGTACTTCTGAGAAACACAGTACGAACCGTCGACAAGAAATTCAAAACTCCCGCCCTTATTGCTATCCAGCAGTTTTGCAAACATTGAGGGGGAATCAAAGTCGGGCAGGCAACACCAGTCAATACTGCCTCTCTCAGAAACGAGGGCGGCACTCCGGCCATTCCCTATCACACCATAATTAAGATTATCCATTCAGAGATCATAATTAAGGTTAATAATTTGCCTACATTTCAACAGAAAGTTAGTAGACATGAAATATACTTACAAATATAATAATGCATTTTGACTGTATTGCGGGACTTCACCTTTGACCTCAGACATAAAAATTGCCCCTATGGCAAACATTTGGTAACTTTGGAAACATCAAGATACACCAGGCAGGTATAATCAGAACCTGATCTTCCCGGTGATCTTTATAAGATTGAATACTGATGACGGAGCTGATTGAGAAATACCGGAAAGCAACCAGCAGACTTATTCTGCTCGATTATGACGGGACTCTTGTAAATTACTTTCCTGAACCTGGTGCAGCGATATTACCGGACCATATTTTTCATCTTCTTACAGGTCTTTTGAATTCACCCATGAATGAGGTGTATATAATAACCGGCAGAAGCAGTATCGAGATTGACCGCCTTTTGAATGATCTCCCCATAAATATTATTGCCGAGCATGGAGCAGTGATGCGCGTAAACGGTGTGTGGAAGAATAATATTTCTGATCTCTGCCTCTGGAAGGAATCACTGATGCCCGTATTGAATCAGGTGACTTTGAAGTGTCCCAAATCATTTGTCGAGGAAAAGAGGTTCTCCCTGGCGTGGCATTACAGGAATTCTGACCCTGCAACAGGGCAGGCAATCTCCGCGGAGTTAATAGAATCAATAAGCCGGGCGGTTCATACAGCTCATTTAAAAATAATTAACGGCAACAAGGTCATTGAGATCCTGAATGCAGATGTTGGCAAAGGAAGAGCGGTAAAGGATTTGCTGGAGCAAAGAAGCTTTGATTTTATCCTTTCGGCAGGAGATGATGCAACTGATGAGGAGATGTTTGAATCCCTGGCGGACAATCAAAATGCTTTTACTATTAAAGTTGGAAACGGAGAAACTTGTGCCAGATATAAATTTACGGATATTTTTGAAGTGGAAAGGTTATTACAAAATTTAACCGGATGAAAAATACCCTTGCATTTATTCTATCTGTCGTTCTTGCGGTAAGCCTTGTAGCACTTGGGTTTACAGCATTCCAGGTTTCTGCTGAGAGAGACAAGCTGCTTAATGAACTGAAAGTTCTGACTTCAATAAGAGCAGATGAAATTTCAGGTTACCTGGGTACCATAATTGAGAAACAAGATCGTAAAGACCTTGAAAGGTTGGCAGACAGCATTAAAGTCAGAAATGGCCTGCTGGGATTAGCGCTTTATTATACTGAGGATAGCCTGCTATACAATAATTTGGCATCTGACCTGACACATTTTTCAGCTGACCTGGTTCCGGAGGCTGTTGAGAAGGACTCTTCCTACGGGATCTTCTTTGACAACGCCGGGACTAATGTTTTTCAATACATAAGCCCGGTAAACAAGCCTGATCATTCACGAGGTGCTCTGATCCTCTATTCAGACACGGGATATATAGATCAGCTCATAAGCAAGTTCTGGTTGCGCAGCTTCATACGCTGGTTCCTTCAGGCATTGCTTATTGCTTTTGTCACACTCGCCCTTTTACGATGGGGGATTTTTACCCAGATGAATAAGATTGTGAACTGGATGAAAGTATTGCGAACAGACAATGGCGAACATAATACTCCGCCATCAAATCTAAGGTTCCTGGGTCCTTTGCATAAGGAGATTGAATCCATCGCAATTGAAATGAGAGTAGCTAAAGCGTCTGCGGAAGAAGAAGCCAGGTTAAGGGCGACAGCTGAAGCTATATGGACGCCGGAGCGGCTTAAGGCAGAAATGGGAAGTCTGCTGCATGGCAAGAAGATAATAGTGGTTTCCAATCGCGAGCCTTATATGCACATTCATGACGGAAAGACAATCAAGTGCATTGTCCCTGCAAGCGGAATGATAACGGCAATGGAACCTGTGTTAACGGCATGCGGCGGAATCTGGATTGCATCTGGGATGGGAGATGCAGACAGGGAAACAGTGAATGCCGAGAATAAAGTTGAAGTGCCGCCTGGGGACCCAAAATACACCCTTAAAAGAGTATGGCTCACCAAAGAAGAGGAAGATCACTATTATTACGGGTTTTCAAATGAAGGTCTGTGGCCGCTCTGTCACATCGCTCATACCAGGCCTACCTTCCGTAAGAATGACTGGCTTTTCTACAAAAAAGTAAATGAAGATTTTGCAAGGGCAGTACTTGAGGAAGTTAAGGATGAAGAAAATCCGTATATCCTGATTCAGGACTTTCATTTTGCATTATTGCCTGAACTGATCAAGAGTAAAAAGCCTAATGCAAGGATTGCCCTATTCTGGCATATCCCGTGGCCAAACCCGGAATCATTCGGAATATGTCCATGGCAGAAAGAAATATTATTGGGCATGCTGGGAGCTGATCTTATTGGCTTTCACACCCAATATCACTGCAACCATTTTCTCGAAACGGTAAATGGCGCACTTGAGTGCCGGGTGTCATGGGCGAATTATTCCATAAAAATAGGTGATAGGACAACCATCGTTAAACCTTTCCCAATCAGTATCGCATTTACCCTCAAAGACTTTGACAATACCGTGGGTAAAACCGCTACCGATACAATACTCACAGAACATGGCATCAAATCTCAATATATCGGAATTGGAGTTGACAGAATTGACTACACGAAAGGTATTGTCGAAAAATTTCTTGCCGTTGAGAGATTCCTGGAGAAGAACCCTTCATATATAGAGCAGTTTACCTTCGTTCAGATAGGTGCACCAAGCAGAACAAAACTGAAGGACTATTCCGATACCATGGCTGCAATTGAAGCAGAGGCTTCAAGGATTAACCTTAGATTCAAATCAAAAAAATGGAAGGCAATTCTCCTGCTCAACCGCCATCACACACATCAGGAAATATCCCCATTGTATTCTTCAGCGAACTTTTGTATGGTGACATCGCTTCATGACGGCATGAACCTGGTAGCCAAAGAATTTGTTGCTTCCCGTGACCGTAATGACGGTGTCCTTATTTTGAGCCGCTTTGCCGGAGCATCGCAGGAACTTCAGAGCGCTATTATAATTAATCCTTACGATATTGAAGAAGCAGCTGATGCGATAAAAGAGGCATTGAAAATGACTCTGGAAGAACAAAGCCAGAGAATGAAGGACATGAGGATGATGATTGTAAGACACAATATCTATTCCTGGGCAGCATCCATACTGCGGACACTGGCTTCAATAAACTGAATACCCTGTCCTCCACGCTGTTTGTCCTGTTATGTCGGAATTCGGTTGGATTGCTTTATGGTTACCGAATATCTCCATAGCACCGCAACCCGACAAATTACATGATGTTTAATTCTCATTAATTTTTACTGTTAGGTGTTTTCAGACCCTCTTTTGAGGTGGTCAGGGAAGTATAAATTTCAGAAAAATTAAACAAATCCGGAACCTTGTGTGTTTAACATTATTTGGTTGACACTGGTGGTAATTGTTGTTATATGTAAAAGAAAGTACCATGACAAAAATAGCCTCTTTATGTCTATGGATATCAGGCTTGGGGTTTGGTATTCCAGGTATCATTGGAATTTGGAGCATGCTAAAAGGAAAGGGTATTGCATATGTAATGGGGTTTCCGACTTATGGTAATGGCCCGTTCGAGAAAATTGGCGTCCATACCACCATACCGCTGCTAATAGGATTTCTTTTTGTGTGCGCCCTGGAATGTATTGCAGGTTGGGGATTATGGAGCAGCGATAAAGGTGCTGCCATCCTGTCTTTTGCTATTATCCCTGTTGAAATGGTTTTCTATATTGGTTTCGCACTCCCGTTCGGTCCTCCTTTCCTCCTCATACGATCGATCCTGTTGATAATTACCTGGTCATCCCTCAGATGAACACGGGATTCCTCCAGTCAGGCTATTCGGATTGTACAAAAATGTCATAAAACATTAAAATCTCTGTCAATATTTCTGAATTACAGGTGTGGTTTGATTATTGTTTCAGGTATGGAATGGAACGGAATATTCAATTTATAAATCTGATCGCCTCAGATGACAGGCAACTGCTTGATGCTTATTCATCAACCGTCGCAGGCGTGGTGAAGAGGAGTGCACAGGCTGTGGTCCATCTTAAGGTTTTAAAGAAAATTCAGGACCCCCGCACTAAAAAGAATATTGAACAGTATGCCTTTGGTTCGGGCTTTGTAATATCCAGCGACGGCTTCATCATTACAAACAACCATGTAATTGAAAACGCGGATTCAGTAAGTGTAATCTTTAGCGACGGTCTGGAACATAATGCCACATTGGCAGGCACTGATCCATCAACTGATATTGCCGTTATCAAAGTCTATAATAATGAATTGCATACCTTACAGTTTTTTGATTCAGGGTTACTTGAACCCGGACAAATAGCAATCGCTATCGGTAACCCGATGGGTTTGCAGCATACCGTAACGGCAGGAGTAGTAAGCGCTACCGGGCGCTCCCTGAGAGCTACAAACGGACGGCTGATCGATGATATAGTTCAGACTGATGCGGCAATGAATCCGGGCAACAGTGGCGGACCGTTGTTAAACTCAGATGGCAGAGTGATCGGAGTGAACACAGCTGTAATTCCTGAAGCCCAGGGACTGTGCTTTGCAGTTTCATCAAATCTAACGGCATACATAGCAGGCCAGCTGATCCTTAAGGGTAAAGTAAGGAGGGCTCAGCTGGGAGTGGCAGCACAGCCCGTAAAGCTTACTCAACGTATTATTGAAGTGAATCAACTGAAAACAAAATCCGGGGTTTATGTATATGAAATTTTAAAATTGGCAGAAGTCAATAACATGGAGATAAAAGAAGGAGACATTATTGTCGAAATTGAAGGCAACCCGGTTTCCAGCGTGGATAATCTGCACAAGTTCCTGAACGAAAATGCAATCGGGGTGAAGATATCTTTGGGTATTCTCAGGAATTTCAGAAAACAAATCATTACAGTCATACCAGGGGAAATTAAATGATCTTAAGAATTAGCCTGAAGCTGTCAAACTTTGCGGCATTCCGCTTAACAACCAGAGATGTAATACCATCAATTCGTTATTACTCTGGCAGGGAACACTAAAATAAAAATTCCGCCTTCTGATCATATCAGTCAGTGTCAATGGGATAATTGCTCGCTGATCGTCCAAAGTTTTTCCTGCAATTCTTTATCGTAAGAATAATTGTTTGACTTAATTTCCTTTCCGTCAAACTTGTAGAATTTCCCATTTGAGCTTTCAAATTTACTGTCTATAGCTAAGCCGCACAACATTTTAGCTGCTTTATCAGGTTTGTCAGCCATCAATCTGGTAATGTATTTCAGTAAAGAAGGCATTTCTTTTGTCAGGTCCGATTTTACAAGCCCCGGATGTAGTGCTACTGCAGTAACTCCCGTGCCTTCAAGTCGTTTGGCGAGAGAGTAAGTAAACATAAGGTTCATCATTTTAGACCCTCCAAAAGAATTTAAAGAAGAGAATTTTCTCGCTCCCTGCAAATCATTAAAATTCACTTTTGTAGTCGAGGGTGCTGTTACTGTAATAATCCTTGAAGGTTTGCTTGCTTTAAGTAAGTCAAGTAATTCATTTGTCAGAATGAAAGGTGAGAGATGATTGGTGGCAAACATCAACTCCAGATTATTTTTGGTAATTTCTCTATTCTTTTTGTAAACCGCTGCGATATTAACTAATGCATCCAGACGATTATATTTTTGTTTGAATTCCTTTACCGCACTCTTTACAGAAGAAGTATCAGAAAAATCCGCAACGAGAATTTCAATGTTATTATTTGAACTCTTTTGAGAAATTTCAGTTTTTGCCAATTCCAATTTGTTTCTATCTCGGGAAAGCAATATTACCGTTGCCCCGGACTTTGCAACTTCAAGGGCTGTTGCTCTGCCAATTGTCCCTGTCGCTCCTGTAATTAAAACTATTTTATTCATCATATTTATTTTTATCATTTCATCGAGTTCACCATCTCATTGAAGCGAAATTAAGAGGGTCCTCTTCTTCAGATGTAAGAATAAAGGACAATGCTCCGGCATTTTCGATTGCCTGTTCACCTTTCTTTGCACCTGGTATTGGTAAAAGATTCCCCTTTTGTTACCACAATTAACATTTATCAAGAGTTTTTGTTCTCTGATTATGGTGAAAAATCCGGGAGTGTTAACCACATTCGGCCGGTCAGATTTGAATAGTAATATATATTTATGCGTCAGTGATTTAACTCCAACTAAGGCTGTTCATTGTATTCTGGCGAAACATGGTCAGGGGCACTTGCTTTTCCACAGTAGGCAACCGGTTTTTATTTACTACCCCAATCCGGAGTCAAATCCTTGTTGTTTTGTTAGTTATGTTTTGTGTAATCAGAGCGGATATAAATTTCATTTCTCCTGGTGGGTATAATGCCGTCTCAGTCAAACATATTCAAACGCCAGTTGTTATTCTGTAATAAATTAATTGCCATATTGATCTGGCTGTTAACAACTTTAAAAGGCAAAAATTATGAAAAGAATTGCAATCATGGGAACAGGAGGTGTCGGCCAGGCCTACGCCTCTAAATTCATTATTCTTGGCCATGAGGTAATGATGGGGACACGAAATGTGTCGCAGAAACTGGCGGAGACTGCAAAGGATGGTTATGGAAACCCCCCGTTCAGTGAGTGGTATTCAAAAAATGCGGCTGTTAAACTGGGAACCTTTGAAGATGCGGCCATCTTTGGGGAAATCATCCTGAACGCCACCATGGGAGTCAATTCAGTTAATGCCCTGAAAATGGCAGGTATAAAAAATTTAAATGGGAAAATCCTCATTGATGTTGCAAATCCGCTGGATTTTAGAAATGGAATGCCACCAAGTCTTTTGCCTGAACTCTCAAACACAAATTCATTAGCAGAAGAAATTCAAAAAACCTTTCCTGATGTCAGAGTTGTAAAAACGCTGAATACGATGTGGAACGGACTAATGGTAAATCCCGCAATGTTGAATGGAGGTGATCATAACGTTTTCATATGCGGAAACAGTTCTGAGGCAAAAGAGGATGTTAAAGAAATATTGCAGTCATTTGGCTGGCAGGATAAGAATATTCTTGATCTTGGTGATATCAGCGCGGCAAGGGGAACGGAAATGTATTTGCCATTGTGGTTACGAATTCTTGGTACAATCGGTACTGGTGCATTTAACATTAAAATTGTAAGTATGAAATGAATCATTTGATTCCTGTTAAGAAATTGTATTTTTTGTGATGACAGCAAGATAAAAGATAATGCGGATAATTTTTTAAAATAAAGATAAGCTATGGACTTAAGTAAGAAAAGATGTAGACCTTGTGAAGGAGGCGTAGCCCCTCTGGATGAGAAGGAAGTTTCAGAGTATCTGAAACAGATCCGGGATGACTGGAAGGTAACGGAAAATCATAAACTGTCAAGGGAATTTCCATTTGTGAACTATAAGCATACGATGGGTTTCGTCAATAAGGTGGCAGACCTGGCAGACCAGGAAGGTCATCATCCTGTAATGCATGTTTACTACCAAAAAGTCATTATCGAATTATGGACGCATGCAATTAACGGATTATCGGAGAATGATTTTATCCTGGCCTCTAAAATTGACAAATTATAATTTCCCCTGCTTAGTAGCAGGCTCAATCCGGGCGTCGTCAGAACTTTGGGCAGAAATAGTATCGTATCCTGAAAGTTCCTGGGAGGCTTTCAGAACCAGAGATCAAAGAGGCAAAAGTCATTCCTAAGGAGACTTTTGTCGACTAAAATTTTTTTGTGTTATCAGGCCATGTCCCTTTTCTCTGGGTTTATCAGGTAATAGCCGAACCAAACCATGAACACAAAATGTAGAATCACAATGCCCCAGCCCATTCTGGCAATGGTTGATGATGATTCATCAAGAGTCACACCCATCAAATAAATAAATTACTTAATTTTATTACAATTAAAATTAATGCCGGGATATCCGTTGTTCATTACAATAAAATAAAAAGATGAGGTAATAAATTCAATTCAACACTATGTAAATCATGTTGTTGGAACAAAATATTACTTTCTGGCCTTTTTTAGTTTTCGCTTTTATCGTAATATCCCTTATCGGAATCATGATAGGCCTTTCCTTTATTCTTGGAGAGCGCCATAAAGAAAAAACCACTGACGAACCTTATGAATCGGGAATTCCTCCAACAGGTGATGCCCGGCTTCGTTTTTCTTCAGGGTTTTATATTATAGCCATGTTCTTTGTTATTTTCGATCTGGATGCCGCATTCATCATGTTATGGGCTGTTTCTTTCCGCGAACTCGGGCTTTCAGGGTATATCGGGATATTAGTATTTATCGGATTATTGATAATACTTCTGATCTACGAACTGAGCATTGGTGCCCTTGATTTTGGACCGGATGGCAGGAAAATCCTGAAAAATAAACCAAAAGCAAAATGAAACATGCAATTATAAACTCCGGATTCAGAAATACCGGTCAGGAAAACGACCCGTCTGATGATGCCATTAACAGAATGGTACTGTTCGGCAAGCTTGATGATATGATTTCCTGGGGAAGGAAGAACTCCATCTGGCCATTCGCATTCGGCCTCTCCTGCTGTTTCGTCGAAATGGCCACTTCGCTTACCAGCCGATATGACATAGCACGTTTTGGCGGTGAGGTAATCCGCGGAACTCCCCGTGAAGCTGATATGATGGTAATAGCGGGTACAGTCTTTCTGAAAATGGCGCCAATAATTAAAAGGCTGCACGAACAGATGATGGCACCCAGATGGGTTATCTCGATGGGATCATGTGCAAACTCAGGCGGAATGTACGATATATACAGCGTTGTGCAGGGAGTCGATAAGATTTTACCTGTGGATGTCTATGTTTCCGGTTGCCCTCCCCGGCCCGACGCCTTCCTCCAGGGACTCCTCCTGCTTCGTGAATCAATTGGCAAAGAACAACGGCCATTAAGCTGGGTTATCGGGCCACAGGGAATCCATAAAGCAGATAAGATCAGCATGAGAGATATAATGCAGGATGAAAGAAGTAAAATGGGCACTATCCGCCCCATGAACGAGGTATAACAACTTGTTTTGAATTCCGGTTCTCATATGAGTAGTAATAACCATGATGTAATTGTTGAGCTCGGATCCAGGTTTGGAGACCAGACTTTTTTGTCTCAACAATATGTCAAAGATGGCATTGCTACTATCTGGACAGAGAAAAACAACCTGCTCCCGATACTAAAGTACCTTAAATCCGAAATCTCCCTGCCGTTCAAAATGCTGTACGATCTTACCGGCATCGATGAGCGTACCAGAACTAACAGGACCGGTCAGCCCGACAGTGATTTTACCGTAGTATACCACCTCACCTCATTCGAAAGGAATGAAGATATCCGGATAAAAGTACCTCTGAAAGGCGATAATCTTACAATTTCCAGCATTACAGGTATATGGGAATCAGCTAACTGGTATGAACGTGAGGTGTATGATATGTTTGGTATCAACTTCAGCGGTCATCCGGGACTTACAAGGATCCTGATGCCAAAGTCGTGGCAAGGGTACCCATTGAGAAAAGAACATCCTGCAAGGGCAACTGAAATTGATCCTTTCATTCTGACTGAACAGATAAGGAATGAAGAAGAATCCAGTCTTAAATTTAATCCTGAAGAATACGGATTGGAAACAAAAAGTGAAGACAGCGATTTCATGTTCCTGAACATCGGTCCGCAGCATCCGGGTACGCATGGTCTCTTAAGGCTTATTGTTCAGCTTCACGGAGAAGACATAGTAAACATCGTACCGGATATAGGATTCCATCATCGCGGAGCTGAAAAGATGGGCGAAAGGCAATCGTGGCATACATTTATTCCTTACACCGACCGTATCGATTATCTGGGCGGGGTGATGAATAACCTGGCGTACCTCCTTTCCGTCGAGAAATTAGCCGGTATCGACGTTCCTGACCGGGCAGGCGTGATACGCATTATGATGAGCGAGCTTTTCCGTATTGCAAGTCACCTGGTTTGGCTGGGCACATTTGCCCAGGATCTGGGACAGATGTCTCCGGTATTTTATGCTTTTAACGACAGGGAACGAATATTTGACATTGTATCTGCTATTACCGGCGCCAGAATGCATCCGTCATGGTTCAGAATTGGTGGAGTTGCTCATGACCTTCCTGACGGCTGGGAAAGGCTCATCCGGAGTTTTATCGATTATTTTCCAAAACGTCTGAAAGAGTTTGATAATATTGTCATTAAGAACCGTATTTTCAAGGCAAGAACAATCGGAATAGGCGTATTTACAACCGAAGAAGCCATAGAATGGGGAATAACCGGATCGGGTCTCAGGGCTACGGGTTTTGACTGGGACTATCGCAAGAAAAGACCATATTCGGGTATCGAAAGGTTTGAATTTGATATCCCGCTCGGGAAGAATGGCGATTGCTATGACCGGGCCCTGGTACGTATGGAAGAGATGCGTCAGAGCCTCAGGATCATCCGGCAATGCATTAATAATATGCCTGCCGGACATTACAAGTCAGATCATCCCCTTGCCATACCTCCGAGGAAAGAAAAAACAATGACTGATATCGAGACCCTCATTACTCATTTTGTGGGAGTTTCATGGGGTCCGGTTATCCCTGCAGGAGAAGCAATGGTACCGGTTGAGGCAGCCAAAGGGAGCAATGGTTATTACCTGATAAGTGACGGAAGTACTTCATCATACAGATCACGGATACGGACTCCATCCTTCCCGCACATGCAGATGCTGCCGCTTATCAGCAAGGGGTATACGATTCCCGATTTGCTTGCTATTCTGGGAGCGATGGATTTTGTGCTTGCCGATCTCGACAGATAACATATTTAAAATCATTATATAACCGCAATGCTGACCGAAGAAGAAAAAAAGCAGATACTGGAAGAAGCCAGGCAGTATCCGTACCCGGCAGTGGCATGCATTGATGCATGTAAAATCGTACAAAATCATCGCGGATGGGTTTCTGATGATTCGGTCAAAGATATCGCACAGCTCCTTTCGATGTCAAATGAAGAGGTCGACGGGATAGCAACATTTTATAGCCGCATTTATCGGAGACCTGTCGGAAGAAATGTAATACTTATCTGTGACAGTGTTAGTTGTATGATTATGGGATATGGCTCCCTTTATGAATATATTTCTAAGGAACTTGGGATCAGTTTTGGAGAGACCACCTCTGACGGACGATTCACTCTGCTCCCGATTTCATGTCTTGGTGACTGTGATCATGCACCTGCAATGATGATCAACAATGATCATTTTAATAATCTGACCCTGATTAAGGTTAATGAGCTTCTTGGCAACTATAAATGACCAGAGATGGAAAAACCATTGACCAGCCATATCAAACCGGGCGTCTCTCCCCTAAATCTGAAAGGCTACCTTCAGGCTGGCGGATATAGCGGAACCAGGAAGGCCCTGAAGGAAATGAAACCAGCTGACGTGACTGCACTGGTCAAGACCTCAAACCTTCTCGGAAGAGGCGGTGCAGGATTCCCCACAGGAGTAAAATGGAGCCTCGTTCCGATGGATAATGATTGCCCGAAACCAAAATACCTGGTCTGCAATGCCGATGAGATGGAGCCGGGCACTTTTAAGGACCGGTATCTTCTCGAAGGGAATCCCCACCAGCTTATTGCGGGAATGATCATTGCAGCTTATGCCATACAGGCTGAAAAAGCCTATATATTTCTTCGCTGGGCATATAAAAAAGCTGAATATGAGCTCAGGAAAGCCATCAATGAAGCTTATGAAGCAGGTTATCTTGGGGAAAACATTTTTGACTCAGGTTTTAACCTGGATTTATATGTTCATTCAAGTGCCGGCAGGTATATCTGCGGTGAAGAGACAGCGTTGCTCAGTTCACTTGAAGGAAAAAGAGGATTGCCCAGGGCAAAACCGCCATTTCCTGCAATCAGCGGATTGTTTGGAAAGCCAACTGTAGTAAATAATGTCGAAACCCTGTCATGGATATCACATATCGTTGAAAATGGAGCTGATTGGTTTAAAAGTTTAAGCCTCACCGGTACAGGAGGAACAAAACTTTACGGCGTCAGCGGAAGAGTGAAAAATCCCGGGATATGGGAATTGCCACTGGGAATAACCATCCGCGAATTGCTCATTGAGCATGCCGGAGGAATGTCAGACGGATACAGTTTCAGAGGCACATTGCCCGGCGGAGCTTCCACCGACTTTCTGACTGAAAAGCACCTGGATGTGAAACTGGATTTCCCGACGGTGACTGCAGCCGGAAGCAGAATGGGAACCGGAACCATGATTATCCTCGATGACAAAACATGCCCTGTATCGTTCATACATAACATTGAAAAATTCTTTGCACTTGAAAGCTGCGGATGGTGCACTCCTTGCCGTGAAGGTCTCCCGTGGGTTGAAAAGATGCTTGCATCAATTGAGGAAGGAACCGGTAAGATGGAATACCTTGATATTTTGAAATTTCAGACAAAATATATGGGTCCCGGCAATACATTCTGCGCCCATGCCCCCGGTGCTGCAGAGCCGCTGCAAAGCGGGCTGAACTATTTCTATGACGATTTTGTGAGGCATATCGATGAAAAAAAATGTCCATGGAAGTAGCGATGACTAAAATCCGCATAGACGGGAAATCTTATGAAGTCAAACCGAAGAAGAATCTTCTGGAGACCTGCCTTGCGCTTGGTTTAGACATACCTCATTTCTGTTTTCATCCGGCTCTTGGATCTGTGGGGGCATGCAGGCTGTGTGCAGTTAAGAAATTCAAGGATCAGGATGACACGCGAGGGCGTATAATAATGTCGTGCATGGAACCCGTTACAGAAGGGCTGATTATCTCAATTGATGATCCTGAAGCCAGAGCATTCCGTGCAGCCGTCATCGAAAGTCTTATGATCAATCATCCTCACGATTGCCCGGTATGCGATGAGGGAGGTGAATGTCATTTACAGGATATGACTGTCATGACAGGCCATAATTACAGACGGTTTGATTTCAGAAAGAGAACTTATAAGGATCAGAACCTGGGTCCATTCATTAACCATGAAATGAACCGCTGCATCCAGTGTTACAGGTGTGTCAGATTTTACAGAGATTATGCAGGCGGCAATGACTTAAACGTATTTTCATCACATAATCATGTTTATTTCGGCCGGCATGAAGACGGAACACTTGAAAATGTATTCAGCGGTAACCTTGCAGAGGTATGTCCTACAGGTGTTTTCACCGATAAGACTTTAAAAAAACATTTTACCCGCAAATGGGATCTTTCAAATGCACCTTCGATCTGCATACATTGCAGCGTCGGGTGCAATACAATTGCGAGCGAGCGATATGATTCACTGAGACGTATAATGAGCCGTTATAACGGAGCGGTGAACGGGTATTTTATCTGTGACCGGGGCCGGTTCGGATACGAATTTGTTAATGATGAGAGAAGGATAAGAAAAGTCAAAATACGCTCTGGAAAATATGCCATCCGGGAAATAGTTGAGAATGAAAAGCTTTCTTCCCTCCTTGACTCAGTATTTTCAAAAAACAAAAAGATCATCGGGATTGGTTCTCCGAGGGCTTCTATAGAATCCAATTATGCTTTATCAGTATTGGTCGGGAAAGAAAATTTCTATCATGGCATTTCAAAAAAGGAGCAACACCTTACAGAGACAGTGCTTGATTTTTTAAGAGAAAGTGGTGTTCAGGCTCCTTCTTTAAAGCAGATCGAAAAAGCTGATGCTGTCATCATTCTGGGTGAAGATCTGACAAATACAGCGCCCATGATAGCTTTGGCGTTACGTCAGGCTGCGAGAAATAAAGCAAATGAAGGAGCTGATAAGAAGGGTATCCCCTCGTGGAATGATGGTCCCGTAAGAGAACTGGCCCAGGATGCAAAAAGCCCGGTATTTGTTGCCACTCCGGTTAAAGATGGACTTGACGATATAGCTGAGGACACATTAAGAGCTTCTTTTGAGGGGATTTCAAATCTTGGCTTTGCTATTGCCGCATCAATAAGCGGCAACGCCCCTGTTCCTGTTACAACAGATAAAGAATTTCAGAAGCTTGCCGGAAGAATTGCCAACTCGTTAAAAAATACAATAAATCCTCTGGTCATTGCGGGCATAACAAGTGGCGATGAAGACATACTGCATGCAGGATTTAATATTGCGACCGCGCTTTTAAGTTCAGGTAAAAAGGTCATGTTTAGCGCGGTTTTGCCTGAATGCAACAGTATGGGACTGGCATTTATCCCGGGCAAGTCAATTGATGATGCCTTTTCTCTGGTTTCCGGAGAAGAAATTGATACCCTGGTTATACTTGAGAATGACCTGTACAGAAGAGCCCCAAAATGGTCTGTGGATCAACTTTTTGAAAAGTGCCGGCAAATTATCGTTCTCGACCACCTGGAGAATCAGACTGCACTACATGCAGATATAATATTGCCAGCGGCAACATTTGCAGAATCGGAAGGCACCCTGATAAATAATGAAGGCCGTGCTCAACGTTTTTATAAAGTTCTGCCAGGTAAAGACCAGGTAAAAGAAAGCTGGAGATGGTTAGGCGAGTTGATCAGGATCAGGAATAAGAATCTGGTTGTAACGTGGAATGGGTTTGATGATCTTGTATCATCAATGGCCGGAGAACTGCCGGTATTTTCGAAGATCTCTGAATACCTGCCTGATGCTGATTTCAGGATGCTCAATGCCAAAATACCAAGGCAGACCATGCGTTATAGCGGCCGGACAGCCATGTATTCACATCTTGCAGTCAGTGAGCCCGGTGTTTCCGGGGATCATGATTCGCCGTTAGCATTTTCCATGGAAGGCATACAGGAAAATCCGCCCTCCTCTCTGGTGCCTTTTTACTGGTCACAGGGATGGAATTCCGTACAGGCAATGTATCAGTATCTTGATGAGCCAAACGGCTCCATGAAGGGCGGTGATCCGGGTATCAGGCTGATTGAGCCGGCTGAAAAGCGCAGTGGGCAATACTATAAAATCAGTATCCGGGAATCAGAGTACCAGAAAAATGAAGTCCTTGTTGTACCTGTTCACCTGATTTTTGGCAGTGAAGAGCTCAGTGCGGCAGGCGAGGCAATAGGCAAGAGACTGCAGGAGCCATTTTTACTTCTGAATCAGGAAGATGCTGAAACATTAAAAATCTATAACGGCGAACTGGTCGGTCTCGAAGTCACTAATGATAAATTAAGTATAAAAATAAAGTTTGAGAACAGTCTGCCAAGGGGAGTGGCCGGCTTGTCTGTGAATTTACCCGGTATGCAATTCATAGACCTGCCTGCCAGGGGGAAATTGTATAAACAGTAACGGTCATGTAATGAAATATTTACTTATCATAGCAGGAATACTCTTAATTGTGCTGACGATAGCAGCCGGGCTGATATGGATAGAGCGTAGACTGCTTTCGATATGGCAGGACAGGCTCGGGCCAAACCGGGTAGGCCCGTTTGGCCTTGCCCAGGTAATTGCCGATACAATAAAACTGTTATTTAAAGAAGACTGGGTTCCCCCGTTTTCGGACAGACCGGTATTTGTCATGGCTCCGGGCATTCTAATGATTACCATTCTTTTGACCTTTGCGGTAGTACCTTTTGGTCCGGATTTTTATGTTTTTGATTCCAATATCGGAATATTGTTTTTCCTCGGGAACTCGTCACTGGGCGTCTACAGCATTGTTCTCGGGGGATGGGCGTCAAATAACAAATACGCATTAATAGGAGCTATGAGAGCTTCTGCCCAGATGCTTACGTATGAAGTATTCATGGGATTGTCTCTTATGGGAGTAGTGATGATGGCCGATAGTTTTAGTCTCCGCACAATAGTGGAAGCGCAGAAAGACGGCTGGTTCATCATACCTCAGTTTTTCGCTTTTCTGGTCTTTTTCATTGCCGGGATAGCGGAAACACACAGACTTCCCTTCGATATCCCTGAAGCTGAAGGTGAGCTTGTTGCCGGCTATCATTCGGAATATTCCGGCATGAAGTTCGGGATGTTTTTTGTGGGTGAATATCTTGGAATTACCCTGATATCTGCACTAATCGCAACGATATTTTTTGGCGGTTGGCTGGGGCCTTCATTTCTTCCTCCGGTTTTCTGGTTTTTATTAAAGACATTCATTTTCATCGGTATTTTCATTCTGCTCAGGGCTTCATTACCCAGACCCAGATATGACCAGTTAATGAAACTCGGGTGGAAAGTATTGTTGCCTCTGGCATTGGTTAACCTTCTGATTACATCAGCAGTGCTTTTGTTCTTAAAATGAAATCGGAAAATTATATATAGCTCATGGTATGATAAGTATTCTCCGCAGCATATGGTTGACTTTTCTTCATGTTTTTCACAAGACGGAAACTGTTGAATATCCTGAAGTAATGCCCTATCTGCCGCCACGGTACAGAGGAAGAATTGTTCTGACACGCGACAGTGAAAAGAATGAAAGATGCGTAGCCTGTTACCTCTGTGCCGCCGCTTGTCCTGTCGATTGTATCTCGCTCCAGGCCACCGAAGATGAATCAGGGAGAAGATATCCCGAATTTTTCAGGATCAATTTTTCGAGATGTATTTTTTGCGGATTCTGTGAAGAAGCCTGCCCTACTTATGCAATTCAGCTGATTCCGGATTTTGAACTTGCTGAATATGACAGACAGAATATGGTCTACGAAAAGAAACATCTGCTGATCAGCGGTGAAGGAAAATATCCGGGTTATAATTTTTATAAAAATGCCGGGGTAGACATGGGGGTAAAAGAGAAAGGAAAAGGAGAGAATGAAGAATTACCTGTTGACGTGAAAGAGCTTATGCCTTAATAATTCAGAAAGATGGATCTATTCTTCTATATAGCTGCCGGGGTTGCACTGATTTCAACAATAATGGCCATTTCGAGGAGGAATGCAATTCACGCTTTGCTTTACCTTATTCTGTCACTGCTGGCTGTATCAGTCATTTTCTATTTGCTGGATGCTCCATTTATTGCTGCCCTGGAAGTAATAATCTATGCCGGGGCAATCATGGTTCTGTTCATTTTTGTGACCATGATGCTTAATGTTGGAATTGAGAGAAAAACAGAAAAAAGATGGCTTAATCCCGGTATGTGGATAGTCCCATCTGTGTTAGCTGCGATTCTCCTTGCTGACCTGATCCTTGCATTAAAAAATATGCAGACAGTAATACCTGACGCACAGGTTGTATTGCCCAAACAAGTGGGGATCTCATTATTCTCAACTTACATTCTGGCTGTTGAAATTGCTGCTGTTCTTTTAATGGCAGGAGTGATCGGAGCATATCATTTAGGCAGTCAGAAGAAAAAAGTGACACATCGTTTTCTGGAAAAAAAATAGAAATATGCTGACGGTACCGGTTGAAACTCAGATATTGTTTGCAGGGATACTCTTTCTGCTGGGATTGATTGGGTTACTCGTACGCAGGAACATGATCTTCATGCTTTTGTCAATCGAGGTCATGTTCAACAGTGCAGGGCTGGTGTTTGTAATTGCAGGTACTCACTGGAAACAACCCGACGGCCAGGTCATGTTTATTTTTATCCTCGCAGTTACAGCAGTTGAGGTTGCAATCGGCCTGGCATTATTACTTCAGGTTTATCATCACTATAAAACACTTGACGCAGATTCCGTAAATACACTAAAGGACAATAATTCTTAAATAACCGATGACAACCCTTATAGCGCTCATACCTGCTATACCCCTCCTGGGTTTTCTGGTTCTGGCTCTTTTCGGGAAAAAGCTTACCAGGAAAGCAACAGGACTTATCGGTGCCTGTTCGGTTGGCGTCACCGCTCTGTTCACTTTAATTGTCGGAGCCGGTTTTCTGAAATCATTGCCTGAGGTCAGATCATATTCTATTATTGTCTGGGAATGGATCAATGCCGGGAATCTAAAGGCAGATATATCCTTCACTCTCGATGCACTTTCGCTGGTTTTCTGTTTTGTCATCACCTTTGTCGGTTTTCTGATCCATCTGTACTCGGTAGAGTTCATGAAGAAGGATGAAGGATTCCCGAGGTTTTTTGCCTACATGAATCTTTTTGTCGGATCAATGCTGATACTTGTCCTGGCTGATAATATTTTGCTCCTGTACCTTGGATGGGAAGGCGTCGGATTATGCAGTTACCTGTTGATCGGTTTCTGGTATAAGAAACCTGAAAACGGTTATGCTGCAAGAAAAGCCTTCATTGTCACGCGTATAGGTGACACTGCAATGATCATAGGCATCTTTATTCTGTTTCTGAATTTCGGGACATTCAATATAAATGATCTTATGCAGCAGATCCCGGGAAAGTGGGCCCCCGGTTCGTCAATTGCAGTTTTAACAGCAGCGTTATTGCTGGGAGGGGCATTGGGGAAGTCAGCCCAGCTGCCTTTACAGACCTGGTTGCCTGATGCCATGGCCGGGCCATCGCCTGTCAGTGCATTGATACATGCAGCCACTATGGTCACGGCCGGCGTTTATCTTATTGCCCGTACACACGTTCTTTTCAACCTTGCTCCAATTGTTCAGTCCGCAATAGCTGTTATTGGTGCGCTGACCCTGCTTATTGCCGGTTCCAGTGCACTGGCACAGCACGACCTTAAGAGAATTCTTGCCTATTCCACCATAAGCCAGATTGGCTATATGTTTCTGGCTCTTGGCGTTGGTGCCTGGTCTGCCGCGGTCTTTCATTTCATGATACATGCATTTTTTAAAGCCCTTCTTTTCCTTGGTGCAGGTGCGGTAATACTGGCATTGAATGAAGAACACGACATCTTCAGGATGGGCGGACTGAGAAAAAAGATGCCGGTAGTCTTTCTGACCTTCCTTATTGGCTCTGCCTCCCTCTCTGCGCTTCCCCTTGTGACGGCAGGCTTTTATAGCAAGGACCAGATCTTGTGGTATTCATTTTCATCGGAGAGCGGAAGTACATTTCTATGGATTGCAGGAATTGCAGGAGCCTTTCTGACAGCGATTTATTCTTTTCGAATGATATTCATAGTTTTTTTTGGCGAAGGCAAAACTCAGCCAACATTGATTCCAGGCAAACTAATTACAGTTCCGTTAATCATACTTGCAGTATTATCAGTAATAGGAGGATTTGTTGAATTGCCGGAATCAATTGGCAACATTCACCTGTTCTCCAGCCTGGTTGACTACACATTGCCTCCGGTTATTGTTAAAGAGACAGGAAATCATGAAATACTGCTGCAGTTACTTTCAGCCATAATAGCCCTGGCAGGAATTTATATTGCTTATTTAATTTACTTCAGGAAACCCGGATTGTCCGGATCGGTAAACCATAGCAGTATAAATAAATTCTTTGAAAAGGGGTGGGGTTTTGACAGATTGTATGATATACTTTTCGTGAAACCTGTTGTCTGGCTGGCCATGATAGATAAAGATGACATTTTTGACTGGCTGAGTATTGGTGTTTCAAGGCTGACTCTTTTAACCAACAGGTTGCTCACCATTACCCAAAACGGTAAACTTAGATGGTACTTAATGTCATTCACAATTGGTATTGCCTTGATATTAACCTATATGATCTTTAGATGATACTCGTTTATCTCATAACAATTTTACTCGCAGGAGCATTCCTTGCATGGATTGCAGGCATAAGGTATCCTGTCTGGTCCAGGATAATTTCACTTGCCGCGATCAGCCTTGACCTTATTTTGATAATTATCTATGCATCACAGCAAGGTTCACCAGACAATAAATGGATTATTGATTTTAAACTTGACTGGATTCCTGAATTCGGAATAAGCCTCCATCTTGCCCTTGACGGACTTAGTCTGTTATTGCTCATATTGACTTTCTTTCTAGGCATCATTTCGGTTATGATTTCGTGGAAAGAGATTAATTCGAAAGTCGGTTTCTTTCATTTCAATCTGCTCCTGATATTAGCAGGTATTGCTGGCGTATTTCTTTCACTTGACCTCTTCCTGTTTTACTTCTTCTGGGAGCTGATGCTGGTGCCGATGTATTTTCTGATTGGTATCTGGGGACATGAAAACAGGACCCCGGCTTCCAACAAATTCTTTCTTTATACGCAGGCAAGCGGCCTGCTAATGTTACTCTCAATTCTCGGATTATATTTTGTTCATGGGCACTCTACCGGCACATATTCGTTTGACTATATGCAATTACTTGGCACGGAGATGCCAGCCTCAACCGGATTGTTAATAATGGGCGGATTTCTGGCTGCATTTCTGGTAAAGCTTCCGGTAGTGCCGTTGCATAACTGGTTGCCTGATGCTCATACCGAAGCCCCTACCGCAGGAAGCCTCATTCTCGCGGCATTGCTTTTAAAAACAGGAGCCTACGGATTGCTGCGGTTTATTGTTCCATTATTTCCATCAGCATCATTAACTTTTTCGCCCATTGGAATGCTGCTGGGTGTTGTTGGTATTTTATATGGCGCTAAGCTTGCGTTTGCACAGACTGATCTGAAACGACTTGTTGCATACACAAGTGTAAGCCACATGGGATTTGTAATACTTGGTGTTTTTTCATTCAATGAGATTGCTTACCAGGGAGTCATAATGCAAATGATAGCTCATGGGATCAGCACAGGCGCTTTATTTATCCTTGCAGGGCAGCTTTATGAACGCATTCACACCAGAGATCTAAACAGGATGGGAGGACTGTGGAAAAAGCTCCTGTTATGGGCTCTGTCGGGTTAATATTTTCAATGGCTTCACTCGGGCTCCCCGGTCTGGGAAATTTTATTGCTGAATTTCTTATCCTTATCGGAGCCTTTAAAACGAGCATATTAATGTCATGCCTGGCAAGCCTGGGACTGATTGCCGCAGCAATATATTCTCTCCGGATCGTGCAAAAGGTGTTTTTCGGAAATAAGAACCAGGAATGGGAGATGAATGATCTTAATATACGTGAGAAAACAGTTACTGCTTTACTGGTTATAGTAATTGTCGCCCTTGGGCTTTTTCCGCGGCCTGTCTTTAATATTGCAAGGCCTGCCTTGCTAAAAACCCTGAACACTCAAGAAGAAAAAACCATTCAGGATCAAGGTATCAGCAAAAATGAAACTATAGAGAAGAGCATATTCTTATTTCAGAAACCGGAATAATATATTAAGCAAAAACAGATGACCGTAACAGATTTTTTATGTTTAGCGCCGCTTCTTATAATCGCAATAGCTCCTGTAATTATAATGATAGTAATTTCTGTTTTAAGAAATTATGAAGTTATTTACTGGTTTTCCATTTTCTCATTTTTGGCTTCTTTTGCGTCAATCTTCTTCATTGTTCATGCAGTACCGCATTTGATTGAACCTTTGTTCATCATCGATATATACAGTCTCTTTTTTCTTGGGATAATTACACTTTCAGCATTGCTTGTGGCTTTGCTTTCACATGATTATATTAAACAACTTGAAGGGGTCAGGGAAGAATATTATATTATACTGTTTACATCAACACTTGGAGCATCGTTATTAGCTGTTTCGGGTCATTTCATTTTGCTTTTTCTGGGTATTGAAACATTAAGTATATCCCTGTATATACTGATAGCTTTCCAGAGGTCGAAAGGCAGTTCAATCGAAGCGGGGATAAAATACCTTATTCTGGCCTCGGTGTCTTCATCATTTTTATTGTTTGGAATGGCATTGATCTATACTGCATTCGGTACAATGCAATTCAATGAAATAGTTTCAGCCATTGGTGAAAATAATAAGTTGTCCCCACTGGTTATTTCAGGGTTTGCAATGATAATGGTTGGTATAGGCTTTAAACTGGCACTTGTTCCTTTCCACATGTGGACTCCGGATGTCTATCAGGGAGCGCCTGCACCGGTTACAGCATATATTGCCACAGTTTCCAAAGGTGCTGTAATGGCAGTCCTGATAAGATTCTTTTTCAATATCCGGGGATATGACAACCATGCTGTTTTCATTGTAATTTCAGGGATGGCGGTTCTGTCAATGTTCATTGGTAACCTGCTTGCAATAAGGCAGCAAAATATAAAAAGACTGCTGGCATATTCGTCGATTGCAAATATGGGATATCTGGTAATCATACTGCTGACAGGAACAAACAACGGTATACAGGCGTCAATCTTTTATCTTATATCATATTTTGCCTCCACAACCGGAGCTTTCGGAGTTATATCACTTCTTTCGACGTCTAAATATGAAGCTGAAAAAATCGAAGATTATAAAGGTCTTTTCTGGAAGCGGCCATGGATAGCAATTATATTCACTCTTTCTTTACTGTCGCTGGCAGGAATACCGATTACAGCCGGATTCATGGCGAAATTCTATGTCATTTTTGAAGGGATGAAAGCAGGCCTTATGTTGCTTGTTGTCTCCCTGATCATCAACAGTGTAATAGGTTTATACTATTACCTGAGAGTTATTACCGCTTTGTTTTCAGCAGCAAATGAAACCAGATTGCCGGCCATTTCTATAGCCGGAAGCATTACACTTTCACTGATTGCTTCAGGAATATTAATATTGGGTGTTTATCCTGGCTGGCTGGTTGATATCATTATGAGGGTTGTCTCTCTGTAATGATCCGGTGGTAGTCTGAATTGATCAATAGCTCTGATCGATGTATTGCAGAGGAGGTACAAAAGCAATCCTTTTGATAATTCATCTGGTCCCTCAACTGCAACAACCGGTTTAGTTGCCCCTATTTGGCCGGTTTTAATGAGAACATGTTCATTAAGAAAACTTTAACCGTTCCATGATGAACTAAAGACGGTTTATTATGTTTTATTAACCTAAAACAAAATATTATGAACAAAGTAATTGAGTCAAAAAGAAGGATTTTAACGGGTTTTGCCTTGCTTTTCTCGGTACTCATCATTACAAACAGCTGTTCAAAATCGTCAGATCTTCCTGGCGCAAATGAGGTCTTCATGCAGGGGATGGCTTTTACCCCCTCAACGATTACTGTTAGCGCCGGTACCACAATTACCTGGACAAACAAGGACGGAGTAGTTCATAATGTTACCAGTAATACTGCCGGATTATTCAGTAGCGGTCCTATCAATCCAAATAAAACTTTCAGCCAATTATTCAGTACACCAGGTACATTTGGATATAAATGCACATTACATCCGACGATGACCGGATCAGTTGTGGTTAATTAACGGGAGTTATCCCTGATTCCTGCTTATGAAATGAACATTCATGCCGGATTTATTTAATAAATTTGATTTGAAACCAGTCAGGTACCGGTTTTTGATTTAACAATTGATTATCATCGCCGGTATTCATATCTGGTCTGACAGTTCTGGGAGTATTAATTAAATCCTCAGGCTATGAGAACTCATAATTACCGGAAGGAAACACTCTGGTTTAAACTGACAAAATTCCTGATTGCCGTTGCTTTGATTTTTTTATTCTCCTATAAGGCTGAATGCCAGGAACCGGAAAAAGCCGGTTCAGTCTTTAAAGGGGGGTCCTATGACGAGACTTTCAGCACATCACGGATTGGACTTGCACAATCAGTGATGGCAGCGCCTAAAGGTGAGTTTCACCTTGTCGTCCAGCATCGCTTCGGGGAAATTTCAGGCGACGTAAACAATTTTTTTGGACTGGACTATGCATCAACCAGGTTAGGATTTGAATACGGGATATTAAACTGGCTGTCAGCAAGTATTGGCAGAAGTATGTCTGTACAAACTTATGATCTTGGATTTAAAGCTGTAATGCTTAAACAAAATGCAAGCAATATACCGGTATCATTATCCTGGTATGTTTCGTTTCTGGAAAACACATCTCAAAACGATCTCTGGACAGGACATGATTCATTTGGCTCACGCCTGAGCTTTGTGAATCAGCTTTTCATTGCCGGGAACCAGGGAATTTTATCATTCCAGGTTTCTCCTTTATGGGTACATTCCGTTTATGAGCCCAGGACAGATGGCCCCCTGGGTCCTCTGGATCTTTTTGCTGTTGATCTTGACGCCAGGGTAAGAATAAGTGAAATGTTCGGGCTGTTCGCCGAATATATTCCTGTCATAACCAATGCGGATTTTACAATAACAAATCCTTTTACAGTGGGGCTGGACATAGATACAGGCGGGCACCAGTTTCAGTTGATTTTCAGCAATAGCCAGGGTACCAACGAAAAGGAAATCCTGGCCAACACAGCCGGAAGCTGGTCTGAAGGTCACATTTACTTTGGGTTTAACCTTACAAGAGTTTTTAATTCTAATTATTAAACCTTTTTCTGTTTGATTACCTTGTTATTTTCAAAGTGCTCATTATACTCTGTCTGTCCGTTTTTATCATAACGTATCCATGAACCGTGCTTCTTATTGTCTTTGAAGTTACCCACTACCCATAGTTGTCCGGTTTCTCTGTAAAACATCCATTCTCCTTCCATTTTTTCATCCACATATTGGCCTTCAGCCTTGATTTTTCCGTTCTTGAAAAAATAAGTGAGTCTGTCGCCGGTAAGTTCGTGGATTTTCTGCCCGTTTGCGTACAATTTCTTTTCCAGCATAATCTCTTTCGTTTAAGTCTTATAATTGTCTTTGTCTCTTTTTAACAATGACCGCCGGTCTGTTTAAATGTCAACTCAAGGTAAGTATAATTAATCACCGTAAAGTTATTACACATTATCCTTTACTCTTGCCAGAATTTTAGAATCTGCAGTTAGTGCAGGTTATAAGTGAGGTCTATTGTTACTATATTTACCTTCAATCCATTAAAATACGACAAAAAAAGTGCCTGTCCTGATAAATTACACGTCTTATGGTGAAAAAACCGGGAGTATTAACCACATTCTGCCGGTAAGGATCAATGGCCTCTCCATTTGACCAAGGTCAGCCGGATTATATAATACAGACCGATATGCATATTAAAGAAAAATACGGAAAGCTTGCCATAGTTGCTGGGGCTTCAGAAGGCATTGGAGCCGCTTACTCGAACTACCTGGCAGCGGAGGGAATGGATCTTATTCTTATTGCCAGGCGCAGGGAACCGCTGGAACAACTTGCTTCAGCATTAATAACCAAATACCATATAAATGTCTCGACCCTGAACTGTGACCTGTCAGAGTCAGGCGCGGCACAGTACATAAAAGAGTTCGTCAGCAACAAAGAAATTAATGTGCTTGTGTACAATGCCGCTCTTTCACATATCGGACCATATGAAGGCGACACAGTGGAACATAACATTGCAATTGCTACCTGCAATATGATCACACCCATGACTATGGTGAGGGTATTTGGAGAGGATATGTTACAAAAAGGGAAAGGAGCGCTGATATTAATGGCCTCACTGGCGGGCTTCCAGGGAAGCGGCTATCTGGCTTCATATGCAGCTACCAAAGCTTTTAACCGTGTGCTGGCTGAAAGCCTGTGGTACGAATGGAAGAACAGGGGGGTTGATGTCATCGCCTGCTGTGCCGGCGCTACTTCTACAAAGAATTATCTCCTAACCAATCCCGGGGAATTGGGATTTTTTGCTCCCCGGGTGCTGTCGCCGGAAGAGGTTGTGAAAGAGTGTTTTAAACGATTAGGTAAAAAGCCTTCATTTATTGCAGGTACGGGAAATAAGCTGGCAAGTTTTGTAATGCAAAGATTACTTCCGAGGAAAACAGCAATAAACATCATGGGAGACACAACCAGAAAAATATACCGGCTTTGATTTCACCGCCGGCGTATTTCCCTTCAATAGATATAAGGAATGATCCTGTAGGGAACTTTTTTCACATATTGGTCCCAGAGTGCACCGTATTTCCGTGCGCAAAGTTTACCGTCAGCCACCTGTCGGGGGAACAGGAGGGCAACATAATATAAAGGATAGAGCCACGGCCAGATTGATGATGGATATCCTGCGCACAATACAATTCCGATAGCCATCAATATTTCGCCCATGTAATTGATGTGCCTGCTTAATCCCCAGAATCCATTCACCAGCAAACTTTTTTTACCGTCAGTGATAGTCTCGGGTACAATGCCGAGGAAAGGTTTTTCCGGATTTTTCTTGAAGGTATATTTCTGCATGTTTGCTCCCCGGGCCAGGCACCACCCCGAAAGGAATATCAATCCGTATATGACCAGCAGGAAAGCGGGTGTCTGCGGATCAGGAAGATCCACCGTAGCCCAGAGCGGGATAGTATAGAAAAAAGGATAAAAGGCGGTGTCTCCCCAGCCAAGTTTGAATCCAACTCTCTCCGCCAGAAAATCATATGTATACAGATGTACCTCTTCGAAGAACAGGTACTCAATTACAAAAAATGAAATAAGTGCTGCAGCCATAAAAACCCCGGGGGATGCGCTGGCGCCAAATGTCAGGTGATGATAAGCTGCGAAGCTCAGAACATTAAGCTCAAGCATTACGGCCCCGATAAGGTAAAGCCACATTTTTGCATCTATCCTTCCTCCCCAAAGCTGTGGATTCTCGAGTCTGCCCAGGTAGAAATCGGCAAGGAAGGATTTTTTAACGGCCGGGAAGGGCAATACAATTGCAAAAGAAAAGATCAATCCGAAAGTGACAGCACCTGCAAGTGAATACCATCTGTATTTATACAGCCAGTCCCAGTCCAGAACTCCGGTGTAGCATAATATTGCCCATGTAAAAAGGATTATGGCAAGAACCGGAAGGCCATTGAGCTTGTATTTTAATTTTTCCGTGGAGTTGGTCCTGGTCACATACCCGGTGACCCAGCCGCCTGGCAGCAGTGCATTTAAAATGAATATGAAGATATAGATGAAGAAGGGTGAGAAAAATCCGAATACTTTTTCCATGTCAACCGATAAATAATTTCATATATCCGTTTGCGATGCGCTTTAGTAACTCCTACCTGATCATGTAATGATTTTCAAGAATGTTCCTGAACAGCTTACCTGGTAAAATATATTTAAGAACCACGGCCAGCTTTTGTTCAAACGATGCGATAATATATTTCTGACGGGGCTTTTTACTTTCAACGATCTTTAAAAGTTTACGGGCAAGAACGACAGGTTCCCAACCATTAGCCTCATCCTTTTCTATCTGTTCAAGAGCATTTTTAAAATTATCATGGTAAGGATCTAAATCATTTGTTGTAGAAAGATAATGCCTTCGGTTAGCTGAGTTATTTGTATGAAAATCGCCAGGATTAATCACCACTACCCTGATGTTAAATGACTTAACCTCCATCCGGAGAGCCTCGCTGAAACCCTCAATGGCAAATTTACTGGCTGAATAAAATGCCTGGAAGGGTAAGCCCATGAGTCCGCCAATTGAGCTGAAATTTATTATCATTCCGCTGGCCTGTTTCCGCATCACCGGCAATACCTCCCTGGTAAGCAGCACCAATCCGTAGAAGCTGGTATCCATCTGAAGTTTAATATATTCTGATGGTATCGTCTCGATTGGTCCACCGGTATGCATACCCGCGTTGTTAATCAGAACATCTATTCTTCCTTCCTTCTGAATAACGGTTTCAACAGCTTTTTTTATTGACAGCGGATCTGTGAGATCCAGTCTGAGAACATTTATCCTGCTGCTTGTCTCGCAATCCCTGCGTATGGTTCCATATACGATATGGCCCTGTTCTGAAAGAAGGCCGGCTGTTTCTTTGCCAAATCCGGAAGAGATTCCGGTTATGAGAATAACCTTTTTCATTTGATATCAGGTTAAAATTCCCAGCTTCTTTGAGACTTTGGTAATTTTCTCTATGGAAATTGCAACCTGTTCTTTCGTATGCGTAGCCATGAGTGAGTATCTGATAAGACTGTCTTCTTTCGGAACGGCAGGCGATACAACCGGGTTGACAAATACTCCATCCTCCAGCAGTTCCCTGGTTAGGGTAAGGGCTTTAAAATCATCGCGGATAAATAAGGGGATGATTGGCGTTTCCGATAAACCCGTATCAAAGCCGGCTTGTTTGAACCCATCTAGGGCATACCGGGTTACATCCCATAGATTCCGTATTCTTTCCGGTTCACTTACCATGATATCAATAGCTGCGAGGACAGAAGCTGCTGATGCAGGGGTCATGCTGGCGCTGAAAATAAGTGACCGTGAATTGTGTTTAATATAGTTGATGGTTTCTTTATCTGCAGCAATAAATCCTCCGAGAGAAGCGAGCGATTTTGAAAATGTTCCCATGATCAGGTCCACTTTGTCGGTTAGTCCGAAATGTGATGCAGTACCTGATCCATTTTTCCCGAGTACACCTATTGAATGAGCATCATCAACCATAATCGTTGCATCATATCTTTCAGAAAGGTTTACCAGTTCAGGTAATTTTACGATATCCCCTTCCATTGAAAATATTCCGTCTACAACTATAAGTTTAAGACTCCCTTCAGCACAATGTTTCAATTTACTCTCAAGGGCGCTCATATTGTTATGAGCGAATTTAAGCACTCTTGAAAAGGATAATCTGCTTCCTTCAATTATCGAAGCATGGTCCAGTTCGTCAAGAAGAACGTGGTCACGTCTTCCGGTCAGAATAGAAACAACGCCAAGATTAACCTGGAAACCGGTACTGTAGCACAGGGCTCCTTCTTTGCCAACAAGTTCTGCCAGCCTGTTTTCAAGTTCGATATGGATATCGAGTGTTCCGTTAAGAAACCTCGAGCCTGCACATCCTGTTCCGTACTTGTCGATTGCTTTTTTTGCAGCTTCCTTGATTTTCGGATGGTTGGTAAGACCAAGGTAGCTGTTCGATCCAAACATCAACACATCCTTTCCTTTGATTTTAACCACTGTGTCCTGGTCTGATTCTATTTCCCTGAAGTAGGGATAAATGCCGGCTGCCATAACCTTTTGCGGGGCATCATAAGCTGAAAGCCTGGTTTGCAGGATTCTCATTGCTTTAAGTTTTAATACAAATGAGTTCAAATATATATATATTTTCATATCAGGAACAGACTGCCATATGTTTGCTTCATCGCGTCTGTTCATGATAATTACATCATAAATAGTTCTTTATTTTATCGGGAATGCCTGTGATCCTGAGTATAACTTTCCGGGATAAATTGGCCACCCGAATTCTGAATAAATTCTCATTTGTATTATTTATATAAGGTTTGCGTCATCAAGCCGGATTCTGAGATGGTCAGGTAAGGACGGGTTTTTCAATTTAATATGTTTTGTGAATAACATTGTTAAAATTAAGTCTTACAATTTTTGATATATACCTTATTTTTTTCAAACATTTAATTTAGTTTAGTGACAAATAATATTTAATGAAGGTTCTTGTTTTATATGATCTTGATCCCGCCTGGGATAGTTTCGAAATCAGCGAAACCCGAAACTCCAATAAGGTACTTTTTGAATCGCTGAAAGACGAAGGAGTTGAAACATATCTTGAAGAACTGAATGGCCCGTATCTGGAAAAAATACTTGAAAGATACAGTCCTGACGACACTATTATTTTTAACCTCTGTGAAACTATTCCGGGTGTTCCAAACAGCGAGAGAAGGGTTTTAGAAATTATAAAGGATAAAGGATTCACATATACCGGGAACGTGCCGGAGGTGATAGAACTGAGCTGCGATAAGCAAAAGGTAAAGGAAGTTCTTGGTTCGCTTGGTATCAGAGTTCCTTTCGGAGCAGTACTTTCTCCGGAAGAGGCTGCTGACTGGAACCTCTTTCCTGCTATTGTAAAACCTTCACGCGACCATTGCAGTTTAACCATCAACGAAAAATCGGTTGTATACGATACAATTTCCCTGCAGGAACAAATCCGGCTGGTGAACAATGAATTAAACCAGCCGGCTATGGTCGAGGATTTCATTGACGGCCGTGAATTCCATGTGTCGGTATGGAACAATGAACCACCCGAAATATTACCCACGGTGGAAATGGATTTTTCGGCATTCAGTGAAACCCGGGAAAAACTATGTACTTACGACTCGAAATTTGTCCCCGGCTCAGAACATTACGAAAAAATCGAAACCCTGATACCCGCTCCCCTTGATGAGAGACTTCTGAAAAAGCTGGAAAAGAAAGTTCTAGCAACGTGGAAAGGACTCGGGTGCCTCGACTATGCCCGGTTCGATTTTCGCCTTCGCGGGAATAAATTCTATCTCCTCGATATCAATCCCAACAACGATATCAGCATTGATACCAGCTTTTCCCTGGCAGCAGAAATGACCAGTTATTCATACGGCCAGATGCTGAAACGGATTGTAATGATGGCGGCCGAAAGACACCCTGAATACGGGGAAAAACTGCTGACGCTGCAATAGCAATTTCAGGATTCTGATTTTCAGTGTCAGGGATATTGGCTTTTCCTGTAACTTTGAATTTTTAATATTCGTTTGTTCAGCTAAAGATAAAAGGACAGGCCTGATCTAAACAGAAAAATAATTATCAGAATGATAAAGTTTCCATCCTGGGGCTACAGAGGTTTATACTGGTATCTTGACAAACTTGACAGGGATCAGCAGCTTCTTTTTATGAACTACGGTTATACAGAACAGGGGAAACTGATCGACCTTGAAGGAAATGATGAAGTTAACCGTTATTGTATACAGTTGTACCACCATATAGCCGAGATGGTGGATCTTAAAGACAAGAAAATTGTCGAAGTTGGTTCGGGGCGTGGCGGCGGTCTTGCTTATGTCTGCAGAAACTTCCATCCGAGCTCATCCACAGGTGTCGATATAGAAAAGAGCGCTGTAGCATTCTCCAACAGAAGGTTTGGCAATGAGAGACTGAAATATATTGTGGGCAACGCTGCAAAGCTTCCCCTGGCTGATGGGCACTGCGACATTGTGATGAACGTCGAATCTTCTCACCGCTATTATTCGATGAGCTCTTTTCTAAGGGAGGTTCACCGGATACTTAAACCGGAAGGATATTTTCTCTTTACGGACTTCCGGTCGCATTATCAATGGGCTGAAGTTAAGATCCTGCTCAGGGACGCCCGGTTTGAAGTCCTGAAAGAATCAGATATTACAGATAATGTCATTGACGCTCTCGAAAAAGATTCTGGCAGGAGAGAGAAACTCGTAAACAGGTATGCACCAAAGGTTCTGCGCAACAGCATTCTGAACTTCACCGGTGCAAAGGGCACTGCCACATATGAGAATTTTCTGGCCCGGGAATTCGTTTACAGGTCATTCGTTTTACAAAAGGGTAAAGCAGGGTGATCACCTCCTGCAAAGCCCCACGGTAAAGCTGAGGGTATGCTCATGATCATCAGCCGGGATGAAAAACCGGACGGATCTTATACTACAAGACGGAGCCGGAAGCGCTCATTATATCCTGGACCATTTTAGTAACCCTGCGGAAATCTATTTTCCCGGTGCTCATCATAGGCAACTCCTCAATGACTATAAACTGTCTTGGAAGTGCAATAACGGGCAGCTCATTTAACATCTTCCTGAGTATCGCTGTCTTGTGTACCTCTGCTGATACTGTTGCCACAATTTCCGATCCCTTTTTTCTATCCGATACTTCAACAACACAGCACGATACTCCCTGAGGAAGATACTTCTCCAGTATGTTCTCGACCTTTACAAGGGAGACCATCTCACCTCCGATCTTTGCAAATCTTTTAAACCGGCCGGCATGCCAGAGATAACCATCTTCATCGAAAAATCCCATATCACCGGTATTATACCAACCATCAGCCAGGGCCTCAGCTGTAAGTTCCGGATCATCATAATAGCCTTTCATTACGGAGTCTCCTTTCACCAGGACCTTTCCAACCTGCCCGGTCGCACACTCTTCCCCGGTCTCAAGATTCTCAATCCTGACCTTAACATTTGGAATAACTTTTCCTGTACTGCCAGGCCTGTTAAATTCCTGGGAATTGACAGATATAACCGGAGATGTTTCAGTCGCTCCGTAACCCTCAAGAAGTGTAACCCCATGCTTTTTCATATACCCGTCCCTGAGGGCATCGGGGCACTTATCAGCTCCCGCTACCATTAACCTGAGAGATTTATAATCGCCGGGCTCGGATTTTTGAAGATAACCCCAGAAAAAACTCGGAGTACCAACCATTATTGTTGGTTTCTCAGTGCGGGCTATATTGCTGATTGTTTGAAAGTCCAGAGGATTAGCATAAGTTACCATAGTCATCCCATAATAGAATGGAACCCAAAGATTTACTGTCAATCCAAATACATGGTAAAAAACAAGATTTGCCAGTAAAATATCTGATTCATTTATTTTAATATAACCACCAAAATTTTCAATATTTGAAGCAATATTACGGTGAGTCAGCTGGACCGCCTTAGGATCTTTTTCACTTCCGCTGGTAAATAAAATTACCGCTGTGTCATTTTCGTCCCCTTTTTGAATACCATTCAGGATCATACTGACAGGAAGCTTCGTCGTCAGGGCTGCCTTAAGCTTATCTGCTGTTGTGACACCCGCCATTATATCCTCGATCAGTACCATACCATCAATTACAGGACAGTTGATCTTTTCCAGTAATGATTTCGAAGTAATGATTGTTCTGAATTTGCATTTTCTTTGTGCATACTTTGCATTTGCTTCAGCACCTGTTGAATAGTTAATCATCACAGGTATTCTGCCACTCATAAGAGCGCCAACCGTGGCAAGTGCACAACCAGCCGAAGTCGGTATCATAATACCTATGAATCCCTTATCATACCTGCTGAATTTAGAACTGAGGATGAGAGCACCGATAAGAGCCCTTGAATAAGTAACATTCTTCCCGGTTGTCTTATCAATGACTGCCAGCTTATTGGCATGCTTTTTTGCCATACGGACAAATTGCTGATGGAGTAGCATGATTATGGTTTTTAATTATAGTCCTGTTGAAAAAATCCGGGGATGAATATAATGAATAATGTTATATATCAAATAGCATTTAAAATTCATTCTAAAAACACCGGGCCGATTACACCTTTGTATTTTCCTGATATTATGGCATATATCGGGTCAGATCTGACAATTAAGAATCAGACAATTGCCACCGGTCGAAAATAGGTTATAATAAATCAGTACTTAATATTACTTAAGCCTGCTTCCGGTGAAACTTTTTTGTCCAGTGGCCTATACAGTCAGAATACACGCTGATGATCAGTTGATTAACCTCAGGCTTATCAGGATCAGCGGGATAGTGATTATGCTCAGGACAGTGGAAACAAACACATTCGCAGTCGCAGTATCATCATTTTCTCCGAGTATGTTGACCATGATCACTACATTCACCATGCATGGCATAGCAGCCTGCAGCACCATTACGGATAAGACTTCTTTCTTAAGCAGGAAGGGAAAAAAGTAATTTAAAAAAGCAAATATCCCGATGATAATAATTGGAACTACAAGCAGTCTGTTAAGAGACAACAGGTATACATTCCTGTTTCTCAGCATTTTCCTGCCGTCTGCATAATAAAGCATTGCCCCGATATATATCATTGACAGATAGGTGGTTGTGCTCCCAAGCGAGCCGACCGAGTCAAGTATAAAGGGCGGCAGTTTTACTGAAAGAAGGAAAAGTACGAATCCAATAATTATAGCTACAGTATTGATATTGAAAATCTTCCATATATTTCCCCTGAGACTGAATGCTTTGCCAGGAGTAATGACGGCAACACCTAAAGTCCACATCAGGATATTTGAAACAAGTATAAAAATGCTTCCATAAAGAAGACCTTCCTGGCCAAACTGCGATGATATCAAAGGAAGGCCAAGATATATTACATTGCCAAGCATACTGTGGAGTTTGAATATTGAGGCTGGGCCACTCTTTAATCGGGCCATTTTTGATGTCAGCCATCCCGCCAGCAGCATAAACAGGAGCACAAACAGTGACAGCAATAATGCCTGCAGGCTGCTGGAAAGAAGCTCGGGCGTGATTGTTAATTTGCTGAAGTTGGTAAGCAACATTGCAGGCAGGGTAATATAAAATATGACCCTTGCAAGCAAATCCTTTGATTCAGAGGAGATCACCCTTGCCCGGGAGGCCACCAGTCCGATTAAAACCAGAAGTGCCAGTATCCCAATCTGCCTTATAACGATGCCCAATGCCATTGAGGATTTTTTTCCATCGAATTTATAACTTTTATTCCTGGTTTGTCTGTCCGAAAGAAATATCTGCTGACGCCATCACGGGACTGGCTTTCCCATAAAATACGGCATCCTGATAAAGTCAATTGGAAAAAGCAGTACATTTCCGGAAAATTTTGATGGTGTTACGGGCGGGGGAATTCTTCCTGTTTATGATGATTGACTTAATCTCATATAGCTGATTTATATGTGGAAAATCCGGGCATACACTATACTGACTGTTTTAGCCTTTGGTATCCTTTATGTGTTTACAGGAATAATTGTCATTATTCTGATTCCGCTGGCCCTTTTAAGACTGAAGAGGGCAGTACGCATGGTAATGCAATTCTGGGCAAAATCAGCATTTCTGATTATAGGTAAAAACCTGCATATAGAGGGTAAGGAGAATATAAAGAAGGCAGGGAAATATATCCTGGTTGCAAATCACTCGAGCCTTTTCGATATTATGGCAATTATCTCATTTTTCCCCGGAGTTTCATGGTTCGGGCATGAACGTCTTTTAAAGATTCCGGTTTTCAGCCAGGTCCTGAAAATGACGGATTATGTTCCAATGAAAAGAGCAAGTATTGCAAACACCAAAGAGATGATAGACAGGCTGATTGAGAAATCAGAAGGTCATACAATTGCCATATTTCCCGAGGGGACAAGGACGCCGGATGGTAAGATAAGCGATTTCTACAGGGGATTCATCCAGGTGCTCAGAGCATCGGAAATTAATATTTTACCTGTGACACTAAATGGATTTTTTGTACTGAAACCCAAGAACAGGTTCTATATAAACTTCGGCTCAAGGATCAGCGTGTTCATTCATGAACCTCTTTCAAGGGAATATTTGATTGACAAAGATGACGCTGAAATAATCAGTATTATTAAAAACATTATTGAGTCTTCATTGGTATCGGTACAGGTACCTGACAATCCTGGCCATTATGGAACCAACGCCTGAAAGGTATGCGGCATTTTTTGATCTTGACAAAACTCTCTTAAGCATCAATAGCGGATCAGTGTTGGTCCGTGAGGCTTATAAGAGAGGATTAATGAGTACTTCAGATCTTCTGAATGCAATCTATTTATCATGGTTGTACAAATTTCACCTGAGGGATACTTCCATTATTGTTTCAGGGATGGGAAGGTGGCTGAAGGGAATGTCCCCTGATGAAATGAATGTTCTGTCGGAACATGTTGTAACTAAGCATCTTGTTGATGCCATACGACCTGAGATATATTCTGAAATCAAATTTCACAGGGAAAACAATGCGGAGATAGTCATTCTCTCTTCGGCCATTATTCAGATATGCAGACCGTTAGGTTCTTATATCGGTGCTGACAACATAGTATGTACGGTAATGGAAGTTGCGGATGGCGTTTTTACGGGATTGCCTGAAAATAAATTTTGTTTTGAGGATGAGAAAAGAATACGTCTCATACAATATTGTGAAATGAGAAATTATAGTCTCAATGGAACATATTACTACGGTGATTCAATCTCTGATTTACAGGCGCTGGAAGTTGTTGGACATCCGGTATGTGTCAAGCCCGACAGAAGACTTTCCCGCATCTCACGTAAAAACGGCTGGAGAATCCTGTAATCGAGATTATATTCATAGAACTCTTAAAACCCGTAAGAGAGCAATCACTTCAACTTCCTGATGCCTTTCCTGCGGTTAAACATAATGCCGAACCTGTCAGAAAAAATTAATTGTCAGTATCAGATAAATAGGTAATTTGCAACAGACAAATCATAAGCTATGAAAAAACGAGTACTTCTTTCCCTGGTGATTTTCCTTATTATACTTCTTTGCTTCGCAATGCTTTACATCACTTATCTTTCACCGGGCATTACCGGTTTTGCTGCCAAGAATATCGCGTCAGGTGTCTTTGTTGCCGGACGGACACAGGAGAGTATTGAAAGAGAAGACATCAACTTTTTCCCTGTTATGTACACTAAAAATACCGTTGATTTTGACAAGGGAATTGTGACCAGTAAATTACTGGGTATTTGGAAGTCTGAGGCGGTTTATAATGAGGGACTGGGGTGTACCCTGGTCAGGGATTTCCCGGCTAAAGATGTTTTGAGTATGGATTACCCCGGGATGTCACTTCCGGAAGATAACCCGGATACTATTCCCTGGCCGGCAGGTGACCTTCTTGCGGACACAATTCCGGCAGGTATAAACCTGCAGAAGCTCAGTGATATGCTTGACACGGTGTTTGAAGACACAGTTACCTACAAAGGGACCTTTGCCGTCACCGTTGTTTATAAAGATCAGATAGTTGCCGAACGGTTCCGCAGCGATCTCAATCCTGAAAACCTTTTTCTGAGCTGGTCAATGGCCAAGAGCTTCACAAATGCAATGGTCGGGGCAATGGTCAGGGACGGTCTTATTGACATCGATGCGCCGATGAATATCAAGGAATGGGCAATGGATGACAGGAAGAACATTACTCTTGACAATCTCCTGCATATGACCAGCGGGCTTGAGTTCAGTGAAGCTTACTATAAGATGAGGCTTACAAACACCACAACAATGCTGCTGAAGAACGGCGACATGGGTGACTATGCCACATCAAAAAAGCTGCTTTTCAGACCTGATTCAGTATGGTCATATTCTTCGGGCTCGAGTAATATTATACAGGATTATTTACGCACTGCATTCAGCAGCCACGAGGATTACCTTTCCTATCCGCGCAAGGCGATATTCAATAAGGCTGGTATGCGAAGCGTGGTGTGGGAAGTTGATGCCTCAGGTACCTTCGTGGGATCATCATATCTGTATGCCACCATGCGCGATTATGCCCGCTTCGGACTGCTTTACCTGCACAACGGTAACTGGCTCGGAGAACAGATCTTTCCTGAGAACTGGGTAACCTATACCACCACTCCGGCTAAAGGATCAGGAGGAGAGTACGGTGCTCTTTTCTGGTTGAACAGGAACGGTGAATTCCCGGGTATGCCTGACGACCTCTATTATTGTGATGGCTATGATGGCCAGCGTATCTTCATTCTGCCTTCGAAGGAGCTGGTAATTGTGCGTACCGGATGCTCGCCAAGGGGCACCATTGACTGGCAGTCGTTCCTTAAGGGTATCGTTGAAGCCGTGGAGTAACAGTGATCATGTGTTTATAACCGGTGCTGTATTATATCAGCTTCCAGGGCTCGCGGTAGCTGTAGTGAAGCATACGGGTCGCCGCGCCGCCTGCATCGTCAGCGAAAGCCTCTGTGGCCGGGTCCCACCTGATGGTTTTCTTTAGCGCCACGGCTATATTACCAAGCGTACACACGGTACAACTACTGTGCCCAATCTCCACCGGAACGACAGGATCAGTCCTGTTCCGTACTGCCTCGATGAAATTCAGCTGGTGAGGTATTTTCGTTTCATACGGACCTTTATCTGCACTGGCAGCAGGAGGAGGATTCAAGGCAGGATCTGAAGCGAGGAAGTGTTCCCTTGAGATCTCTATCCATCCCTTATCACCCCGGAATTTGACTCCCCTGGTTTTCTTTTCATTAAAAGGTTCGGATGTCATCTCTGTGCCGCTGGCATATTTCCATTTTATGTACTCTGATCCGTCACCGATGGGTGATATTTCAACCGGCCCGCTTCGGTCCATGCCGAGGCCCCACTGTGCAATATCGAACATATGTGCTCCCCAGTCGGTTGTATATCCGCCGCCCGTCTCTTTATACCATCTCCATCCGGCCCAGTATTCTTCGTCTTTCGGAGGTTTGAGCGTAATAGGGGGATTAAGTTCCTTGTTGAAGTGAATATTGCCTGGCAGCGGACCAAGCCACATGTCCCAGTTCAGGTCAGCAGGCACAGGCTCTGCCGGGAGATTGTACGGCACGGGCGGAGGGCCTACATAGGCATTTACATTTGAAATTGTTCCTATGGCACCGGTCTGAACCATTTTTACCGCATGCTGGAAATTAGGATCGGACCGCTGCTGGCTGCCGACGCCAAGGATCCTGCCTGTCTCCCGGACTGTCTTCCTGAGTTGCTGCCCTTCGAATATTGTGAAGGTCAATGGTTTTTCAAGGTAAACATCCTTCCCGGCTTTTAATGCCGCAATGGCAATCATGGCATGAGCATGATCGGGTACGGCAATCACAACTGCGTCTATATCCGTTCTCTTTAACAGGTCATCGTATTTTTCACAGGTTACCGTTTTAATCTTTTTGCCTGCTTTAGAATAAAACTTGTTAACCCGGTTTTCGAAGCGGGTCCGCTTGATCCCGTAAACATCGCATCCTGCCAGCACCTCAACACCCGGGATCTTTATAAATCCATCCATCAGGTACATAGCCTGCCGGCCAAGTCCGATGAATCCAAGCCTGATAAGACCGGCATCTTTTCCGGCTGATGTCTTTGAACTTGCGCGGCCCACTGAAGGAATTATCATAGCGCCGGCAAAACCGATCGCCGAGGCTCCTACGAACTGCCTCCTCGAAAGAGTTATTCTTTTTTGTATCATATCGCTGAATTTTATAATAAAGGTATAATTTTAAAAACAGAATAAATGATATTATACGCCAATGAAAACTGCTGCACTTGCGCTTGTTATGCTCCTTTTCTCTTTTACATATTCGGAGAAGAGTTCCGGTCCCGGCCTGAAGGGCAAGAAAATACTCATCGTATACGGAGGCTGGGAAGGCCATGAACCGGTCAAATTCGTCGGTATACTTTACCCGTGGCTACTGTCTGAGGGCGCAGTGGCTGATACCTGTTCCTCGCTGGAAAAATATACTGATAAGGAGTATATGAAAACCGTTGACCTGGTGATCCAGGTCTTCACAATGTCGGAGATAACAACCGCACAGGAAGAAGGCCTCCTGGAGGCTGTCAGAAACGGAACAGGCATTGCCGGCTGGCACGGCGGACTGGCCAACTCGTTCAGAAACAACCCTTCTTACCAGTATATGGTGGGAGGACAATGGGTGGCTCATCCGGGTGGCGTTATAGATTATACCGTTAATATTTCTGATACAGATGATCCGGTCACCAAAGGGATATCTGATTTTAAAATGCACAGCGAACAGTATTATATGCACATTGACCCGAACGTGAAGGTACTGGCGACTACCACATTCTCAGGCGAACATGATTTTTGGGCAGCTGGCTGCATCATACCGGTGGCATGGAAGAAGATGTACGGGAAGGGTCGTGTCTTTTATACCTCTCTGGGGCATGTTGCGGCAGACATGCAGGTACCCGAGGCTCTCGAAATTATTAAACGCGGCATTCGCTGGAGTGCGGTGAGCAAATATGAACCGGCCGAAAAATGGGTTTCACCTGTTTACTGATTTACACAAATGCAATGAAGAGAATTTTTGAGGTTGAAAATCCCGACTTTGCCAGGAGTCCTTTTACCGGGATGACGAAAGAGCATTACATCGCTTGCGCCAAATACATCCTTGAACGGGCATTCAGTCATGTCCGGTCCATGGAAGACCCGATTACCTTTCCGCGGGTTCCGGGTAAGACATACCCGCAGCCGGATGCGCCGGCATGGCGCTACCGGTCGCTGGAGTTCGAAGCCCTGGAGCGGACATTCACCCTGGCCGGACCGTTGATTCACGTTGATCCTGAGACAAAGATCGGGAACATTAAACTGAGGGATTATTACCATCTCCATCTCTATAATACCCTTACCCCGGTCATCCGAATTCCATTCCCCTGCCGGAGGAACTGCCCGATTCGACATACCAGTTCACGTGTGAGTTCGGCGGGTTGTTCAAGACCCTGCTGTTAATGCCCGAAACGCTCTGGGATACTTATTCTGAAAAAGAAAAGAATGAGATGGCCGTGACAATTTCGAAATGGGGCCATCATCGGACCACGCAGAACAACTGGAGGATCTTTAACATCATTACCCTGTCGTTTCTTAAGAAATACGGATATGAGATTGACGATGAGCTGCTGAAAAGTCATCTTTTATGGGTGGCCTCCTATCATTCGGGGAACGGCTGGTACCTCGAACAAACCTATAACTATTACTCAATCAGCCTGTTTATTGTATATACAACCATCTGGAACAGGGCGTTCGGAGATGAGCATTATCCCGAAATTGCCGGTATAATTGAAAAATCGGCTCAAAAACTGATGGAGTCCATAACCGGGTTCTTTGGCCGTGATGGATATATTAACATGTGGTCGAGGAGTATCTGTTACAGGACCTGGGTCTCAGGCGCATTCCCGGTTGCATTCATGCTTAAAGACGTTAATCTTCTGGATCCCGGTTTTGCGCGGCGGCTCTGTTCGGGGTCACTGCTTCAGTTCGTGACCCGCGAAGAATTCTATGATAATGAAATACCAAGCCTGGGATTTTACGGACACAAGGAATATATGATCCAGAACTACAGCTGTCCTGCCAGCCCGTTCCTGATGTTCCTGCCTTTCATATGCCTTACGCTGCCTGATGATTCTCCGTTCTGGTCGGCCACAGAAAATGAAGGATTTTGGGATGGCCTGGGTACCGGTTCAAGGGTAACCGTACTTGATAACCCGGGACTGGTACTGGTCAATCACGGAAAGACAGGCACGTCTGAAATAATTCCCGGGAAAGTGTATTACGATGATCCGAATTATTCCAAACTGATCTATAACACTCATTTCCCATGGGAGGATCATAATCCTCAGGGAGGCACATCGATGGAATACAGTTTCCGTAGCCTTGATCCTCGTGATGTCAGGGGTGATGACATCAACTTTTACCTGACCGGGGCAACAATCAATAACAGTGCGGATAAAAACCAGGTATTTTCCACCTCTCAAAGCATGGTATATAACGGCATAAAAGATGGTGTGATCTACAGGCAGGCGCTGATGAGAAGGCCTCCCAATAACGGCGTGGGGTATATAATCGACCTTGCTGACATTATTATTCCGGGAGGAGTGATAAGGGTAGACCGGGCACGACTGGCTTTTGAACATGAATTGACTTTCGGGCATTTTGGCGTTCCTCATATCAAAGGTGTAAAACCTGTTGTAAAATATTTTGAGAAAGGCGCCAGGAAAGTCATTACTGCATCGATCAAAGGCAGGCGTATAGCTATGATAACCTATAACGGGTGGGACGGGCTCAGCTCTGTCATCCACACCAACCGGAACGCGGAGGCAGATGAAAGCACTGTCATCTATGCCTTCAGAAAACGAACTTCAAAAAATCCTGCCATGGAATTGATGATATCAGTCCTGCTGCATAAAACTGACGATACAGAATGGACCCCCGGGGAGTTGTCACCCATAAGCGCTTTAAGGATCATGGATGTCACTCCGGCTTATTCGCCACTGGGAGCGGAGATCACACTGAACGACAATCAGATTTATAAAATCTATTTCGAGGAAACAGACGGCAACAGAAGGTGTTAGTCAGTCTGTCTGGTCCGGTGGAATACTTATCACAGTTACCATCATCCTGCCCGTTGTCAACGTCGGAAGATGTAAATGAATCAGAGAACAAATCTGTCCTTTGTTTGTTATTTATTCTGAAGTCTTTGACATCTTAAGAGAGTAAGGGTAAAGTAGATAGAAGATAGTATGAAAGCAATTGTCACTTTACTGGTGCTGGCACTGACCACCGCGGTCGTTTTTCCTGCCACCCGGACAATATCGAGTTCCGGAAGTTCATTTAGTCCGGCCACTTTAACGATAACAGTGGGCGATGATATAATTTTCAATCTTGAAAGCGCCCATAATGCTGTTGAAGTAAGCCAGGCAACATGGAATGCCAATGGGAGCACAGCTCTTTCAGGCGGATTTGAGGTCGCGTTTGGGGGAGGGACTGTATCAGCCTCTTTCCTCACAGTAGGCACTCATTATTATGTATGCCAGTCGCACGTCTCATCCGGGATGAAAGGAACAATAGTAGTCCAGAACATAACCGGCATAGAAGACAGAAGCCTGCCTCCGGGTTTTTCTGTATATCCGAACCCCGCACATACATCAATAACGATTGCGGCGGAAGAGAACAATTCAGGCAATAATCTGTATATCTCAGATCTGGCCGGCAGAATCGTTGCAACGATTAATCCGGACCAGGGAAAAATAACAGTTGATATAAGCGGCCTGGCGCGCGGTACCTATCTGATCGGGCAGGCTGACCGGAGAAAACGGTCCGTGAAGCTCATAAAACTTTGAAAACAATTTGACCTGCCGCACCTGTTAGTTTTGTCTGACAAAAAATCAAGGGTCCATTTCCCTAAATTAATTTCGGCCTCCCAACCCGAATACGGCACTGAAAGATCTGGAATCTATTAACCATTATCTTTGGGAAAAGAAATTTACCTTATAACTATTCATCATTATGTCAAAACTGTTTTCATCTCTGACCATAAAGAGTATCACACTTAAAAACAGGATAGTCATGTCGCCGATGTGCCAGTATTCTTCAACAGACGGATTTGTCAATGACTGGCATGTGGTTCATCTGGGGAGCAGGGCTGTTGGCGGTGCCGGACTGATTATCACCGAGGCAACTGCCGTTGTGCCGGAGGGACGGATCACTCCCGGAGATTTAGGTATCTGGAGTGATGAACATATTCTCGGACTCAGCAGGATTACCAGGTTTATCCATCAGCAGGGTGCCGAGGCAGGAATTCAGCTTGCCCATGCAGGGAGAAAAGCCTCTTGTGCCGTGCCGTGGGAGGGAGGTAAACAGCTGGACCTGCAACAGGACGGATGGCAAACCGTTGCCCCCGGCGATATCCCGTTCAAAGACAGTGACACGCCACCATCTGCATTGAATAAGGCAGGAATAGACAATGTAATCTCCGGTTTCAGGGCAGCAGCGGAGCGGGCTCTTATTGCCGGTTTCAAGGTTATTGAGATCCACAGTGCACACGGCTACCTGTTGCATGAATTTTTATCTCCCCTTAGTAACAACCGCACGGACGAATACGGAGGTTCTTTTGAGAACCGGACACGTTTATTACGGCAGGTAATTGAATCTGTAAAATATGTCTGGCCGGCTGAAAATCCGCTATTTGTTCGCCTGTCTGTAACTGACTGGACTGATGGAGGATGGACAAAAGAAGAAAGCGTAAGACTGGCTATGATTTTGAAAGGGATGAATGTTGATCTGATAGATTGTTCTTCGGGTGGCAATGTACAAAATGCCAGGATACCGGTGAGCCCCGGGTACCAGGTTCAATTCTCCCGGGCATTGAAGGAAACGGGAATAATGACCGGAGCAGTTGGACTAATATCAAGTGCCGGGCAGGCGGAAGCCATCCTTCAGGAAGAGAAGGCCGACCTCGTGTTCTTTGGCCGTGAGTTGTTGCGAAACCCTTATTTCCCGCTGCTGGCTGCAAGGGAGCTGGAAGAGGATATTGAATGGCCTGTGCAATACCTCAGAGCAAGGTAAATCAAAGGGGAGTCTATATATCCGGTAATAAAATAATTAATGTCGCATTTCATGCCCGGCTATTAAAATCGAATTTATCTCTTAAATTTACGGGCAATAAATCTCTATGTGTTTCTAATAACCTGATAATCTGAATTAAGATGAAAAATAAAGTGACTGGTATGATTGCAGGGTTCCTGGCCCTGTCTGCTGTTATAGGTACAAATGTGCATTCTCAGACACGAAATGACGTTATAACCTATTATAATGAAGGAGCTAAGGCCATGCAGACGGATGTGCCCGCTGCCATTGCGGCATTTGAGAATGTGGTCAGCACGGCCGATAAGGTTGGCGAGGAAGCGGCTGATCTGAAACAAAAAGCCATACAGGTATTGCCTGGATTATATTATAAACTGGCTGCTGGTGCTCTGAACGAAAAGAAACCGGCGGCAGTGATTATTTCTTCTTCAAAAACAGCGATTGCTGTATCAGAGAAATACGGGAACGCATCGAATAAGGAGAAAGCACAGAAAGTCCTGGTACAGGGTTATAACACCCTGGCAGTTGATTATTTTTCGGCTAACGATTTCGATAAAGCCCTCCTGACAATTGACAGCCTCTTATTGATCAATCCTGATTATGTAAATGCAATTTACAACAAGGCTTTAATATACATCAAGCAGGATAAAGGTGATGCTTTTGAGAGCACGATCGATTTGTATCTTGACAAAGTGAAGAGCGCCAATGATACGATAAAGATGCAAAAGGCATCTACCCTGGCGCTTGAATACTTTCGTTCAGCAGGGGCAAAAGCAAACCAGGCGAACAAGACTGATGAGGCGCTTGCCTTACTGAATAAATCTGCAAAATACGGCAACGACAAGGATCTCTTCTACTACTTTGCCGATGTTTTTAACAAGAAGGGAAATTTTACCAGTGGGGCAGAATATGCACAAAAGGGGCTTGATATGGAAACGGGTAATGCCGAAGCCAAAGCGAAATTCTTCTATCAGCTTGCTGTTGCCCAGGTGGGCAAAGGGCAAACTGCAGAGGCATGTGCATCATTTAAGAATGCCCTGTACGGACCCTTTGCTGAGGCGTCGAAGGCACAACGCACCAATCTGAAATGTGAATAGGATTCAGCTCAACACTGAACCAGGACATTAAACAAGTTTTGCTGAAAGGGTTATATTTACTGCCCTAAGTGCCCGTGAAACAGGGCAATTGACTTTTGATGCTGCGGCCAGCTCCAGGAACTTCTCTTCTGTTATTCCCGGCACATTCCCCGTCAGGTCGAGATTGATACCGGTAATCTCAAAATGGTCTGTTATTTTCTCGAGACTGACGGCTGCCTCCACTTTCAGCTCCGTGGCTGTGTATCCTGCCGCGGTAAGTGCATAACTCAGCGCCATTGCGTAGCAGCCGCTGTGAGCCGCAGCTATCAGTTCTTCAGGGTTAGTACCGGCAAGACCGTCTTCGTTCTTAAAACGGGTTGTGGATGAATACGGAATATTGTTAAGCACTCCGCTTGTTGAAGAGAGGCTTCCTTTGCCCTCTGCCCCGTTTCCCTGCCATATGGCTGTTGCTTTACGTTTCATGATTTTCTGTTTGTATTTCTGTTAGTTAAACCATATCCCTGACCCCAGGGGTAAGAATTTTATCAAAGGTAATTTTAATGAACATCAAAACGATAACAACAAAACCGGATTCTTGTTTAAACTTGCCTTAACATATTTTCATCATGGCTACACCTTTGGTTTTCAAGTAAACGGATACTACCCATTGCAATCCTGATAAGTTTTCTAATTTTGAACCAGACATTGATGGTTTAGAACAGAAGCTATGTCCAGAAGAAAATGCACGCACGTTGTAAGAGGCCAAAACGCAGTTGACGGAGCCGGAGTCCGTCTGCGCAGGGTCCTTGGATTGAATACGGTTGAAGATTTTGACCCTTTCCTGATGCTTGACGGGTTTGATTCTACAAATCCCGGTGATTACATCAAGGGGTTCCCCTGGCACCCTCACCGGGGAATTGAAACAGTTACTTACCTGTTACAGGGAGAAATAGAACACGGCGACAGCCTCGGCAACAAGGGGTTCATACGCAATTATCAGTGCCAGTGGATGACAGCAGGATCAGGGATCATTCACCAGGAGATGCCTAAAGCCTCTGAAAGACTGCTGGGGTGCCAGCTCTGGGTCAATCTTCCGAAGAAGGAGAAAATGACACAACCTGCTTACCGTGACATCAGACCTCAGGATATTCCCGCTTTTAAGGAAAAGAATGCAACAGTCCGGGTCTTATCCGGAACCTACAATGAACGGAAGGGGCCGGTGAAGGGCGAGTATGTGAAGGTTCAGTACCTGGATGTGGTGCTGGAACCCGGAACCACCTGGCATTACCGGGAAACACCCAATGATCAGACCCTGTTCCTGTATCTCATAGAAGGAACTTTAGCTGCAGATGATGCACTGGCTGACTTTGAAGAAAAAAACTGCGCGATCCTTATGTCCGCTTCATCAGGAGGCAGTTCTGACTTTGATGAGGTCGTTGTGAAGGCCGGTGATCAGGGCGCAAAATTTTTGCTCATAGCTGCCAGGCCATTGAAGGAGCCGGTTGCCTGGGGCGGGCCTATCGTTATGAATACGGAAGCAGAACTGAATGAAGCATTCAGGGAACTGAAAGACAATACCTTTATTAAGCACAAAAGGCCTCAGGAACTCTGACATACCCACCGGTGCCAATGTGCCACCCTGTAAACTTTGAATTCAATCAGTATATTTAAAATCTCAGGAAACTATGGATCAGAAGAGAAAATGGGTCTTTATAATTAATCCAACAGCCGGTAACGGATATGCGCTCAGCCTGGCTGACAAGATCGCGGAAATGATCCGTATCCATAACCTTGATGCAGAACTGGTCTATACTACAGGAAGAGGCCATGCGGGTGTATTGTCAAAACAATATGCAGACAATGGATACAACTTCATTATAGGTGTTGGTGGCGACGGTACGATAAACGAAATAGCTGCTCCGCTGATCTTCAAAAAAAATATTGTCGTCGGATTAATAGGCGCCGGAACCGGTAATGACTTCATCCAGGTCACAGGCTTCCCCGGACGGTTTGAAGATAAAGACTGGGAGACATTCTTTAAAGTTAATGTCACAGCGATGGATGTAGGACAATGTAATGACAAGATTTTTCTTAACGGGATGGGACTGGGTTTTGATGCCCAGGTAGCCGCTGAAAACTATACCGCGCCTGGTGAGGTAAAGCCGGGAGGTAAAAGCAAGTATATATGGCATATTCTGAAGACTCTGCTGTTCTTTAAAGAAAAAAGGATGACAGTAATCTCCGACGGGAATACTCATGAGACAGACTGTTTCATAAATACCATCGCCAACGGCAGAAGGTTTGCAGGAAGCTTCTTCCTTACTCCGAAAGCAATTGCAAATGACGGACTTCTGGATGTCTGTTCAATTAAGAAGTTAACATTGTTTCAAAGACTTAATATCCTGCTCAAGGTTCCGAAAGGGGCACATATCAATGATCCGAAGGTTAATTATTTCCAGACGCCAAGGCTAAGCCTGGAATTTCCGTCTGAGGTGCCGTTCCATGTGGACGGTGAATTATTTTTCTCAAAACATTTTGAAGTTAGTACGCTGCCTGGAGCATTGAACATAATTTATAATCCGGGAGGAGATCATTTTTTTAAAATCTGAGAGAAGCAATCCGGGCTTTTCTTCCGGGGCTGCCTTCATGAAGTCTTCTGCTAGAAGTCTCCTTTGGCGTTTCCGAACAACCTGAAATTGTATGTCAGCATGAAGACGGGCTGTGCAAATATTGTCATCTGGTACCCATTGACGACCCCGTCTTCATTCCTGAAAAATATCGAATAGGGATTCTTTCTTCCCAGGACATTATAGACAGTTGCAGTCAATGATGAGTGATTTAGTTTTTTTACCCTCAGGTTCCCGTTCATCGTCGCTGAAAGATCAAGTCTCATGTAATATGGTATCCGGTAGTCATTTCTGTTTGAATAATATACCTGATCGGAATTATAATAATTATAAAAAGCTACCGGGTATGTGATAGGTCTTCCAGTATTATAGATGAAGTTGGATGTAAAGTTGAACCGTCGTGACGCCTTTGCGTTGATAACGAGCTTAAGATCATGTGGCTTGTCATAATTGGCAGGGAAGTAGTTGCCCCTGTTCACTTTTTCTTCTTCAAACCGACCGTCGACTTTCATAAAGACTCTCGAGTAAGTGTAGCTTACCCAACCAGTTACACTGCCTGACTGTTTCTTCACCATCACCTCCACGCCGTATGCCTTGCCGTCGCCGTTCAGTACATCTGTTTCGAGGTGATCATTCATCAGTAGTTCAGCGCCACCCTTATAGTCAAGAGTGTTTTTCAGTATCTTATAATATCCTTCAACGGAAGTCTCGATAGCTTTCCTGTCAAAGTTCAGGTAATAGCCGGCAGAGACCTGGTCGCCTCTCTGCGGCTTGATATAGCTGTCGCTTAGTTTCCAGATATCAACCGGTGACATTGATGTGGTATTGGATATCATATGAAGGTACTGGAATGCCCTTTGCGCTCCTACTTTTATTGATGATCTTGGTGAGAGTAAAAACCGTGATGAGAATCTGAATTCAAGACCAGGATAAGCCTTAACCAGCTTGCCGTTGTCATAGGTGACCGTGTCAATAATGGTTTCAACCGTTCTTGGCAAATCTTCATAATACAGGTATTCTGTCTGCGGGCCCTGATACAGGTAGTAAGTACCCCTGAGTCCGGCTGAAACGGATAACCAGGGAGTGATTTCATATTCATCACTCACGTAAAGCGACGGTTCCAGCGCCTGCTCTTTCTCCAGCTCCCTGGGCAGAATGTCAGAATAGTCTCCGAACGGTTCCTGCCTGCCTGGAAGGAGAGAATATGAGGTGGCATCAATTCCAAACTCAATCCTGTGATTTGCTGTAAGGTTGTATGTAAAATCTGTCCTGACGATTTTTTGTTTCAGGTCAAAATACATGTTATTATAAGTTGTCGAATCGGATTTTGTGGTGAGCTGATAATCATAGTTGCTCATAATGGCAAAAAACTGTGCTGACAGTTTTCTTCCGAAAGAGTGTTTCCATTTCAGTGTTGCCGCCGTGTTACCGTATTTAAACCCGCTGGTCATGTAATAGTCGAACCTGTCATTACTTAAATAGCCGGAAAGAGAAAGAGAGTTCTTTTCATTCAGGTCGGCGCTTAATGTTCCCTGTATGTCATAGAAGCCTGCCGTACTTTGACTCAGCATCGGATCGCTGAGCATCCCCAGAAGCCAGTCGGAATAGGTGGCTCTTGCCCCAAGAATGAATGATATTTTATCTTTTATGATCGGACCGTCGATCATCAGCCTGCCGGTCACCGGACTTATTCCTCCGCTTACTTTTATCTTTTCATTATTCCCTTCTGTGGGTATAATTTCCATCACTGATGACAGCCTGCCTCCGTATTTCGCCGGCATCCCGCTTTTGAAAAGCGTGACATCGGCTATCAGGTCCGAGTTAAATGCACCGAAAAAGCCGAAGAAATGTGATGAATTGAGTATTGGGGCATAATTCAGAAGAATAAGATTCTGGTCCGTGCTGCCCCCGCGGACATTATATCCTCCCGAGGCCTCCCCGACGGTCTGTACTCCCGGAAGCATCAGCGAGCTTTTCAGCAGATCAGCTTCACCCAGTCCCAGTGGGATCTGTTTCAGCATCTTAACATTGATCTTTTCAATGCCTATCCGTGTGTTTTTTACATTATTCTCCCGGTTGGCGGAAATTATCACTTCATCAATCAGATTCGTGCTTTCAGTCAGCGTAACATCAAGTGATCCGTCTGAATAGATAATAATATTTCGGCTGGCGGATTTCATCCCGATCATCCTGTAATCAATGCGATACGGTCCGGGAGGCAATGAAATTGAATAATACCCGACATTGTTTGTCACAGCTCCTGATTTGAGCTTGTCTACGTAAACGACTACGCTTTGCATAACCGTCCCGTCCGCAGCATCTCTTACAACTCCTGACAAAGTAACTCTCTCCTGCGATTTGGCTGAAGACGCTCTTCCGATCCTGAATATTTTATATTCATCACTGATCGACTGGTCTTCGGTTTTAGTGACGGGTCTCACAAAATCGTCTGTTGCTGCTGCAGCATAATTCCTTCTGATGTATTCGGAATACTCCTTCCCAAATCCGGTTTTGATTGAATATCCTTTTGAGAGGATGACTTTATTGTCATCAGTGATAATAAAAGACAGGCCTTCGCGCCTGAGGGCGTTGTCAAGCACCCCGTCAACAGTGCTGTTCTCGGCCTTCACGGTAAGGTAAAGGCTGTCGACCCACTTATCTGAGTAGTATATCTTTACCGGGACCTTTTTTTCGATGGTGTCAACCATGTCACTGAACAGTATCTGGCTGAACTGGAATGTCAGGTTGTTATCCTGCCCGCAGACATAATCAATCAGATTCAGGAACACTATTATACAGAAGATTTTTTTCATCAATATATCAGAAATTAAGTAGCAGGCCTAACAATGCAACTCCCGTACCCCCGGCGATCAGGCTGTCAAACCTGTCCAGAAAACCACCGTGGCCGGGGATCAGGTTGCTGAAGTCCTTTACGTCGTATTTCCTTTTGTAAATCGATTTTGCGGTGTCTCCGGCAAATGCAAAAATGACTACCACGACTGCAAATAAAATTGCATTTATCTGAGGTGCGATGATGAGGTTTTTAAAAACGAAAGCACTCAGTACGGCGATCAGCGCCCCGCCAATAAGGCCCTCAACAGTCTTGTTGGGACTGATCTTCGGAAAAAGCTTTGTTTTGCCAAAGAGCTGGCCTGAGACCTGGCTGAACCCGTCAAAGATGCAAAGGATAAGAAAGGCAAACAGCATAATCCCTTTATCCATCCGGCTGAAGAAATAAAAACCGGCAGAAAAAAGTGCCAATACCAATATTGAGAGCCAGAAGAAATTCCTGAAGTTGTATCCGGACTCCCTGAACAGTTTATACAGTTCGGCAAATCCAACGACGATAATCAGGACTGCCAGTATCCGGAAAACAGAGGGGTTAAAAGCTATACTGAAGAATACGATACTGGTGATTATGAAGTAATTGATGTGTTTTATCCAGGCTTTGCGTTTAGCTTCCGGTTCTTTTCTCCTGTTGATAATATAAATGCCAATTGTTCCCAGTAAGTAATAACCCAGGATGACAGTATATATTACCCAAACTGTTTTCATTGTTTGTCCAAATAAGGTATTACCTCAAATGCGCTGATAATCATCACAATACCAAAGAGTATCATTCCCAGCGCATACCACAGGCGAATAGGGCCATCTATGCGTTCCAGTTTCGCACCCTTCAGCAGTTTTGGTCCGACAAGAGCCCCGAGCATTGTCCCGGCGGTAAGGAAATAAACAAGTGTAAGATCAATCTCTCCTACCAGGAAGTGCGCTCCCAGGGCAGAGGTGGTATTAGCCAAGACAACCATCAGTGATGTACCGATCACCACTTTGACAGGTTTGCCCATTGCCAGCAATCCTGCCTGCGCCGGTGTGGCTCCTGTTGTGCCGAAAGTAGCTGTTATGACCCCTGCCAGAAAGCCGAAAAAAGTGCCTTTGGCTACTTTTATGAATTTCGGATCTTCAGATTGTTCAACCCCGTTAGCCTCACACTTTTTCTTATTCCGGATGCTTCTGATCATTAGCAATGCGATAACGATCGCATAAGAGCCATAGCAGATTATCAACTGTTTATGGGTAATCAGGCTTGTAAAACCTGCTCCTCCAAAGGCGCCTAAAATACCGGCAGCTGCCATAATCAAACCCAGACGGACATCGATGTTATTGTTGCGGTAATGTCCGACTGATCCGACCATACAGATCGGGAGCGTAGCTGCAAGGGAGGTTGCAACAGCTACCTGGGCAGGCACTCCGAACAATATCGTAAGTATAGGGATAAAGAAAAAACCCCCTCCGCCTCCGCCGATCAGGGTGCCTATGAGGCCGACGAGAAAACCGACAAGCGGCAGCCACAGATCTATGTATTCAAATGAGGAGTGAAATATCATTTCAGTGTTCCTTTTGTACAGGCTTCTCTTTAAGCACCCAGTACAGGCCCTTGACATTTGACCGCATTTCAGGTATTACCAGGTCAATGGCAATGCACTCAATGGCGCCCAGAATTCCCCATACTATCATAAAGTAATAAAACGGGGTGATAAAGCCTATTGTGAAAAGGCATATAAAGAAGGCACCCTGAATGTACCCGCCGATCTTTGTTATATAGAGGTGATAGCTGGGAAACATCCTGAACTTGATAAGTGGAACTATAATTGTCAGCACCAGCATGCTGACGAAAATTATTAAACTGACAATGTGTGGCCTGAAGTCCTCCATTTTAAATATATAGAAGCCAATAAATGCCAGTACATAGTTAAAATTGTCGGCGAAGGAGTCAAGTCTTGCCCCGATCTCAGTCTCCAATTTAAACCTCCTGGCAATGTAGCCGTCAATAACATCGGAAATCAGATTAATAATAAGAAAAATAGCAAACAGTTTTTCTCGTCCTGAAATGGCGAAATAAAAAATTAACGGAACCATGAACAACCTGTAAAGGGTGATCATGTTAGGTATGGTCCAGAATTTCTTTTTTTTCATAAGAATACTATTCTCATTGAAATTTTCCGGTAAATAACGGATGATAATTCTGCGTTAAAGACCATAAAGATGGGCAAAAATTTGAATTAGGGAAATTCAGTCCGGAAAAAGTAGTAATTTTATGGGACTTATCAGCCCTTACAAGGGTGAGTTGATCGAATTGGAATAACAAGGGTCTTGATGAAAAAACTAATATTTCTGCTTATACTGGCTTTAACGGTCTCGTGCAGCACCTCAAAAAAGGCTTCATCCGGAATTCAGGAAGATGAGTTGATCATAACAAGAAAATACGTAGGTGTTTTCATGGATTATCGTCATACCGGACCCGAGAACTATGACGGTCCAAATATAATTTGGATCAAGACATCAATGGAAGACCTTTACGGTAAGATATCCGCATACGGAAAAAAATGTGAATTTTCAGAAGGAGACCGGCTTTACCTGCGAAGGGTATTTTACAGCCCCGGGATAGTTTCAGGATACTGGATTTACAATATTGAAAACGATTCCTCGGTATCATACAGGGCAACGGACCTTCAGCATGACCGTGAGGTTTACATAAAGACGTGGTTTGAATAGCAGGAATCCTCCTTTTTTCTATTATTCATTATTGTGATATTGCAACTCCGGCTGTACTGCATATGAAAGATAAGCATGAACAGAATATGGACCTGTATTTCATTGCCATTATACCTCACAGTGAGCTCAGAGAGAGGATAAGAAAAATCAAGGAGAGAATGAAGGATGAGTATGGCGCCGGCCATGCCCTGAAATCGCCTGCGCATATTACGTTGCAGATGCCTTTTAAACGCAATCCGACGGACGAGACTGAGATCTTTGAAGCACTTCGGAGATTTGCCCTGCCGGAGAAGGCTTTTGCTGTCGATCTTAATGGATACGGTGCATTTGTGCCGAGGGTTATTTTCATTAAAATCACTCAGCCTGAACCAGTTAAAGCGCTGCACAAGCGTCTCGGCGAGTTACTTCTTTCGGAGCTTAATTTCAGTCCGGGGGAGGTCATGAAAGACCTGCAGCCGCATGTTACGATTGCGACCCGGGATCTGACGAAGGAAGCATTCAATGAAGCCTGGCCTGAGCTTCAGAAGGAAGAGTTCAAAGCATCATTTGAAGTCCACAGCATTTTCCTTTTAAAGCACAATGGCAGGAACTGGGATATCATGGAAGAGTTACCGTTCGGTTAATAATTGCTGAAAAATGCATTTATTGACAAGTACTCAAATCTTGTCTTTCCGCTTCCGTGAGTGCTTCCTGATTTCAAGAGGCACCGTCACCAGCACGAGAGCAGTAAGGAATATCGCCCAGTAATTCACCTCTCTGGCTTCTGCCCACATGAGGTAATCGTCTGTCAGAAAGAGATCGCCGTTTACAGGCCAGGCTATTTCGCCTCCGGTCATCGTGTATCCGTTGGTTGATCTGACCTTTAAAGGCAATACTGTTTTCAATGTATAGCTTTGAAATGAAAGCGACCTGTCAAATTTCTTTTCGGATACTTTCATCGCACTGTCAAGTTCGGGTTTGACCTTTTCAAAGATGCTGTCTCCAAGAATTTTTGCACAGGTCTTATTGAAACCTTCATCGGCAAGAGATGCTTCATCAAATTCAGCTGCATGTGATCTGAGGGCTTGAACAACCAGTGTGTCTTTGCCGGAGGAGGCGCACAACGCTCCCGCATCTTCAATCCATTCGGAGATCAGCGATCTGATCAGCAACATCTCAGTGTGTGCATCAAGGCTGTCATTAAGTGTTTTGTATTTAAGGCTGTCGGCACCGGTAAGCTTCATATCCTTCATGACCGAGGGCATGTTCCTGAATTCAATTTCCTCAGGGGTAAGAAAATCCTCAGCGGGATAACCGTGTGAAAGACTTTTTCCGCACTTTTCGGTGAAACGCCATTCGGTGGTGAACCATTTGAATTTAAGCTGATGAGATGCGCTTCGCGGTACAACACTGTTTTTGCCTGTATCAGCCTGGTATGATAAATTAATGGCATCAGCTGACGCGAATAATTTTTCTGCAAGCAGGAACCATGTTGTATCTCCCTTGTCAGAAATGCTGATAGAATCATGCAGTTTCCATGTGCTGTCAACAGGAACCCTGAAGTCATTCAGGGCAAGTTCATTCTTAGAGTTTTTCAGTTCTGCCTTTCTCATGACAGAACCATCGCGTCTGACGTAGTTAGTGACAGTCGTTTCAGGACCTTCGCAGGAGATCACCAGCATCAGAAGGGTCAGTGAAAGGATAATTTTTCTTTTCATTTCAGGAGTATAGGTATTCCCTTATATACTAATACCCACCAAGTTAAAATTATTTTTCGAATTAAGCAGGCTAAAATTTATTTTACCGGCCAGGAAACTCACTATGCCGGAAACTGATGTTCAGCTGACGATGCCGGGATTTATGATCAGATAACTGATATCGCCAGTTGTTCTCAGGATCTTTTTCATAAAGGCATCATATGCCGGATCCCATGAGATACTGCCCCTCTGCGGCGAAAAAATGACCAGCAGGTCATCTTCTCCGGCCAATAGTCTGATATCGGCTGTTTCCCTGCCCTGAGGGTTAGTGACAAAATTATGCAGTACAAGGCTTTTCGTCTTTTTAATATGCTGATCGATAGCTATATAGGCTTTTCCGTATGAATAACTGTTAAGTGGTATTGAATTGCTCTCAGCTATTCTGATCACCTTATCTATTATTGACCTGAACTTTGCTTCTTTTTCAGCATTGGGCGGCAGAAACAGGGTAACATTCTTATATAGGTTGATGGGATTGACGGCATTATAAATAAAAATTGTCTGGGATGAGTTTGCTGCAAGCTGCTCAAGTGGCCTGCCGAACAGTATGTCAGCCAGATTCGATTTTCCGGAGGTGCCTATAATTATATCTGTGGCGCTCTTTTCCCTTGCTACCCTTTTTATCCCTGATGCAACATTATTGTCAATTGTAGCAATAGGCTCAATCTTCCTGCCTGCAGCTTCGGTCACCAGGGAAGAAACAAAACATGTAACCAGTATAAGGATGATGGTCCCGTTCATTACATTATCATCAATAATCCCTATACGGTACCCGACCATAATAACTGCCAGTATTGCTGCCGCATGCGAACTGGTGAGTCCGAAGAGCAGGCTTTTATTCCTTGTACGACTGAACTGCTGCTGGTCAAGATCCAGGCCAGCAATGAACATCAGAAACAGTATTCCTATCGTGGCGAACAGTTTGTTGGCCTGGCTGTCACTGATGATATTCAATCCGTTGGGTCCGATGATAATCCCTGATACTATCAGACCCAATATGCCGGGGACCCTGAATTATTTCAGAATGACAGGCGAGATCAGTATAATGAAAAGAATAATGGCAAAAATGAGAACAGAATTATTTACCGGCAGCTCAATATTATCAGCAATATTTAAGTATGTACGGTCCACCTGTGCGGTTAACTTTACTGTCAGGTGTTGCAAGATATAAAAAATGAGAAAGACCACGATCAGTGGTCTCTCATCATAGCTTGGTGCTATTTCTTCTCAGGCACAAAGACCATTTCGAGAAGGTCGGCTTTGGCAAGGTACTTTTTAACCATTTTCTTTATATCCTTTACAGTAAGGCTATTTAGGATGTTGGCAAAGTTCTTGTCAGCGTCACCGTCAATGCCGTTCAGATAGTAGTTACGTATGGTACTGGCCCAGTAACTGTTATGTTGTTTATTCTCCTCGCGGTTTTTCAGCAGGTTACTTACAGTTTTGTCAAGGTTGACCTGTGTGGGTCCGTTCACGGCAATTTCCTGCAGTTCCCTGTATATAATTGCCTTCAGTTCTGAGGCTCTCTCCGGATCACACTCGAAGGCAATGAAGAGGTTTGCTTTTTCAACGGGTCTCATTTCCGAATTTGCTTCAACACTTACTCCATAAGTTCCGCCTTCATCTTCGCGTACCTTTTCGGTATATACCAGGTCAAGTATGCCTTTCAATACCATCTTTGAAATATAGTTGGCAGGCTTATATTTTTCTTCACTCGTATAGCTCATGATCACGGTTGCCTTGGGTACTGCAAGAGGCACCTGTATTTCTTTTCTGACAGTACCGCCGGGTTGTCTTATACCAAGGTCTTTCCAGGTCTCATTAAGTTGTTTTGAGGGCAGGGAACCTATATATTTCACAGCCATATCGCGTGCAACTGATTCTTCGATATTGCCAGTGATGAAGAAAGTAAAATCAGAAGCGTCATCAAACGCTGTCTCGTAAATGTAATTCACATCTTCATACCTGATCTTTTTCATTGATTCAGGTGTCATGATGAATGTACGCGGGTGATAGTTCGTCAAATTGAGACTGAGGCTGTCTGACATTATCTTGTTGGGATTTTTCTGCATGGCGGTCACTACTGCAATGTAACGCCCGACAATTGCATCAAAAGCTTCCCTGTTGTAGTTTGGCCGTGCGAAACGCAGGTATAATAGCTGCATCATCGTCTCAAAATCTTTTGGTGTGGAGGAGCCTGAGACCGTCTCCATTGTCTCCTGAATTCCCAAAGAGACAGAAGCCTTTTTCCCGGCCAGCATCTTGGTCAGGGTAACATTGTCAAATTCACCTGCGCCGTACATTGAAATTACCTGCGGGAACAGGGTGAGTGACGGCACCAGCGAGTCAGCATAGAGTGATGACCCGCCGAATGCGTAGCCTGACAATGTCACGTTATCTTTTTCAAATTCGGCATGTCTGAAGACAACTTTGGCACCGTTTGCCAGTGTCCATTCGGTAGCGCTGAACTGCGGAAGAGGCACTGTTTTAATTACGGCAGCACCGCTGAGGGCTTCACTTATCAGGTCAGGGCCTCCTGTAATATCTTCATAGGGACCTATCTCTGCACTTTTAACTTTTTTTACAATATCAAAGGCTTCAGCTTCAGTAAGGTGCTTCTTGTCGTCAGGTCCTTCTATAAGAAGGAAGCTGTTCTCATCAACGGCAAGGCCTTTAAGCCTGTCAGAAACCTCTTCCTTTGTAATTGTCGGAAGTACCTGCTTATAATAGTCATATTGTACTTCCATAGAAGGAATCGGTTCACCTGTCAGGAAATGACCCATTATCTCTTCAGCCCATGCATCATTGCTGATTTTGTCTTTTTGTTTGTACCTGTTCTCGAAGTTGGAAAGCATGGTTGCTTTAGCCCTGGTAAGCTCACCCTCCGTGAAACCGTGCCGGCGGGCTCTTTCGAACTCGGTCAGTGCTGCTTCCAGTGCTTTACTCTCTTCATTTTCACGTACTGAGGCAGTCAGAGCAAAGGCATTATAATCGCGGGCGATAAACGGGCCGTAGCTCAGCGAGCCCGATACAAAAGGAGGTGTACCTTTCTGCACTATCTCGCTGAAACGATTACGCATCATTGCGTTCATCAGGTCAACTACAAATCCGTCACGCATGTATTTTTCATCCCTGGGCCTCCTGTCAGGTTCACGGTCTAAAATCATCAGGTTCACCGCTGTTTCTGAAGCTTCTGGGTCAGTAACCAGAAGGTACTTCATGCCGGGTTTGGGAACAAGAAGGTTTTCTGTCCGGGGTATCGCATTTTCAACTTCAGGAATGGAAGAAAAGATGTTTTTGATTTTATTTTCAACAGCGTCAACATCGATATCGCCGACAACAGCAATGGCCTGAAGGTCGGTACGGTACCAGCGGTGATAAAAATCCCGTAATGTGTCAGGGCTGAAAGTCTTGATCACCAGTGTGTCACCAATGATATCCCGAACTGCATATTGGGAGCCTTCAAAGAAGACCGGCAGGATCTGGTTCATCATTCTCCACTGGGCGTCACGTCTTGTGCGCCACTCCTCGATAATCACACCTCTCTCCTTATTGATCTCTTCATCAGAGAGAGTGAGGTAATCAGACCAGTCGGCAAGAATCATGAGACAGGTATCCACTAGTCCCGGCTTGTCGACAGGCACGTCGCTAAGGTTATAGACTGTCTCATCCCAGCTTGTATAGGCGTTTATATTGCTGCCGAAGGCGACGCCATGGTGCTCAAGGGTGTTCAGGATTCCTTTGTCAGGAAAGCGTTTGGTTCCGTTGAATGCCATGTGTTCAAGGAAATGTGCCAGTCCGTTCTGGCTGTCTTTTTCCAGTATAGATCCGACATTCTGAATGATATAATAGCTGGCCCTCCCTGCAGGCTCTGTGTTGTGCCTGATGTAGTAGGTAAGGCCGTTTTCAAGCTTACCGGTACGATATGCCGGGTCAACCGGCACGGTGATACCAGCAGTATTTTGTCCGACAGATGCCAGACTGAGAGCAATGAGTACTGAGAAAACAAGAAACCTTTTCATGATCATGTTGATTTTAATATTTCAGACACTGACTCGACTAATTATATTCAAATTTAGAAAAAAAACCATCACGATGGATGGTTTTGCCTTACAGGTTTCTGCATGTTCAGAAAAGACCGTGAAGCTCGGCGTTGATCTTATCTATGACCTCGCTGAGATGTTCCTTGTTCTCAGGGAAGTCGTAATAATCAGCCTCGAGAATGAGCAGCCTTCCAAGCTTATAGGTTTCTATCCATGCCTCATAACGCTCATTAAGCCTCTTCAGGTAGTCAATTCTGATGGAGCTTTCGTACTCTCTTCCGCGCTTCTGTATCTGGTTGACAAGTGTCGGTACCGAAGCCCTCAGGTATAGAAGCAGATCAGGGGGTTCGACAAGCGAGCTCATCAGTTTGAACAGTGTAAAATAGTTTTCAAAGTCGCGTGTTGACATCAGCCCCATGGCATGAAGGTTGGGGGCGAAAATATATGCGTCTTCGTAAATCGTGCGGTCCTGTACAATCGTATTCTTAGCTTTTTTTATTTCAAGTATCTGGCTGAAGCGGGAATTAAGAAAGTAAATCTGGACATTAAACGACCATCTCTGCATATCCTCGTAGAAGTCATTAAGATATGGATGGTTATCAACATCCTCATACTGAGCTTGCCAGCCGTAATGTTTAGAAAGCAGTCCTGCCAGTGTTGTCTTGCCTGACCCTATATTGCCTGCGATTGCTATGTGCATAAAAACACTGTTTAAATCCGAGTTTAAATATAGGCAAAAGGGAAGGAGAAGAGCAGCATGTTAATAAAAAGATTTTACATGCCGGCTGTTTTCAAAACGCTCTCAATATACTCTCTGTTGTTTGAAAGTCTCGGCATTTTATTCTGTCCTCCAAGCTTGTCTCTTTCCTTGAACCACTTATAGAAAGTGCCGGCCGGAACTATCCTCACCAACGGTTTTGCAAGTGTAATATTCTTGTACCTTTTGGCCTCATAGTCAGAGTTTACTGACTGGAGGGCAGTGTCAAGTATTTCTATGAAATTTTCAAGGCTGTCAGGCTCTTCCTCAAATTCAATGACCCACTCATGTGATCCCTTCGATACCTCTCCCATATATACCGGTCCTGCTGTGTATTCCCTGATATGTGCACCGGTTTCCCGGCAGGCATTGGCCAGTGCTTTTTCTGCGTTGTCAATTATCACCTCTTCGCCGAAGGCGTTAATGAAATGCTTTGTCCGTCCGGTTATTTTTATCTTATGAGGAAAAAGGCTGGTAAATTCAACGGTGTCACCGATGGTGTATCTCCATAATCCGCCGTCAGTGGATATGACGACTGCATAATTCACTCCTTTTTCCACTTCGCCGATTGTAAGTGTACGGGGATTGTCAGAGTTAATCTCCTCCACAGGAATGAATTCATAAAAAATGCCATAGTCGAGCATGAGGAGCAGCGAGCTGTCAGACAGGTCATCCTGGAGCGCAAAGAACCCTTCTGAAGCGTTGTATGTCTCCAGGTAATGCATCTCAGGGCCAGGAAGAAGACGCCGGTATTGCTCCCTGTACGGGTCGAAGCTGATGCCGCCGTGAAAAAAAACTTCAAGGTTAGGCCATACATCGTGCAGGTTATCCTTTCCCGTAGCACTGAGGATATATCTTATCAGTACAAGATTCCATGATGGTACCCCTGAAATACTGGTCACATTAAGTCCGATAGTCTTTTCGGTTATCATCTTCATCTTCTCCTCGAAATCCTCAATCAGTGCAATCCGTGCAGGCGGAGTGCGGATCAGGTCAGCATAGGCCGGGGCATTCTCGATGAGGATAGCAGACAGGTCACCGCAGAGTGAGTTGTTGCTGAAGTTGTTTATCCGGTGGCTGCCTCCCAGGGTAAGACCTTTACCAAGGAAGATCCTGGTATCGGGATTCAATGATGTGTATAATACCAGGCAGTCTTTCATACCTCTGTAATGTGTTCCTTCAAGTGACTCCCTGGTGACCGGGATGAACTTGCTTTTTGCACTGGTAGTGCCTGAAGATTTAGCAAACCACTTCACTTCACCGGGCCAGAGCAGGTTCTTCTCACCGGCCCTGAGCCTCTCGACAAAAGGGATAAAATCCTCATAGCTCTGCAGCGGGACGTTGCAGCGAAACTGCTCATAACCGGAGACTGACGAATACCCGTGTTCCCTTCCCCATAAAGTGTCTCTGCTCCGGGTGAGGAGCTTCATTAAAACTTCCTGCTGGATTTCCGCCGGATATTTCCTGAAAAGATTTATCTGGTTAATCCTCTTTGTGTTTATCCACTTTATAAAAGTCGGAATAAATGGCATTGAAGGCAATTTTTTTCAAAGATAAGTAAAGACATACTATTTCACCTGAAGATCTCCTTCAGGACCTGCAGCGAACGCATCTGCCTGATACCCGGGAGATGAAACCGGTAATACTTCAGGATCCTCTCAAGCAGGTCTGCCCGTTCTTCACCCGACAAGCACAGTTCTCCCAGCCGGTCAGCCGGCATTTGCAGAAGCTGGTTGAAGATTAAGGCATGACGTGGTTCAAGAAAATCGGTGTGTGGCGGTGCACTCTGCGTGAACTGACCGGTGACCATGTCAAAATAGCACTCGCTGAGAGAAGTGGGCGAGGGACCAATTCCCGTATAGGCTGTAAAGGCGACAAGGAACCACAAATGAAAGTTACTGATGCCTGACGTTATCTCATCGAGAGTGATCACGGACAATTCAATGAAATTATATAACATGCGGTTGACATCCTCTTCCCTAATGACACTGTAAAGCAGCTCACTGATGAACAGGGCAATGGAACTGCGATGGATATCGCCGGAAATGTTTTTAGGAATAAAGGAAAGGTTCAGCTCTTTCAGGTTACTGATTTCTCTGTTCTCATACCGATAGAGCTCGACATTGAAAATATTCAATGGCTGGAAATAAGAAAATTTAGTAGTTCGTTTTTTTGAAGAGATGCCCTTGACCATCACCGACAGCCTGCCGTACTCACGGGAATAGAATTGGGCTATAAGCGAATTGTCGGAATAACGAACATGATGGAGGAGTATAGCTTCAGTCTTTACGAGCATGATCCGTGGCAACTTGCCCAAATGTATTAAAGTTTCTGCAGAGAGCCTTACGCGTCACAGGCTGAGTTAAAAAATTGTATATTTACTTTTCAACTCTTATCTATGGATCCAAGATCAAAAGATCAGCTTTTGAAGCGCGTGGCGCGGCTTGCCCGCCAGAACAAGGAGCTTGAGGAACAGGTAAAGAAGCTTGAGCGGGATAAGGAAAAGATACTGGATTCAAACGAAAAGTACAGGCTGCTCCTTGAACAGAATAAACCGGTCGGCCAGAAAACTGAAGAGGAAGAGAAGTCTCTCAGGTTCAACATGGTCACTGTGCTTTTTGCCGATATTCAGGGATTTTCGAATCTCATTGAGGGCATGGAATCATCCCAGCTGATGGATGAGCTTGATGAGATTTTATATGAGTTCGATGAAATAGTCAGAAGATATCATGTTGAAAAAATAAGGACTATCGGTGATACGTTCATGTGCGCAGGGGGGATACCGACAAAGAATATCACCAACCCCGTTGAGGTTGTTATGGCGGCGCTTGAGATGAGAAATTTTCTTGACTCTTATGAGGCAAGGAAGAGAGGCAGGGAAAAGATCTGGAGACTTAAGACAGGCATTCATACAGGTCCGGTCACCGCAACTATATCCGGAAAGAGCAAGGTCTCATATGATATAAAGGGAAGGGCAGTCAATACTGCCAGCCGCATTGAAGCAGTATCAGAAAAGGATTCCATTCTGATATCAGTTATGACCTATGAACTGGTAAAGGAGTTTTTCAAATGTGATTATTTCGGTAAGTTGCCGGTCAAATATACCGGCAGTATCCAGATGTACCAGGTGACAGGCCTTCTTCCGGAGTTATCTGTAGACGGACTTGGGCTTTTACCCAACGAAGCATTCAGGACTAAGCTCGGATTAATACAGTTCACCGATATCCAGGAGATTATTCTTGACAAGCTCGAAAAGGAACTGCCTGATTTTCTCTTCTATCATAATGTAAAGCATACCGTTGATGTGGTCACCGAGGTTGAGCTGATAGGATGGGCAGAAGGATGCAATGATGAGGAGATCCTGATACTTAAGACTGCAGGTTTGTTTCATGATGCCGGCCATACGGTAACATACGACGGTCATGAATATCAGAGCACGGTTCTGGCACGGCAGATGCTTCCGGATTACGGTTATACCGAAAAGCAGATTGACATGATCTGTCAGATCATCCTGTCGACAAAACTGCCTCCAAAACCGACGACCCTTCTTGAAGAAATAATATGTGATTCTGATCTTGATTACCTGGGCAGAAGCGACTTTATTCCCGTATCCAATACATTGTTTGAGGAGATGAAAGCCCAGAACAAGATTGCCAGGCTTAACGACTGGAATAAGCTCCAGGTAAAATTCATTTCAGGGCATCAGTATTTCACTGCCACAGCCCGCAGTCTCAGGGAAGTCAATAAACAACTTCAGATTGAAAGAATTCAGACTCTCATTACTGAAGACTGATTACCTTATTACAAGCAGCTTGGTAACTGCTGTAAGGCTGCCGTCAGCGTTGCTGCAGAATACCAGGTAGACACCCGTTGTCACTCTTGCCGAGCGGTAGTTGTTCAGGTCCCATGTGACCTGGCCTCCCAGTGAAATAGTCTCAAATACAAGGTTACCGCTTATATCTGTAATCTTGACTGATGAACCCTCTACAAGACCGGTTACCGTAACCGGGCCCCAGTAATCTTCCCGGACCGGATTGGGAAACACATACATGCCAGAGTAATCATCCTTGCCGGTGGTGGCGTCGCCACGGTAGGAGACGATACCTTCGGCAGTACCAAACCAGACATCGCCCGATAGTCCGTTTACACTTATTTTCACCATATTATCAGACAGCATGGGGCTGTTGGCACTGGTGAAATGCAGTATCTCTTCCTTACCGTCATCAGACATGAGATATGCACCGGAACTCATCGTCCCGAACCACTTCCGGTTTGCACCATCGACAGCAATGGTAGTGATCGTTTCTGTTCCGAGGAGGTAATCAGCGAGGCCTGATCCGTCATTTCTCGGGATCTTGATCCTGGCAGCTTTCAGGTCAGAGGAAAAAACTTTTCCCGGATTATAATAGACTGCCGGTCCCTGATCTGTTCCAACCCATATATTGCCGTCCCTGTCTTCCGCGATTGAGAATACATTATTCATAACATGACCTTCAGCATCTTCCACCTGGAGCCTGACATACCTGTCATCTGAGATGTTTTCCGGGGTCCCGGCAAGGTCATAAACCAGAAGTCCGTGACCGCGGGGAAGCAAGACCCATATATGGTCATTCCCGTTTATGAGCATGTCGCCCACCACCGGTACGTTCAGGTTTATGGATGCTGACATCCAGTTGCCGTCTTTTTTAAGTGCCTTGAGGTTGCCCGGCACACCCGACTGTGTCATCCACAGATTACCCGATCTGTCAAATGCCAGGCCGCAGATACGGGTGTAATTTTCTCCGGGGTTTATGCTTGAAAGAGGTGAGTTATACTGGTTATAGTTATTTGTGCCTTCTCCTTCCCTGAACTCATAAATGCCATTTCCCCATGATGACACAAAGAAATGACCGTTATCAGCCGGGTCTGCCACCACCCTCATTGCGTCCCTGTCAGCAGATCCGTACAGGATATTGCTGTTCCAGGCCTTGCCACTGTTGGCAAAAACCTGGAAGGGACGGTAGACGTTACCCCAGGCATTGTCAACAGTTCCGCCTGTAACATAGCAGTCGGTTCCGGCAAAATAGATGTCCGCCACATTATTTGTATACGGTCCCGGCATGGTGAAATTGGTGAATTTGCTATAGTCGGCTGTTGATACTAACCCGACAGAAGCATCAGCAATCCAGAGTCTTTCCCGGTAAAAAATGGTTTGCACAGGATTTGCAGAAGCCCAGCCGTAACCGGTAATCTCCCTTATATCCGCTCCTTCCGGGGAGAACATTTTTATTGAAGAAGGCATTGCAACCCATACAATGTTGTTTGCAGCGTCAATTGATCTCATTGATCCTCCGGGAGCCGTGTATATCAGTGCGGAGTTCTCGCCCGGGATGACACGGAACAGCGAATCGGAACCGGATGATACGCCTGGTTTGCTGATGAAGAGCACGGATCCGGCAGCAGCGATTCTGTCAAATTTTGAATCCGGGGAAGGAAGCTCCCCCAGCATCTCCCAGTTGTCGAAATATGACAGCCCTGTTTTGTTCAGTGGTGCAAAATAAACACCTCTGGCAGTAGCCGCATATATCTGGTTGTCGATGATGGCTGTCTCATAGACTTCGTTGTTGTCACCGTCCGGGCCTGGCTTCCAGGTGTCTGCAACGTACCTGCCTGCGACATTGATGACCACTATCCCGAAGCTGCCTGACAGCAAGGCGCGGTCTCCGGTTACACTAACGCTATAGATCTCCTTTAGCCCGGGGATATATTTATTCTTTATATCAGGGATATTCGTAATGACACCTTTCCTTACGAGATCGACACCCGTATTCCCGTAGACGACGATCAGGGTTTGTTCCTCTTCGCACCAAGCCACTGCGCCAATGAGTGTCTCATTCAGACCTGAAATTCTTGAAAGGGATGATATGGTCCCTGAAGGGATGTCATGTACCAGGAGTGAGGCGCCGGCTGACGAATAGATCTTATCATCGCCACCGGTAAGGTAATGTGAGGTGCTGTATGACAGATGATCCTGCCATGAGCCGATCGTTCCCTGTGCATTAAGCAGGAAAGCCATGAAAAAGAGCAGTAATCCTGGTAATATTCGCTTCATAATTCTTAACCTGTGCCGATGCCGGGTTTATTGTCAGACAGGCTGTTGATCAAGGAATGCAAGCAGTTTCTTCATCGCCTGTGCACGATGAGAGATCTTGTTTTTTTCTGATAACGGTATCTCTGCAAAGGTCAGTTCATATCCTTCTGCCACGAAGACAGGATCATATCCAAACCCCCCGGAACCCCGCCTCTTTTGAATTATCCCGCCTTCCACTGTTCCCTCGAACAGGTATTCGCTGTTATCATAAATAAGAGCAATCACCGTTCTGAACCTCGCTTTGCAGTCTTCCACGCCTTCGAGCTCCTTCAGCAGTTTTATGATATTGTCATCGGGGCTTTTACCCGCGCCGGCATATCTTGCTGAAAGTACTCCGGGCGCTCCGCCAAGAGCATCAACCTCCAGTCCGGTATCGTCCGCAAATACGTTCATGCCGGTTCTGTCATGCACATAACGGGCCTTAAACAGCGCATTATCAGCAAGATTGTCTGCATCCTCAGGTATATCTTCAGTTATGCCAACATCAGCAAGTCCGATAATCCCGAACCTGTCATCAAGAAGGTCACTTATCTCTCTGATTTTATGCTTATTGTTTGTAGCAAATATGAGTTTCATTTTATTTCCCGTCAGTCGCAAAATTAATCATTGGAATTTCAATGGACCGCAAAGTCAGATAAAACAGTGAAATAAAAGACTATTTTTGTATATATCAGCGTTTCTTAATCACTTATGGCCATCAAATTCTTCCATGGTTTACTTGTTTTAAACCTCGTACTGTTATGTTCGCCAGGATCGTTTCCGGCATTAGCAGATGCCGGTGATGGAAGCATGATTGAGGCAAAAGGTGGCATATCGGGGGTTTATCTTTACAAGTCGGATCAGAAGATTGATACTCTTGAAGGTAAGCCTGTATTAGAGTATCATGACGGGATAGTATTCGACATGATCAAGGGTGCTGAGTTGGAATATGCCTATTATCTTGATGGACCTGACGAAGGATGGTCATATTGGACACCGAGAAGTTACAAGGAATATACCAGCCTGGGCCGCGGATCGTACACATTTCTGTACCGGTACCGGGTAACCGGCGGTAAAATCTCAGGTGAGGGCTCTTTCCGGTTCAGGGTCAGGGCACCGTGGTACTTTTCGCCGGTAGCATGGGTGATCTATCCCTTGTTGCTTCTTTTCATTATAATGATGTTGCGACGCCGGACTCATCGTCTGTTCATGGAGAGACAAAGGCGGCTCGAAGAGCTTATCGCGGAACGCACTGAAGAGCTTCAGCACGAGAAGGAGAAATCAGATAATCTCCTGGCTAATATGCTTCCGAAGGGGACAGCGCAGGAGATAATGTCAAAAGGGAAAGCCGCAAAAACCAAATACAATTTTGTGACAGTACTGTTCTCGGATATCCAGGGATTTACCAGAATAGCGGAGGAAATGAATCCTGAAGTCCTGATCGATGAACTCGACCGGTTCTTTTTTCACTTTGACTCCGTCGCAGAGAAATACCGCATCGAAAAGATAAAGACCATTGGTGATGCCTATATGTGTGCGGGGGGTATACCGGAGAGGAACAGGACTAATCCTGTTGAAGTGGTTCTTGCTGCACTCGAGATGCAGAAATATATGCGTGCCATGAGAGATGACCCGGCCAACACAGCTGCACGGTTCTGGGATATCAGGATAGGAATACATACCGGGACGATCATTGCAGGTGTGGTTGGCCACAAGAAGATCACCTATGATATCTGGGGAGATACGGTTAACACTGCAAGCAGAATGGAATCCTCCGGAGAGGCCGGTAAGATTAACATATCAGGTACGACTCATGAGTTTGTAAAGGATTATTTTACGTGCGATTACCGTGGAAGAATGCCTGTCAAGTATAAAGGTGACCTGGATATGTATTTTGTTACGGGCATAAGGCCTGAGCTGAGTGAACCTGACGGCTCGCCCAACAGGAAGTTCCTCAATAAAATTGAGATGATACGTATCCTCGATGTCGAAGAGCATGTCTTCACAAAATACTTTGAGAATGCGTCACCTGATCTCTTCTTTCACAGTACAGATTATATCCGCAGTGTTTGTCTCCAGGCTGACCTCCTGGCAAGGGCTGAAAAACTGGAAGACCAGGATTATATTCACCTGAGGCTGGCCTCGGTATTTCTTTCGTTCGGTTATGTCTTTGATTATAACAATCCGATGGTTGCTGCAAAGAAGCGTGCTGAAGAAATTCTGTCTGTATATGGCTTCGACCGGTCAGCTTATGATGCAATAACGGAACTGATGGATAAAGCTATCCTGCCTGCGCAGGAAAATACCACGGGAAAGGTTTTGCATGATGCCGTCTATGACTTTACCGGGAGGGTTGACTTCATTTCCATGGTTGACAGACTTTTCAGGGAAGAGCTGGCATATGGCAAAGTGGGTGATCCGAAGATCTGGTTCAAAAACCTGATAAAAACAGTTGAAGAAAACCAGTTCCTGACTGAGACAGCACAGAGACTTCGGTCAGTATCCCGTGAGGAACAACTGTCAGCCCTTCAGGCTTATGCCGGGGAGAAGCTCAACAATACGTAAAATCATTTGGTACTTTACTTATAAAGTGTACATTTGAAAAATTCAAATAACTAATGTTATGGTTAATTTAGACTGGAACAACCTGCCTTTTGGCTATGTAAGAACCGATTTTAATGTAAGATGTTATTTCAGGAACGGACAGTGGAGCAAGCCGGAGAAGTCGAATTCTGAATACATAAATGTTCACATAGCTGCTACCGGCCTTCATTACGGTCAGGAGTCATTTGAAGGTCTCAAGGCTTACAGAGGGCGTGACGGCAAGATTAGACTGTTCAGGTGGGAAGAAAATGCAAAGAGACTTATTTCGTCTGCGAATGGAATCAAGATGGAGCCGGTGCCCGTTGATCTTTTCAGGGAGGCAGTGTTCACTGCAGTAAAGCTTAATGAGAAATTTGTTCCTCCGTATGGTTCCGGGGCATCATTGTATATACGGCCACTGCTCTACGGAAGCGGTGCGGAGGTTGGGGTCAAGCCTGCTTCGGAATATACTTTCATAGTCTTTGTCACACCCGTGGGACCTTATTTCAAAGGAGGTGTAAAGCCTGTTAATATGCTGCTGTGCCGTGATGTTGACCGCGCCGCTCCGCTTGGGACGGGTAATATAAAGGTCGGGGGTAATTATGCTGCCAGCCTCCGGGCTATCGTCAGAGCCCGCAATGAGGGCTTCGGCAATGTGCTGTTCCTTGATGCCAGGGAGAAAAAATATGTTGATGAATGCGGACCGGCTAATTTCTTTGGCATAAAAAACAACACATACATTACGCCTCTTTCAGATTCAATCCTTCCCTCAATAACAAACAAAAGTATTATTGCTATCGCTGAGAAGATGGGAATGACAGTCGAAAGACGAAAGGTGCCAGTAGAGGAACTTGCCGAGTTTGAGGAAACGGGAGCATGCGGAACTGCTGCGGTAATAAGCCCTATTGCAAAGATCGTTGATACTGACACAGGGAAGGTGTACGAATACTGTAAAGACGGCAAACCCGGACCTGTTTCAATGAAACTCTACAACAAACTTATTGGGATACAGTATGGGGAAGAATCCGATGATTTCGGTTGGATGACCGCATTGGAATAACAATACCCGGCCATATCCATTTAGCTTATTAACAGCTTGTTATGAAAAAGTTAACTGCAATTTGAAGATAATGGCCGTTTCTATGCTATTTTTGACACAAAGATCAGTTGGTGACAAAGACAGTCGGAGGTATATCCAGGTACAGATTAGGTAGCTCATACGCAACACTGATAGTCAGTGTGTCCCTGGTGCTTTTCCTTCTGGGAATTTTAGGAATGGTGCTCATCAATGCAAGGCAACTGTCGGATTATTTCCGTGAGAGTCTTTCATTTACGATAATGCTGAAGGAAGACGCCCGTGAGGCGGACATCAGGATGCTGCAGAAAGAACTTGATGCAAAGAGCTATGTCAAGCAGACGGAGTATGTCTCCAAGGATGAAGCGGCAGTAAAGTTACAGGAGGAGCTGGGTGAGGATTTTCTTGATTTTCTCGGGTATAACCCGCTGACGCCTACAATAGACGTATACCTGGTGGCTGATTATACGCATCCTGACAGTGTCATAAAGATTGAAAAGGTGATTTCTGAATACCCTGTTGTTGATGAGGTATACTACCAGGAATCAATCCTTAATCTGATAAATGAGAATGTTAAAAAGATCACTGCGTTTCTGTTGATTATAAGTGCACTGCTTTTCCTGATAGCTCTTACCATCATAAACAACACAATCAGGTTATCCATATACTCAAAGCGATTTTTAATTAATACTATGCAGCTGCTGGGAGCGAACAGATCATTCATCAGGAAACCTTTCATTCTTAAGAGTTTGTTTTTCGGTTTTCTGGCGGCACTCATTGCCATAGGGCTCCTGATGGGGCTGATGTTTCTTATCGAGAAGGAGTTTTTCACGCTGTTCACTTACGAGAATATCAATCTCTTTTTACTCTTATGCCTGGCACTGGTGGGCTCAGGAGTGATCATTAATGCTGTTTCGACTTATTTTGCCCTAAACAGGTATCTGGGCATGCACGAGGATAAATTATATTTTTAGAAAATATGGGCGCTAAAAAAGAAGAAGATAAAAAACCTGGTTTTGCCCTTGGCAGGGAAAACTACAAGCTGATGGCCATAGGATTTGCCATCATCATAATTGGCTTTATTCTGATGGCCGGAGGCAAGTCTGATGATCCTAAAGTCTTCTCTGAGGATATTTTCAGCTTCCGGAGGATTACAGTCGCTCCGCTGATAGTCCTTGCAGGTTTCATTTTCGAGATCTATGCGATCATGAAAAGACCCAGGGAATAATATTGCAGTGAAGTTCAACTTAACAGCAAAGCATGAATTGGTATGAGGCCCTGATCTTTGGGCTGGTTCAGGGACTGACTGAGTTCTTGCCGGTCAGCAGTGACGGACATCTTGAGATAGTCAAGTACATATTCGGAGGAATTGAGGAGAGCTTTCTTTTTTCTGTTGCCGTTCACGGAGCGACAGTGTTAAGCATTATTGTGGTTTTCCGGAAAGAGATAGTGAAGCTTTTGCAGGGGGTCTTTAAATTCAGAATGAATGAGGAAACGATTTATACCATGAAGATCGTTGTTTCCATGATCCCGGTAGCTATAGTCGGGTTTACCCTGAAAGATTTTGTGGAGTCTCTTTTCACTGCCAATATGCAAATAACAGGCTCATTTTTACTTGTCACGGCTCTCTTCCTGGTCTTTGGTCATTTTGTAAAAAAGAGAAACAAGGAGATTTCATTCGGAGGTGCATTCCTGATGGGGATTGCGCAGGCGCTGGCTGTGTTACCGGGCTTATCGAGATCAGGATCGACCATCTCAACCGGACTTGTACTTGGATATAAGAAAGAGGACCTGGCCCGGTTTTCATTTTTAATGGTGATAGTGCCAATCATCGGAGCTAATGCCGTTGAGCTCATTACTGCCGAGAAGGTAGCCGTGGATGTGGTTGTTTTCCCGCTGTTAATTGCCTTCATCACTGCTTTTATTTCAGGGTATGCTGCCTGCAGGTGGATGATAAGTATCGTGAATAAAGGCAAACTGGGATGGTTTGCACTCTATTGCCTTATACTTGGCCTTTCACTAATTCTGTTTACCTGACCGTGGCAAAAAACTGTCTTGACTTTGAGACGGGTGAGATCCTGTTGCTGGCAAAGCCACTTTACTGGACTTCATTTGATCTGGTGAATAAGATAAAAATGGCATTACGTCACCATTGCGGACTTAAAAAGCTCAAGGTTGGTCATGCCGGCACTCTTGATCCCCTGGCAACAGGGTTGATGATAGTCTGTACCGGTAAAGCGACAAAAAGGATCGATGAATTCCAGAATCTTACCAAGGAATACACCGCGGTAATCAAATTCGGACAAACAACGCCTTCGTTTGACCTTGAAAGTCAGGTCGATAAAGAATACCCTGCAGATCATATTACTGCTGAGCTTATCAGAGAACAGCTGAATCAGTTTCTTGGGGAACAGCTTCAGGAGCCTCCGCTCTTCTCCGCCAAGTTTGTAGATGGTAAGAGAGCCTATGAACTGGCCCGGAAAAAGATCGACAGGAAACTTGAAAAGGTGAAAATATATTTTCACGAGCTCGAACTGCTTGATTATAAAGAGTATACAGCCAGAATTAGGATTGTCTGCAGCAAGGGTACCTACATCAGGGCTTTCGCACGCGATCTTGGTCTTGCCTTGAACAGCGGAGCCCACCTGACCGGGCTGATCCGCAATGCAATAGGAGACTACAGGATTGAAAAGGCACTGACCGTTGAAGAATTCAAGTTTATTTTTGAGAATTTGAAACAAATCGAAAATTCAAACGTATAACACTTCTTATCTAAACCATTTTGCACAATGAAACTGTCTCAATTCAAGTACACATTACCGTCAGAGTTGATTGCTCTGTATCCTACAAAAAACCGGGATGAGTTGAAGCTGATGGTTGTACACAGGGATACGGGAGCTATTGAGCATAAAGTATTCAAGGATATTGTAGACTATTTCAAGGAGCAGGATGTTTTGGTTTTCAACAATACAAAGGTTTTTCCTGCCAGGTTATACGGCAATAAGGAAAAAACCGGTGCCGAGATAGAAGTTTTTCTTTTGCGGGAACTGAACCGTGAGCAGCGTTTATGGGATGTGCTGGTTGACCCGGCACGCAAGATCAGGATAGGTAACAAGCTCTATTTTGGAGAGGATGACCTGCTCGTTGCAGAAGTAATTGACAACACGACATCGAGAGGCCGGACGCTGAGGTTTCTTTTTGACGGAACATATGAGGAGTTCAAGCAGACCCTTTATTCTTTAGGTGAGACACCGCTGCCTAAATTTATTAACAGGCCGGTTGAACCCGAAGACAATGAGAGGTATCAGACAATATTTGCCAAGCATGAGGGGGCTGTAGCTGCTCCGACAGCTGGTCTGCATTTCAGCAGGGAACTGTTGAAGAGACTGGAGATCGTCGGGGTCGAGTTTGCCGAGATCACTCTGCACGTAGGACTGGGCAACTTCCGCAATGTTGATGTGGAGGATCTGACGAAGCACAAGGTTGATTCGGAAAGAATAATTATAACTGATGAGGCTGCTGCCATGATAAACAAGGCAAAAGATCGCAGGAGCAGGATATGTGCTGTAGGTACAACGGTAGTACGCACTCTTGAAAGCTCCGTGTCGACATCAGGTTTGGTGAAGCCGTTCAACGGATGGACCAACAAATTCATTTTCCCGCCGTATGAATTTAAAGTGCCCGATATGCTTATCAGCAATTTCCATCTTCCTTATTCAACCCTTCTGATGATGGTATCGGCATTTGCGGGCTATAATCTGTCCTTTGAAGCTTATAAGATGGCTGTCAAGGAGAAGTACCGTTTCGGAACCTACGGTGATGCCATGTTAATTCTTTAGAATACAGGCTTCAGGGTTGTTAATAAACAAATGTCATTGTGTATAAATCGTGCCGGTCGTAGTTGCCGGCACTTTTATTTTATCGCAACTTCACGCATTTAGAAGCAAAAAATGTCTGGCAGAAGGCAACCAAAATTGATTTTTTTGAGTCAAAGAACATATAATCCTGAAATCTGAACCTAAAACTCACAATTCAACCGCGGAGATTGCGTTAAATAGTCAGAAGCAGTATGGCCGGGAAAAAACTCTCAATGCAATCCAACAGGATCAACAATAATGGTCAGCAATGTGACGCAGGAATTACCTGTGGCATGTTTAGGCATAGAAAGGCTATAGTGCCGTTACTGGTTGTTATTTTTAGCTTGTTGGTTTGCCACAAGGTTGCTGCACAATGCGGGCCGGGGAAAATTTCTGAGACAATACAGGGATTTGGATCAATCATTACAGCAGATAATTCATATGGAGGTAATACCGGCCCAAATGCACTTGGAGGACCAGATGGAAATGGAGCCTTCTTTAGCAATAATGGGCAGTACATTATCATTGATTTGCTTGATACAGTAAAGTCAGGACAGACTTATTCCTTTATTTGGAGACAATACCCTGGCATTGTTCCGGCTTCACAAATTTGGTGGAGCGAATCGCTTGATGGAGTTACATTCGTTGACCATCCTACCAGCGGGTCGGTCAGCACTACCAATGAGAGATACTTCTTAACCGATTTTACAGCAGCTACTGACACGCGGTACATCAGGATTTCCATGATGTCAGGCACTAACGATTTTAATGTTGATGCCATATCTTATTATGCAACAAAATGTTATTCAAATGACTGTGGAGCGGGATATACCACGCATTTAGTATCAGGTAACGGCATATATCTCAGTGGTAATGGTCTTGGTGACCCGAACTATGCAAGTTATGCACCGGACGGGAGAGGGGCATTACTTAACTCTGCAGGTGACTGGATAAGGCTCAGATTACCGTATACAATTTTAACTGGACAGGAGTATTATATAATCTGGAGGCCGGCAGAGAATAATGCTCAGATGAAGATTCGGGAGTCCTTAGATGGCACGACTTGGTCAGGATGGAAGAACTCAGCCTTACTTGGAGCATCGACATATTTCGTGTTGCATGTCGAAAAAGCAGGGGCACCTACAAGATATATTGAAATCGCGGCAGTCGCCCCATCAAATCCTCCTGATTTTTACGTGGATGCATTGGTTTTCAATGCAATAAGCTGTGAGCTTCCAGCTCCGGATTTGGACGTTGACGGTTCCTATACCTACTGTGGTTCTCCGATATCAATTTCTTCTTCCCTGACATTAACTGATCCGAATAATCAAATTATCAATGCAGCTTATGTTCAAGTAGGAACAGGATTTGTTCCAGGTCAGGATGTCCTGAATTGTACTGATAATTATGGCATTACGCATACCTTTAGCTCGACTTATGGAGTTCTTTATCTTACAGGACAGGCTACAATTTCCCAATATCAGTCTGTTTTAAGAAGTGTAATTTACAGTAATAACAGCGGAAACCCTCCAGGTAGTGCCAGACAGATCGTTTTTTCACTGGAACGCTACAATCCAGATTCGGATCATTACTACAGATATGTTGCAAGTACAAATATCAAGTGGTCGCAGGCCAGACTTGATGCTGACAGAGCAAATCTTTTCGGAATGCATGGTTACTTGGTAACAATTGCATCACAAAATGAAAATGATTTTCTTCTTTACCAGATGACAGGTAATACATGGATTGGGGGTTCGGACTTTTATTACAATGAGAGCGACTGGTACTGGATGACCGGACCCGAGGCTGGTACAATGTTCTGGCAGGGCGAAGAGGGCGGAACTGAAATAACCTTTGCGAACTGGAACCCGGGCACCGAGCCAAATAATTACAATGGGAATGATGAAGTGTTCGCCCATATGTACCCCCCCGGGTCTTCTAACGCTGGCACCTGGAATGATGAATTGCCCACGCTTAATCTAGGGGGATATTATGTAGAGTTTGGAGATATGCCTGGAGATCCTTCACTGGATTTATATGGGATAGTTAATATTAATATTGATAGTGATCCCCCGTCACTTACGGGAGTTTTCCCTGCCGGACAGACTAATATGAACTTATGCTTTTCGGGGATACCTGCCGGGCCTCCAGCTTCCACTATTGCAGCGTTATACACTGATAATTGCGGAGGCGCTATCACGGTTACTAAATCAGGTACTCCGACAGGTAATGACTGCGCATGGAGCGTTACCTATACATATACTGTCAGAGACTGGCGTTTTAATTATGTCGCAAGTGTGCCAACAATTACATACAGTGGAAGAGACAACACGAGACCCACGTGGACGACGGCAGCAGGTAATCTTGACCGCACGGTCGAGTGCAGTGATGCGCCAGCCCTGACGGCGGCACAGGCACTAACGCCGGTTGCAACGGATAACTGTGATGTAACGCTTACACCGGTCAAGACGGCAGGAGCCTTTGTAGCAGGTACGTGTCCGCAGGCAGGGACGTACACCAATACCTGGACTGTATCGGATGACTGCGGCAATGCAGTTGTGGCAGTCTACACACAGACGATCACCGTATCGGATGACTGCGGCAATGCAGTTGTGGCAGTCTACACACAGACGATCACAGTCACGGACAACACGAGGCCACATGGACGACGGCAGCAGGTAACCTTGACCGCACGGTCGAGTGCAGTGATGCGCCAGCCCTGACGGCGGCACAGGCACTAACGCCGGTTGCAACGGATAACTGTGATGTAACGCTTACACCGGTCAAGACGGCAGGAGCCTTTGTAGCAGGTACGTGTCCGCAGGCAGGGACGTACACCAATACCTGGACTGTATCGGATGACTGCGGCAATGCAGTTGTGGCAGTCTACACACAGACGATCACAGTCACGGACAACACGAGGCCGACATGGACGACGGCAGCAGGTAACCTTGACCGCACGGTCGAGTGCAGTGATGCGCCAGCCCTGACGGCGGCACAGGCACTAACGCCGGTTGCAACGGATAACTGTGATATAACGCTTACACCGGTCAAGACGGCAGGAGCCTTTGTAGCAGGTACGTGTCCGCAGGCAGGGACGTACACCAATACCTGGACTGTATCGGATGACTGCGGCAATGCAGTTGTGGCAGTCTACACACAGACGATCACAGTCACGGACAACACGAGGCCACATGGACGACGGCAGCAGGTAACCTTGACCGCACGGTCGAGCAATGCAGTGGCAGTCTACACACAGACGATCACAGTCACGGACAACAGGCCGACATGGACGACGGCAGCAGGTAACTTGACCGCACGGTCGAGTGCAGTGATGCGCCAGCCCTGACGGCGGCACAGGCACTAACGCCGGTTGCAACGGATAACTGTGATATAACGCTTACACCGGTCAAGACGGCAGGAGCCTTTGTAGCAGGTACGTGTCCGCAGGCAGGGACGTACACCAATACCTGGACTGTATCGGATGACTGCGGCAATGCAGTTGTGGCAGTCTACACACAGACGATCACAGTCACGGACAACACGAGGCCGACATGGACGACGGCAGCAGGTAACCTTGACCGCACGGTCGAGTGCAGTGATGCGCCAGCCCTGACGGCGGCACAGGCACTAACGCCGGTTGCAACGGATAACTGTGATGTAACGCTTACACCGGTCAAGACGGCAGGATTCTTTGTAGCAGGTACGTGTCCGCAGGCAGGGACGTACACCAATACCTGGACTGTATCGGATGACTGCGGCAATGCAGTTGTGGCAGTCTACACACAGACGATCACAGTCACGGACAACACGAGACCCACATGGACGACGGCAGCAGGTAACCTTGACCGCACGGTCGAGTGCAGTGATGCGCCAGCCCTGACGGCGGCACAGGCACTAACGCCGGTTGCAACGGATAACTGTGATGTAACGCTTACACCGGTCAAGACGGCAGGAGCCTTTGTAGCAGGTACGTGTCCGCAGGCAGGGACGTACACCAATACCTGGACTGTATCGGATGACTGCGGCAATGCAGTTGTGGCAGTCTACACACAGACGATCACAGTCACGGACAACACGAGGCCGACATGGACGACGGCAGCAGGTAACCTTGACCGCACGGTCGAGTGCAGTGATGCGCCAGCCCTGACGGCGGCACAGGCACTAACGCCGGTTGCAACGGATAACTGTGATGTAACGCTTACACCGGTCAAGACGGCAGGGTTGTTTGTAGCAGGTACGTGTCCGCAGGCAGGGACGTACACCAATACCTGGACTGTATCGGATGACTGCGGCAATGCAGTTGTGGCAGTCTACACACAGACGATCACAGTCACGGACAACACGAGGCCGACATGGACGACGGCAGCAGGTAACCTTGACCGCACGGTCGAGTGCAGTGATGCGCCAGCCCTGACGGCGGCACAGGCACTAACGCCGGTTGCAACGGATAACTGTGATGTAACGCTTACACCGGTCAAGACGGCAGGAGTCTTTGTAGCAGGTACGTGTCCGCAGGCAGGGACGTACACCAATACCTGGACTGTATCTAGGATGACTGCGGCAATGCAGTTGTGGCAGTCTACACACAGACGATCACAGTCACGGACAACACGAGGCCGACATGGACGACGGCAGCAGGTAACCTTGACCGCACGGTCGAGTGCAGTGATGCGCCAGCCCTGACGGCGGCACAGGCACTAACGCCGGTTGCAACGGATAACTGTGATGTAACGCTTACACCGGTCAAGACGGCAGGAGTGTTTGTAGCAGGTACGTGTCCGCAGGCAGGGACGTACACCAATACCTGGACTGTATCGGATGACTGCGGCAATGCAGTTGTGGCAGTCTACACACAGACGATCACAATCACGGACAATACGAGACCGACATGGACGACGGCAGCAGGTAACCTTGACCGCACGGTCGAGTGCAGTGACGCGGCAGCCCTGACGGCAGCACAGGCACTAACGCCGGTTGCAACGGATAACTGTGATGTAACGATTACACCGGTAAAGATAGCAGGAGCTTTTGTAGCAGGTACGTGTCCTCAGGCAGGGACGTACACCAACACATGGACAGTAACTGATGCATGCGGCAATGTAAGTGCAGTATACACACAGACGATAACTATTGAAGACACTACCCAACCGACCTGGACTACCTTACCAACCGCATTGGATGTAACGCTTGAGTGCAGTGACGCAGCAGGACTTGCAGCAGCACAGGCAGCGTTCCCTGTAGCAACAGATAACTGTGACCCGGATGTAACGAACATCGTAAAGGTAGCGGGAGCATACATACCAGGGGTATTATGTCCTGAGGCAGGGAGCTACACAAACACATGGACGGTAACTGATGCCTGTGGCAATGTAAGTGCAGTATACACGCAGACAATAACAATCATAGACACAACTGCACCGACATGGACTACAGCAGCAAATGCACTTGATGTTACGCTTGAGTGCAGTGACGCAGCAGGACTTGCAGCAGCACAGTTGATGTTCCCTGTAGCAACAGATAACTGTGACCCGGATGTAACGAACATAGTCAAGGTATCGGGAGCTTACATACCAGGGGTATTATGTCCGGAGGCAGGAAGTTACACAAACACGTGGACAGTAACTGATGCCTGTGGCAATGTGAGTGCAGTCTACACACAGACGATAACAATTATTGACACTACAGCACCGACGTGGACCACAGCAGCAGCAGCACTTGATGTAACGCTTGAGTGCAGTGACGTGGCAGGACTTGCAGCAGCACAGTTAATGTTCCCTGTAGCAACAGATAACTGTGACCCGGATGTAACGAACATAGTAAAGGTATCGGGAGCTTACATACCAGGGGTATTATGTCCGGAGGCAGGGAGCTACACTAACACATGGACAGTAACTGATGCATGCGGCAATGTAAGTGCAGTCTACACACAGACGATAACCATTAAGACACTACCCCACCGACGTGGACAACAGTAGCAACAGCACTTGATGTAACGCTTGAGTGCAGTGACGTAGCAGGACTTGCAGCAGCACAGTTGATGTTCCCTGTAGCAACAGATAACTGTGACCCGGATGTAACGAACATAGTAAAGGTATCGGGAGCTTACATACCAGGGGTATTATGTCCTGAGGCAGGGAGCTACACTAACACATGGACAGTAACTGATGCATGTGGCAATGTAAGTGCAGTATACACACAGACAATAACAATCATAGACACAACCGCACCGACGTGGACAACAGCAGCAGCAGCACTTGATGTAACGCTTGAATGCAGTGACGCAGCAGGACTTGCAGCAGCACAGTTGATGTTCCCTGTGGCAACGGATAACTGTGACCCGGATGTAACAAATATTATTAAGACTTCGGTTGGTCTAGTAAATACATGGACGGTAACTGATGCATGTGGTAATGTAAGTGCAGTCTATACGCAGACGATAACTATTGAAGACACTACCCCACCGACCTGGACTACCTTACCAACCACATTGGATGTAACGCTTGAGTGCAGTGACGCAGCAGGACTTGCAGCAGCACAGACAATGTTCCCTGTAGCAACAGATAACTGTGACACGGATGTAACAAACATAGTAAAGACTGCAGGTGTATATGTTGCGGGAATTACTTGCCCTGAATTGGGATCCTATACAAACACATGGATCGTTTCTGATGATAGTGGTAATACAAGTTTGACCTACACACAGACGATAACCATTATTGATACTACATCACCGACGTGGACTACAGCAGCAACCGCACTTGATGTAACGCTTGAGTGCAGTGACGCAGCAGGACTTGCAGCAGCACAGGTAATGTTCCCTGTAGCAACAGATAACTGTGACCCGGATGTAACGAACATAGTAAAGGTATCGGGAGCTTACATACCAGGGGTATTATGTCCGGAGGCAGGGAGCTACACTAACACATGGACAGTAACTGATGCCTGTGGCAATGTGAGTGCAGTATACACACAGACAATAACAATCATAGACACAACTGCACCGACGTGGACAACAGCAGCAGCAGCACTTGATGTAACGCTTGAATGCAGTGACGCAGCAGGACTTGCAGCAGCACAGTTGATGTTCCCTGTGGCAACGGATAACTGTGACCCGGATGTAACGAACATCGTAAAGGTATCGGGAGCTTACATACCAGGGGTATTATGTCCGGAGGCAGGGAGTTACACTAACACATGGACAGTAACTGATGCATGTGGTAATGTGAGTGCAGTCTACACGCAGACAATAACAATCATAGACACAACCGCACCGACGTGGACAACAGCAGCAGCAGCACTTGATGTAACGCTTGAGTGCAGTGACGCAGCAGGACTTGCAGCAGCACAGTTGATGTTCCCTGTAGCAACAGATAACTGTGACCCGGATGTAACGAACATCGTAAAGGTATCAGGAGCTTACATACCAGGGGTATTATGTCCGGAGGCAGGGAGTTACACAAACACATGGACAGTAACTGATGCATGTGGTAATGTGAGTGCAGTCTACACGCAGACAATAACAATCATAGACACAACTGCACCGACGTGGACGACAGCAGCAACAGCACTTGATGTAACCCTTGAATGCAGTGACGCAGCAGGACTTGCAGCAGCACAGTTGATGTTCCCTGTAGCAACAGATAACTGTGACCCGGATGTAACGAACATAGTAAAGGTATCGGGAGCTTACATACCAGGGGTATTATGTCCTGAGGCAGGGAGTTACACGAACACATGGACAGTAACTGATGCATGTGGTAATGTGAGTGCAGTCTACACGCAGACAATAACAATCATAGACACAACCGCACCGACGTGGACAACAGCAGCAGCAGCACTTGATGTAACGCTTGAGTGCAGTGACGCAGCAGGACTTGCAGCAGCACAGTTGATGTTCCCTGTAGCAACAGATAACTGTGACACAGATGTAACGAACATAGTAAAGGTATCGGGAGCTTACATACCAGGGGTATTATGTCCTGAGGCAGGGAGTTACACGAACACGTGGACGGTAACTGATGCATGTGGTAATGTGAGTGCAGTCTACACGCAGACAATAACAATCATAGACACAACCGCACCGACGTGGACAACAGCAGCAGCAGCACTTGATGTAACGCTTGAGTGCAATGACCTGCAGGACTTGCAGCAGCACAGTTGATGTTCCCTGTAGCAACAGATAACTGTGACCCGGATGTAACGAACATAGTAAAGGTATCAGGAGCTTACATACCAGGAGCATTATGTCCTGAGGCAGGGAGTTACACAAACACATGGACAGTAACTGATGCATGTGGTAATGTGAGTGCAGTCTACACACAGACAATAACAATCATAGACACTACCGCACCGACGTGGACCACAGCAGCAAATGAACTTGATGTTACTCTTGAGTGCAGTGACGCAGCAGGACTTGCAGCAGCACAGACAATGTTCCCTGTAGCAACAGATAACTGTGACCCGGATGTAACGAACATCGTAAAGGTATCAGGAGCTTACATACCAGGGGTATTATGTCCGGAGGCAGGGAGTTACACAAACACATGGACAGTAACTGATGCATGTGGTAATGTGAGTGCAGTCTACACGCAGACAATAACAATCATAGACACAACTGCACCGACGTGGACGACTGCAGCAACAGCACTTGATGTGACCCTTGAATGCAGTGATGTAGCAGGACTTGCAGCAGCACAGTTGATGTTCCCTGTGGCGACAGATAACTGTGACCCGGATGTAACGAACATAGTAAAGGTATCGGGAGCTTACATATCAGGGGTATTATGTCCGGAGGCAGGGAGTTACACTAACACATGGACAGTAACTGATGCATGCGGCAATGTAAGTGCAGTATACACACAGACGATAACAATCATTGACACAACTCACCGACGTGGACAACAGCAGCAGCAGCACTTGATGTAACGCTTGAGTGCAGTGACGCAGCAGGACTTGCAGCAGCACAGTTGATGTTCCCTGTAGCAACAGATAACTGTGACCCGGATGTAACGAACATAGTCAAGGTATCGGGAGCATACATACCAGGGGTATTATGTCCTGAGGCAGGGAGTTACACAAACACATGGACAGTAACTGATGCATGTGGCAATGTAAGTGCAGTCTACACGCAGACAATAACAATCATAGACACAACTGCACCGACGTGGACAACAGCAGCAGCAGCACTTGATGTAACGCTTGAGTGCAGTGACGCAGCAGGACTTACAGCAGCACAGTTGATGTTCCCTGTAGCAACGGATAACTGTGACCCGGATGTAACGAACATAGTAAAGGTATCGGGAGCTTACATACCAGGGGTATTATGTCCGGAGGCAGGGAGTTACACAAACACATGGACAGTAACTGATGCCTGTGGCAATGTGAGTGCAGTCTACACGCAGACAATAACAATCATAGACACAACCGCACCGACGTGGACAACAGCAGCAGCAGCACTTGATGTAACGCTTGAGTGCAGTGACGCTGGCAGGACTTGCAGCAGCACAGTTGATGTTCCCTGTAGCAACAGATAACTGTGACCCGGATGTAACGAACATAGTAAAGGTATCGGGAGCATACATACCAGGGGTATTATGTCCTGAGGCAGGGAGCTACACTAACACATGGACAGTAACTGATGCCTGTGGCAATGTGAGTGCAGTCTACACACAGACAATAACAATCATAGATACAACTGCACCGACGTGGACTACAGCAGCAAATGCACTTGATGTAACGCTTGAGTGCAGTGACGTAGCAGGACTTACAGCAGCACAGTTGATGTTCCCTGTAGCAACAGATAACTGTGACCCGGATGTAACGAACATAGTAAAGGTAGCAGGAGCTTACATACCAGGGGTATTATGTCCGGAGGCAGGGAGCTACACTAACACATGGACGGTGACTGATGCCTGTGGCAATGTGAGTGCAGTATACACGCAGACAATAACAATCATAGACACAACTGCACCGACGTGGACAACAGCAGCAGCAGCACTTGATGTAACGCTTGAGTGCAGTGACGCAGCAGGACTTGCAGCAGCACAGTTAATGTTCCCTGTAGCAACGGATAACTGTGACCCGGATGTAACGAACATCGTCAAGGTAGCGGGAGCATACATACCAGGGGTATTATGTCCTGAGGCAGGGAGTTACACTAACACATGGACGGTAACTGATGCCTGTGGTAATGTAAGTGCAGTATACACACAGACAATAACCATTATTGATACTACTCCTCCGACCTTCACTGTCCCTGACGATATTACTATCTGCCGCGACATTGCAGGCAATTACGATCGCGATGCTGCAAATACAGGAGACGTGACCGACGAGGCAGATAACTGTGACACAACGCTTGATGCAACATATACCGACTCTGATATTGCAATGGGAACAGTGACAGTCGTTGGATACATTACCAGAACATGGACACTTTCAGACGATTGCGGGAATACCACTGTACAATATCAGACTATCTGGGTTCAGCCTGTTCCACGCATATCTGTCGCAGTGCCAGATACTCTCTTCTGCAACGGCTCAACGATCAATTTCACAATTGATTCTCTGGTTGTATCAAGGGGAGAAGTAATGTATAATCTTGACGTCACCTATCCGGGACCGGTCACGGGGACCCTTACCGACGGATCAAGACAGATACTGGATATATCGGATCTGCTGACAAATAATTCAGATTCCCACCAGACTGTTACATACAGATTTTCACCCTACATCCAGGGAAAACCGGGTGATCCGACATGTAATGCCGGCATTGATACTACAATTGTAATTCATCTTGAACCTACTGCAAAAGTATCTCACACTCTGACAAACGATGAACTGTGTAATGGCGACAACGTTTATTTTACATTGTCTACCATCACTTTACCATATCAGGGGATAGAGTTTAATGTGGATGCACAAAACAATGATCCTGAAATATCCGGTTACACAGACAGAACAGGATTGATCGATACAGATATAATTACAGAACCCCTAACCAACTCCGGCGATACAGCGAGACTTGTGCTTTATGTCATTTCTCCTGTGACACTCGACGTTCTTGGAAATCAGAAGTGTTTCGGGACAAATGACACGGTAGAGGTCTGGGTAAACCCCACACCAAGGGTCATCCCCGTGAATCAAGCAACCCGTATTTGCGACCAGGGAATAACAAATATCACACTGACATCACCCACAGTGATGACATCAGGAGTCATAGAATTCAATTACATGATCAATGCAACTGCTCCTCCTGCTGTTGTTGGAGGTAACAGGACATCAGCATTCAGTCAGCCTGAAGGGACACAACTGCAATTCAATTACACAAACGAGAGCGATACGATGCAATCGGTCTTCTTCCGCATTGTCCCCAAAGTGGTTGGGCTCCCATGCCCGTACGGAGATTCAGTCATCACAGAGGTAAAAATACATCCGAGACCTCTCAGGGAGCTTGAGATAAGGGATTCAATCACATGCGACGGGGGTCAGGACGGAACACTTGAAGTAATACATGCAAGAGGGCTCGACCCGCTATGGGTGGCATGGACAGGTCCTGACTTCTGGGAAGCTTCAGGAAATAATATGTTCATTGTCAGCGAGAGGCGTCAGGGATATTACACTGCCAGAGTGACTGACAGTCTGGGTTGTACGAATTCCGACTTCCTGAATCTCACAGAGCCCAGTACGGAAGTGGCATTTTATTTCGATCAGTTTATTTCATGTCCCGGAGCAAATGATGCCAGGATAGGACTTGCACTGACCGACGGACAGGCGCCTCCTTATTATTATTACATAGTCTGGAATATGACAGATACCCTGTACCAGGGCTCCCTGCCTCCAATGAACTCACCTCCTGACTTCATATATATTGACGATGTAAAACCAGGCGAGTATCTGCTGTATGTTGAGGACGGGAACGGATGTAAGGAAGCTGAACTCCGCACCCTTTATGATGCAGCATCTGCAACAGTCAGTTTTGCTAAATCCCAATATTCCGGTTACAACATATCGTGTGAAGGATACAACGACGGCTCACTGCGGGTAAGCAGAATTCGGAGTTACTACTTGGATGGTATTGACACAGTCTTTGTTGCCAGAGGTCCCTATACATATCAATGGTCTACCACTGACGGAATAATACCAGGCAGCACTACTGACAGTCTGCTCGTTGGTATAACAGTCGGTACATATGACCTTACTGTGACAGATGTTAACGGATGCGTCTTCCATTTCAGCGATACCATGACAGAACCTGACGGCATTGACCTGGTAAGTGAGGATCTGTCTCACACTGCCTATGGTTCTTTCAACATTACCTGCTTCGGAAGGAATGACGGATCTATTAATCTTGAGTTTGACGGCGGCGCAGGGGCATATACATATGCATGGGCAGGACCTGCAGGAGCAAATCTGATTCAGAATGTCGAGGATCAGACAGGCCTGATTGCAGGAGTTTATAATCTGGTTGTTACAGATGTCAATCTTTGTACAAGGCCCTATTCCTGGACTCTTTCTGAGCCGGATTCAGTCGGCATTGCTGTCACTACTTCAAAAACCGGTGATTTACTATATGAAATCGGCTGTAATGGTGCGGATGGATGGATAGATATTACCGTTACCGGAGGAGCCGAAACTGAACCCTACGGTTTTCTCTGGAAAGGTGTCACTGACCCCGCTTATGAGAGTACAACGGAGGATCAGCCAGCGATCAAAGCCGGAATTTACCGGGTATATGTTACTGATGCCAACGGTTGTTTGACTGACCGCGGCCTGGCTCTTTCAGAACCCTTGCCCCTGGATCTTTCCCTCGGTGTCTCAGACATAACATGTCTGACAGCACCGGCATACAATGACGGGGCAATTGATCTTACAGTCACCGGCGGCAAAGATCCGTACGGTTATGCCTGGACCGGTCCTTCCGGCTACACAGCAGGAGTTCAGGATATATCCGGCCTTACAGAAGGCTCATACAGCGTGACTGTGACTGATGATTACGGATGCCAGGCTGTTATTGATACCATTCTTACACTCCCTCCTCCATTGACCATCGATACACTTTTATCAAACTATAATGGCTTTAACGTCAGATGTCTGGGATTCTCTGACGGCTGGCTGAAAGTAATTCCGCTGACCGGAATACCACCATATATCTATTCATGGACCGGTCCTGACGGATTTACCAGCACAACGGATTCTATTTTTGGTCTGAAGGAAGGTACATATATCGTAACAGTTACCGACGGACACAATTGCATGCTGACAGAACCAACTACACTAGTTTCACCAGGCCAGATCAGTACGGTCCTTGATATCGGGCTGAGTAATGGTGGCGCAAACAACATCAATTGCATCGGGACTGCCACTGGCCGCGTAAACATTACCCCGGTCAACGCTGCCGGAACTTCGTCGTACCTATGGTCAGACGGTGGCACAGGAGCATCACGTACTGATCTCAGAGCAGGCAATAATGAGGTAATCATCACTGATGCCAACGGGTGTACTGCTGACACTTTAATTACACTGACAGAGCCCGATTCCTTGCTGATCACATTTACATGGGTTGATCCGTTCTGTCCCGAAAGTACTGACGCAAGCATTACTGCCGATGTAACAGGCGGAGAAGAAGGATATAATTTTACATGGAACAACGGCATGTCATCAGCGGAGATAACCGGTCTTATGGCAGGGTTTTACAAAGTCGTTGTAACTGACTTCAACGGCTGTACTGTGACCGATTCACTCACTCTTGCACCTGTCAACGAGATCTGCGTTGGCATACCTAACATTTTCTCACCTGACGGGGACGGAATAAATGAATTCTGGAATATAACAAGAATTGCCCTCTATCCTGAAGCGGAAGTTATCGTCATGAACAGATGGGGAGAAATGGTTTGGAAATCGGAGAAAGGATACCCGGAACCATGGGACGGACGCGCCTCCAACGGAAAGGTACTACCAATGGATTCTTATCATTATGCTATTGACCTTCATAATGGTGAGAAACCGATAGTCGGACATATAAGCATTGTCAGATAAGCTATGGATAAAACGCGGAGGATCAGGTAAAGTGAAAAAGGGATTGTTAATCATTATTGCTTTCATCCTTGTCGCAACTGTCGATGCGCAGCAACTGCCCATTTACAGTCAGTATCTGTATAACAGGTATCTGATTAATCCCGCTATAGCCGGCAGTGACGGATACACAAGCATTAACCTGACCACGAGGCAGCAATGGGTCGGATATGAAGGGGCTCCGCAGACCTACTCACTTGGTGTGCAGGCCAGGCTTCTCAAACAGAAATATATTATCCGCGATAATATTCTGAACAAGAAGATCTTCAAACCGCATACCACCGGCCGTGTAGGGTTGGGAGCCAATATATTTACGGACATAAACGGCCTTGTCCGCCGAACGGGATTCTCAACATCTTACTCATATCACCTCTGGCTTGATGGTCAGACACAACTCTCCTTCGGCCTGGCGCTGACGGGCTATTTTTATAAAATGGATGAGAGACAAATGCAGTTTGAAGATCCTGATGAGCCCTGGCTGAACTCTGATTTCAGGAAAGGAATATTTGTGCCTGATTTCAATTTCGGGGTCTTTATTCTTAACAGGAAGTACTCGGCTGGGGTTTCTGTTCAGGAGCTTATGGAAGGCTTTGTCAAGGTTGGGAGTCAGGCTTACAACGATCTGAAAATAGAGAGAACATATTATCTGTTCGGCACCTATGACCTCGAGCTCGATGCTAAAACAATCCTGCAACCCTCGCTGCTGGTAAAGATGTCAGAGCAGTTAAGACCCCAGGCGGACATAGGCCTGACGTATAATTATGACAGGAAATTCTGGATAGGAGCAACTTTCAGAACCGGCAGTGCAATCATCGCTAATGTTGGTGTCAGGCAGGATAAGTTTTACTTCGGATATTCATTCGACTGGACGCTTCAGTCGATCCAGAGATCTACTTACGGTTCCCATGAATTTGTCATGGCTGTAAGATTTGGAGACACATCCAGGAAATTCCGCTGGCTCGACAGATATTAACCGCGCTTTTTTGCAAGCACGTAAATCAGTGAGCTTGCCCTGTTCCTTACATGGAGGGAGCTTAAAGTTAAGAATAGCCCCGTAACCATACCCCTCACCAGAGGAAGTCTGCATCCCCTGTTTTTATAGCTCAGTATTGAAATATAATAAATGTCGAGAGGCATGGGAATAACTTTCTGGCAGGTGAACCCATGTCCATTTATAAATACAGGAAGCGTCTCAGACGAAAAGTGCCACAGATGTCTCGGAACATCAAGTGCAGCCCATTCGTTTCCAAACCACTCAGCATCGGTCGATTTTATGTTGGGGAGGGCGATAATGCATTTGCCATCATCCTTCAGTATCCTTATTATTTCATTAAGCCAGAAAACAGGATCATATAGGTGTTCCAGCACGTGCCAGAGAGTTACGCAATCGGCTGATCCATCCTTTATTGAAGCTGCCTCAGGGGGAGAAACAGCCGTGAGGCCAAACCTCGAGATTGAATATTGCCGGGCTTGTTCACTCAATTCAACACCTGTGACATTCCAGCCATTTTTGTTCATATAACCGGCGAAATAACCCGTGCCGCTGCCTATATCCACCAGGGTACCCGTTTCCCTGCCGCTCATCTTACGCACCAGGTTGTATTTTTTCCTGAGCATATAATTCCTGGCAAGGTGATAGACACTATCAGTCAGGCTCTGCTTTTTATCGGAATGGGAAATATAATCTTCCGATAAATAGAATTTCGCGATATCCTCTTCCTCAGGAGGGTCAGCAGTAAAGGTGAAGCCACACGAGGTACACTTTTTTAGCACAAAATTCTTACCGCTGACAAGATGGTCTTTTGCAGAGAAAAGCACTGCAGAATCAATGCTTCCACATACCAGACACGACCCGCTTTCAGCCATTCTTCCTTTTAGCTGTAAATCCCGTAGCACCTGCATAGATCAGCATCACAAGCAGAATAACCGAGCTTGCAAGTGACACTTTATTACCGGTCTTGTAGGACTGTGGCTCAAATTTAAATGTCACTGTATGGCTTCCGGCTGGCACAACCATTCCCCTGAGCACATAATCAGTACGGAAATGATCAGCCGGAACATCATCAATATATGCCTGCCAGCCGTTCGGATAATAAATCTCAGAGAATACTGCAACCCTGTCTGATGCAAGCTCTGTTTTGTAGGTAAGCAAGTTGGGCTTGTATGATGCCAGCCAGATAGTGTCTGACGGTGATCCGGGATTGTCATTTACCAATATCTGGTCCCCGAATTTTCTGTCAACGACAGCTACCGCCGCGGGGTCGGATGTTTTGATAGACTGAAGCTCTGCATCAGCATTTTCCACCAGTGATACCTTTTCGACAAACCAGGCATTGCCCAAAGCATGCTTATTTACCAGCGGAGGGGCTTCAGGAGATAAAATTATATATTTGGTATTGAGCATATTAAGAACACCAAGATTTTTCATGACATTCTCAGCCTCCTCGTATGAAGCTGAAGTCTTCAGCAGGGAGATAAGCGAACTGATTTCATCAGTAAGGTTTGCCTCCGTAAGTTCCTGGTACCTTTTCATCTTGGCTCCGCTGTATCCTCCGATGGAGCTGTGATGATATGATGTCGATGCATCATTGAATGTTGATACTGTAAGATTAAGAACACGATATTCGCCTTTATCCTCAAGGATGGCTTTGTCAGCAACGGTGGGGGCGAAAGAATTTTCCGACGATCTTTTTGTCTCAAAATTCGTGCTGCCAAGGAATCTCGCATCTACAGGTATCTGGTCTATAAGAAAAAGAAGTGACAGGCCAACGAGAGAATGTGCAAGCTTTATCTTTTTCCTGATGAGGAACCAGACAATTGTTGCTCCGGCCGCTATCAGTGCTGCCGATCTCAGCGCATCAGTCCTTATCATTGCTTTCCGGTCTGCTATCATTGCATCCTTGAGCCAGTTTAAGGAATCAGGAAAAGATGCTTCATCAGGTCTCAGGAATGAGCCGGCCAGTCCGGGTATAAGAAAAAACATGAGAGCCAGCCCTCCGGTCACTCCGGCGGCTATAACGATTGATTTAACGGTTTTTTCAACGGTCACTGTCCCTTCCGTTATGGCTTTGAGCGCAAGCACGGCCAGAAGGGGAACACAAACGCCGGCAATAACCAAAATCATGGTTACGGCCCTGAATTTATCATATCCAGGGAAAAAGTCGATGAACAGTGATGTCAGTGGCATGAAGTTCTTTCCCCATGACAGGAGCAGGGAGAGCAATACGGCTGTGAGAATCCACCATTTTTCCTTTCCCTTTATTATAAGCAGTCCAAGGACAAAAAGAAACAAAACCACGGCGCCAAAATATACCGGTCCGCTGGTTGATGGCTGCTGTCCCCAGTATCTGTACAGCTGATCCTTCGCCTGGCCCATATTGTTCTTTCGCAGCGCCTTTACCGTCTGCGAGCCATCGGTGAATGGCGCTGTTGCCCCTCCTTTGAAATCAGGTATAAGAAACGTCATTGACTCGCCAATCCCGTAGCTCCACTGCGTGATATATTCCTTGTCAAGTCCTTTTGTCTCCTTCGCATCGTCTTTTGACAGGTCGCTTTTGCCCCTGGTTGACTCTTTGCTGTACTCCCAGGTTGAATAAACCGAGGCAAAATTCACCCCCACGGCAATCACGGCTGCCGCCACCAACAATCCAAAGCTTTTCAGGAAAGAAGGTAGGGCCTTCCTTTTAATAACATCTATCAGCTCATAAATGCCAAAGACGAGAAGAATAATAAATGTGTAATATGTTATCTGGAAGTGATTTGCCATGATCTGCAATGACAGGAAGAGGGCGAAAAGTGCAGCGCCTTTAAAGCCGTCTGTACGGAAAGCATAAATGGCACTTCCCACTACAGGTGCCATCCATGCCATTGCATAGACCTTGGTATTATGCCCAGCCGACAGGCTGACAAACAGAAATGATGTAAAGCCGTACGCAATTGCCCCTGCCATAGCCAGCCAAGGATTGACCCTGAAAAGGAGGAGCATGATGTAAAAGCCCAGCATTGCGAGGAACAGGGCAGCCACCGGCGTTTTGTATATTTTCAGCAGGTCATCGAGATGTTTGAAGAGATTACCGGGGTATTTGGCAGAGATCATGTATGCCGGCATGCCTCCGAACATAGAGTTGGTCCACAGCGGCTCCTTACCGTATTCTGCACGGAAATCACGTATCTCTTTTGAAGAGCCTTCAAAGACCTTCGTGTCGTGCGCATTGATTTTCCTGCCTTCAAGAACAGGATAGAAATACGCAAATGAAACAACTGTGAAAAGAAGAACTGCAACGAGGTGCGGAACTGCAGATTTAAAGAGGCTATCTTTCATAAAACACACTTTACGGGTTCATGACGGGTTTAGTATCACCCGACAAAAATACACCAACTGAACCTTAAATCAAATGAGTATATTATTATACATTTGCCGGAACAAGAGAGTGAGATGGGAATAGTTCAGAAGCAGACGCTCCGCGGAACAGCATGGGCTTATCTTGGAGCGGCGCTGGGTTTTGTCAATATTATACTGCTCTCTCCCAAAGTATTCACCACTGGTGAGATAGGGGTGGTTCAGGTACTGCTGTCATTTGCCACGATACTCTCTCAGTTCTCTAGCCTTGGTTTCACCAATGTCATCAACAGGCTGTTTCCCTATTTCAGGGATCCGCGTCAAAAGCATAACGGTTTCTTCGCATTGTCACTTGCCATAACCCTCATAGGTTTCATTGCGGCACTGATAGTGATAAAATTCTACACCCCTCACTTTGAGGAGATCAACATGGACCGTTCGCCGCTGATCTCGGAATACTCGTTTTATATTCCCGCACTGCTCCTGATCACGCTGCTTTTCAACCTCCTTGACAACTATAATAAAGTATTGTATGATGCAGTACTTGGCACATTTCTGAAGGAGTTCCTGTTCAGGGTTTTTAACTTCGCCCTTATCTGCCTGTTCTGGATCGGGGTAATTGACTTTGACGGATATATATTCGGTTATGTGGTTTGCCAGGGAATACCATTGATTGTGATTGTCATCAGCCTGGTTATCAGGGGAGAAATATCCCTTAAGTTCAAGCCGGGATTTATCGCTCCAGAACTGAAGAAACAGATCCTCATGCTTTCCCTCTTTGGAATTCTGACCGGTTTCAGTTCATCAATACTTACCACGCTCGATAAAGTGTTCATCAACCGGTTCCTCGGTGAAGGGCAGGTCGGTATCTACGCTATAGCGTCATATTTTGCAGTCCTGATAATGATTCCGGGGAGATCAGTGGCTAAAATATCAATTCCGTTTCTTGCCGAGTCATGGAAAAAAGATGATTTGCATACCATAGACGACCTTTACCTGCGCAGTAGTATAAACCAGTATGCGATCGGCTTGCTGATCTTTATCGGACTCATGGTAAACATTGACAATATATTCCGTCTTTTACCCGATGAGTACGGCACAAGTGCGGCGGTCATTATTCTGATCGGCATCGGGAATGTGGTAAGCGTCTCTACAGGAATAAACAGCGTTGTTCTCAGCACATCTGCACTTTACAGGTATCAGACGTGGCTTATGTTTCTTCTTATAATCCTCTTTGTCGGCTCCAGCCTGATCTTTATCCCTCTTTTCGGAATAACCGGAGGGGCGGTTGCCTCAATGATTTCCAACATAATTTACAATCTGCTGAGCGTTGTGGTCGTAGGCAGGAAATTTGGTATCTGGCCTTACAACATGACACATATCCGGATGACCATAATCGGCCTTGGGACGGCCCTGGCAGGATACCTTATGCCCGAACTTTCACTATGGCCTGATATTATTGTAAGAAGTCTTCTGGTTTCAATACTGTTCACGGCAGGGGTTTACCTGTGGAAGCTTTCGGATGACATGAACCTGCTGATTGACCCGTTCATTGCCCGGGTGAAGAAATGGTTATAGGAGGGAATTAAGCAGATCGCCAAGCTTGACTGCCAGTGCCCTTCTCGAATACTCAAGATGATGCCCGCTGCGTGTTACCTGACTTCCTTCACCGACTCTCCTGATGAAGTTCCTGATGCCTTGTACATCATTATAACCGAAAATGCCCTGGTAGCCGCATTTGACCATTAGCTGGGCTGCATCACCGTCAGCGGGTCCCAGCAGAAGAACAGGCTTCCCGGTTGCCAGGTACTCAAAAATCTTGCCTGTAAGGATTGATTTGTTCGAAGGATGGTCCGGGATGATCAACAGCAACATTGTCGATTCCATCATATACCGGATAGCTTCAGGGTGTTCGCAATACTGAATGAAATCAGGACGATTTCCTTCCTCATCCGCAGGGAACAGTTCCTGTATAGGTTCAGGGACCGTACCCACGAATTTAAAACTGACCGGTTTGTCATTCACCATGAGGCCTTTCACAGCTTCGATCAGACCATTTACAGGATAAGCCGGCGATAGCGAGCCTACATAGGTTATTGTGAACCTGTCAGGAGTAATTGGAAGGATACCTTCAAAATCCTCTTCATCATAGCCGTTCGGAAGAATATGGATCTTATGTGATATTTTTTCCCCTTTGCTTCCCAGGATTGCAGCCAGCGTCTGCCCTACGGTAATGATGGTATCCGCTTTTGTCAGGACATTCTTTTCCATTTTCCTGTCAGCCATCCTGGCCAGAAGCGAGGGTTTGAACATGTCATAGTAATAGATATCGGTCCATGGATCGCGGAGGTCAGCCACCCATTTGATATTCGGGAATTTGCGTTTCAGCTTAAGACCGATAAGCTGCGTCGAATGCGGAGGGCTTGTGGTAATGATATGACTGATATTTTCAATTTTTATCAGCTCACAGGCTTTGCGGAATGCATACCTGTTCCATCCTTTTCGCGGATCAGGAATAAAAAAGTTCCCCCGGATAAACCGGCTGATCATGTTTTTCCTGTCTTTGTCAGATCCCGATGCAAAACCAGAGTGCGGTATCTTCGATTGATCTTTGTTATAAAGTGAGAAGTAATTTATGGCCTTTGTCCTGTGTATTTCAACATCCAATGGAATCTCTCCGTAAAGCGAAATGTCCTTGAAAGGATATGCTGCAAATTCAGGTTTGACTGTAAGGACAACCGGAAGCCATCCTGATGAAGGCAGGTACTTGGTAAACTTAAGCCATCTCTGTACGCCGGCGCCTCCGCTGGGAGGCCAGTAATATGTGATAACAAGTATCTTAGCCGGCTTGGACCTCATCTTACAGTTTCTTCAGTTGCTCACGCAGACTGACCTTATCGGCAATAATGGCCCTCAGCTGTGAAACAGGAACGCGGTCCTGCAACATTGTGTCACGGTACCTTATCGTCACGGTCTCGTCATCCACAGTCTGGTAGTCAATGGTTATGCAGTACGGTGTGCCGATGGCATCCTGTCTGCGGTAACGTTTGCCAATTGAATCCTTTTCGTCATACTGGCAGTTGAAGTCGAATTTAAGTTCATCGACTATTCTGCGCGAAATATCAGGCAGGTTGTCTTTCCTTACCAGCGGAAGCACGGCCAGCTTCACAGGAGCAAGCACCGGCGGAAGTCTCAGCACAACACGGCTATCCGGAACTCCGTCTTCCTTTGTCAGGTCTTCTTCATAATATGAGGCAGCTACCACTTGCAGAAACATACGGTCAACACCAATTGATGTCTCTATAACGTAAGGAATGTATGATTCATTTTTCTCAGGGTCAAAATACTGCATTTTCTTTCCGCTGTACTCCTGGTGCTGTTTCAGGTCGAAGTCAGTCCTGGAATGCACGCCTTCGACCTCTTTAAATCCAAACGGGAACTTGTATTCTATATCAGTGGCAGCATTGGCGTAATGAGCGAGCTTATCATGATCATGGAACCGGTAGTTCTCAACTCCGAAGCCCAGTGCCTGGTGCCATTTCATCCTTGTCTCTTTCCAGTGCCTGAACCATTCAAGCTCTGTCCCGGGCTTCACAAAAAACTGCATCTCCATCTGTTCAAACTCCCGCATGCGGAAGATAAACTGCCTGGCAACGATCTCATTTCTGAAGGCTTTTCCTATCTGTGCAATACCGAATGGAAGCTTCATGCGGCCCGTTTTCTGCACGTTTAGGAAATTCACAAAGATGCCCTGAGCGGTTTCGGGACGCAGGAATATCTTCATGGCGCCGTCAGAGGTAGATCCGATCTCTGTTGCGAACATCAGGTTAAACTGCCGTACGTCAGTCCAGTTTTTAGTTCCGGAGACCGGGCATACAATTTCATTGTCAATGATAATCTGCCTGAGGGCGGCGAGGTCAGGCCCTGCCATAGCCTCTACAAACCTCTTGTGCAGCAGGTCGTACTTTTCTTTTGTTTCAAGTATCCGTGGATTTGTCGATCTGTACAGCGGTTCATCAAACTTTTCACCGAAACGGGCTTTAGCTTTATCAACCTCCTTGTCAATTTTCTCATTAAATTTCTCAAGATGCTCCTCGATCAGGACATCGGCACGATATCTTTTCTTACTGTCCTTGTTATCAATCAGCGGGTCGTTGAAAGCATCCACATGACCGGATGCTTTCCATATTGTCGGGTGCATGAATATTGCCGAATCCAGCCCTACAATATTGTCGTGCAACAGAACCATGCTGTCCCACCAGTATTTTTTGATATTGTTTTTCAGTTCAACGCCATACTGCCCGTAATCATATACGGCTCCCAGTCCGTCATAGATTTCACTTGAGGGAAAAACATACCCGTATTCCTTGCAATGAGAGACAAGTTTCTTAAAGATATCTTCGTGAGCCATAATTATTTTTAGATTCTGCGTACTGACCGGGCAAAAGTAAATTAAAATCCGATGTTTTACAATCTACGGGATAGTCTGAAATCAATTTGTATCTTTGTTTTCCGTTCCTGAAAAAATCAAAATGAAAGTCCGTTATGATTTTCTGGTTATCGGCTCAGGTATTGCCGGTTTGTCGTTTGCTCTTAAAGCTGCGGCTCATGGCAGAGTATGTCTGATTACCAAGACTGTGCTTGACGACTGCAACACCAACTATGCCCAGGGTGGCATAGCAACGGTGATGTATGAACCCGATAATTTCGAGAAGCATGTCAGGGATACCATGGTTGCAGGCGCCGGATATTGCAATGAGGAGGTTGTGAGGATGGTTGTAAGTGAGGCCCCAGCAAGGATAAGGGAGCTGATTGATATGGGAGTTGATTTTGACAAAAAAGCTGACGGCAGGCTGGATATGGCAATGGAGGGAGGGCATTCCGAGCACAGGATACTTCATCATAAGGATTCAACCGGGGCTGCGATAGAAAAAGTACTGATAGAAAAAGTACGTGAGAATAAAAGCATTGAGATTTTCGAAAATCATTTTGCCATTGATCTGATGACCCAGCATAACCTTGGTGAATATGTGACCAGAGAATGGAAGGATATCAGGTGTTACGGTGCTTATGTGGCTGACCTGACCAACAGCAATGTGAAGACTGTCTTATCAAAAGTGACTGTCCTTGCAACGGGCGGATGCGGCAATATATACCTTACAACCACCAACCCTGAAGTGGCAACCGGTGACGGACTTGCGATGGTGCACAGGGCTAACGGTGTCATTGAAAACATGGAATTCATACAGTTCCATCCGACTTCACTTTACAATCCCAACGTCAGGCCTTCCTTTCTCATAACTGAAGCCCTGAGAGGATTTGGAGGCGAGCTGCGTAACAGCGGGGGCGAGAAATTCATGCCCAGATATCACCCGAAAGGCTCTCTCGCACCTCGTGACGTGGTCGCCAGAGCGATAGACAATGAAATGAAGATACGAGGCGATGACTTTGTTTATCTTGACTGTACACACCTTAATGCTGAAGAACTCAGGTCACATTTTCCGCATATATATGAAAAATGCCTCTCGGAGAATATTGACATCACTAAACAGATGATCCCCGTGGTTCCCGCAGCGCATTACTCATGTGGTGGCGTCAGGGTAGACAAGGACGGCAAGAGCTCAATAGACCGTCTTTATGCTATCGGAGAGGTCTCATCGACCGGTCTCCACGGGGCAAACAAACTCGCATCCAATTCGCTGATAGAAGCAGCGGTATTTGCGCACAGAGCTGCAGAAGATGCCAGCAAACGTACAGGCGACCTGACATATGAGGAGAAAATTCCATTGTGGAACTACCATGGCACAACCAACCTTGAGGAGATGGTGCTTGTAACCCAGAATTACAAGGAGATGCAGATGATAATGAGCAACTATGTGGGCATAGTAAGATCAGACCTGCGACTGGCAAGGGCAAAGACAAGGCTGGAGATCATCTACCGTGAGACGGAAGACCTTTATAAAAGGTCAACAATATCAAGAAAACTAATTGAACTTCGCAACCTTATAGCGGCTGGTTACCTGGTCATAAAAATGGCTAAGAACAGAAAGGAAAGCCTCGGCCTTCACTATTCCATCGACTATCCCGCCAGGCCAGGTTCGGAATTCTAGAATTATCTTCTTATGGAAGTCAATGACATCAATGACGTCAATGGTCTGCAGGTGCAGGAAGAAAGTGTTTTTTTAACTGCACCGTTCAAAGGGAAGAATTCATTCTGGAGATATTTCACGGGCTCAGCAACTCCTTTTATTGTATCCAACCTGATAGGAGCAATACCTCTTGCAGTAATAATGATTGCTTACTCAGGCGATGGCGTAATGCCTCAAAGAGGAGGAATGCCCGACTTTGAAGCCATGGGAATAAATCTTAACCTGGGATTTGTTCTGACCGTGTTCCCGTTCATACTTGCGTTTTTGACTTTAGTGTTTCTTATTAAGCCTCTTAATGCACGCAGTATTGGTACAGCCATAAACGGTGGCAGGCGGATACGCTGGGGGCGGATCTTCGTTTCGGCCATTGTATGGACCGTATTGGGCGCCCTGGGTCTTTTGTATTCGTTAAAGGCTCACCCTGATAATTTCGTTCTGAACAATACTTCGAATTCACTGATAATTCTTGCCGCGCTGGCCCTGGTAACAATCCCTTTTCAGGCAGGGTTTGAAGAGCTTCTTTTCAGAGGGTATCTTATGCAGGGTTTTGCTGTAGCATCGCGTAACAGATGGCTTCCTATCATTGTGACATCTGTTCTTTTCGGGCTGATGCACGGACTTAACCCGGAAGTAAAGGAATACGGCTTCCTTACGATGATACCTCAGTATATCTTCTTCGGTCTTGTCTTTGCCGTGCTGACAATGATGGATGACGGGATTGAGCTGGCCATCGGCGCTCATACAGCCAACAATGTTTTCCTGTCAATCTTCATAACAAACAAAGACTCGGCTTTGCAGACACCCTCAATGTACGAACAGATGGAGATAAATCCATGGATGGATTTCAGGGATCTTGTGATAATGTCGCTGATCTTTATTATTGTAATGGCAGTTATTTACAAGTGGAAGGACATACGAAAATTGTACGCCAGGATACATGTCCTGCAAGTGAGAGAACCATTAACAGATCAGATACCGTAAATTCCAGTAGCATCTTCACTTCTGCACGCACCCCATTTCTCCCTTATCTCTTCAATTATCCCCCTTATTTCGTCAATTTCAAGTGAAGTAAGTAATCTGAGGCGTGTCTCTTTAAAATTGGGCAATCCCCTGAAATAGTTCGAGAGGTGTCGTCGCATCTCAAGTATTGCCGTCTTCCCCTCTTTATGCTCCAGTGATTTGTCAAGATGAAGCAATGCAAGATCTGCTTTTTCATCAATTGTTGGTCCGGGCAGTATCTCGCCGGTGTCGAGGTAATGGCGTATCTCCCCAAAAATCCAGGGCCTGCCGAAGGTAGCCCTGCCTATCATAATTCCATCAACGCCGTACCTGTCAAACATTATCTTTGCCACTTCAGGCCCGTTCACATCGCCATTGCCAATAATCGGGATTTTCATTCTCGGGTTGTTCTTAACCTCTCCGATGAGGGTCCAGTCAGCCTCGCCCCGGTAAAGCTGAGCCCTGGTCCGACCGTGTATTGTCAGCCCGGCTATACCTGTGTCCTGCAGGCGCTCGGCGACCTCAACGATAATCTTACTGTTTTCATCCCACCCCAGCCTTGTCTTTACAGTGACAGGAATGTTAACAGCCTTTACTATGGCAGATGTCATTTCAATCATCAGGGGGATGTTCTGAAGCATTCCTGCACCGGCCCCGCGGGTTGCAATTTTTCTCACCGGACATCCGAAATTCAGGTCAATGAGATCAGGCTTCGCCTCACAGGCCATTACCGCAGCATCAACCATGGATTCTATTACATGTCCGTAAAGCTGTATGCCAATAGGTCTTTCATAATCGAACAGATCGAGCTTTTTAACACTGCTCTTTCCGTCCCGGATAAGTCCGTCCGAAGAAATAAATTCGGTGAACATGAAGTCAGCTCCGAACATTTTACAGACATACCTGAATGAAGGATCGGTGATATCCTCCATGGGAGCCAGAAAGAGAGGCTGGTCCCTTAATATGGTGTTGCCAAGTTTCAAGGTCAGATTATGGATAACGCTATTCTACTTCGAACAGGGTTGGTGACAGGTTTGTCTGCGTCGTCTCACCTTTCCTGAAAACATATACCAACCCGTATTTCTCAGCGCTGGCCCTTTTCTCTTCTTCAGTCACGGATGAGAAGCTGGCCTCAATCTCGTTCCACAGAGTTGTGATCAGTTCATCAGCATCACGACGCAGTTCTGAAGTACGGTTGACACACTCGACAGCGCGTCTGTATATGGTTTTATATTGGTTGCGTGTCTCCAGAAATTTCTCATAGCGGGCTTTGACCACGGCAATTGAAGGATTGGTGACCGGCATATTTGCCTTCCTTATCCGGTATTCTTCCCCGTCAATAATTCTTTTGCCCCATGCAACAAGTTCGTTTTCAGTGGCAATCGACGGTAAGGAAGCATCTGCCTGGGCAATTCCGTAAAATGCCCTTGTCTCCGGCGGCAACTCGCCCCTGGCTATGGCCATATTCATAACCCTGAGAAAGTGTGTAATATATATTCTGGCTTTCCGGGCCGCTTCCTGGTTTGTCTTTGCCTTTTCAGCCTGGTTGACGAGTGTCTGACGCTGATGGCTGATGGCGTTCTCAAAGACAGGAAGAATGCCCTGCAACTTAACCAGGGTCTTCATTGAGAAGGCCAGTCTGAACGGAGGAATATTCTTGCTTATTTCCAAAGCCCTTTTCATGGCCCTGAGACGTGCTGAATCAGTATTTGGCAGGCGGCGGTAAGGCATATATTATTTTTTTTAATGAATCATGATGCGAATGTAAACTATTTGTACATCTGGCAACGCCCTTCGTACACAAAAATTGTTGATAACCTGAAAAATATCAACAGCACTTAGTAAATTCGTACAGTGAAATAATCTAAAAACAAAATAAAATGTTTGACCGCGAAATCTACATTAATCGCCGCAAGAGGCTACAGTCCCTGATGAGTGACGGTATTGCTGTTTTTACAGGTAATGTCGAATCACCGATGAATTATCCCGACAACACCTACCACTGGAGACAGGACAGTGATTTTCTGTATTTCTTCGGACTTGACGTTCCCGGATTGGTTGGCATGATCGATTTTAACTCGGGGAAGGACTGCATCTTCGGTAATGATTTCGATATGGATGACATAGTATGGATGGGACCTCAGCCGGCAGTTGCAGACCTTTCAGCCAGCGTGGGAGTAAAGCAAAGCCTGCCTTTGTCCAAACTGGATGATTACATTGACAAAGCTGTCTCGGGTGGCAGGCCTGTGCATTTCCTTCCTCCATACAGAGCGGAGACCAAAATAACTCTGGGGGCTCTTCTCCGCGAGAACCCATGCCAGATGAGATCCAAAGCTTCTGAAAAATTAATCAAGGCTGTGGTTTCGCTCAGGTCAATCAAGGAGGATGTTGAGATTGCCGAAATAGAGAAGGCGGGTGATGTAGCCTGTGAGATGCAGACCACGGCCATGCGTATGTGCAAGCCCGGGGTGAATGAAAGGGAGATATTCGGTACTATTGAAGGAATTGCATGGGCAAAGGGGGGCGGTCCCTCATTCCCAACTATACTCAGCATCAACGGACAAACACTTCACAATCATGTTCATGTCAATGTTCTCAGGGAAGGAAGAATGATGGTGACCGACTGCGGAGCAGAATCGCTGCTTCATTATGCCGCTGACCTGACTCGCACCACTCCTGTCGGGGGACGCTTTGCACAGAGGCAGAGAGAGATTTACGAGATCGTTTTGAAGGCCAACACTGAATCAATAAAGATGGCCGGACCGGGTATCTCAAACCGCGACCTGCACCTGAACGCCTGTCGCATAATTGCATCAGGACTAAAAGATCTCGGCCTGATGAAGGGTGATATAACCGAGGCTGTGAAAGAAGGCGCTCATGCACTCTTTATGCCTCACGGACTGGGCCACATGATGGGTCTCGATGTGCATGATATGGAAAGCCTTGGAGAAAATTATGTCGGATATAATGACAAGGTTAAACGAAGCACCCAGTTTGGACTCAAATCGCTGCGATTTGCGCTTCCTTACAAGACGGGACATGTATTTACCGTTGAACCGGGGATTTACTTTATTCCCGAGCTGATGGCCAAATGGAAGGCAGAGGGTAAGAACAAGCAGTTCATCAATTATGAAAAGGCTGAGAGCTGGCTTGGCTTCGGTGGAATAAGGATTGAAGATGATGTGCTGATCACTGCCACCGGGTGCAGGATGCTGGGTAAGACGGCACCGAAGACGGTGGAGGAGATAGAAAAAGTGTGCCTGGGGTAATCAGAACGCCTTGTAGTATTCCCGGTTGAGCCTGGCTATATTGAAAAGTTTGATCTGTTTGGGGCATTGTGCCTCGCATGCGCCTGTATTTGAGCAGTTGCCGAAGCCTTGTCTGTCCATCTCAGCTACCATCGCACGCACTCTTTCCTTGCCTTCGGGTTTTCCCTGGGGAAGGAGAGAGAATTGAGATATCTTGGCTGAGACGAAAAGCATTGCCGAAGCGTTCTTGCATGCAGCCACACATGCTCCGCAGCCTATGCAAATAGCTGAATCAAAGGCATTATCGCTGTCCTTTTTCCGTACGAGAATGGAGTTGGCTTCAGAAGCTGCACCCACAGTGACCGATATAAATCCTCCGGCCACCTGTATCCTGTCAAAGGCACTGCGGTCCACGATCAGATCTTTTATCACAGGGAATGGCCTGGCTCTCCACGGCTCAATTACAATTGTCTCTCCATCCTTGAAATACCTCATTGACAGATGGCACGTTGTCAATCCGGGTACCGGACCGTGAGGTTGCCCGTTGATGAACATTCCGCAGCTTCCGCAGATCCCTTCGCGGCAGTCGTGATCAAAGGCCACGGGTTCCTTGCCTGATTCAATGAGATTCTTGTTCAGCAAATCAAGCATCTCAAGAAACGACATGTCAGGTGAGACGCCGTCAAGATCATAGAATACAAAAGCACCTTTCGTTTTTGCATTCTTTTGTTTCCATATCTTTAGTCTGAGCTTCATATCCGGCATAATTAGGGTAGTTTATTTATAGCTTCTCTCCTTGAGTTCAACAAACTCGAATTTCAACGGTTCCTTATTGAGCACAGGCTCATTCTCACCGTTATATTCCCAGGCAGCCACGTAGGAGTATTCAGCATCAATCCTCTGAGCTTCGCCTTCGGCAGTCTGGCTTTCCTCACGAAAATGGGCACCGCATGATTCTTTCCTGTTTAGTGCATCGGTTATCATAAGTTTTGCCAGCTCCATGAAATCAGCCACCCTGCCGGCTTTCTCAAGCTGCTGGTTCAGATCAGAGTCCTCGCCTGGCACAAGAAGATCATTCCAGAACTCTTTCCTGAGTTCCTCCACAAGGCTCAACGCTTTCTTCAACCCCTCCTCGTTGCGCCTCATACCGCAGTAGTCCCACATTATCTTACCGAGTCGCTTATGGAAGGTTGAAGCAGTCTGTTTTCCTTTTATTGAAAGGAGTTTGTTAATCCTTTCTCTGACGCTTTTTTCTGCCTCTTCGAATTCAGGGCCTGTGGTTGGAATACTCGGGGTTCTGATCTCTCCTGATAAATAACCGCTGATTGTTACCGGAAGAATGAAATATCCGTCTCCGGCAGTCTGCATCAGGGAGCTAGCCCCAAGCCTGTTTGCCCCATGATCGGAGAAGTTGGCTTCACCGATGGCATAAAGACCCTTCACTGTGGTCATCAGCTCGTAGTCAACCCAAAGCCCGCCCATTGTATAGTGTCCGGCAGGATAGATCTGCATTGGCTCTTCATAGGGGTTCATGCCGGTTATCGCTTTATACATATCGAACAGGTTACCGTACTTGTTTTCAATAGCTTTCTTGCCCTGTTTCTTTATCGCATCGCGGAAATCAAGGTTGACTGCCAGTCCTGTCTTTCCAACGCCGTAACCTGCATCGCATCTCTCCTTGGCTGCCCTTGAGGCCACGTCACGCGGTACCAGGTTGCCAAAGGTCGGGTAGCGGCGCTCGAGATAATAATCCCTGTCTTCTTCCGGGATGTCATTTCCGGGTCGATTGTCACCCTTGTTTTTCGGCACCCATATCCGCCCGTCGTTACGCAGTGATTCTGACATCAGTGTCAGTTTGCTCTGAAATTCATTCAGCTGCGGTATGCTGGTCGGGTGTATCTGAACAAAGCTGGGATTGGCAAAGGCAGCCCCTTTCTTGTAAGCTTTCCAGGCAGCGGATGCATTTGAGTTGACAGCCAGTGTTGAAAGATAATATACAGTGCCGTATCCGCCTGTGGCAAGAACAACAGCATGTGCCGAATGACTTTCTATCTCACCGGTTATCAGATTGCGTGCTATTATTCCGCGGGCTTTACCATCGATGACTACGAGGTCAAGCATATCCCTGCGCGGATACATCGTAACCGTGCCGGCCTTGATTTGCCTGTTAAGTGATGAATATGCGCCAAGAAGGCATTGCTGGCCAGTCTGCCCTTTTGCATAAAAAGTGCGTGACACCTGTACGCCGCCAAAAGAACGCGTTTCAAGAGTACCTCCGTATTCACGGGCAAACGGAACGCCGAGAGCAGTGTAATGGTCAATTACCTGGTTACTGACCTCAGCGATGCGATAGACATTTGCCTCGCGCGCCCTGAAGTCCCCACCCTTGATCATGTCATAGAAGAGACGGTAGGTATTGTCTCCGTCGTTCTTGTAGTTTTTAGCCGCGTTGATACCTCCCTGTGCTGCAACGGAGTGTGCACGGCGGGGCGAGTCCTGGTAACAGAAGACCTTGACGCTGTACCCGAGCTCACCCAGTGAAGCGGCTGCACCCGCACCCGACAGCCCTGTACCGATGATTATGATGTCAAGCTTCTTTTTGTTGGCCGGATTGACCAGTTTCGAGGCTGACTTGTACCTTGTCCACTTCTCTTCAAGCGGACCTTCCGGTATTTTTGAATTCAGAGTTATCATGATGTTTCGGTTATTCAGATTATTTTAACTGCCAGATTGCAAGAGGTATTAGCGCAAAACCCAGCGGCAGGACAATAGCATATATCAGCGATATGGCCTTGATGACAGGTGTCCAGAATTCATTTGCCAGGCCCAGGGTCTGAAAAGCTGACTGCAGGGCATGATACAGATGGAAGCCAAGCAGGATAAAGCAAACCCAATAGAGGATTACATATCCGGGAATACTGAAAAGCTGATAAGCCACGAAATAGAAATTCTCTGGATCACCCTCAACAAACCCCAGCCTTATGAAATAGAAATTGAAGAAATGTATGACGAGAAAGATCAGGACTGCACCTCCTGTCCAGAATACGAATCTTGAAAATGTTGAAGTTTTGGATTTGTTCCTTACAGCGTATTTTACCGGTCTTGAAAGCCAGTTCTGTATCTGCAGGAATACCCCGTAGGTGATGTGTGCTACAATTGCCAGGAGCAGAAACAGTTCAATCACCTTGACAAGGGGGAAGGTAGCCATAAAGTGAGCGGCTTTGTTGAACGGCTCCGGGTCATCCTTCAGTAACATAAGATTGATGCCCAAGTGAACAGGCAGGAACAGGAGCAGAAACAATCCGGCAAGCGCCATCACGAATTTCTTCGAGACGGCCGAGAATAGTATTTTATTCATCGGTGTTGTACTTTTGAGTTCAGAATAGTTATGAAAGAACAGCTAAAAACTTTTTCTTCCTTGTAAATTTAAAAAGTTTTTTTGCCTAAACAAACTTTTATGAACAGATCAGTTAGCCTCGATATAACTGAGGGCATCAATAAGCGTCTTGTCTATTTTCTCCCATAAGGGATAGAAACCTTTGTTGTCAATCATATTCCTGGCAATGTAGGCCTTCAGCTGGATGTAAATGATATTTTCCGAGATTTTAATCTGCTCCCTGTTGGGCTCTATCCCGTTATCTTTAGCGTACCTGATGAATTTATTCAAGATATCCTGTCCTGAAAGCCACTGGTCGAGCGATTTAAGGTCATGATATTTCTTCATGGTCTCACGGTTATCCTCAGTGTACTTCAGAGCATATCTATAGAGCAGGCCGGAGTTCCTTATTGCCATGAAATAATCTGAAATACCGGTGGTATCGATAGGAATAAATATATCAGGCATAATACCGCCGCCGCCATAGACTATCTTTCCTCCCGGAGTTGTAAAACGAAGTGTGTCAGTAACATGAATTGAATCGGCCTCTTCGAACTCGCCGTGCATGTACCTGTTGCCCAGGTCTTCATAGTATTTGTCAACGCCCTCGTTATAAGGCTTTTGTATAGATCTGCCGGTTGGAGTGTAGTAACGTGCTATAGTAAGTCTCATGCCTGATCCGTCGCGGAATGATACAGGTTCCTGTACCAGGCCTTTGCCAAATGAACGGCGGCCTATTATAGTACCGCGGTCATTATCCTGCACGGCGCCCGCAAGTATCTCACTGGCCGAGGCGCTCCATTCGTCAATAAGGATGACCAGGTCGCCCTGTTCGAACTCACCGCCAGAGGTTGCTCTTACATCCTGCCTTGGTTTTGATTTACCCTGGGTGAAGACGATCAGTTCTCCTTCCGGGAGAAACTCGTCAGCGATCATCGTAGCTGCATCCATGACACCGCCGGAATTACTTCTGAGATCCAGGATTAGTTTCTTCATCCCCTGACTTTTCAGCTCATTCAGGCCTTTCGTAAATTCATCATGTGTTGTGAGGGCAAAGTTGGAGATCTTGATGTATCCGACGTCATCAGACATCATGTATGATACGTCGATGCTGTAAATCGGAATCTTATCACGAACAATAGCGAAAGGCAAAAGCGAATCAACTCCTTTTCTTTCAATCTTCAGATCCACCCTTGTCCCCCGTGGGCCTTTGAGCATTTTTACCACTTCCTCATCAGGCATACTCTTTCCTGCAATAAGTGTGTCATCGACGAAGATGATCCTGTCTCCCGGGGTGATGCCGGCTTTCTCGGAAGGACCTCCGGATATGGTACTGATTATCTGAACGGTGTCAGTCAGCATCTGGAATGTTACGCCTATCCCGTCGAAGTTGCCCTGCAGGGGTTCATTTGCCTGCACCAGCTCGCGTGCCGGGATATAGACCGAATGCGGATCAAGCTTGCGCAGCATCACGGGGACAGCCGCCTCAATAAGCGCATCACGGTCAACAGTGTCAACATAATCAGATTCGATAATATCGAGTATGCGACTGAGCTTATCGTTAGATGGAGGAAAGTTGGTATAAAGACCGTTCTGAGGGTGAGGCATGTAAAACCCGACCAGGATCCCAGCGGCCAGTGCAACTGCTATTATAAGCGGAAGATATGCTCTGTTATATTTCATTTTTCTTTTCTTCTATGTCGATATAAACAAGCTCGATGCCTGCACGCCTGAGGAGCTCGATGCCGTCCAGGTTACGGTACTGGTTGCTGTATACAACGCGCCTGATACCAGACTGAATGATAAGTTTGGCGCACTCCATACAGGGTGAATCTGTAATGTAAAGGGTTGAATTCTCGCTTGAATTGTTTGATCGTGCAACCTTGGTGATGGCATTGGCTTCAGCGTGGAGGACATACGGCTTGGTCACATTGTTCTCATCCTCACACACATTTTCAAAACCTGACGGTGTACCGTTATAGCCGTCAGAGATGATCATCTTGTCTTTCACGATAAGAGCACCTACACGTCTTCTCTGACAATAGGAATTTTCTGACCATATCCCTGCCATGCGCAGGTAACGCCTGTCAAACTGTGCCTGTTTTTCACCGTAAGGGTGTACGGCATCCTTCTTTGTCATCCTCATTCAATTCGAGCGACAAACTTAATCGTTTTTGCAGCCAATTCAAAGAAACTCAAAGGGCACTTAAGTTCGATGCTTAAGTGCCCGATGTAATATATGGAAAACTACCGGCAACTATTTATTACTGTTTTTCCAGGTATAGGCGTGCGGCCAGTCACTTGTACTCGTACTTACCGATGTATGACAGATAAAGCATCCATTCATTGTTTCAGGGTTGCTGCCACCATGCTGCCCGGCATATTCACCCATATCACTCTCCCCTCTTGAACTGGAGTGGCATGTGCCGCAGCTGCCAAGTGTCTTTGGGGCTGTGCTGTAAGGCTGGTACTGCATTGCCTGGTAATTATCAACATCTTTTGATGATGGGACCATAGCGTGAGGACTGCCATGACAAGAAGAACACATTATGTTTCCATGACCTGTTGATTCTCTGTAAAGCGCTGACGCTGAGCCAACACCTGTTGCCTCGTTGTGGCAGGTAGAGCATGATGGCTCATTAACCCATGGTACTCTGGTGCTGGTGGAGGAAGCTACCTGGGCCATTGTACCGTGGCATGTGGTGCAGTTACCGTCTGCTGCCGTATGCTTTATGCTTCGATTACATTTTGTTGTCTGACCCGGATGGCAGTCATAGCATGATGCTCCTTTGTCTGCGTGATAACCATGAATAGCTTCGGAAAGGTATTTGCCTGACGATCCTCTGCCGGACATTCCTAAAGCCTCAGAACCATGACACTTAGCGCAAAGAACAGGTTTTGACTGCATAAGTGTTGTTCCGACATTGTTATCATGTTTGGCAAGAACATCATTGAATGCATCCGTTCCATGACACTTTGCACAGTTGATCTCATCGGATGTGGGAACTGTAGCTCTTGTTGTTGCGACAGTATTTCCGGAACCGTCTTTGACCGTAATCTCCGCCACCTGTAAAGGATCCCATACACCCTGGTCATTTACAGGCACAACAGGTATTCCTGTGGCCTCAAAATGTCCTGAAGCTGCAGTCATTACTCCGCTAAGCCCGTTGCCCGTCAGCCCTATGTCATGTTGCAGCGAGGCCAAACCAAACAATGCTGTAACATTGTCCCAGAAGCCTCCGTACTGACGCTTGCCGTAGGATGATGTGTTTCCTAAGATTTTGTACTCTAGGGTAATGCCGCTGGTTATTATTTGTGGCGGATTTCCTCTCTTAACAACCTGCGCCAGCACCGTATTGTATGGAGGCAGGATAACAGCTTCGTCATAAGTTGGATTAAGACAGTGCATCCCAAGAGTGTTGGAGGCAAAAACCACATAATCACTTGAGGCGAAGGGGGGATTGTCATTTTGCTTTTTACAGCCAGCTAAGATAAGAACGAGAAGCACCGGCATGATACCTGCAGCCAATCGGAAATCTGGTTTTAATAGCTTTTTCATACTGTTACTTTATTAAATAAATATTTCACCTTTAAGAAATAAAACTGCCCGTCCTGCAATAAGTGTCCGATTACCATTTAAGGTACATTCGAGGTAACCTTTCCGTGCAGACAATTGCCTGGCCGTCATAAACGTTTTTCCAAGCCTGGCAGACCAGAAAGGTGTAAGGGTGGTATGTGCTGATCCTGTTACAGGGTCTTCATCTATTCCGGCCTGCGGTGCAAAAAATCTTGATACAAAATCGGCATCAGAACCGGGGGCAGTCACTATAATACCACGGCCGTCAGCCATGGCAAGCTTCCTGAAATCAGGTTTGAGGGCAAGTATCTCAGCCTCGCTTCCGAAGAGCAGGAGAAAGTCGCTTCTTCCCATAAAACTTTCAACAGGCTCTTTACCAAGGCTTTCCATAACCATTCGTGGCAGATCGCATTTATGCAATGTATCTGTCGGAAAATCAAGCTCCAGCATATCGCCCTTTTTCCTGACAACCAGGTCTCCCATATGCATGGTATGAAAGGTCACTTCCTGCCTCTCCGTCTCCAGAATGTTGATCACAACAAATGATGAGGCCAGTGTGGCATGTCCGCACAGATCAACCTCCGTAACCGGTGTGAACCACCTTATTCGCCAGTCATCTCCTTCCGGAACAATAAAAGCTGTCTCGGCAAGGTTGTTCTCCATTGAAATCTTCTGCATCAGCTCATCAGGCAGCCATGCATTGAGAACGCACACTGCGGCTGGATTTCCGGTGAATTGTCCGCAAGTGAATGCATCGACCTGGTAAAGGGGAATCCCCTTCATTTTCTAATAGTATTTACAGGATTAAAGTTACAAATGTTTATCGGTAATTACACATCAATGAGGCGGGAAGTATATCTTTATGGTATGATTGAAATATCTGACACAGGAAAGGGCACATCGATATATACGCTCACCCCTGCCAGGTGTAATATTTTTGTTGTCAGCAGGCACAACAGACTGATACTTATTGACACTGGTATATTCTTTGACAGAAGCAGAATAGAACAGGCTCTTTCCAGAAAGGGCATTATTCCTGAGGCGGTTGTGCTGACACATACCCATTTTGACCATGCCGGCAATGCAGGATGGCTTGCCGGGGAGTACGGTGCAGAGATTGTTGTTCAGGAAGCTGAAAGCGGTTCTCTGGCAAAGGGTGATACCCCGATACCTTCCGGAACTTATCCCCTCACGAAAGGGATAGTCACCATAGGGAGGAAGATTGCACCTGCCTTCAAATATGATCCTTGCATTGCTGATCACATTTTCAGGGAGACATTTGACCTGAACCGTTTTGGCATCAACGGTTATGTTCTTCATACTCCGGGTCATTCCCCGGGAGGGGCAACAGCAATCATTGACGACGCTGTTGGAATTGCAGGCGATTCAGTTATCGGCACGATGCCGGGCAGCCCGTTCCCGCCATTTGCCGATGACGTTGATGAGCTGATGAGGAGCTGGAAGAAACTGCTTAACACCGGGTGTCACACTTTCCTGCCAGGACACGGCAAACCAATCAGCAGGGAAGAACTTAGCCTTGAGTATGAGAAGAGGCGCAGATGATTTAAGAACAAGGATTGTTGATTTTCGGCTTCATTATAACCCCGGTTTTCTTTCTGCCGTCTATCTTAATGACCAATGGTTCCGGAAATTTTATATGCCTTAGATACTGATCCTCGAAAAAGGTATCGGCAGCTGATAAAAAATCAAAGTCGGTAAACCCATCGCCGATAGAGGGGTTAAGTGTAAAGAAGCCCACCCTGAAAGCTGTGAGGTTCTGAAAAAAGTGCGTTCCCTGGCTCGGATCGACCCGGTAATTATCAAGTCCTGATTCAATTATAACCCTGGCTGCGGAAATTTGCGGCCATTTAACAGGAATTCCAAGCCACGGATCACTTGAGCCCCATCTGCCTGGCCCGATCAAAATATAATTCCTTCCCTCTTTCAGAAACTCATCATTTATTTCGTTGAGCTTAGCGGCAATTTCCTGGTTTTTTGCGGCAGTGAAGTTCTCGGTTTTAACATATATCAGGTCACATATCCCATTTATGGTTCCGTTTCCCAGGGCTGAATTTGAAAGGATGATTGTATCCGAATGAGGAATCTCTTCCAGTTTCTCTTTGATTATTTCGTTGTTTTCAACAATTGGCCTGATTTGCAGGAGATTAAACAAAATAGGCTTTTTTCTTTCGGGGTCAATATTTGCGGCAAATTCTATTTCAACAGGATTGTTCAGCTGTTGCTGTCCGATTTCAAGGATTGTTTTCAGAATATCATCCAGGGGAAACAGGTCATACTTCAGAACATTGGAAAATGTTATTATTCTTTCACCATCATCACTTACATCATCTCTTATAATATCATTCTGATAATCGTAGGTGGAAGCCACAAATTTAAGCGAGCCGTCTTTTTCCGCGTCGCTGATTTTCAGCTTAAGCAGATTTACAGCATCGTCGGTACTTGGGATAAAACTGGCCGGGTCAAGGTCGAGAGCATAAAACTCATGCTGGGTTTCGCGCAAAGCCATTTTAGTATCTGACAACTGCAATACCTTTTTTGGGTATTTTGGTGAAAATCTGAGGGCCATCCCTCCGTCGACAATATATTTACCTAATCCAAAGGCAAGGCTGACAAATCCATCTTCTGATTTTTCAGGTTCAATGGGATAAAAATTAATTGATCTTGCGACACCTGAAATAGTAGGGTAGAAACGATTTCCATATTTCTGTCCGCAAACCTCCTGAAGCACGATGCCCATTTTCTCTTCCTCTATCAGGTTTGCAGTAGCTGTCATATAATCTTTACTGCCCTTGAAGAAAACAGATGCATAAACACTTTTTATCGCAATGCTCATCAGTTCCAGCATAGTCACATCGTCTTCAGCTTTGGGGATCATATATGTGGAATAAATTCCGGCAAATGGCTGAAAATGTGAATCTTCAAGTAAACTTGATGAGCGTATTGCCACCGGGCCATTTACTTTTGAAATAAAGACATATAAATCCTTATGAATTCTTGCTGGCAGCTTTGCTCTCACGAAAGCTTCAAGAATTTCTATGTCACTTTGATGCGATAAACCTATTCCGTACAGGTTGTTTTGAATAATGAATTCATCAAATACATCTGTGCTGAGCACTACTGTTCGCGGTATTGAAACTATCGTATCTTCAAAACTTTCAAAATACTGATTTTGCTTGATTATACTATCCAGAAAAGCCAATCCACGTGCTTTCCCCCCGATTGATCCCTCACCTATTTTAGTAAATGTCAGGTATTCATCAAAGTGTTCCCGGTAAAACTCAGCAATGACACCATGCCCCTTGTTAAGCCGGAAGTTGGCAATTGCATCAAAAATAAAACGGCGTGCCTGGTCGAGGCTGGCAAAGTCATCAAGGCTTATTTTTTTCAAAAACTCGGCAAGTGAAAACAAAGCACGCGCATAAAGCCATTTCGATAAATGGTTTCTTGAGAGATGGTACCGAAGAGAATCATCCGGAATTTCAAATAATCTCCGCTGAAAATTCTGCAGATCAGAAACCCTCGCAATTTCCAGTCCTGTTTCAGGATCAGTAAAAACAAAATCTCCAAAAGAGAAAAGGCTTTTCATAAAAGCTTTTAACTCCGCCGGAAGAGATCTGGAATTTTTATTTAAAAATCCGTTCCCGAATTCTTTTGCATATTTTTCATTTTCGGGGTCTGCAGACTGGATTAAGAGAGGAATGTCAGGATCATGTTCTTTTATCTGCTTAAAAAAATCTTCAGCAGTACCCTGGCTGTTAAGTCCGTTTTGGTTTGTGTCAACATCGGTAATTACACCCAGGAGCTGTGACTTATGTCTGTCGAATAATTGCAGTCCTTCAGAATAATTGGTAGCAAGCAGAATTTTGGGCCTTCCCCGCATTTGCATCATTTTCTGATGCTCGTTAAGTCCCTCGATCATGTATTCCCGTGACTGTTCAAGGATTATTTTGTACAGATAGCGTAAATAAATCGTAGCCGTTTTAGCTGAATTTTCGATCAATAATATGGATTGTACTCCCTCATGTTTATTATCTTCCTCTGCATTTAATTTATCTTCAATAAGGTTTATGATCGGGAAAAGGATATTTGTGCTTCCAAGCCAACTAAAAACATAATCAATGCATGATAAATCCTCGTTCTTTAATCTGAGAGATATTTCCCTTGAATCAGGAGCAACGATTACAATAGGTTTTTCAGGATAAAGTTTCTTGATATTCGAAGAAAGTTCAAAGGGATCCAGATCGCTGATACTTAGCATATTTATAATTAAATCGATCTGCCTTCTGCTCAGTAATTCCATCGCTTCCGATGCGGATGCAACATGAATAAACTGAGGAGGGTAACGGATATTAAATGAGACATAATCGTTGAAAATTTTTTCATCAATTTTCCCGTCCTCCTCCATTATAAAAGCATCGTATTTGCTGCAGATCAATAAGACATATTGAATCCTCTTCTGCATCAACAGCTCAAAGGAAGTCTCCCTGAAAGAATTTTTTCTGAGCTTATCCATTGTTAAAAGATACTAGACCAATCCCTGGGCTAGCATGGCTTCGGCAACTTTAACAAACCCGCCAATATTGGCGCCATTAACATAATTAATGTACTTATCTTTTTCTATCCCGTATTTGACACAGGTGGCATGGATATCCTTCATTATCTGATGTAAGCGGCTGTCAACTTCCTGGCTCGTCCATGACAGGCGCATTGAATTCTGGCTCATTTCCAGGCCGGAAGTGGCTACTCCGCCGGCGTTGGCAGCTTTACCGGGGCCATATAGAATCCTGCTCTTAAGAAATATCTCGACTGCATCCGGCACTGAGGGCATATTAGAGCCTTCGGAGACTACGAAGCAACCGTTTTTGATCAACAATGTAGCGTCAGGGCCTGATATTTCATTTTGAGTGGCAGCAGGCAAAGCGACCTGGCAGGGAACCTCCCACGGTGCCGGCTTCCCGTCAACATATTTGCACTTGTATTTATCAGCATATTCCTTGATCCTTCCTCTTTTTACATTTTTCAGATTCATTACGAAGGCAAGCTTTTCCTCATTAATTCCTTCAGCGTCATAGATATACCCGTTGGAGTCCGATAATGTAACAACTTTTGCACCCATTTGAATTGCTTTTTCAGTTGCATATTGTGCCACGTTGCCCGAGCCGGAGACTGTACAGATCTTATTTCTCAGGCTGTCACCTCTTGTATTAAGCATTTCCTCAGCAAAATAAACCTGTCCATAACCTGTTGCCTGCGGCCTGATAAGACTTCCTCCCCATTCCAGTCCTTTTCCGGTCAGAACGCCTGTGAATTCATTTCTGAGTCGCTTGTACTGGCCAAACATATAGCCGATTTCCCTGCTGCCGACACCGATATCACCGGCAGGTACATCGGTATCTGCTCCGATATGCCTGAATAGTTCACTCATGAAAGACTGGCAGAATCGCATTACTTCATTGTCAGTTTTTCCTTTGGGGTCGAAATCCGATCCTCCTTTGCCGCCTCCCATAGGAAGGGTTGTTAAACTATTTTTGAAGACCTGCTCAAAAGCAAGGAACTTAAGGATACCCAAATTCACGGTAGGATGGAACCGTAAGCCACCTTTATAAGGTCCGATTGCACTGTTCATTTCTATTCTGTAACCCCTGTTCAGCTGGATTTCACCTTTGTCATCCATCCAGGGAACTCTGAAGATTATTACCCTTTCGGGTTCGGCTATTCTCTCCAGAATTTTAGGGTACCGGTATTTCGGGTTCTCTTCAATAAACGGCATAATAAACTCTGTGACTTCTTTAACAGCCTGGTGAAATTCAATCTCACCTGGGTTTTTGGCAATGATTTTAGCCATGAATTCTTCAACTGCTTTGGACATAGTGCTGGATTTTTTAAGGGGGTTTTCGTGATAAGTAACAAATTTATATAATTAAATTCCTCATCGCTATAACTTTCAAACAAATATTAATCGGGATATTTTTATAACTTTCATATTATTTTGTTTCAGGTATTGAAGTTTGTTAGGCAGATGAACGGATTAACCTTCAGATAGTTACCGTTTTAATAGTTATTTTCTTGACTTTAAGTCACAATGGAAGATATATCGCATTGGCAAAAAGAAATGCAGAAACTTCTGGCTGAAAAAATTCAGAGCCAGAAAGGCTTGTCGATTATTTACCTTATAAACAAGATAATCAGCAGGAGGGAGTCAGTCGAAAACACACTTTATGAAATAGTCAAAGAGATACCCAAAGGATGGCAATACTCAGAATATGCTTATGCCCGTATTAAATATGACGGACAGGAATACCGGCCTGATAATTTCAGGGAAACCAGATGGATTCAGAAACAGATATTTGAAACGTATGATAAAAAATGGGGAGCCATTGATGTTTTCTATTCAAAACAGCTTCCCAGGGCAGATGAGGGCCCTTTTTTGCATGAGGAGAGACAGTTGCTTGAAAACATAGCAACTATTGTTTGTAACTACTTAAACTCTCAGCAGGCCATAAGTCAGTCAGATGTTGCTGAAGAAGATGCCGGAATGAGTCTGGAGCGCTCCCGGATAAACAGTGAAGAGAAAAACATAGAAGACACCCTTTTACAGCTCTGCAGGAATATGCCAAAGTCCTGGCAATATCCTGAATACTCTGTTGCAAGAATCATCTATGACGGGAAAGAGTACCTGAGTTCAGAAAAAAATTTTGAAGAGTACCAATGGAGATTAAAAGAGGATTTTACGACAATTGACAATAAATCCGGATCTATTGAATTCTATTACCTGAAGGGTTTTCCGGTCAGCAATAAGGAAATCTACCTGAAGTCCGAGGAAGAGCTGCTTGGCAACATGACAAATTTAATTGCAGGATTTTTAAACATTATAAAGGGGAATGAAATCAGGCATCCTGCAGAAAAGGAAGATGTGAAAAGCAGCGAGGTAATTGAACCCAACAGAATTTTTGCCTGTATAAATGAGGTTTCGAAGATACTGAGGAACGGACTTTCGATAGATACAACCCTGGCCGGGATAATCGGGATTATTCCCCAGGCATTCCGTTATCCCGGGCTTATTAAATCACGCATCAAGTATGATGATCAGGAATACTCATCACCCGGATTGGTTGAAACTCCATGGCTGATCAAGGTATTTTTTAAAACCATTTCAGCAAAAAGAGGTTCGATCCAGGTTTATTATTCGGGTGATGATCCGGAAGCAAATGAACAACCCTTCCTGGAAGAGGAGAGACAGTTTGTCGAGACCCTCGCATTGCTGATATCAGGTTTTATAAATGTTATATATGGCCTTGACAGGGTCATTGCTACTGAAAAAGGATTAAAGAAAATATTGTATGAAAAGACAGAACGCCTGAAAGAGCTGTCGTGCATCAATCAGACCACAACAATCCTGCAGGCTGAAAAATCTGTCGAGAATGCATTAAAGCAAATTGTCTACATAATCCCTGACGCCTGGCAATATCCGGAATTCACGGTTGCACGAATCACCTATGATGGTCAGGAATACATTTCGCCAAATTTTAAAACTACTAAATGGAGGCAGCGGCAGCCCTTTCTTACAATCGATGATAAGGTCGGGGAAATAGAGGTTTACTATACAAAGGAGTTTCCCGATATGGACGAAGGTCCGTTTATGAAGGAGGAAAGAGATTTGATTAATAATCTCTCAACCCTGATCTGCAATTATTTAAACACCCTGCAGGGTGAGGTTGCCATAAAGAAATTCAAAGATGATGAAGATCTCAAACAAAAATTCCAGGCTGCCAGGGATTTCCTGTTAAACAAGCGAAAACTCCTCCAGAATTTCCTCGAGAAAAACAATTATGACCGTGATGTTTTTCATGACCTGATGAAGTTTAAAGTAAAGGAGATATTAATTATTTCAAATCTTTATGACGCTTACAGCCTTGAGCGTGAAGGCAAATTTTCAGATTATATCCTGGGCGTTTATTACCAGTTGAATTTAACATCAATACCCAGAATTACCGGTGTCGGGTCGTTTGAGGAAGCCTTTGAAAAGCTTTATTCCAGGCATTTCGACTTAATAATCATCATGGTAGGCATTGATAAGAAGGGGCCTATGGAAATTGCACAGAAACTGAAAGCTCTGTACAAGTACATACCCATTTATTTATTGCTCAATAACAATCAATTCATACATTTCTTTCAGACCGAACAGAAGAAAACGCATCTTATCGACAACGTTTTTGTCTGGAACGGAGATTCACGGATATTTTTTGCAATGGTCAAACAACTGGAGGATCATGTAAATGTTGAGAACGACACCAAGGTAGGTTATAGCCGGATTATCCTGATCGTTGAAGACTCGGCAAAATATTATTCGCGTTACATTCCCTTGCTCTATCACAGCGTAATGGAGCAGACCAGACGAATTATTGAAGATGTCAGCTCCATGGATGAACTATATAAGCTGCTTCGTCTGCGTGTCCGGCCCAAAATTTTAATGGCATCGAATTACGAAGAGGCAATCGACATCTTTAACAAATACAAGGAATTCTTCCTCTGTTTAATATCTGATGTTAAATTTCAGAAAGACGGACAATTCGACGAAAACGCAGGTTTTGAACTTGTAAAATTCATAAAGTCCGAAATTCCAGACCTGCCCACTATAATACAATCGTCAGATCAGGAGAATGAGAAGAAAGCCAAAGAATTAAACTGTGTATTTATCTACAAGGATTCAGATACACTTGCCCAGGATATTAAATACTTCATAAGCTACAACCTCGGATTTGGTGATTTCATTTACAAGGACGGAGCCGGAGAAACGATCGGCACTGCCAAGAACATGAATGAATTTGAAGAACAGCTTCAATCCATCCCGACTGAAACGCTGCTGTATCACGCAAGGAAGAATCATTTCTCATTATGGCTTACTGCCAGGGGTGAGATACAGCTTGCCAGGGAAATTGCACCAAAGAAAATAAGCGATTTCAAAGATGCCGAAAGCCTGAGGGAGTATCTTATCAATGTTGTCAAGAAGCTTAAATACGAGAAAAACAAGGGCAAAATTGTCGAGTTTGATGAAACGCTGATCCTTGAAGAGAGCAATATAATTCTGCTGTCTGCAGGCGCGCTTGGGGGTAAAGGACGAGGACTGGCGTTTATCCATACCCTGATCTATAATTTTGACATATCAAATTATGTTCAGGGTATCAATATAAAAGCGCCCCGGACCTTTATCATAGGCACTGATGAATTTGAGAGCTTCCTCGATAATAACGTACTAAGGGATAAAATTTATTCAGAAACCAGGTACGAAATAATTAAGCGGCTGTTTATTGAAGGGAGGCTTTCTTCTGCTTTGGAATCGAAATTGAGGATTATCCTCGGGAAAATAACCAAGCCCCTGGCAGTTCGGTCTTCGGGGCTTTTTGAAGATTCCCTGATGCAGCCTTTTGCGGGTATTTTTGAAACCTATCTGCTGCCAAACAGCAATGAGGATATTGAAATCCGTTTAAGACAACTGATGGATGCAATTAAGCTGGTATACGCATCCATATATTCTGATACTGCCCGGGGTTATATCAATGCCATAAATTATAAGATTGAAGAAGAAAAGATGGCAGTAATAATTCAGGAGGTTGTAGGTGAGCAATATGAAAATACATATTATCCGCATATCAGCGGGGTAAGCCAGTCATACAACTATTACCCTTACAGCTATATGCAGCCTGAAGACGGATTTGCTGTTATCGCGGTAGGTTTGGGGATTTACGTGGTTGAAGGCGAAAAAGCCTTCAGATTTTCACCAAAATATCCCAACCTTGAAATAAATACTCCAAAGGACCAGTATTTAAATTCCCAGATTGAACTTTTAGCTGTTGACCTGGATAAGAAGGAATTTAATCTGCTTGAAGGAGATACCGCAGGGCTTGTACGGTTAAGCATAGAGGATGCTGAGAGGCATGGGGTAATTAAACACTGTGCATCAGTTTATTCTGCTGAGAATAAAACAATATACCCTGGAACAGACAAGGCAGGGCCCAGAATTATCAATTTTGCTGATATCCTGAAATACCGGTACATACCTTTGGCTGACACACTGGCAGAGACCCTGGATATTGTAAAGGAGGCGCTTGGTACTCCGGTTGAAATTGAGTTTGCTGTTGATTTAGCCAGGGATCATAATAATAAAGCTTCGTTTTACCTTTTGCAAATCAAACCTATAATTGGTGCATCGCTTGACTATGAAATCAATTTGGATGAGATAGACAAGACACATATCCTGCTTTTTGCGGAAAAGAGTATGGGCAACGGGATAATAAACAATATACGCGATGTGATTTTTGTCAACAGGGGAAATTTTGACAAAACCAAAACCCTTGAGATTGCTGCTGAGGTAGCCTCTTTTAACGAAGAGATGATCAGGAGTGGCAAAAACTATATTTTGCTGGGTCCCGGAAGGTGGGGCACAGTCGATCGTTGGATCGGGATCCCTGTAACTTGGCCTCAGATATGCAATGCAAAGGTTATAATCGAAACCAGCCTGGATGATTTTCCGCTCGATGCCTCGTCAGGGTCACACTTCTTTCACAATGTCACATCAATGAATGTCGGGTATTTTTCCATTCAGCATAACCAGAAAAGTTCTGTTTTGGACTGGGACATCCTGAAGAAGCAAAAAATCATTAGCCAAAAAAAGTATGTTACCCATGTCAGGTTTGAAAACACACTGACTGTCAAGATGGACGGGAAAAAGAGAATTTCAGTCATTACATGGGAGTGAGCAGGCATAAATATGCGATAGTTACACAGGTAGCCTGAGTAATCCATTTCTTAATAGTTAAAAATCAAGAATTATTTGTTTTTGTTTCTATAATGCATTATATTTACTGCGTTTTAGAAACTAAAGATGAACTTCATTGAATTCAGAAACAGATTTATATCTCTCGCTTGCTTTAACACAGATCAGGTTTATGCCTCTTATCCGGGGTTTGACAGGAATAATCTCGGGCGCTGGGTGAATAGGGGTTACCTGGTGAGGCTGCGTCAGGGATATTTTACTTTTCCTGAATTCAGACAACAGAAAGACTTTGCATGGTATTTTGCGAACAGGATATACAAGCCTTCATATATATCGTTACACACTGCCCTGTCATTCTATGGAATTATTCCTGAAGCGGTCATACAGATTACCAGCGTTACCACTTTGAAGACGGCAAATTTCAGGAATGACTTCGGGGAATACTCGTATAAAACCATAAAGAATGAACTTATGTTCGGATATGAGCTAAAGGAAATGGAGGGAGACAGGCGAATAATGTTTGCAACACCAGAGAAAGCATTGATTGATCTTCTGTACCTGTACCCATTCTATAATTCAGATCGTGAACTTGCAGAGCTACGTTTGGATGAATCTTACATGGAAGAAGAACTGAATATTGAGAGAGTACATGAATATGCCAATCGTATTAACAGTAAGGCTCTGTTCAGGCGAATAGAACTGTTAAAAGCGGTAAATAACATCTAAACAGATTAATATGGTAGATCTGAATCTTATAAGTAACTTCTTTCCGGCACAGGTCCGGAACAATGGAATTCTTCAAAAAAGCATGCTTAAGGAGTACATCCAGTTGTCTGTTCTGGACTATCTGTCGGCAACGAACTACGTTCGCAAACTATGTTTCATTGGCGGCTCTAACCTTAGACTGGTAAAGGGGATCGACCGGTTCTCGGAAGATCTGGACTTTGACTGTAAGGAGTTGAGTTCAGATGAATTCGTACAAATGGGTGATGATATTTTGAGATTTCTGGAGCGAAGCGGATACAACGTTGAAGCAAGGGACAAGGAGAACCCTAAATTAACAGCTTTCAGAAAAAGCATATACTTTCCCCAATATCTTTTTAATATGGGTCTTTCAGGGCATAAGGAAGAAAGATTCCTGATCAAGATAGAGGCAGAAGATCAGGGAGCAGACTACCGCCCGGTAATAGTTAACATAAAGGGTTGCGGGTACTACTTCCCTTTTCCGGTTCCGCCCGATTCTGTACTTTGTGCCATGAAGGCAAGTGCTGTCATCGACAGGGGTAAAGGCAGGGATTTCTACGATATGATGTTCCTGCTTGGGCAGATAAAACCGGATTATGGTTTCCTGGCCAATAGAAAAGGAATTAACAATTCTGAAGAGTTGAAAGCTGCTATATATGAACGGTTGAAAAATATTGACCTGAAAGTGAAAGCGAAAGACTTCGAACACCTTCTGTTTAATCAAGGCAACAGTAATCGGATATTGATGTTTGGGGAATTTATCGAAGATTACTTGTAAAAAAATGAATACAGATTAAAAATCTGTTTCTTACGCTATATAACCCTATTCGAACTTTTTGACCACATATGACCGGCCAGATTAATTATTTGCTTAAGCTGCAGTTTTCTAAGCGCCAAACCTGTAGCCAATCCCCGATTCTGTAATTAATAAAGCTGGTTTTGAAGGATCTTCTTCAATTTTTTTCCTGATCTGAGCAATGAATACCCGGAGATACTGTGTCTGCTCAACCTGCCCAATTCCCCACACTTCCTTAAGAATATACTGGTGAGTAAGTACTCTGCCGGAATTTTTAGCCAGCAAGGCCAGCAAGGAGAATTCAGTGGAAGTGAGTTTAATGATTTCATTATTCTTATAGGCTAAATGCTTGTCAAGATCTACTGTAATATTGCCAAATTCCAGGCGCGGACCATTATCGGGTAATTTGTTTTGCCGTATTGCAGCTCTGATTCTTGCAAGTAACTCACCTGTCCGGAATGGCTTGGTCAGATAGTCATTAGCACCATTGTCAAGAGCGCGGATAATATCCTCTTCAGAGTTGCGAACTGATAAAATTATTATTGATTTATCATACCATTCTCTTAATCTCTTTAAAACATCGAATCCTTCCAGGTCCGGAAGTCCCAGATCAAGAATTATGAGCTCTGGCTGACGTTGAGAGGCGAAGATTAACCCTTCTTTGCCGGTTGCTGCCTCAGATATTTTGAAGCCATTTGCTGACAATGTAATTTCCAGAAGCCGGCGGATCTGGACTTCATCGTCAATAATCAGAATAAGTTCTCCGGTTTTCATCACATGATTAATTTTGTTCATTCTCACTAATTTCAGAAATCCTGACTGGAATTTCAATCGTGATGACTGCTCCGCCATCCTCTTTGTTCCCTGCTGATACTGAACCCCCTTGCGCCTCTACGAAACCTTTTACAATAGATAATCCAAGGCCGGTACCACCAGAAAAAGCGCGGTCTCCTCTGTAAAATTTATTAAAGAGCAGGCTAAGTTCTGTCGGGCTGAATCCCTTTCCACTGTCCTTAACCTTGACAATAAGTTTGCCTGACCTGTCATAGTGAAATGAAACGTTGATTGTAGTCCCCGTCGGAGCATACTGAGTGGCGTTCAGGATAAGATTATGAAGCACCTGTTCCATCAGACCAAAGTCAATATAGACCAAGGGCATATCTTCAGGAATCTCTTGAACGAATGTATATTGACTTAGTTCCTGTTTCAGGGTTCCTGACACTTTATTAATAAGATCCTGAACATCACACCAATCAGGTCGGGGAGAAAGGTGTCCGGATTCAAGCCTTGACATATTAAGGAGATTCTCTATTAACCTGTTAAGTCTGACAGAGGCCTGACTCATCTCAGAGTAGAGTCTTTTCCTGGTTTGTTCAGGATATCTGTCTGAAAGAAGAGTGTCTGTGGCGCCCATTATGGCTGCAACAGGAATTCTCAGTTCATGGGAAATTGAATTGAAGAGTGTTCTGTAAAGTTTTTCTGATTCAGAGAGAACATAAGCATCTTTTGCCATTGCGCTAAGGAATTCCCTTTCAACTTTACCGGCAATCAGGGCAATAAGTGTTTCCATAAACTGGTCCTCGGCAGGTGCTAAAACTTTTGTATACCATACACAGATTACTCCCAGGCACTTCTGGCTTCCTCTTAATGGATAGAATGATCCGTTTGACGAAGGGAAGTCCTCCGTATACCTGCCGGCCTTAGTTGAGTTTTCATACACCCATGATGCAATCTGTTTGTCTTCTTCAGTCAATTTTTGTTCTCCGTCATTCAAAGGAGTTACATTTAATTCTCCGTCAGTTTCCCCGAGAAAAACAATCCGGCTTATGTCAAAATATTGTTTAAAATATTTTTCAGCTACCATCACAACCTCTGATAACCCGGAAGCCGTCAGCAATTCCTTTGAAAGTTCATAAAGTGCGAGGGTCCGTTCCTCTCTTTTTCTGGCGTTGATTTCCTGTCTCCTGATGCGGGATGTCAGAATGCCATTGAGCAGTGCAACTATAAAAAACATCACCAGCAGAAGGGTATCTTCCGTTTCGCCTATATGCAGAGTGAACGAAGGGGGTATAAAAAAATAATCCCAGATGGCGGCACTAAGAGTTGAGGCGAGAAGTATGGGCCCTGTTCCGAAAAAGACAGCCAGAATTGAGACGACAAATAACAGGATAAAGGAAACAATGCGATACCCTATAATATCTTTGAAAAGAAAACAGGCTGCTGATACTGTAACTACTGCAAAGATTACAATCACATAATGAACCAATATGGATTTTTCTTTTCTAAAAGGAGCTGACATGTTCATTTTCCCAATCTCTTTTGATATCCAAAGTTAGCCCATTACTTGCTATTGTAACACAGTTAAATCTTTCTGTATCCGGTTCCCATTGCCAGTGCCCTGAATAAAGCAATAACCGGAATGATTTCAAGACGACCAACCCACATCTGAAATATGTAAGTAACCTCTATGACAGGATGCATATTCGGCTCTGTAATTCCGGTTGATAGCCCTGCCGTCGATTGAGCGGAAGTAGATTCAAAAAGTGCATCTGCAAAAGAAAAGCCATCCGGCATGAAAAAATATGTGATAAAAGTCCCGACAAGAATAATCAGCAGGAAGAGAAATGCAAATACAGCAGCATTTGCCAATTCAGCATTCATCTGATCAGGCAACATTGATTTACCATCAAACCGGATTGTTTGAATTGTATTCTGCGACATGAAGGCTTTATTCACCCGCCATCTTATACCCTTTCCTATTAAAAGGGCCCTGATCATTTTAATTCCACCGACAGTTGCACCTGATGCTCCTCCGATATACATGCCTGCAAACACAATAAATACTATTGAAGGTGTGTCCCAAATACTGATATTTGAGGTCTGCCAGCCTGTTGTAGACATAGCACTTACAAACTGAAAAATACCTTCACGAACGGGATTTGGGACGATCCGGGCATAGGAAAGTAACAAAGCAAGTACCACACCTCCTACAAAATATGAAATTATAAGACCTCTTGTCTGTATATCTTGCCAGAATTCACTGAAACGCTTCAAAAAGATAAGCCTGTAAAAAAATGGCAGGGAAAATGAACCCAGAGCCATTGGTAAAATATACAATATGTCCATCATCGGCGACTTGTATGTGGCAATACTGTCATCCAGCGTACTGAAGCCTCCGGTTGACTGGCCCGCCATAGCATGGTTAATTGAATCAAAAAGATTATCAGCAAGAGGATAATCAGGGAGGATAAGTCTTGTACCAATAATCAGGTATAAGGTCGAAAAGAACGTAATGAGAAAATAGGCTTTCCAAATTCCCCTGGTAGTCTCGATGATTTTAGGTTTTAATTTTATTCCTGTGGCTTCGGATCTGTACAATAGAATTGAACTTCGTCCTGAGCCGGGATTGAGAACCGCCAGGGCAAGAATGACAAACCCGGCTCCTCCAATCCACTGTGCAAAACTACGATAGAATAACACCCCTTTCCCGACTGACGGTTCATGAACTGTCATTGTAAGGCCCGTCGTGGTGTATGCACTCATGCTCTCGAAGATACAATGAAGCGGGTTCCTGAAATATAGAAGACTTGACTGGTAAGATGCCCCTTCTGGAACGAATCCGTTTAATACATCGGGGGGTGTAATGCTGGCAATTACAAAAAACGGCAGGCCTCCCATAATAGCTGCAAGGAGCCATCCAAATGCAACAATAATCAGTGCATTATTAAAATGTGGTTCATCGGCGTTTCTGTTCAGATACCTTAATGCCTGGCCAAAAGCCATGGTTATAAAAGCTGAAAGAATGAATCCTAAGACTGAGTACCATTCTCTGTATAAAGCGGAGACAATTCCGGGGATAATAAAAATATAACCGAGCATCCAAAGCAGGTTCCCGGTCTCCTTTAAAACTATTGGATATGTTTTTCCATTGGTACTCATTAAGTAATTGCTTTTATAATCCATCTTTAAAACCCTTTTCCAAAAACTGAGGGAAGATCATTACAGCATACTGAACCACACTAAAATGGCATTGCGGGATGCCAGGCAGTAAGATTCTACGACTTATAAATTACTCTAAATGATTAGGAAACATCTCATCCAGGTAGTTTACAAAAAGACTGCCAGCATATACAATAGCTACCAAAGAAATGAGGAAAGTAATTACAGCCAAAATAATTCTCAAGTTCATTTTTAAAGGTTTTTTGACCTTTCAAAAATATACTGAAAACTATAAGGGTTTTATAAGGAATTGACTTACAGGTATAAAGAAAAAATAAATTTTCAGAACCGAAAATTGACTGAAAAAGAGAGTGATATTAAACATCTTATAACAATTCCTCTGGTCCGGGCCTGTTTTTAATTGTTATAAGGTGGTTAAATGAATATACTTATGAATAATGCAATATTCAAAAGCGTCACGATACCACCAATTGTATAGAGCAGGACTTTAGTAAAAGTTGTGTTTTTGTATTTTCCCATCACTCTTTTTGAAGAAGTGAGGTAAACCTGTAAAAAAACCGTGAAGGGCAATTGAATACTCAGACACATTTGTGATATAATCAGTCCGTTAAACGGATTTGAAATTAAAAATATAATACCCAGCCCGATTAACAGCGATAGAGCAACACCCAGTCGTGAATGATTGTCCTTAATGTCATATGGTTCCCTGAACATACCGGAGAAAATTGAACCGGCAGCCATTCCTGATGTAATAGAGGAAGCCAGACCCGCAAATAAAAGTGCTATAGCAAAAACAACCGGTGCATGATTGCCAAGCAGGGGAGCCAGCAACTGTTTTGCCTGTTCAAGCTCTGTGACAGGTGTTCCGACCTTAAAAAAGGTTGCAGCCGCCAGAAGTATCATCGCACTGTTTATTGCCCAGCCAATAATCATTGAAAATAAGGTGTCAGCAAACTCGAATTTCAATTGCTTCTTTATTATTTTTTCATCTTTCAAATTCCACTGACGACTTTGGATAATTTCGGAATGCAGAAAAAGATTATGAGGCATTACAACTGCACCTAATACACTCATAATAATAATAATGGATCCCTTGGGAAACGACGGAACAACCCATCCGGTAATTGCGGAATTCCAGTCGATATTTACCAAAGAAAGTTCATACAGGAAAGACAAACCAATTATCGAAACAAATGCTATAATCCATTTCTCTATAATTCTATAAGAGTTGGTATACAGCATTACCATGACAAAAATGGTAACCAGAATTGCTCCTGCTCTTACCGGCACATTAAATAACATTTTCAGTGCGATGGCACCTCCCAGGATTTCGGCTAATGATGTGGAGATTGATGCCAGCATTGCTGAAGAAAGCAGAATATTTGAATATCGGGGTTTGATGTATATAGTTGCAGCCTCAGATAAGCAGAGGCCGGTAGCAATTCCCAGATGTGCCACATTGTGCTGTAAAATGACGAGCATGATTGTAGACAGGGTTACTACCCATAAGAGAGCGTATCCGTAATCGGATCCTGCGGCAAGATCCGATGCCCAATTTCCGGGATCAATAAACCCAACGGTAACTAACAGGCCAGGACCTATAAACTTAAAAATACCCAGGCCGCCGAATACTGGTTTATAACCTTTCCTGTCAATATTTTGTAAGAATTTGAACATTTATTCTATTACAAAAAGTTCGATTATATATCTGGTTTATTTATCGTTGCATATTAACTGGTCATAAATAAAGCTTATCCTTTCTTAAATTATGTACAAGCCAGCTATATGAGCATTAAAAGTAATAATAATTTATCAGCTACCGGGTTATCAATCACTATGCGAGACTATTAATCGAGATATCAGAGACTATTAAAACAACTTTTAAGAATCATCTCCGGAGATTTACTGTGATTGGATATTTCAGAACACTAATGGTCAGTAAAAAAACGGAAGGATCAGATAAAAAATCTGTTACTTCCGTTTCCGTACCCGGAGCCGGGATCGAACCGGCACAGCATCGCTGCCACTGGTGTTTGAGACCAGCGCGTCTACCAATTCCGCCATCCGGGCGTTGTCATGATTACTTCTGCTTCTTTAATATATTTTGTTGCCTGTCAATACTTCATTTACTCATCTCATCCGGATGGCGGAATTGCCTCCCCTGCAGTCTGGCTGCTCGCTAAAAACACCCACAGGGTGTTTCATTCACGCTCGCCCCTGCCATCCGGGCATACTCATTGTATTAAAGTCTAATGTCCAAAGTTTTTTACTTCACGCCTCAAACCCACAGTCTGCGAAAATATGATATTTTTTTGATTGTCCGCTTATTCATGCTCCTTGCCCCATCCTTTATGCTACTTAAGATCGAGCAGCTCCACCTTCCTGAACTCCACAGGGTGGGATTCTGCCTGCAATGCAATATAACCTTCCTTCAGTGGAGTGCCGTCTGCCAAAGGAAAGCCCTCAGGCTTGTCACCGCCTACCTGCGGCTTTGAATATGTCAGCACCGTGTCACCGTCCACAATATGATGAATGATACTGTCTCCGTAAACAACAAGCTCAGCCCTGACCCAGACATCATCATAAAAGTACTTTGAAGTCGAAGATGTACAGTGCTCGGTAATCAGTGCAGTATCAATCATTATATGAGTATGAGGAGTACAGACATTCATTGTCGTCCTTTCATTCCCTGCAGTGCTTCCCAGGAACTGAACCTCAACCGACACCGGCCAGTCCTGGTCAAGACCTATTGTTGCCGGATCCTGGCAGTGAAACATGATGCCACTGTTGCGGAAACCCCATGAAGGGCCACCCGGGCACTGATCACCCGTGAACCTGTATTCAAGCCTTAGTTTATACGAAGAATAAGGTGTTTTATAATATATATGGCCAAATTCATTATCGAAAGTATCATATTCGGAATAAGAGACTTTCATAATACCGTCCTCAACCCTGAATGTGTTCTTATAGTTCTCACCCAGGGGTGATCCTTTGATCTTAATGATCCAGCCATCAAGATTCTCACCGTTAAAGAGAGGGATCCAGTTTTCTTTAACAGCCGGCGGGTTCCCGCAGGATGTCATCAGTGTAGCAATGGTGAACAGCAAAAGGAGTTTTTTCATAGTGTTGTGTTTAATTATAATTTTTAAGATCGTTTTCTACCCGCCATAGCTTTAGCGGAGTAGTTCCCACCGCAGGAGCGACGCGCATAAAGTGCGTCGCTACGATGTGCCACCTAGTTCATTCTCAATGGCCAGCCTGATCCCCTCCGCATCATACCCGCACTCATGCCAAAGCTCCTGCTGGGAGCCATGTTCAACAAAATAATCCGGAATCCCCATACGCTTTATCTTAACAGCATATCCGTGATCACCGGCGAACTCAAGCACGGCACTGCCAAAGCCTCCCTTAATGACACCATCTTCAACCGTGATAATCTTTCTGAAATTCCTCATCACTTCATGCATAACTTCCTCGTCAAGCGGGTTGGCAAACCGCATGTCATAATGCTTCACCGAGATACCTTTTTCGCGCAGCTGCTCAGTCGCTTCAACCACAAAATTGCCCGGATGGCCTATGCTCAGCACTGCAATATCCTTTCCGTCATTGATTAACCGTGCCTTACCTACAGGTATCTCCGCAAACGGCTGCTGCCAGTCGCATATGAAGCCTGTACCGCGTGGATAGCGGATGCTGAATGGTCCTTTAATCTTGTCAAGCTGTGCGGTATACATCATGTTGCGCAGCTCCGCCTCATCCATCGGAGCAGACGTGATCATGCCGGGGATGTTACGCATAAAAGCCAGGTCGAAGAAACCGTGGTGAGTTGCACCGTCCGTACCAACCAGCCCTCCGCGGTCGATACAAAAAACAACCTTAAGTCCTTGTAAGGCAACGTCATGAACCACCTGGTCATAAGCCCTCTGCAAGAATGTCGAATAGATATTGCAGAAGGGCAGGAGCCCGTCGGACGCAAGTCCGGCAGAGAATGTCACTGCATGCTGTTCAGCAATGCCTACATCAAAGGTCCGCTCAGGCATCTCCTTCATCATGATGTTGAGCGAGCATCCGGTTGGCATGGCAGGGGTGATACCAACGATCTTATCATTCATGCGGGCCAGCTCAACGATAGTCTTTCCGAAGACCTCCTGGTAAAGCGGGTGTTTCGAACACTCGGCAGGTTTGATCAGCTCACCGGTACATTTGTCAAATTTTCCGGGTGCATGAAAGGTCGTCTGGTCTTCTTCAGCTTTCTGGAAGCCTTTTCCTTTTACCGTTACACAATGCAGTAGCTTCGGTCCCGGGATCCGTTTCATGTCCTGCAGCACCTTAACCAGATGGAGCACGTCATGACCGTCTATTGGCCCGAAATATCTGAATTTCATTGATTCGAACAGGTTGCTCTTTTCGAGCATGGTACCCTTTATGCTTCCTTCGATCTGCGAGGCCAGCAACCTCGCCTTTGATCCCATACGGCTTGAAAGGCCAAGGAAGTTCCATACCTTATCCTTGAATTTGTTGTAGGCTTTGCTGGTTGTGATATCGAGAAGATATTCCTTAAGCGCACCTACACTTGCATCAATGGAAATGTTGTTGTCATTCAGGATAACGAGCAGATCAGCTTTTTCATTACCTGCATTATTCAAACCTTCGAATGCCATACCCCCGGTCAGGGCTCCGTCGCCTATCACTGCTACCACTTTGCGTTTTTCGCCCTGGGACTTAGCTGCCACCGCGATTCCCAGTGCAGCGGAGATGGACGTTGATGAGTGCCCCACCCCGAAAGCATCATACTCACTTTCAGCCATGCGCGGGAAGCCGCTGATACCCTTATATTTACGATTGGTTTTAAACTTGTCTTTTCTGCCTGTCAGTATCTTGTGTCCGTAAGCCTGATGGCCTACATCCCACACTATCTTGTCATAGGGTGTATTATAGACATAGTGGAGCGCAACAGTCAGCTCAACTACACCGAGGCTTGCTCCGAAATGGCCGGGATTGGTGCTTACTTCGTCAATGATAAACTGCCTGAGTTCATCGCTGACCCTGACCAGATCCAGCTCATTCAGTTTCCTGAGATCTTCCGGAGTGTTAATTTTATCAAGCAGCCTGTGTTTCTCTGGCATTTCAGAAGTGTCATAAATGACCGCGCAAATATACTTATAATTTGATTTTTAAGCTCAGGTTTCAATTTCCGCCAGTGGTGGTAAAAAAACGCTTTTGTTAATTAATCATTCTGCTATTAACAAAAGGTTTTACCTTTTATTATTTAATTCGCGGCAGAGGTATAGTCTAACAAGTCAGTCATGATATCAAGGAAATTATTCTTACCGGTGCTTCTGATAGCAATCATAGCAGGCTCATGCGTAACGGGAACGAAATACAATTCCCTTAGCAACAGATCCACTTCTCTTCTGATAGAGCGTGATTCCCTGAAGGCGGAAAACCTGTGGTTATCCATGTCGAACAGGGAGCTTGCATCGAAGTCGAAACAACTCATCGAAGACACGGATAAACTGACTGCAGACCTTGGCAAGGCCAGGACTGATCTCACGCAGTCAGAGGATGAGCTGAACAGGCTGACAACGCGTTATGCAGATCTTCAGAAGGCACAGGAGGAGCTGGTGACCGGAAAGAACCAGGAGACGCAGCGCCTGCTGGCTGAGCTCAGGACTGCGCAGGCTGATCTTCAGAAGAAGGAAGAGCTGATGCGTGACCTCGAAATAAATCTCGATACAAAAAAAGCCACGCTGGAGGAACTCACCTACGAGCTTGACAGGCGCAATGCCCGTCTGACGGAGCTCGAGAAGATGCTTGATGCACAGCAGAAGGCTGTCAGGGAACTGAAGGCCAAGGTATCGGATGCACTTTATGGTTTTGAAGACAATGGCCTATCTGTAACCATGAAGAACGGACAGGTATATGTGTCTATGGATGAGAAGCTTCTCTTTAAAACCGGCAGCTATGAGATTGACGCCAACGGCCGTGCCGCCCTGCGAAAGCTTGGAGCACTGCTTGAGAAAAATCCGGATATATCAATCAATATAGAGGGCCACACGGACGACGTTCCCTACAGGGCAGCCGCGGGCCAGCAGCTTGTTGATAACTGGGATCTGAGCGTGAAGAGAGCGACCACTGTAGTAAGAGTACTGACACAGGACACGAACATCAACCCGAAACGTTTGGTGGCATCTGGCCGCAGCGAGTATATGCCCGTCGATGCCAGGAAGGCCGCCGATGCACGCCAGAAGAACAGGAGGACGGAGATCATTCTGACGCCTGATCTCACAGCGCTTTACAGCATACTTGAAAGCTATAAATAGCAGTCTTATTCACTGAATTCCCCCAGCCTTATCTTAAGCCTGGCGAGAGCTTCCATCAGATCATCCTCGGGTTTAAGAAAATCGAAGTCCTTCCAGAATTCAGAATCATACCCGGATATGGTGTTTGAGAATACCGAATATACCGGAGCAAGTTCCTCATGCTCGAAACGGACAACATTTTCGGTCTGGTGATCTGTCACGGCCAGCTCAAAAAAGACATTAAAACGGCTGCTGAAGACCTTCTTCCTGCCCTTTGCAATGAAACCCAGATCACCCCGCACGTGTGAGAGGTAATATCTGCCGTCGATGTAACGGTAATGAGTACGGTATCTTACATATTCCGGTTTCATGGAGTAATTACGCGGCAGTCTGCTGATATAAGATTCTGAAGTCTGGCCAATAAACAGGGGGTTAATTTCAAATTCGGCCAACATGACGCCGTAGTTGTCAACATTGATATATACATCTCCCATCATCAGCGGTTCTGTAACCCAATCCTTCTGGATGAATGAAATGACGAAAGCTGTCTCGCCGTCTATGGTCACGATATCTGTCAGGTGATAATCATACGACTTGAGTGACATGGGGTCAAGGAAATCAAACATGTTTCTCATGCCGTCAAGCGTCATGGTGGAGCTCAGACCTGCTTTCAGTCTTACAGCCAGCGTATCCTCTGCTTCGAGGTTTTCTATTTTCCTGCTGCGTATCACCTTCATCTGGTCATTCTGCAGTGACCTGGCATAGGGGCTCTTGTATATCTGCACCACTGCTTCGGAATAGATCTGGGGTTCCTTTTTCCTGTAAACACCCTCACGATAAAAACCGGTGAGCAGCACCGGCGTAGTGCCGTAATTTGATGCTACGGAGGAGATGGCTTTTCCTATGATGAGCACCGGATCCTGGGCCCTGATGATTATCTCCGGTATAGGGATAAAGTCGCGCTCCATGCTGATTGTCATAATGTTGCCAGGCATGCTTCTGACAGGTATCAGGCGGTTTATATAACCAACGTAGGAAACAGACAGCGTGTCATACAGGCATTCGTCGGGGATCTTAAGAATAAAATCACCGTTGTTATTGGTCACTATGCCCCTCCCTCGATGATTTATACCCACGGTGGCAAAAGGAAGCGGTTCCGATGTCTCGGCATCAACCACTTTCCCGCTTAAAACATGCATTACAGGCATGGAATCGTTCACGGGTTCTGGAGTATCGGTTATCAGGTCACGGTACAGTATAATATGTTTTTCAATGACCGAGTACCTGATATTCGGATCACCGGTTACCGAGTTGAGAAGTTCCCTGACAGTAATATCGGAAGCGGGCAGGGCAAAGACCCTGTCATTATCGATTATTCTTGTGTCATAGGTAAAGATGTAGCCGGTAAGCCTGCTTACCTCACTGAGCGCCCTGGATGCCCTGATACTGTTGCCCTGCATCTTAACCCGCCTTTCAAGGATACTCTCCTGCGGGAATAGCTGCAGTGTCAGAAAAAACAGGCCGGCAACCAGGATCAGTATCCTTTTCTCAGAAAATGTCGGCCACATCAGATCTTGTCAATCCTGTCCCGGCAGAAGTCTGTAAGTATCGCCTTCCACGACAGAATGAAGGTTAAAGGTAGTGCAAATTACCTTAATAATTGTATCGTGCGGCTGATTGTCAAAGCGGGATGTGAGACGGTAATCATTTATAGCCGGGTCTGCTGCGGCAATATCAATATTGAAGGTACGTTTCAGGTCTGCAAAGACAACTCCGAGCCTCTCACCGTCATAGGTAAGGATATCAGTGTTCCATGAGAGGTAGTTTGCGTCGGTGTTAAGAGCATGAGAAGAGTTGGTTCCCGAAATCTTCCCGATGTAACCCGGTTCAATCCTCAGGCTCTCTGACCCGTCGTTACTGGTAAGCATGACTGTCCCGGTGGTAACAAATACTTCCACCTGGTTATCCTTGTTATCAGTGATCACGCTAAAGGATGTTCCAATAACCCTCACCCTGGCCTTCCCTGCATCAATTATGAACGGATGTGATGCGTCAGGGGCGATATCGAAATAGGCTTCACCCTTCAGTGTCACCTTGCGGTTATTGCGTCCGAAAGTTCCCGGGTAAATAAGCCGGCTGTCGCGGTTAAGGTAAACTTTGCTGCCATCGGCAAGAAGGACCTCTATATTTTTCTCATCCATGGCTGCGGTCACGGTTACTTTTTCCGGCGCTGCCACCTCAAACATCAGCCATCCTATACCTGCAACTATTATCACCATTGCTGCTATCCGCAAAAAGGCCGGCATCAATGACTGTCTGCGGATCGGAATAACAGGTTTTTCAGCTTCTATCCTGTGATTGAGGTTATTCCATGCTTTGTCGACATCAATATTATCAGTATCCGTATTTTTCAGGTCATTCCATTTTTTCATTATCTCTCCATCTTCACTTACCAGGAAACGGGCAGCTTCATCGTTTGATGTCTCTTCACCTGAGAGCCATGCAGCTGCATCAGCCCATTCCTGGTCAGTCATTTCTTCTATTTTGTTATTCTTTTTCATTGTTCTGCAAGTGCCTTTCTGAATTCTTTAAGGGCTTTTCCCATATTTGCCTCAACGGTCTTTAGCGAAACTGACAGCTTCTCTGCTATCTCGTTGTATTTTAATCCTTCAAACCTGCTCATCCGGAAAATGATGCTGCATTTTTCAGGCAGCCGGTCAAGCACTCTTGCCACCTTCCGCTGCAACTCGCTGTAATATATTGCTTCAGTCACGGGTTCAGCTGTCTGTTCAGCGCTGGCGGCAATCTCTCCGGCATGCCGGTCGACCACTTTCTGATGTTCAATGAAGTGCAGCGAGCTGTTGTGTACGGAGCGGAAGAGATACCCGTTCAAAGAACTTTCAATCGTGAGCTTGCCCCTGTCCTGCCACAGCCTGAAGAAAAGATCCTGTACAATTTCTTCCGCTGTGTCATGGTCTTTGAGTATTCTTTTCGCATAACGGACCAGCGAAACATAGGAGGACCGGAACAGCTTCTCAAACTCCTGCTTGTCGCCCTGTCTGATCCTCCTTATTATCTCACTGTCACTGTTCATGCGTCATCAACGCTTACTTATTCCCGGTTCTGTCACTGAACTTGACTTTTCTGCTGAGTCTTTTTATGGCTGCCTCGATACTCTGATCAGGTTCTATGACGTTATAGTCTCCCCAGAAATCGGGATCGGCGAAAGCTGTAACCTCCTCTGTGAAGAAGTCAGTAGTACGGATCCTTTCTTTTGAAGCGAACTTAACCACATCTTCCTCAGTACGGTCAGTGATGGCCAGTTCTGACATGGTTGTGAAGTTGGTGTTGAAGAGTTTCTTCTTCCAGTCAACCTTGAACTTGACCTCTGCCCTTGAGTGTGCGAAATACCACTTGCCATCCACTTCGCGGTAGCGGACGAGGTATGATGTGATCTCGGGAGTAACCTGCATTCCTATTGGTTTCTTCCTGATGAACATTGATGCTGCCAGGTCCTTGTTCTCAAGGTTGAAGGAAAACTCTGCCTGTGCAACGGCGTATGTCTCGATATCAATGTACAGACGGCCAAGGTACAGGGGAGTTGTAATGAACGGCTTCTGGAAGAAGTTGATCACGTAGGCAGTCCTGTTATCTATTGCGACTATGCTTGACAGTTCAAGGTCATACTGCGCGAGGGCTTCCCTGGTAAGGAATGTCTCAGGGTTCTTGACGATATCAAGATAAAGAGCCGTGGTGGGACCTCCCTGGAGCTTGAAGAGTACAGTGTCCATTTTCGCGACATCATCACTCTTTCTTCCTTTGTATATCTTGACCGCATCATATCTGAGGTCATTCTGGTAGGGTGCCTTGAATATTTCCACGACGGCTTCACCGATAGATATATAATTACGGTTTTTCCTGATCGTCTCACGGTAGAAGCCGGTCATGTCGTTTGCCATCGAGGTGTAATTTTCGTCAAAACGCGATATCACCTCTTCGAGGATCTCTTCAGGCACCATCGGTTTGACAATAATCTCTTTTATCGGGATCATGGCAGTCTCAAGCTCGATGACGTTACGCTGGCCGTTGGTTTTCATTTCATCTATGGCCATCACCCTGTTCTTGTAACCGACAAATGAGAATTCTATCTTCCCCGTTTCGGTATCACTGACCTTAAGGGTGAATTCACCGTCAAGGTTTGTTACGGTAGAGACATTGCTTCCCTGCACTGATATACCTGCAAAAATCAGAGGGAGTCCTGTTTCGGTGTCCACCACCTTGCCCCTGATGGTGATCACCTGCTGTTGTTCTTTCTTCGGTCTTGCCGAAGGTCCTGATGCAAGCAGATCTCCTGCTGTTACAGAGAAGAGGAGCGTTGCAGCTATTACTGAAAAAATGACTTTTGTTTTCATGGTTCTTTTATGTGTTGGTTTAAATCCGGATCATCTGTTCACAATAATGACCGGGAATATCCCATCTACCCTATACATTGAAGAAAAAAAATTGTTCATTTGCTACAATCATGCATGCTCCATATCTGAATGCAATTTACTCCGTTTTCTCTTACGGAATGAAGAGATATACCGGCATTTCTCTCCAGCCGCCATTGCCGCCTGCAATTAGTGTAGAGCTGAGCAGCAGGTGCAATCTCTCATGTCCTGAATGTGTTACGGGAGCCGGACTTCTAAGAAGGAATAATGATTTCATCGATTATTCACTTGCGGGTAAAATTGCTGCGGAGCTCTCAGGAAGGACATTATCTGCGTGGCTCTATTTCCAGGGCGAGCCGATGCTGCATCCACGTTTCTTTGACATAGTCAGCCTGTTCCGTAAAATGAGACCGGTGATATCGACTAACGGTCATTTCCTTGATGAAGAAAACTGCAGGATGCTTGCAGATTCAGCCCTTGAGAAAATTATAATTCCGTATGACGGGACAACATCTGCTGTATATAATATGTATCGTAGAGGCGGAGATCATGTGCTTGTGTCTGACGGTATCCGGCGCCTTGCCCGGGCTATAAAGACAAGAGGTTCGAGGGTTAAGATAGAACTGCAGCTCCTGCTGCACAGGTACAATGAGCACGAAGTGCATGAAGCAAAAGCATTTGCGCGGTCTGTCGATGCCGTCTTCAGGATAAAGAGCATGCAGGTTATTGATGCCGGCAGGGCAGGGGACTGGATGCCCGGCGACAGCAGGCGGTCACGTTATCTGCAGTCTGAAGGGCAATGGAGGCCTGTGAGATCGCCTTCGCGGGGATGCCTGAGGATGTGGACCACGGCAATCGTGACGGCTGACGGCGATGTGGTTCCATGCTGCTATGACAAGTATGCCGGTCATGCCATGGGCAATATCAGTGATCAGATTTTAGGCGATATATGGAATGGTGAAAAGTATAAATCGTTCAGGGAGACTGTAATCAGAAGCCGGGCTTCCATTGATATCTGTTCGGAGTGCCCTCAGGGGAAGCGCATCCTTTTCAGAAGCTGACCTCACCCCTTTTTTAGACGGTCATTATTTCTTTTTCCTTAGCCTCCATTACTTTATCGATTTGCCCGATATGCTTTTCGGTCAACTCATGGATTATCTTCTCGCCGTTTTTCTCTTCATCCTCCGGCAGGCCTTCTTTTATCAGGCTTTTAAGCTCATCATTGAACCATTTTCTTGCAGTGCGAATGCTGATCTTTGCAGTCTCGCCTTCCTGCCTGACCTGTTTCACCAGCTGGTGACGGCGCTCCTCTGTAAGGGGAGGAACGTTGATACGGATCACCTCTCCGTTGTTAATCGGGGTCATCCCGATGTTTGCTGCAAGGATGGCTTTCTCGATAACATTCAGCATGGGCTTTTCCCATGGCTGTATAAGAATACTCTTTGCATCGGGAGTATTTATGTTCGAGACCTGAGACAGGGGTGTCATGGTTCCGTAATAGTCGATACTTATTCCGTCAAGGAGCAGCGGATTAGCCCGCCCTGCGCGCAGATGTGAAAGCTCGTATTCGAGGTGCTTAATGGCTTTATCCATGCGCTCTTCGGCTTCGTCTTTTGTAAGTTCCAGTTCGTCAGTCATATGGTCTCTGTTTTTTCCGGTGGTAACAAATGTAAAAAAAATCTTTTCAGGGAGCAAGAAAGGTACCGCACTTCCTGCCGGATGTCACTGCCTCAAGGTTGCCTTCTCTGTTCATATCAAATACGATGACAGGCATTTTGTTCTCGCTGCACATCGAGAAGGCAGTCTGGTCCATTACCTTAAGCTTCTTCTCCATTGCCTCATCAAATGTCAGTGTCTCATACCTGACCGCTGAGTGGTCTTTCTCGGGATCGGCAGTATAGACGCCGTCGACGCGGGTGCCTTTCAACAGCACCTCACAACCCAGTTCCACAGCGCGCAGGGCGGCTGCCGTATCGGTTGTGAACAAAGGATTGCCGGTGCCTCCGGCGAGGATGCATACATTGCCAATGTTCATTGCTTCCGAGACCTTATCACGGTGATACAGTTCGCCCACCGGCTCCATACGTATCGAAGTGAATACTTTAACCCTGCATCCGGCCTTGCTGAGGAAGCTCTCTAAAGCCAGGCTGTTTATCACCGTGGCAAGCATGCCCATCTGGTCTCCCTTATAGCGGTCATATCCAGCATCACTGCCACCCAGGCCGCGGAAGATGTTACCGCCACCAATGACAACAGCCACCTGGCAGCCTGAATCAGCAACTTTCCTTATCTGCCCGGCATAGCTTGTCAGTACCTCTGTATCAAGGCCATTTCCATCAGGCCCTCCGACAGACTCTCCGCTGAGCTTTAGCAGTATCCTTTTATATTTCATTATTACAACCTGTTTTTATGATGGTAACGAAATCAACAAATATTATGCCTCAAATCCTGATTATATATTACAAGTAACGACGCCCTGTCAGGGCGTCGCTACCTGAATAGCATCACAGCGGGGTGTAACTATTCTTTTTTCTCCTTTTCAAGTGTGTCCGCCCTGAAAATATACCAAATAGGACAGGTCCTTGTTAATGCAGTAACGACAAGGATTAATGCAAGGATAATTAATACTATCCCTAACGCCTTGTTATTTAAGACGAAATAAAGAATTACAGCCAGAGCTGCAAGTACAAATCGTACAATCATGTCTGTTTTACCAACGTTCTTTTTCATAGTTCGGTTAATTTCCGGGTATCAAGTTACATTTTTTTTAATTATGAACATAAAAAAGTAACAACACCCGGTCCGGGCATCGCTTGGTTGGGGATAAAACAAACAGAGACGCCCAAATCGGGCGTCTCCATAGTTTGGGGCAAAATATAACTTAAATATTATACAGTCAGGGAATAACGCAGGAACCCTGTTGCCCTGAGTTCTTTGTTATGGCTCTCAAGGTACTGCCTGACGGAAAGCTTGCTGTCCTTGATGAACTCCTGGTTCATGAGTGTGCTTTCCTTGAAGAACTTGTTCACCTTGCCCTGGGCAATTTTCTCGAGCATCTCTTCAGGCTTGCCTTCACGGCGTGCCTGTTCCCTGCCGATCTCCAGCTCCTGAGCCAGGATCTTTGCCGGGACGTCATCCTTATCAACTGAAACAGGATTCATTGCAGCAACCTGCATGGCAACGTCCTTGTAAACCTGAACGTCAATTCCTGCTTTTGTAAAACCAACAAGGGTGGCAAGCTTGTTCCCGGCATGGATATATGCCTGAACAGCCGGAGCACTGAGTTTATCGAAATATGACAGTTCAAATTTTTCTCCTGTTATACCGCTCTTCTCCAGAACAAGCTCGGCAGCTTTTTTACCTTCGACGGGGGTATTCTTCAAAGCTTCAAGATCGGCCGGATCAGCCTTCAGGGCAGAGTCAAGGATCTTGTTTCCAAGAGCGATGAAATCAGCGTTTTTGGCAACAAAGTCGGTCTCGCAGTTGAGTGCAATCATCATTCCTTTCTTACCGTCAGCGGTTGTTTTTGCAAGCACCACGCCTTCTGAAGCTTCGCGGTCAGAACGCTTGTTTGCAATAGCCTGCCCTCTTTTACGAATCAGTTCCTGGGCTTTCTCGAAGTCGCCTGCGGCTTCTTCAAGTGCCTTCTTACAGTCCATCATGCCGGCGCCTGTCAATCTTCTCAGTTTGGCGACGTCGGCAGCACTTATATTTGACATACTCTGTTTAGTTATTGTTTGATCTTATTTTACTTCTTCCTCAGCCTCTGCTTCAGCTTCGGGTTTTCCGACAGCCTCAGTCTCTTCCTCTTCCTCAGCTACCGCCTCGTGCTTCTCTTCCTCATAATCGAGTGCATGGAATTTGCCTTTATGTGCTCCTTCTGGAACAGCTTCCTTTTCAGCCGGTTGGCTCTCCTTGTCTTTTTCTGCCTTACGCTCATTCAGGCCTTCGGCGAGAGCCTGGCACATGATACTGATCACCAGTGAAATTGATTTGGCAGCATCATCATTGGCAGGTATTACGAAGTCGATCTCTGAGGGATCAGAGTTTGTGTCAACCATGGCGAATACCGGTATCCCCAGTCTTTTTGCTTCATGAACGGCTATTCGTTCTTTGGATACGTCAACCACGAACAATGCTGAGGGCTGGCGCGTCATGTCTGCTATTGAGCCGAGGTTTTTCTCGAGCTTGGCTCTCTGGCGGGTGATCTGAAGCTTTTCCCTCTTTGAGAGGTTATCAAACGTACCGTCGGTAGCCATCTTGTCTATTGAACCCATCTTCTTCACTGCCTTGCGGATGGTGGGGAAGTTGGTAAGCATACCACCCGGCCACCTCTCGGTGACGTATGGCATGTTCACTGATCCGACTTTTTCTGCTACTATATCCTTAGCCTGTTTTTTGGTGGCCACGAAAAGAACCTTGCGGCCACTCTTGGCTATCTGCTTCATTGCTGCAGCAGCTTCGTCAATCTTTGCTGAGGTTTTTTCAAGGTCGATGATGTGAATGCCGTTGCGCTCCATGAATATGTAAGGAGCCATTCCGGGGTTCCATTTTCTTTTCAGGTGCCCGAAGTGTACACCGGCATCAAGTAATTCATTAAAATTTGTTCTTGACATTTTCTGTGTTTGTTAAAGTTTACGTTCTGTGAAGTCAATTGCAGAGTAGTTCCTCGCGGGAAGTCAATGCAATTTAGATACTAAACCTGCATCTATGATAATTGCTGTTGAACTCCTAACGCTTGCTGAACTGGAACCTCTTACGTGCTTTGGGCTGACCAGGTTTCTTTCTCTCTACCTCGCGCGGATCGCGTGTAGTGAAACCTTCAGCCTTCAGCTTGGGTTTGTACTCCGGATCAATCTTGATGAGAGCTCTGGAAATCCCAAGACGTATCGCCTCTGCCTGACCTTTGGATCCACCGCCGTCAAGGGTGACTGTGATGTCATATTTGTCGGCAACATTGAGAAGGTTAAGAGGCTGAAGGACAACATACTGCAGGATTTCATTCGGAAAATACTGTTTGAATTCCCTGTCGTTGATGGTGATCTGTCCCTTGCCGTCGTTGAGGTAAACCCTGGCAACAGCTGCCTTCCTTCTTCCGATAGCGTTAATAACTTCCATGTTTCTTACTTAATGGTTTTTAAATCAATTAGTTTGGGTTTCTGGGCCTCGTGCTGGTGCTCCGGGCCTGCATACACATAAAGGTTCCTGAAGATGGCGCTGCCGAGACGTGATTTCGGAAGCATTCCTTTAATGGCATATTCTACCATTCTTGTCGGGTGCTTCTTCATCAGCTCATCAGCCATGACGATCCTCTGGCCACCGGGATAGCCCGTGTGCCTGATGTACTCTTTACCTGTCATCTTTTCACCCGTCAGCGTGACCTTGTCGGCATTGATAACAATTACGTTATCACCGCAGTCAACATGAGGCGTGAAGCTTGTCTTGTGCTTCCCCCTCAGCATCAGGGCTACTACAGATGCCAGACGTCCGAGTGTCTGACCCTCTGCATCTACCAGTACCCACTCTTTCTCTACAGTAGCCTTATTGGCTGATACTGTCTTGTAGCTTAAGGTGTTCACTTTAGTACTTAGGTTTCGTTAATAAATGATTTTCAAAATAAAAACCCCATTTTTAGGGTTTGCAAAAATACAACATATTTTTATTTCGAGCAATATGTTGTACTTTTAATTTCTTTATGATCACATGTTCAGCAGACCGGTCCCCCGGATATTTCACCAGATTTGCCTCATGCCGGCTATATTCCTGATGCCCGTACCAGGATTACTTCTGTCTGCGCTACCAATTGGCGGAGCCACATTCTTTTCTTATTTTTACAAGCTGTTACCTTTGTTTGAAAACACTCATGGAACTTAATTCTGAAGACAGGAAATTCCTGAAGCTGGCAATAGAGACCGCATCAGACAACATAAAGGAGCAGGGAGGGCCTTTTGGAGCTGTCATCGTCAGCAAGGGAAATATCATCTCCCGTGCCGGCAACAGAGTTGTTACCGGGCATGACCCGACGGCACATGCGGAGGTGCAGGCTATCAGGATGGCTGCTGCTGCCCTGGGCACGCATGACCTCAGCGGCTGCGTGATATATTCTTCCTGCGAACCTTGCCCTATGTGCCTGGGAGCGATATACTGGGCAGGCATCAGGCGCCTTGTCTATGCTTCTGACCGATATAAGGCAGCAGCATCGGGGTTTGACGATGAGATGATTTACACCGAGCTGGCTCTCGACCACGAGAAGAGAAGCATTGCAATGAGCCGCGGTATGAAAGACGAAGGAGACAGCGTTTTCAGACAGTGGGACATTTTCCCGGGGAAAGTCTTATATTGATAAACACAGATGCCAAGAGTTAACAGGGAGTTTTTCCTCGGTGATGCTGTAAGCGTGGCGCGGCGGCTGCCGGGAATGGATATTGTGATTGACAGGGGCAGCATTCCGAAACGCTATATGATCACGGAGACCGAAGCATACCTGGGAGAGAATGACAAGGCATGCCATGCCAGCAGGGGAAGAACAAAACGCACTGAGGTGATGTACCTTGAGGGAGGGCACCTTTATATATATTTTGTTTACGGAATGCACTGGATGATGAATATTGTCACAGGTCCCCGCGATGACCCCCAGGCTGTTCTCATAAGAGGAGCCGCCTCATTCACCGGCCCGGGCCGCGTTACAAAAAACATGGGCATAAACGGATCTTTGAACGGCGAGAATCTCACAACTTCATCAGGAATATGGGTGGAAGACACAGGTTACAGGCCGGAACTTGCTGCAGGCCCACGGGTTGGAATAAACTATGCCGGTGAGCCATGGGTGAGCAAGCCATGGCGGTTTATAATCACAAAAAAATAACCGATAGAATATGATAAAAGGATTTCGGATCTGGAACAACATAACGGGATGGGTAGTATTTGCCGTTTCGCTGCTGGTATACTTGCTGACAATTGAACCGACAGTATCCTTCTGGGACTGCGGGGAGTTCATTCTTTGTTCATACCGTCTCGAGGTGGGCCATCCTCCCGGAGCTCCCCTGTTTCTGCTCCTGGGCCGTTTCTTCACTCTGTTTGCAGGATCAGACACATCAAAAGTTGCTATGATGGTAAACATCATGTCTGCTTTCGCCAGCGCTTTTACCATCCTTTTCCTCTTCTGGAGCATAACACGACTGATCCGCCTCGCAACCGGTGATGATGAAAACATATCGGGCGGAAGAGCAATAGCAGTCATTGCATCCGGGGTGACAGGAGCCCTTGCCTATGCGTTCTCCGATACATTCTGGTTCTCAGCCGTCGAGGGCGAGGTGTACGGCACCAGCTCTCTCTTCACTGCAGCCGTATTCTGGGCCATGCTCAGATGGTATGACGAAGCCGGTGAACAGCATGCAAACAGATGGATAATACTTATTGCCTACCTGATGGGACTTTCAATCGGGGTGCACCTGCTCAACCTCCTGACGCTTCCCGTGCTTGTGCTGATTTACTATTTCCGGAAATACAAGGCGACGGGAAAAGGAGCGATATGGGCCGTTTTATCGGGATTTGCCATGCTCGGGGTGCTGAACTTCATTTTCATACCGGGAGTGGCAAAGGTAGCCGGGTGGTTTGAACTGCTCTTCGTAAACAAATTGGGCCTTCCGTTTAATTCCGGCCTGTATTTCTACCTTTTCGTGCTTGCAGGCCTGGTGGTATTTGGAATCTGGTATTCTGTCAGGAAGAAAAAGATCATCCTGAATTATGTCATGACCGTAGTCGCGGTGCTCCTTCTGGGTTATTCCTCATTTGCCCTGATTATTATAAGGGCAAACGCTCACCCTCCCATGGACCAGAATGATCCATCTGATGTCTTCTCGTTTATTTATTATATCAACAGGACTCAATACGGCCGCACTCCCCTTGTTTACGGGCCGTATTATTCAGCCCCTCCTGTAAGTGTGGTAAACAAAATCTCGGGATATAATAAAAAGGATGGTAAGTATGTGCCTTATTACTTTCCGGACTATAAGTATGACAAGCGGTTCATGACAGTATTCCCCAGGATGTACAGCACTGATCCTGAACATATAAAACAGTATGAATACTGGGGCCGTATCAGGGGGCAAAAGGTTACTGTAAGGTCCGGCGGTCAGAGTGAACAGCTTACTCTCCCTTCTTTCGGTGAGAACCTTCGCTTTTTCTTCAGGTACCAGGTAGGCGTGATGTACCTGCGATACTTTATGTGGGACTTTGCCGGCCGGCAGAATGACGTGCAGGGTAACGGCAACGTTATGGACGGCAACTGGATATCAGGAATCCCCTTCGTTGACAATAACAGGCTTGGAGACCAATCGCTGATGCCTCATGATTACCTGAACAACCCTGCGCGGAACAAATATTTTTTTCTGCCGCTGCTGATCGGACTGGCAGGACTTGCATGGCATTATATGCGTCACAGAAAGGGATTTTCTCTTGTAATGCTCTTTTTCATCATGACAGGACTGGCGATTGTGGTTTACCTGAATCAGTACCCCAGCCAGCCGAGAGAGCGCGATTATGCCTATGCAGGCTCTTTTTATGCTTTTGCAATATGGATAGGAATGGGTGTAATGATGTTTTTTGAACTGCTCCGGAAATTTCTGGGTGAAAAGCCTGCTGCCGTTATCCCTGCCCTGGTGACACTGGCAGCAGCCCCTCTGCTGATGATAGTGCAGAATTATGATGATCACGACCGTTCAGACAGGTACACGGCAAGGGATATTGCTTCGAATTACCTGAGTTCCTGTGATGAAAACGCCATACTTCTCACTTATGGCGACAATGATTCATTTCCACTGTGGTATATCCAGGATGTTGAGGATTTCCGCACCGATGTGCGCGTGGCAAATCTCAGTTATCTGCAGAGCGGGTTTTATATTGAATCGATGAGCCGCAAGGCTTTTAAATCCGATCCGCTGCCTTTCACTTTACCCATTGAAAAATATATAGAAGGTGAGCGCGTGCAGCTGCCTGTGGAGGACCTGGTTAAAGAACCCACAGATATAAGAAAAGTGGTCGAATTTGCCGGTTCCGATGATCCGAAGGCAAAAGTCGACCTGTCCGGACGCGGTGACTTTTATAATTTCATACCCGTCAGGGAATTTGTTGTAGATGTCGATTCTGCCCACGTGCTTGGTACAGGAGCTGTAAGACCATATCACGCTGACAGGATGCTGAAGCCAATGATATGGAAATTCAAAGGATCGATGGCAATGAAGGATGACCTTGCCATAATGGATTTTATGGCAGGGAATAACTGGGAACGCCCGCTCTATTACGCCGTTACAGTCCCGGGTTCGACTTACGTCGGTCTTGAAGACTACTTTATTCTTGAAGGAATGGCTTACAGGGTAAGTCCTGTAACCATTGATAAACCTGCTCCCGGAGAGACTGGTATGGTTGACACGGATGAGATGTATGAGAACATGATGAACCGCTTCAAATGGGGTAATGCAGGTGAGGAAGGGGTCTATCTTGATGAGAACATCCGCAGAATGTTTGATGTTTTCAGACGCCAGTTCGGACGTCTTTCCAAAGCACTGGTCCTTGAAGGCGATACTGTCAGGGCTGTTGCTGCAGCTGAAAAAGGAATAAACATTGTACCTGCGGGGAAAATGCCGTTTGATTATTTCAGCTCTGACCTGGGAGAGGCGTTGGCAATGGCAGGAAAGAAAGATGAAGCCGAAAAAATACTGACAATCATATCTGATAATGCAGTGGTGATGCTGGGGTTCATTACCGCGCTTCCGGAAAACAAGACTTATGGTCTCGATTTTAATATGGGCATATCCCTGCAGGCGTTATACGAGGTATACACCCTGGCAGACCGGTACGGGATGACTTCACTGGCTGTCAAAGCGACAGAGGAGCTCAGAAGGTTTTACGGAGAGGTGCCGGTAAAATGATCAGGAAGTTCGGGAGGCCGTTCCCTGCTGAGATTATTTACCCTGATGCATTATTCAGGATTACCGGTACGGGTAAAAAGCTATACCTGACCTTTGATGACGGGCCCGATCCGGCTTCGACACCCCAGATACTTGATATACTTCGTTCACATGATGTGCCTGCCACCTTCTTTTGCACCGGCAGCAAGGTTCTCGGGTCACCCGGCCTCCTGGGCCGCATAGCTTCCGGAGGTCATGCCATAGGCAATCATGGCTTCAGCCACCTCAACGGACTGAAGACGCCTATCAGAACCTACTGCGCCGATGTACTGAAAGGAAGGGACGTCACTTCAAGTAACCTCTTCCGCCCGCCTTACGGGAGGCTGCGGGTAAGACAGTACAGGATACTTGAAAGAATCATGAGAATAGTGTTCTGGGACATAATGCCTTATGATTTTGACAAAACAATGTCTCCGGAAAAGTCTTACTCAGTACTTTCACACAGATCAAGGCCGGGCTCTGTCATAGTGCTTCACGATAAACCTGATAGCCATGCTCTTGTGTATCTTGACAGGTTTATCAGATCATCCCTGGAAAAAGGGTATGCTTTCGGCTCTCTCGATGATTATTCATTGCACAGATGAGTTATTTAATCCGAAATGCTATTTTTGAAAGAGAATGAAATCAGGACAATGAATATTCTTATTCTCGGATCCGGGGGACGTGAGCATGCTATTACCTGGAAGCTGTCGCACAGCAAAAGATCACTGAAGCTGTTTGCGGCACCGGGTAACCCCGGAACGGCTGCCGTCGCTGTTAACCTCCCTGTTGATCCGCTTGATTTCAATGCCTTAAAGTCAGCCGTCATCTCCAATAAAATTGAAATGGTGATTGTCGGCCCGGAGTCACCTCTCGTTGAAGGTATTTCTGATTTTTTTGAAGCCGACCCCGAATTATCATCCGTTCATGTAATAGGCCCCGGCAGGAAAGGGGCCATGCTGGAAGGAAGCAAGGATTTTGCCAAAGGATTTATGATGCGGCACGGAATACCCACCGCAGCCTACGAAACTTTTACTGCAGACCGCACTGTGGAGGCGGCGGCGTTTCTCCGCAAACTTGATCCTCCCTACGTGCTTAAGGCAGACGGACTGGCAGCAGGGAAGGGAGTTCTGATAATAAATGATTACAGCGAAGCGGTCAGCGAACTTAATGCTATGCTGGGAGGCCGTTTTGGTGCTGCCGGAAATAAGGTTGTGATAGAACAGTACCTGTCCGGCATTGAGTTGTCGGCTTTCGTGATAACAGACGGCATCTCCTATAAGATACTCCCTGAAGCAAAAGACTACAAGCGTATCGGCGATGGTGATACCGGAAAAAATACAGGTGGCATGGGTGCTGTATCACCGGTGCCGTTCGCTACCCCCTCATTCGTGAAGAAGGTGGAGGAGAAGGTCATTTTACCTACAATATCAGGATTGAGGGAGGACGGGATCGACTATCGCGGATTTATCTTCTTCGGATTGATGAACGTTGCAGGCGAGCCTTATGTTATTGAATATAATGCCCGTCTCGGTGATCCGGAGACAGAGGTGATGATGCCGCGCATAGAGAGTGATCTTTTCGAGCTTTTTGAGGGCGTCGCATTTCGCGATCTTAAAAACCGCACCCTGAAGATACACGATGATACTGCCGTTACGGTAATGATGGTGTCTGGCGGTTATCCCGACGCCTATGGAAAAGGCTTCGGAATAACCGGTCTCGAAAAGGTCTCTGAAAGTATTGTTTTTCATGCAGGCACCAAACGCACGGCGGAAGGTCTTGTCACATCCGGAGGAAGGGTGCTGGCAGTTACTTCATCTGGGGCTACCATGACAGAAGCGCTTGAAAAGAGTTATCGCAGTGTCTCGGAAATACACTTTGAAGGAGCCCGGTACAGGAAAGATATTGGTTTTGACCTGAAAATGATAAAAAGATGATCAGGCTTTTCAGGGGAACAGGAATCGGCCCGTTGCTGGTGATGATACTCATCGCAGCAGCATTATGGTTTCAGTATTTTATAAATCCTCCGCAGGTGATGCTCCCGCCGGGCGGAGATGAATTGCCCTTATGGGGTTTGATATTTGAACCCCTTTCCGGCGTTCCCGTTATGGCCGTTATCCTTTCATTTACGCTGATGATGATAATGGTCGTTGTGATGATCAGGTTCAATACCACCATCTTCTTTATTCCAAGAAGAACTTATTTTCCCGGACTCTTTTTTATTTTGTATTATTCAGCTTTCCCGGACGTGATGATCCTAAATCCGGCTTTACCGGCAGCACTTCTGATCATGTTGGGAATCTGGCGCATGATGGACGCCTACAGGGTGAACGGCATGGCATTCAACTTTTTCGATGCCGCCCTTCTCATCTCTTCCGCAGGAATGGTTTACGCCGGATCATTATGGTTTGTGTTGCTGGTGCTGACAGGCGCACTTATACTCAGATCTCCCGATTTTCGCGAAATCACCATTACTGTTGCAGGAGCCCTGCTGCCATGGATTATCCTTTATGCTGTCTGGTATCTTACGGGAGGCAGTATGTCAGACCTGACAGAGATTATCAGGCACAACCTGTTTGACAAGATGCCTCCGGTGTCCTGGAGCCGGGCTCTGATAATCCTTTTTATTTTGATTGCAGTTGCTTTCCTGCCCGCGTTGTTATCACTGTTCAGAGAAATGCCGACATATAAGATAAAGTCAAGAAAGACATTTGAACTGCTTCTGTGGATGATGGTGATCTGTGCTGCAGCCTATGCTCTGGCACCTTCGGTGTCGGTAGAGATGAACGCGATAACAGTAATACCTGTCTCGTTTATCATGGCTAATTACTGCTCCTTCACGCGTCGCCTGGTGACTACGGAGATACTGTTCTGGCTTCTGGCAGTAATGATTGTTGTTGCACGCCTGTGGACAAACTGATCATTTGATCATCGATACCACACCGACCCCCGACCCCTGCTCCCCGTTCTTAAACCCGTACCACAGGGTATAAAGGCCGGTCTTGTTGCAAATGAAATCGACCGAATTGTATTGTTTGCCGGTGCTCCTGTTGAATGAAGAGATTAGCTCTTTCCCCTGGTCATAAATGGTGACAACAAGCTCTCCTTTTGATATAGGGGCGTCACAGACAGAAAATCTGTACTTCATATTTTTCATCAGGTACATATTCGCCTTATATACAGGCGTTGCATCATTGGATACAGCTTTCGGCAACTGTACCCGGAAGTCTTTCAGGTAGGTGGTGTTTTCGCCTGCGGCAAGGACACATGTACTGACAAGATCATCCGTTGCGGCCTGCCCGTTCATAAAGGGAGATAAAAGGACCAGCACAAGGGACATTATGACAGATCTGCATTTCATAATTTACCTGAGATTAATTTGTTTCTGACATCTTTTGAGAGATCAGCAATTTTCATCAGCTGGTCATCGGTCATCTCAACCATGCTTTCCTCATGCTGTATCATAACAAGACGGCCGTCCTGCTCAATCGTCTCCGGCTCTCCGAGCCTGTAAGTGATCCGCACATCGCGGTACGAGGTGCTGATCTGCTCCATCATATAATACAGTGCGGAGTACTCAGCGGTGCTCTCCCTGTACGGGCGAAGCAGCATGAGAAGATCTCCCAGGATGATCTTTTGTTCCCCTATACGGTCCCTGAGTATCCTATCAGGATGATCTGACACAACCTGTGTTGCCAGGTACTGTCCTTCAACCCATACACCTGCGATCATCAGGGCAGATATTGAACCCCTTTCGTTCTCCCTCAGGTACTGGTCTATCTGGTTGTAGGAATTGACTGACAGGAAGAGCAGTGAGTCAAGATCGGATTTATTAACGGAAAGTCTTTTAAGTGTCTCGAAATCAAAATATTGTCCTACGCGAAGCCCATCGGCAAGCCGTTTGATGGTTGACAGTACATCAACTGAATTGCCTGTTTTCTCGTACATATTCAGGTATCCGAGATCTGCGCCGTATATCCCCAGCATGATGGCTTTCTGAAAGTTTGTAGTCAGCCTGTCTGCTCCCAGTGTGGTGGCAAGATGATCTGCTGAGAAGGGCACATTCAGCGCCTGGAGAATAGCGGCGATCTCGACGGGTGATGCAATATTCTGTACTATATCGGCAATGGCTTCCTCACTAAGTTTTTCAGCCTCACCTACCGGTACCGAATCGTCAACGGGAAAATTGAGGGTTCCCTGCCTTGTTCCACTGTTTTTGCATGAGAAGATACATATCAGCAGGATCACTGCAACCAGCTTAGAAATAGTTCCTGTCATCAGGCGAAGATGTTATTAGACAAATGTAAGAAAAATGGTCATTCCAAGCCTCCGGGTCATTCTTTTTGAAGCCTGAAACTTTCGAAAAAGGAAATAATCCGCTTAAGCACTTCATAGTAGAGAAGAATATAAAGCACCAGGGTGAAGAAAAGAACCAGCATGATGTTGAAAGTGTAGGTATCTGTTTTCAGTCCCATAAAAGTTTTTACAGGTGCCATGAAATGTGTCCGGAACTTAAAGGGACTGTCAGCTACAGGCTCGAGGTAAATAAGGTCAACATTCTGAATAAGCCGGTCCCTGTACACCAGCATCTTGTTTTTCTCGTAAATCTTCCTGACTATCTCTTCAAGCTTGTCATTATGATAATCGTCATACATTATGTCAAGCGCTTCCTTGTTATTACTGACATATTTGTCAAGTTTCATATCAGCTGCATTGCTCATCCTCCTGTATTCTTTATCAGCAGCGCTGAGCCAGGCAGAAGCCCTGCTGCCAAGCTCCATGGTAAAAAGCTCAGGTGTGAGAGAGTCCACTCCGTTGAACGGACTGATAATACCTGCTGACGAAATTGTACCGATCTCGTTCCTGATAAGCTGCAGCAGATTATCTCCGGCTTCGACCCTGCCTTCCCACTGCATCCTGCCCATGGTTATTTCAAGAGCATCCTTGATTTTCGGAATACGGTAAACGGTATTGAAGTCGGAAATGCTCATCTGCTGCTTGAGCCTGTAGACTCTTTTACTGTACTCGTTACCCGTGAATTGCTTTACCATAAGCGCTTCGTAAGTCCAGCGGGTAGGCATTATCTCAGCAATAAGAGGGACCCTGTCAACACTTCCGATCTTTCTGTTCAGCTTGTCGAACGGGAACATTGCACCGCTGAGGATCATCATGGGAATCATGAGCAGCGGGATGACTATATATATGGTTATGGCTGAGTTGAGAGCTGATGAAATATTCAGTCCTATCATGTTTGCGCAGAAGGCAGTAGCGAACAGTGCCAGCCAATACTGGAAGAATAATCCCTTTATCCCGAGAATGGGGTTGGCAATGATGAGGAAAAGAAATGCCTGCAATGACGATATCACTATCAGCACAGCTATCTTGCTAACCAGATAGCTGCTGTGGCTGAGATGAAGAAAATGTTCCCGCTTGAGCATCTTCCTGTCCTTGAAGATCTCTTCGGCGCTTATTGTCAGGCCGAGGAAAAGAGCCACGATAATGCTCATGAAAATGTAAATCGGGATATTCTCGTTTTCCCTGAAAATATATTTATCTGATGACGGGTCAGCAATATATCTTATTATATATGAGAGGATAAGGCCGAGGATAGGACCTTCGAGAAGTGTCAGCAAAAGATACTGTTTGTTTGCCAGCTTGCTTTTAAGGTCACGCGACAGGAAGACGATCATCTGGTTCCACCATCCGGGTCTGTCAAGGGTGGAATACGGAGTGGAAGTCACCTCCTGGGGCTGGGATACCGGGCTGACACGCCGGAAAGCCTGCGCCCACTCCACAGGGGAGACCCTTCTTTTATCAGTGTAACGCCCGTACTCATCAACAACTCTTGTCTCGAGGATATTAAAGAGGGTTTCGGGATTGACATTTCCACATTCGGAGCATTCGCCCACCTCGCTGTTTATCTGGGCATCCAGCGTCTTAAAGTGAACGATTGATTCGATCGGATTACCGTAAAAGACCAGGCGTCCTTCCAGGTCAAGCACCAGCACCTTGTCAAAGCCCTTGAATATCTCAGAAGAGGGCTGATGAATAACTGTCAGCACCAGCTTCCCTCTCAGGGTAAGCTCATGCAGCAGATCCATCACATTCTCTGAATCACGCGAGGAGAGCCCCGATGTAGGTTCGTCAAGAAAAAGAACCGCGGGCTCCCTGATGAGTTCGAGGGCAATATTCAGCCTTTTTCTCTGGCCACCGCTGATCACTTTATTCAGAGGTGAACCAACCCGGTAGTTTCTCTTTTCGTACAGCCCCAGCGTGTTCAGTGTCTGGTTCACGATGCCCGAAAGTTCCTCTCTGGTCATCGCCGCAAAGCACAGGGATGCTGCATAATAGAGGTTCTCAAACACTGTCAGGTCCTCTACAAGGAGGTCATCCTGGGGGACAAAGCCGATTACACCGTCCAGCTTATTTCCCTGCGAGAAGATAGAGATACCGTTGACCCTTACATCACCGGAGCGCGGTCTTAACAAGCCGCTAAGCAGATTAAGCAGTGTGGTCTTGCCTGAGCCACTGGCTCCCATAATTCCGATCAGGTTGCCTTCACTGGCTGAAAAGCTGACGTCTGTGATTGCCGGCAAGCCGTCAGGAAAAAAATATGTCAGGTTCTCGGCAACGAATGACAGGCGGTGAATATCCTTGTCAGAGACAAACCGTGCAGTGATGTCACTGTAATATATCGGGATGGAAGGAGGAGTGTGCACTGAGCTTCCCTGGGCAAAGGTATATACCTTGCGTGATATAACCGGAAGGCCGTTGAGGAGGGTTGTGCCTGTGCAGAAGCTTCTAAGGAAGTAGAGATTTACGCTGGCTGTTTTCAGAAAGGCAATGAATTGCATTGAGTCTGCTTCCGTATCAGCTGTGCTGCCAGTCTCTATCACAAGCATCGAGGGATCGGAGAAACTTGCCTTTTTTTCTGCCCTGATAAAGAGAAGCATGCTGTTGAATTCTTCCAGCGAGATCCTGAATACCTCAGCAATCGTATTGATGATATTCATCCGCTGAGGCGTATACTGCTTATCTGCATCAATCAGCTCGAGGCATCTCAGGACAACAATAACCCTCTGCTCCTGCGAAAGGGTTTTATTGATCTTCTTACAGATATTGAAGATTCTTATTAAATCTTTAACCGAGGCGGTATCACTTCCTGACACATGACCTTTTTCCTGCAGGGGCCCTGCGTTTTCAAGAAAAAGACTCATGAACTCATCAGCGCTCTGATGAGAAAGCTGCTTGTTGAGAAAGTTCGAGACATAGTCTCTCTCACTCAACAGCATACCTCCGTCCTGCTTGACTATCAGGGCGAACAACTCCATCATTGCCCGCAGGATCTCTTCACTCATTTGTCAGGTTCTGTTCAGTTTCAGGTTCAGCCACCAAGATAACGAAATTAGGTATAAAATCTGTTTAAAGTAGTGTACATATTGTTATACAGGCTTTACCGCTCAATATAAAATTCATATATTTATTGCTTGCATAGCTTAACTGCTGTAAACTGAAACCTGTAAGCATTAAATAAAAACCCTAACACATTTGTCTATGACAGAATCTATCAATGAAATCAGAAGATCCCTTTTCCGCGGTTGCAGCGGTTTGAGGGCTTTGCTGGTCGTTGCCATGCTTGTGATCCCGTTATCTTCCTTTTCACAGACTATCACTGTGAAGGGAAAGGTCACCGATGCTCAGACTGGAGAAACAATGATCGGCTTGAACGTAGTCATCAAAGGTACGGTACGTGGTGTAAACACTGACATAGACGGCAATTACACAATGGCCAATTGTCCGCCTGATGCCGTACTGGTTTTTTCATACGTAGGATATGAACAGCTCGAGGTACCCGTGCAGGGCAGAACAGTTGTGGATGCGGCAATTACATCTTCAGCCAGCCAGCTCGATGAAGTGGTAGTAATCGGTTATGGCACTGCCGCCAGGAAAGACATAACAGGCGCTGTTACGTCTGTTAAAGGGAAAGATCTGGCTAAAATCCCTGTTACAACGGCAGCAGAAGCCATGACCGGTAAGATGGCAGGGGTGCAGGTTGTGACAACGGAAGGCTCGCCCGATGCAGAGATCACTATCCGCGTCCGCGGCGGAGGCTCTATCACCCAGGACAACTCACCACTGTATATCGTCGATGGATCTCCTGTAAGCAATATTAATGATATTCCTACATCAACAATCCAGTCCATCGACGTGCTGAAGGATGCATCTTCAACGGCTATTTACGGTGCGCGTGGTGCCAACGGTGTTATAATAATTACTACAAAGGGAGGCACTGCCGGCAAAGTCAATGTAAACTATAACGCTTATTACGGCTTTAAAAAAGTGGCTGACCACCTGACCAGCCTGAGCGTTGAGGATTATGTTAAATGGCAGTACGAATATGCCCTGCTGAGCGATCAGCTTGACCAGTATGAAAAGTATTTCGGGTTGTATCAGGATATTGACCTGTATAACGGGCAGCCCAGTACTAACTGGTATGATCAGATTTTCGGTCATATCGGGAAGACATTTAATCATGATCTGAATATTACGGGCGGATCGGAAAAATTCAGATATGCTTTCACCTATGCAGGACTGAGAAGCGATGAGATCATGCTTGACTCGAGATACACCCGCGACAACTTATCGCTGAAAATGGATCACAAGGCAAGCGACAAGGTCGGACTTGGGTTTTCAATGCGTTATTCAGACACCAAGATATTCGGAGCCGGATCTGTTGACCAGGCAGGCGGTACGCCTACTGACTCAAGGGTAAAACAGGCCATGTTGTATGTTCCGATACCATTCACTTCAATCGGCGAATTTGACGATACCGAGTTTTCGTCAAACATGACAAACCCGATGGATAATGTACGGGATAACGACCGTCAGCAACTGAGGAAAAGGTTCAACATGACCGGAAACTTCTCATGGGATATTGTTAAGGGCCTGCAATTCAGAACAGAAGAGGCTCTTGATTATTATAATACCAATGATGACCGTTTCTACGGTATTACAACCTATTATGTGAAGAATACTCCTTCTGCACTTTATCAGAACCTGCCTGCCCTGGAATCAAATGAAAATATAAGCAACACTTTAAGAAGCACAAATACCCTGAATTATGATTTCAACCAACTGGTACGGGGTACCGGACATGCACTGAAACTCCTTGTCGGACAGGAAGTGATTGTTACCAGATCAAACTCCCCATTTAACCAGGTATGGGGCTACCCGGATTTCTTTACCTCAGACCAGGCTTACAAGCTTACCAGCCAGGGATTCTCTAACAGGTACACCGATACCTATAATCCTGATAATAAACTACTTTCTTTCTTTGGCCGTATCAACTATGACTATAAGGGCAAATATATTGTTGCAGCGACATTCCGTGCAGACGGCTCAAGTAAATTTTCTCCGGGAAATCAATGGGGTTACTTCCCGTCAGTTTCTGTAGGCTGGAGAATATCCGAGGAGAATTTTATGAAAAGCATTTCATCAACTGTTTCCAGTCTGAAGCTTCGGATGGCCTATGGCACCTCCGGTAATAACAATATCCCGTCAGGCCAGATAGCACAGATTTTCACATCCGGCAGTTCATCATGGATCAACGGATTTTCTTCCTTCTGGGCTCCGTCAAAGATAATGGCCAATCCTGATCTGAAATGGGAAACTACTTATACCCGCAACGTCGGACTGGATTTTGGCTTGTTTAAAAACCGGTTGAGCGGCACCTTTGAGTTGTATGACAACACCACCAAAGACCTTCTTATTAATTTCCCTGTTTCAGGCACGGGCTATGATACCCAGTACAGGAATATGGGCGAGACTGAAAACAAAGGTCTTGAAATTGCACTTAACGGTGTTATCGTCGATAAGGGAGACATAAGAGTTAATGTTGGTTTCAATATTGGTTTTAATAAGAACGAAATCATTTCACTGGGAACCATGCAGGATTTCGGCCAGGCTACCGGCTGGGCATCAACGGAAATAGGCAACGATTACTGGATTGCGGTAGGCGGATCTGTCGGCCAGATGTACGGTTATCAGTCTGATGGAAGATATGAGGTTTCTGACTTCGATTATGATCCGGAGACAGAGACCTGGAACCTTAAAGAGGGGGTTGCAGATGCAACTGCTGTGGTAGGCACGTTACGACCCGGCATGCTGAAACTGAAAGATATTACAGGCAATGACACTATTACCGTTGCTGACGGCTCTGTTATAGGCAATGCAAACCCGAAAAATACCGGAGGCTTTAACCTTGAAGCCGTTGCTTATGGTTTTGACCTGTCAGCTCAGTTCAACTGGAGTTACGGTAATGACATATATAATGCCAACAAGATTGAGTACACTACAGGCAGATACCAGTTCAGAAATATGATTGACATAATGGCTGACGGAAAAAGATGGACAAATGTTAATGCTGCCGGCGAACTTGTCAATGACCCGGCAGAGTTGGAAGCCCTGAACGCAAATACCACCATGTGGTCACCGTATATGTCAAGACACGTGTTTTCCGACTGGGCTGTTGAAGACGGATCATTTCTCCGCCTGAATACACTGACACTCGGCTATTCTTTGCCCTCGCAAATAGTTAATAAGGTTAAAATCCAGAACCTGAGGTTCTATGTTTCTGCCTATAATGTTTTTATCTGGACTAACTATTCCGGCTTTGATCCTGAAGTCTCAACAAGGAGAAATACTGCTCTTACACCGGGACTTGATTATTCGGCTTATCCAAAAAGCAGGCAGATATTATATGGATTAAATCTTACATTTTAATCTGATTTAACTACATGAATATGAAAAAAATACTGTTTATACTCAGTTTGGTTTTTGCAGGCATTTTAGTGTCGTGCGAAGACTTTTTGGATGCCCCTTCACAGTCGACATTTGATGAATCACTGATCTTCTCCGATCCAACCCTGGCTGCTTCGGCAATAGATGGAATCAAAGTTCCTTTTGGAGAGACCAATTCATACAGGGGCAGATTTCTGACACATTACGGTTCGAATACGGATATTGAGTGGAACAATACTTCTGCTTCAATTTCCGCCAGGACAGATCTGGCGAGGTATGTGAACTCTCCCATCAACACTGATATGAATACTTCAAATAACGCATGGGCACAGATGTATTCAGGCATTGAGCGTGCAAATATCTGTATCAGGGGTATAAGGGCATTCGGCAATCCTTTGCCAGGTAATGAGATGGGGCAGCTCCTCGGAGAGGCATTAACTCTGAGGGCCATATTTTACGCAGATCTGCTGAAGGCATGGGGAGATATTGTCGCAAGGTTTGAACCTGTTTCTTCGGAGACAATGTATATCCCGAAATCGAGCCGCGAAGTAATTTACAAGCAAATAATTGCAGACCTTGGAGAGGCTGAAACTCTTGTTGCATGGCCGAATGAAACTGCACGGACATCGACAACGGAACAGATCAACAGGGCTTTTGTGAAAGCTTTCCGTGCACGCCTCTGCCTCTGGGCAGCAGGTTATTCACAGTATCCTGACGGGATAAGGAGAAGTACTGATCCTGATCTGACAGTAGCAAAGTTATATCCGATAGCATTGCAGGAATGCAAGGATGTTATTAACAGTAGCAAGGTGAAGCTCGAAACTACTTTTGAGGGCCTCTGGAGGAAGAATTGCGAGGATCTGACTGTTGATCCTGACCCGGCAGGAGGAGAATCTCTGTGGGAGATACCCTTTGCCCAGGGTCGTGGACGCCACCTTTATACTTATGGTGTGAAGCACAGGAGTGTTGATCAGTACACGGGCCAGGCTCAGGGTGGAGTATACGGGCCATTGCCCAATGTATTTTATGATTTTGACGTAAAAGATACCAGAAGGGATGTTACCTGCGTGCCTTATGAGTATGGAACTGCGGTCAGCAACGTGGCAAAGCAACAGTTTCGCACTGTGAATAACTGGTGCTTCGGCAAATGGCGCTATGAATGGATGGACCGCATAGTGACATCAACCAACGACGATGGCGTCAATAAGATATATATGCGCTATGCTGAAGTCCTTCTGATGGCTGCTGAAATTGAAAATGAACTGACAGGGCCATCAGCTGCTGCTCCTTACCTGAAGCAGATCCGGCAGAGGGCTTTTGCACAGTCCGACTGGCCAACCAAGGTAGAGGCTTATGTTAATGGATTAACCGGTAAGGAAGCAATGTTCAATGCCATAGTGAAGGAACAGGGCTTTGAGTTTTGCGGTGAAATGGAACGCAAACAGGCTCTTATCCGCTGGAACATGCTGAAAACAAAGATGGATGAGGCAAAAGTCAAAATGGACAATCTTCGTAACCGTACCGGTGAATATTCGGATGTCCCGGCTGACCTTTACTACAAGTTTGTTGCTGATGAGGACGGACAACTGACCAAAATCTCAGTTTACGGACTTAACAGGGGAGAAACTGCTGATATGTCCGGTTCATATCCTCTCTCTGTCATTGGCTGGGTAGGACCCACCAAAATTGATGACGCCAAAATCGGCTCGCTCTATACCAACAACCCCGATCAGAACCAGTTCTGGCCTATCTGGCAGGTATTTCTTGATGCCAGCAACGGTAAGCTGACAAATGATTATGGTTATTAACAATAATAAATTGTTAACTATGAAAAAGATATTAATAAATACAGGACTGATCCTCGCGTTGTTTACAGCGCTTTTAATAAACGCCTGTAAAGAGGAGATTGACCCGATTGTCGAGCAGCTTGAATTTGACAGGGCATTTACTCCGACAGGCCTGAGTGCTCAGATAAGCAATATAACAAAAGTGACCCTTGACTGGATTGCCGCTAAAGATATTGACCATTATGTGGTGGAAATTTATCAGGGAACTGATTTTGCCCCGGCTTCATTAATAAATACCGCAGAGGTTGCGGGCGACATGGTGACTTATTCTTATGTTTTGCCTGCAGGTGATACGCAGTTTTCTGCCAGGGTGAAAGCAATAAGCACCCTGAGCGGAGTTTCGGAATCCAAATGGATCATGACTGATTTCAAATCAGCTCCGGAGAACCTGTTCAACGGTTATAAAAGCGAAATGACCGGCATAGGCTCATGTACCGTGAGATGGATGCCCGGCGCTGTTGCCACATCCCTTATGTTTGTCAGCGGCAGCACTCAGACCCCCTATACTCTTTCGGCTGGGGAAATTGCTGCCGGCGAAAAACTTCTTACTGGTGTACCAAACGGTAATTATGAAATAAGGTTAATGAATACCACGTTCCCCAGGGGTACTACGCATCTTTTACTTGAAGGCGATGTGCTGCTTCCGGACGGAGGTGATTTAACAGCAGCACTTGATGCAATGACGCCCGGTCAGGTTTTGATACTTACCAATGGTGCAAAATACGGCCTGACAGAAGTGGATACTGTCACAGCAAGCATAAAGGTACGGGGCCTGTATCCTGATAATCTGCCAACTATTTATCTGATCACAGGCGGAGGCAATCACATGTTTGATATAGGTACCGGTATGACAGCGTCTGATTCCCTTGTTTTTGAAAATGTCGACATCAGCTGTTATTATGACGATGCCGGAACTTTAAAGCACAGGGGTGTTATTGATCAAGAGGGCGATGCCTTTACAATCGGTGCAATTAAGTTCAATAACTGTACTATAAGAAACTCCGGCCGTAGTGCAATTCGTTTACGTGGAAACGCCGCCGGTCAGGTCATAAATAATGTTGAGTTTAATAACTGCATCATGTATGACTTTGCCTTTGACAGCCACTACGGTGTTCTTAACGGGGCCGGTACAGGTAATTTCATTAACATTAAATTCATCAATACTACTGTTTATAACATCAGGGGCGGTATCATCAATTATGGAAGTGGTGCAGGAGTCCTGAGTGTAATAGTTGATAATTGTACATTCGACAGGACAAGTATGGATGCCGCTTCCGGCAGATATTTCATCGATTTCGGAACGGGTGGCAATCCTTCTACCGGAACATTAACAGTCAGTGATTGTATCTTCGGACAAAGCGGAGCCATGGCAAATGGTATAAGACCTGGTACTATGTTATTGACTATAAGTGGTTCGTATTATACCAGTGATTTTAATGATGGAACAGCATTTCCAATAAAAGGCTCCCTCACTGCCTATGCCGGTGCATCAACCGCATTATGGACAGATCCTGCCAATGGGATCTTTACATTCCTTGATGCAAATTTTGCCGGAAAAGCAACTGCCGGTGCTCCCCGGTGGATGCCATAATGATATTATTGGGTTTGGGTTAATTTTTTCATCATCCGCAGGATTACGGTCCTGCGGATGATTTTAAATCAGAATTCTTGAGACAGATCCTACTGATAGCGTCTGTCCTGTTAAGCCTGACACTTGGCGGCACGGCACAGGATCCGTATAAGGTTATGGACTGGAAGACGGAAACAACTCTCAGGTCATACCTTCTGCAGAAGATGCATCAGCAGTATGATGAGCGACGCGAAGCACTTGCATCTGCCCTTGAGACATCTCAGGGGCTGGCAGATTACCGGAAGCAGTGCAGGCAGAAATATATCAGCCTCCTGGGTGAGATGCCTGCCAAAGCACCTCTCAATGCCCGGGTAACAGGTCGAATTAAGCGTATTGATTATTCTGTTGAAAAGGTAATCTACGAATCCAGACCGGGCCATCATGTTACCTCAAACTTTTATCTGCCTGCCGGAGAAGGTCCTTTCCCGGCTGTGCTCATTTTCTGCGGTCACGAAATGACCTCAAAAGCAACAGCGTCATACCAGGAGACTGCTATCCTCTTTGCATCAAACGGGTTTGCAGCTCTTGTTGTTGACCCGGTTTCACAGGGCGAGAGAGTGCAGTTTACAGATTCCGCCGGTAATCGTATTCTCCGCGGAAGCACCACGGAACATACCCTCCTGAACGCCGGTGCAAGCCTGACAGGCACAAGCATTGTTGCATGGGAGTTATTCGATAATGTGAGGTCGCTCGATTACCTGGCATCCAGGCCTGAAGTCGACCCGGAAAGGATTGGCTGCCTGGGCAATTCCGGCGGAGGGGCACAGACAACATTTTTTATTGGCTTCGATGACAGGGTGAAAGTGGCTGCCCCTTGCAGCTTTATCACCAGCAGGGAACGCGAATATGAGCTCAACGGCACAGGCGACGGCTGTCAGCAGCTACCCGGCGAGGGCAGGGAGCTGCTTGAAATAGCCGATTACCTGATGCTCTTCGCTCCAAAACCGCTGCTGATCCTTGCAGGCAGATATGACTTTGTGGATTATCGCGGAACAGTTGACGCCTGTGAAGAACTGTCTGAAGTTTATAGTGTACTTGGTGAAGCGGAGAAAATTAAGCTTTTTACCTGCGACGACGGACACGGAATTTCCGGGCCAAAGCAGGAGGCTGCAGTAAAATGGTTCAGGAAATGGCTCTGCAATGACACAACAGAAATAATTCATGATATGCCTGTGCCCGAGGCTGAAAAGGATACCTGGTGCACCCCGGCAGGCCAGGTCACTGCCTCATACCCTGATGAGGTCACCGTTCAGTCAGTCAGCCTTAAAAATATTAATGACCGGCAAGTGTTGCGGAAACAGTTCATGAGCCTGAACAACGAAGATGAAATCCGGGCAAAACTGCGCGAACTGCTTGCAATACCCGGAAAATCTGATGAAATAAAAACCGGCTGCATTGCCACCCGGGAATTTCCGGGATATACAATGCAGAAACTGATAATCAGGAGGGAAGGCGAGGTGCCGCTGCCCTGCCTTGTGTTTCTTCCTGATAACAAGGACCTGATTGATACCGTATTGCTTCGGCTGGATCACTGCGGAAAATCTGCAGTACTGGAAGATAACGCGTTTGTCAGAGCTCAAATCGGTAAAAGACACGCAGTTATACTTGCCGATCTCCGGGGAATGGGAGAGACAGCTGAAAATTTCCGGGCGAATGACCCTAAATACTACAATATTGAATATCATAATGCAATACTGAGTCTCCATACAGGCCAGCCTTTACCCGGTCAACGCGTGAAAGATATTTTATCGCTTCTCGATTTCATCTCCTCAGATAAAGACCTTAAGGGCTTACCTGTAAGGATCACAGCTTCGGGCCCGGCAGCTCTACCCGCACTTTTTACCGCAGTGCTTGATAAACGAATTGTCTCACTGGAGTTTTCGGAAGCGATGGCATCCTATGCTGAAATAGCAGAGCGGCCTTTGGAAAGGGACTGGTATTCATACGTCGTTCCGGGAATAATGAATTACTTTGACCTGCATGACCTGGCCACCCTCAGGCCGGATATGGCGGTGAAGTATACAGGTCAAAATATTAATGCATATGGGAAATAAGACATACAACCTGGCTCTTACCCTGGCGATTTTGCTTTTCGCCTCCTGCAACCGGGTGGCCCGGGAAACTGACGGAACATATTTCAACCCCATATTGCACTCTGACTATTCCGATCCGGATGTGATAAGGGTGGGTGACACTTTTTATATGGTTGCTTCATCCTTCAATTGTGTCCCCGGCTTGCCGGTTCTTAAGTCAAAGGACCTTGTCAGCTGGCAGCTGACAGGCTATGCACTGAACCGGCTGCAGCCGGAAGAATATTTCTCTGAAACAAGACACGGCGGCGGCGTGTGGGCACCCTGCATAAGATATCATAATGATGAGTTCTATATCTATTATCCTGACCCTGATCATGGGGTATTTATGGTAAAGGCAACAGACCCGGCGGGGCCATGGTCAGAGCCGGTAGCTGTAAGGCAGGGAAGGGGAATTATAGACCCTTCACCTCTGTGGGATGATGACGGCAATGCATACCTTGTATATGCCTTTGCAGGCAGCAGGGCCGGGGTGAAAAGCATTCTGATGGTAAGCAGGATGAATGCCGAAGGCACAATGGTGTCTGATGACGGGGTGATGGTCTTTGACGGTCATGATGCCAATCCCACTGTTGAGGGACCGAAATTCTACAAGCGGAATGGTTTCTATTACATCTTTGCGCCGGCAGGCGGCGTTACCAACGGCTGGCAATTGGCGCTGAGATCGAAAAACATCTTCGGACCATATGAAGAAAAAGTTGTAATGCACCAGGGAAAGACAGCTGTCAATGGTCCGCACCAGGGCGCCTGGGTCACTACCGAATCGGGAGAAGACTGGTTTATTCATTTTCAGGATAAAGGTGCCTACGGCCGGATCGTCCATCTGCAGCCGCTGAAATGGGTCAATGACTGGCCGGTCATCGGCTCCGATGAGGATGGCGACGGTACAGGCGAACCGATAACCTCATTCTCAAAACCAGATGCCGGCCGGGAATGGCCGGATATTTCTCCTCCGGTAGACGATGAATTCAACGGCAGCACTGCAGGATTGCAGTGGCAATGGCAGGCAAACCCCTCATTGTCATGGGGATATCCCTCTGAGGCGTACGGATGCTTCAGGCTGAACTGCATCTCACGACCGGACAGCATGCGTAACCTCTGGGATGTGCCTAACCTGTTCCTGCAAAAATTTCCGGCTGAGAAATTTAATATTTCAGGATCCCTGAAATGCAACCTCAGATCTGAAGGCGAAGAGGCCGGAATGGTAGTGATGGGACAGGATTATCAGTATATTTCCCTGAAACGGTCTGAAGGGAAGTTATTGGTAAGGGTGGTGAGATGCAGGAATGCAGATAAAGGAACTGCAGAGGAGCTTCTTTTTTCGGAAGAAGTAAAGAGCGGAGAGATATTTTTCGGGGTGAACGTGACACCGGGAGCATCATGTAAATTCAGCTATAGCACTGATGGCATGGTGTTCACAGAAGCCGGGGATGCCTTCGCTGCCAGGGCAGGCATGTGGATAGGGGCGAAAATAGGATTCTTCGCACTGCGCGACGGTTTTACAAACGATGCCGGGTATGCAGACCTGGATTGGTTCAGAAGACATGAAACAGAGTAAAATATGAGAATAAGAAGGTTTTTGGTTATGATGTTGCTGACGAGTTTGTTCTCCATCTTCATCGGTGAACAGGCATCAAATGATTGCATTGCTTCCGGCCGAAAAAAACCGGTCAAAGTGTGGATCATAGGAGACTCAACAGTTGCAGATTATTCCCTTGAACCGGATTACCAGGCTAAAAGATACCCTATTATGGGATGGGGCCAGGTGTTCCAGGCATTCATGTCTTCTGATTCACTGCACCTGGTAAGGCATATCATTAAAACCGACAGCGTCATAGTCGATGACAGGGCAAGGGGTGGACGAAGCACCCGGTCATTTTTTGAAGAAGGGAGATGGTCCGAAATATACCGTTCCCTGAAGCCCGGCGACGTGGTGATGATACAGTTCGGGCATAATGACGCCTCGGTGAGCAAAGGTGAACGCTATACGTCCCTGCCCGGGTATAAGGAATTCCTCAGGCTATATGTAAACCAGTCGCGTGAGAAAGGAGCAACACCGGTTCTTGTCACTCCTGTTGCACGTAATTATCCTTGGGAAAATGGCAGACTGGGCAATACTCATGGCAATTACCCTGACGGCATGAGGGACGTGGCGGATGAACTGGGCGTCTTTCTTATCGACCTCTCCGCGCTCAGTATGGAATTTTTTACTGAAAAGGGACAGGATTATGTTACCACAACCTATTTCATGAATTTCCCTCCGGGACTATACGAGGCCTATCCCGAAGGCAGCAAGGATAACACCCATTTTCAGCCTGCCGGCGCGGCGGCAGTGGCTGCCCTGGTCTTCGACGCAATGAAGGACCTTAAGTCCCGGAAGCCCGCATTGGCTGAAGAAAAAAAATAAAAAGAAACTCCAAATGAGAAACCTGGCTTTCATTTTCCTCTTCGTCACCACAGTACTGCAGGCTCAGTTGCCTGCCTTTCCCGGCGCCGAGGGCTTCGGACGCAATACCACCGGTGGCAGGGGAGGAGCTGTATATGTGGTAACCAACCTTGAAGACTCGGTCACAAAACCGCCTGAGGGCTCACTGCGATGGGCTCTCAATAAAACGGGCCCTAAAACCATCGTCTTTGCCGTGTCGGGAACAATTGAACTTAAACGCAGGCTTCACATCTCCAAAGGGGATGTGACCATTGCAGGACAGACAGCGCCAGGTGACGGTATTTGCATCAAAGGCGAGACCGTCTCGGTGGAGGCTGACAATGTGATCATCAGATATATGAGATTTCGGTGCGGCATTGGCGGACCAACCGAGGAAGCTCCTGATGCAATTACAGGCATAAGGCGTAAGAACATCATCATTGACCACTGCTCCATGAGCTGGTCGGTAGATGAAACAGCCTCGTTCTATGACAACACAGACTTTACCATGCAGTGGTGCATTATCTCCGAAAGCCTGTTCAATGCCGGACATTATAAGGGAGAGCACGGCTACGGCGGAATATGGGGAGGCAAGGGAGCCTCATTTCACCATAACCTGCTTGCATCTCACACCAGCCGACTGCCCCGCTTCTGCGGCGCAAGGTATCACCCTGACACAAGAGAAACGGAAATAGTTGACTTCAGGAATAACGTCATCTTCAACTGGGGGTTTAACAGCTCCTATGGCGGTGAGATGGGGCAACAGAACATGATAAACAACTATTATAAAGCAGGTCCTGCAACCAAAAAAACATCGCTGAACCGTATAGTTGAACCTTTCGATTCGCTTGGCAGATGGTATATCCACGGCAATTACATGAAAGGAAGCAGAAAGATAAGCTCAGACAACTGGGCAGGCGGAGTACAGGGAGACTTTGCTCAGGCTGACGGAATAAGATCTGAAACGCCTTTCCCGTTTTCACCGGTGAAAACAACATCTGCAAAAAAAGCATACAAAACTGTTCTGAAAAATGCCGGTGCTACGCTTCCGCGGCGCGACAGTTACGATGAGAGGATCATAAGGGAGACAATGACAGGCAAGTGCGCCTACGGTGATTCATACGGACCCCATACCGGCATTATCGACTCGCAGAACAACACACCTGGGTGGCCTGATCTCAAAACATATAATATCATACCTGACAATGATAAAGACGGTATGTCTGACAGCTGGGAAAAAGAAAAAGGACTCAATCCCGGCGACCCGGAAGACCGCAACACGGTTGCCTCGTCAGGTTATACAATGCTTGAGGAATACTTGAACAGTCTCGTGAATCGCTGAAAAATTGATTTGGAACAATTACTCTGAGACCTTACGCCCGGTAATTCCCGCCAGGTTGCTTTTCCTGTAGCCGTACAGGAAGTATATCGTCAGGCCGATTACCAGCCACACGCCGAACATGGCCCAGTTGGTCCAGCCCATTCCCGTCAGCAGGTAACAGCATGCAAGCAGGCCTATAACCGGGATCAGGGAAAAGTTTTTGACATACGAAAGAATTGCAATGACTGCCCAGACGATATAGAATATAATCATTGGATAGTTTAGCCTGGTGTTTTCGGCATCAGAATAAATGGAGTTGGGATAGAACACAGCAATAACAGCCAGGCTGACGGCAGTCACCGCGGGAACAATATATTTTGCATTTACATAAGGTATCCTGAATCTTCCTTTTTCCCTGGCATCAGTGTTACGGGGAAGAATTAAGATACCTCCGCATACCAGCGAGAAGGCAAAGAGGGTTCCTATGCTTGTAAAATCGAGGACGATCTTTTCGTCCGTGAAGAAGATGGGTATGCCTACCACCAGGCCGGTGACTATCGTGGCAAATCCGGGAGTCTTGAACTTCGGGTGTATTGATGAAAACTTCTTTGGCAGCAGCCCGTCCCTGCTCATGCTCATCCATATCCGTGGCTGGCCCATCTGGTAAACCAGGAGAACACTTGTCATCGCTATCACGGCAGCCAGCGAAACAATGAACAGCATCCATTTTACACCTTTGATCTTGAATATCTCTGCAAGGGGATCGCTCACTCCGAGCAGCTTATATGGGGCCATGCCGGTTATTACCAGCGCCAGGACCATATAAACCACAGTGCAGATTATCAGGGAATATATCATCGACCGCGGCAGATCTCTCTGTGGATTTTTGCTCTCTTCCGCAAGGGTGGATACTGCATCGAAACCTATATATGCAAAAAATACTGCCGATACTCCGGCCATCACACCGTTGAAACCGTTGGGCATGAAGGGGGTCCAGTTTTCAATATCAACATGAAATGCGCCGACTATTATCACAAGGACGATAATGGACAGCTTAATAATGACCATGGTATTGCTCAGGTTCCTTGACTCGCTGGTACCGACAAACACAAGGGCCGTGAGAAACACGTTTATCGCCAATGCCGGCATATCGAAAATAATCCTCAGTCCTCCGATCCGGGGAGCTGAAAGCCATGCATTCAATCCCTCACCCGGTGTGTTTAAAAGGAAAGCCTGGTGAGCGGACTTGTAATTAATGGTTAGCCATTCCGGGATGCCCTGGACAAGATTGGTGAAATAGCCGCTCCATGAAAAGGCAATGTAAATATTGCCGATGGAATACTCCATTATCAGGGCCCAGCCTATGATCCAGGCAAACAACTCGCCGAAGGTTATGTAGGCATATGTGTAAGCGCTACCCGATACGGGTACACGCGAGGCAAACTCGGCATAGCACATCGCCGTGAAGCCGCATGCAACGGCACATATTGCATATAACAGTATGACCCCCGGACCGCCGCTATAGCATGCATTTCCTATGGCACTGAACGTGCCACCCCCGATAATGGCTGCAATTCCGAAAAAAGTGAGATCCTTAACGGACAGTACACGGCGCATACCAGTATTCTTACCTTCTGCATCAGCGACAGATACTGCCTTCCTCCGGAGTAAAGAATTCAACATATTATAATGACACGAACAAATATAGCTATTTAAAATCCCGAATGAAAAATGGGCAGACTCAATAAATATGTAGGTACATTTACTTCACGTAATACCATACGGAATGATTGATACGTATATCGTACGGAAATTCGTCTGCAAGCTGAAAGAAGGGGCATTGTCGATGTTTCTGATCTTTTCCGGGACCTCTGCCATTAACGCCCAGTCATTACCCGGATTTACGCCATCCGGTCACTTTGATGAACAGCAGATGGTCATAGAAGACTCTCCGCCCGGAACGCGCATCCTTATAAATGCACCGCTTAAAGGATTTGACAAGGAAGACAGGGTACTTCTGATATTTTATGCCTTGCCGAACGGTAACTCTATTGAACAGACCTTTGGTAAGAATATGAAAGAGGGCGATGACTGGCATTTTAATATTCAGCATATCGGTGCGCAGACAAGGTTCCTGAGGGACATTCTTAAAGACAGAACAATTGTGGTTGCATATTTTGAAAACAGCAAGAAAAGCTGGCCTGCATGGAACACCGGCACGGCTGATTCCCGCGAACTGTTGAGGAGGATGACAGAGGATGTCATAACATTGTTTAAACCCTGGCAGCCCGAAATAGTGCTTAACGGCCACAGCGGAGGAGGGAGCTTCATATTAAGGTATATCAGTGCGGCAGGAGAAATCCCGGGTAATGTTGTGCGCATAGCATTTCTGGACAGTGACTACAGCTATGAAGACACAGTTCACGGCCCCAAACTTGCCCGGTGGCTTAAATCAGGCAGGGACAAATACCTATGCACACTTGCTTATAACGACAGCGTTGTCATTTATAACGGTAAGCCCCTGGTTTCGCCGACAGGTGGCACATGGTACCGCAGCAGGATGATGAAGGATTATCTTGGCCAGTCATTCAGATTAAAGGAAAGGGAGCGCGATTCGCTGATATGGTATACATCGCAGGGAAGAAGGATAGAGTTTATCTTTAAACCCAATCCCAAAGGGGTAATATATCATACTTTTCAGGTTGAGTATAATGGATTTATTCACAGCATATTAAGCGGCACAATGTATGAGCAGAAGAACTACCGTTATTTTGGAGGGAGGGCTTATTCGCAGTTTATCTCTGACACTCTGGTGTTTCCCGTCCGCAGGATGAATATACCGGCGCGTGATCCTGCGGCAGAGACCGGCACCGCTTTCATGAAAAGGATAAGTGAGTTGCCGCTCAGTGAGCGTGAAGAAGAGATATACAAGGCCATAGCTTCGGGAAATATCCCCGGGTTCCTGAGAAAGACCATCACTCTGCAGGGTGCCTTTGAAGACATGAATGGAGGTAAACACAGCGTGATATATGAGGTTATGCCCGACTATCTTGCTGTTGGCAGCGACGATGATTTTTGCCGGGTGCCGATGAACCCCCGCACTGCTCAGAGGCTGGCAACCCTTTTCGGAGCTTCTCTTGTAACATCTGTGCTGAGTGATCATATATACAGCCAGGCGGCGCTGAAGCTGGCTCCATTCAATTACGTGCCTGTGGGCAATGCAAATGAACTGGTTTCAAAATTTGTCGAACATAATGCGCAGATTGAAAAGCAGTTCTCTGATGCGGGAGGGAAGCCCGGGCAGCTTGTGGCAGGCATTAAGAAGGATATCATCCTCTCATCGCGGATCACGGAAAAACATGACAGGGTCGTACTTTACGGCTGGCACAAGCCTGACGGCATTCCGATTCAACCTGTTTACAGCGGTCATATCTGGTGGTATACAGACTACAGCCACGGGATCAGGTTAATCAATAACCAGGTGATACTTGACGGCAGGCCGGCATTGGTTACAGATATTTTGAAGGATCCGGTACTGTTCAGGGTTCTGAGTGATGAAGATGAACCTATGATGGAACCATTTTATTATATTGAAAACGACCTGATTGAGAAATAAGGACTACCTTTATTATTCCTTTTTAATTAGTTAATTAAAACATCAGGAAAATGGAAATTGTTGTTACTCTTATCATCGGAGCTGCAGCCGGCTGGCTTGGCAGCATGATCTTCAGAGGCAGCGGCCTTGGTCTCATCGGCAACATAGTTGTCGGTATTATCGGTAGTGTCCTGGGTTACTGGATCCTTGGGAAACTTGGTGTAAGTCTTGGCACCGGATGGTTAGGTGCTATCCTTACCGGTGCGTTGGGGGCAATAGTAATACTGGCAATTCTGAACCTGCTTTTCAGGAGACGATAACGGTTTTTGCCCACATACTCAGACCTACAATAATTCGTCCTTCTACGAAGGCCATTAAGACTGCACTTGGTTTTACGATTACTCCTCCTGATAACCCGGACCCCTGACAACCCTACCCGGCATTGCCCCTGTATGCTCACCGTCTTTCAGCACCTGCACTCCGTTGACGAATACATGGCTCATCCCGGTTGAATACTGGTGTGAGTTCTGGAACGTGGAATGATCCTGAATCTTTGCCGGATCAAAGACTACTATGTCTGCATAAAACCCTTTCTTCAGGGCGCCGCGCTTTTCGATCTTCATGTTGGCAGCCGGCAGGGTTGTGAGTTTATATATTGCATCTTCGAGCGGAATGACCTTCTCATCCCTGACATACTTGCCCAGCAGACGGGCAAAATTGCCGTAGGCCCTGGGATGTGTTGCTGATTTAAGGAAGACGCCTTCAGGAGCCATCGATCTTCCGTCGGAGCAGAAGCTCATCCATGGCAGTGCCATCTCCTTTTTAAGGTTATCTTCTGACATCGAGAAATAGACAACGCTGCAGCGGCTACCGTCATCGATCACCAGGTCCATCACCGTCTCTTCCGGCGAGGTGCCTCTTATGGCAGCGATCTCGGCAAGGGTCTTTCCCTGGAGGTATTTTAATGAATCGGTATCAAAGCCTACAACAAGTACCTTTTCGGGAGATCCCTGTTTTTTCATTATGGTATTGATTATATACTGTCCGACGGTTTCTCTGATCTCCGGATCCCTGAGCCGTTCCACCAGCTTCTCAAAGCCACCCTCCTGCACCCATTCGGGCATGATTATGTCGAAACCCGTGGAGCTCGCAACATAATTGTACATGTCGGCAGTGATATACAGTCCTGCTGCCCTGGCCGAATCAATTTTTGCGACAGCCTTGTCAAGCTTGTTCCAGTTGGTTTTTCCGACCTGTTTGAAATGATAGATCTCCGACCTGATATTTGCCTCTTTTGCCACCCTGAGCAGTTCATCAATGGCTTCGAGGAACTGAAAGTCCTCGTTCCTCAGGTGCGAAATATACATCCCGTCATATTCTGCCGCCACCTTGCAAAGTTCAATAATTTCTTCGGGCGAAGCAAAGCTTGCTGGTACGTATTCCAGTGCCGAGCTGACTCCGACGGCGCCCTCTTCCATAGCCTCCCTGACGAGCTGTTTCATCAGTTCCAGCTCTGTTTCCGTTGGTTCACGGTCTTCATACCCCACGGCATATATACGGAGGGTGGAGGTACCCACAAATGATGTGATGTTTGTCGACACACCCTTCTTTTCAAGGTATTCAAGGTATTCTCCAAGGGTAGTCCATTCGATGTCATATTTTATGTCTCCCATCGATGCCTTTACGTCCTCTTTCATCTTATCATTCCACGGGCCCCATGAATCTCCCTCCCCCAGAACTTCAAGAGTGACACCCTGCCTGATGTCGCCCTGCGATTTGCCATCCTCGATGAGCAATTCAACGGCCCAGCTGAGCATATTGATAAATCCGGGAGCTACAGCCATCCCTTCGGCATCAATCTCTGACCGGCCTTTTGCATTTTTCAGATCCCCGATGCCGGCAATTGTGTCTGCCATTATGCCGATATCCCCCCTGAAAGCCGGAGATCCGGATCCGTCAATGATCTGTCCGTTCCTTATCAGGACATCATATTCAGTATGCGAAGTGCATCCGCATGCAATCAGTAAAGTCAGCAGAATAGCTTTTACAGGTTTCATAATACCGGGAGGTTAGTCATTATTATGGTAGTAGCTTAAAGCAAATTTAGGCTTTTACCTCGTCACTTATTGCCTGTTGTCTGAAAAAATCTACTGCGAAATAGTTATGATGTATGACAAATTATTTTTTTGAATTTAAATTTCTCGTAACTTGTGGTTGCAAACCTTATAACTAACGCACTTTTTTCATGAAAAAATTAATCTTCATTGTTTTGTCGGCATTATTTGTAAATGCCGGCATGGCACAGACAAGGGTTACCGGAACGGTAACTGCTTCTGATGATGGTTCTCCGATCCCCTATGCAGTAGTCCTTTTACAGGGCTCAAGGGGCGTGGGTACCAACACTGACGCTGACGGCAGGTATGCCCTCGGCAACGTTCCTTCTGACGGTGTACTGGTCTTCAGCTTTGTGGGTTACAAAACACAGCAGATACCTGTGGCGGGGAGAACGGTCATTAATGTCGTGATGGTCACTGATGCCCTTGCCCTTGATGAGGTCATCGTTGTTGCTTACGGCACCTCAACAAAAGGTACTTTCACCGGCGCTGCCAGTGTAGTGAAAGCGGATGCAATAAGGGATATACCTACCCTCTCTTTTGAAAACGCCATGGGCGGCAAGGTTGCTGGTATGCAGATCACAACAGTGTCCGGCCAGGCAGGATCAACATCCGCAATAAGGGTGAGAGGTATCGGGTCAATGAACGCCTCCAATGAGCCCCTGTATGTTGTGGACGGTGTCCCTGTTATTTCTGGTGACGTTACCAATATGGGGATTTATACTTCCAGCAATGTAATGAGCTCTATCAATCCCAATGATATTGAATCCATTACCGTCCTAAAAGATGCTGCCGCCTCAGCCCTGTATGGCTCCCGGGCTGCAAATGGAGTTATTGTCATAACCACTAAACAAGGCAAGCAGGGGAAGGCGGTGATTAACTTCAAGGCTTCCGTGGGAATGACGCCGGCATTTGCCACCGATAACTATGAAACTGCGAGCACCGAGGATCAGGTTAAACTGTACTATGAAAACTTCTGGAATGCAGGTGTATACAGCTATGGTGATACTGAAGCGGATGCAAGCGCCAGTGCCCTCGCCCAGCTTAACAAGAGGTTCAATAAGCACGGTTACATTTTCTCCGCTCCCGACAACACCATCAACTCGCTGACCATAACAGGCGACAGGGCAGGGACCTACTTTAACTGGGACGACGTACTCTTCCGCACAGCTGTATTTCAGAACTATGACCTCTCTGTAAGCGGCGCTACCGAGACATCGAACTATTATACATCATTCTCTTACACGAATGACATGGGTCGCAGTGTTATAAACGGTTACGACCGTTTCACCGGCAGAATTAATTTTGGCCAGCAGGTGGGTAAATTTGTTGAGTTTGCGACTAATATTAACATTTCCAGCAGCGAGAAGGAAGGTTTTAACGATTCACGCTCCACCGGAAGCAACTACTTCCTCCAGAGTCGTAACCTGCTGTGGGGACTCTACTGGCCTACTGATTACGTAACCGGTGATCCATGGACAGCCAGGTATGGCAGTTATGCATATAACCCGCTCTACTATAATGATCAGTGGGAAAACAACTCGAATACATTAAGATTACTTGCCAATGAGACTGTCACAGTGAAGATACTGCCTGAGTTGACCCTGAAGTCTATTTTTTCATATGACAATGCAAATACTGCGGATCATCTTTACTACAGCGCATTGCACTTCAACGGATCGAACACTAACGGCTCCGTCACTGAAACGAATACCATAGTAAACAAGCTGGTATCGTCAACTACACTGAACTATTATAAAAAAATTGCATCAGTGCACAATATAAACCTTCTGGTTGGCTGGGAGGCTGAAAGGAATCTGACTGATTATCAGCGCTCTTCCGGAACCAACCTGCCGACCAGTGCCCTGCATACGGTGGCAACTGCCGGAAAGCTCGATGCCAGTGCATACTACTGGGGTTATACGATGCTCTCGATGCTGTCACGTGCCGAATATGATTATAATGACAAATACTATTTATCCGGTTCTTTCCGCCGTGACGGATCATCAAGGCTGGGTGAAAATTCCCGCTGGGGTAATTTCTGGTCTGTCGCCGGTTCATGGAGGATTGACCAGGAACCGTTCATGGATAACATAGATGTAATATCCGGCCTCAGGCTGAGAGCATCATACGGTGTAAACGGTACTCTGCCCTCTGCCAACTATGGATGGCGCTCCCTGACATCATACACTAACAAATATATGGAGGAACCGGGAGGTGGTGTCAGTACTGCAGCAGATGAAAACCTTTCGTGGGAAACCAGCTACACATATAATATCGCCCTTGAGTTCGGGCTGCTGGACCAGAGAATAGCAGGCACGATAGAATTCTTTAACAGGGATTCAAAAGACCTTCTGCAGGACGTGCCTATCTCATTGGTGACAGGCTTCTCCTCGACCCTGAAAAATGTGGGAGAGATAAATAACCGGGGACTGGAATTTGAACTGTACGGTCAGATATTAAAAAAGAGTGATTTTACCTGGGGCGCCGGACTGACTGCATCTCATGTGAAGTCTTCTGTCACAAAACTGTATGGCGGACAGGATATTATCTGGTATGACCCGACAGGTGATGATGACAGGGCAAAGTTTATTTATACCGAGGGTGAATCAACCCTGGCGCTTTACGGTCTTGAGTGGGCTGGCGTTGAGAATGAAACCGGTAAGAATCTCTGGTTTCTCAACAATGACGAGACACCTGATCTGACTGTCGATGGCCGTCCTGCCACATATGACTACTCGAATGCTTCTGAAATAATTATCGGAGATGCTAATCCCTGGCTGTTCGGCGGATTGAACACCGACTTCGGTTGGAAAGGACTGGCATTATCCTTCAACTTCGCCTATAAATTAGGAGGAGATATGTATGATGCACCCGAACGTGACGTAAATGATGACGGCTATTACTGGGAGAGGATCATGTCGCAGGATGCCTTTGACAACAGATGGACACCTGAAAACAAGGATGCAAAGTATCCGATGCGTATCGCAATTGACCTCGAGGATGTAAACCAGAAGAGCAGCAGGCACATGCACCCTGCAGACTACATGAGGCTAAAGAGCACTACACTCTCTTATACATTGCCTCAGGAGATACTCAGCAAGGTGAAAATTTCAGGTGCAAGAGTGTATTTCAACGGTGCCAACTTGTGGACCCTGGCAGCGTGGAAGGTATATGACCCGGAGGTTAACGAGTATGGCACCAGAGGATGGGAAATGCCCCTTGGCAAGACATATACTTTCGGAATTGAAGCCAGTTTCTGATCTAAAAAGGTACTACGATGAAAAAGATAAATATAATAATTACAGTACTGGGCATCTTACTGCTGGTATCTTGTGAGGATTTTCTGGATGTTACACCAAGTAACTATGCTCCAGCCGAGACCTCAATAACCAACGCAGCCGATGCTAAAGTGGCAATAAACGGCCTGATGAGCAAAATGACGTCGTCGAATTACTATGGCAGGAACTTTGTAATTTACGGCGATGCCAAGAGCGGTGATTTCGCAATACGGTCACAGGGAAGAGGTCTGGATCAGTTATATACGTTTAACCATTCAGCCACCTCAAACTCCTTTTCCGGATTCTGGTCTCAGTTATACCATAACATACTGCAGGCCAACAACCTGATCCTTAATATCAACAAGATTGAGGAAGCCGGTAACGGCGATGCTACCCTGAGCGGGTATAAAGGACAGGCTCTTACGGCACGCGCACTGATGTATTTCGATCTTGTCAGGCTTTATGGAAAACCTTACAATATGGATAAAACATCGTACGGTGTTCCGCTGATACTTGAACCTCTTGATGCATCGGCACAGCCAACAAGAGAATCAGTTGAGGCAGTTTATACACAGATAATGAAAGACCTGACTGATGCTGCTCCCTTGCTGTCAAAATCTGTTCTGAAAGGGTATATTAATTATTACGCCAACCTGGCAATACAGGCAAGGGTAAACCTGTTCATGGGCAACTATGCAGCAGCTCTTGCAGCTGCAGAGGAAGTCATAACCAGTGGTAAATACTCAACTTATGCAAATGATAAATGGGTAAGCTCCTGGTCTTCTGTATTCGGTTCTGAATCAATTTTCGAGCTGGCTATTTATGTCAGTGAGGCAGACCTGGGAACAGGTTCTCTTGGCTACTATCTCATGCGCCTGGCAAAGGTTAAAAATGCCATGGGATATTTTATGGCAAGTGACTACTTCCTGGCAAGACTTGGCGAAGATCCGACTGATGTGCGCTGGGGAATAATGGATTATGACGAGTCTTCAACTACAAGATTTGGCTCCTGCCTGAAATATGCGGGGGTCGATCTTAAAGGCGACAAAGGTTCAACCTCGGCAGTGAACGTAAAGGTTATCAGGCTTTCTGAAGTTTATCTTATCGCGGCCGAAGCAGCCCTAAGTCAGCCAACGCCTGACAGGGTAAAAGCTGCCGGCTATCTTAATGAGATCCGCAAAAGAGCTCCCGGTCTTGCACCTGCAACAGACGTAACAGTTACCCTTGATATGATAATGGATGAAAAGAGTAAGGAACTCTTTGCCGAAGGACACAGGTACTTCGATCTGATCCGGCTCAACAAAACGATTGAGTTCAATGACGAATTTATAACACCTGCAGTAGTCATTACTCACCGTGAAAAGACAATTGACAGGACTTTCTACAAGATCATTCTTCCCATATCAAAGACTGAGATGGATGCAAACCCGGCTATTGCCGATCAGCAGAATGATGGTTACTAGTTCTATTATTTATTAAAACTGAGAGGGTGACTTAATCTTTAGCCACCCTCTTTTTTATTCCCTTTGCTCTGTGCCCCGTGCTGCATACACTGTGCTCTGTACTCTATCGCCTGATCACAATATAACCGCTTACCGCAACGCGATTCTCAGGCTCAAGAATGAAAAAATAAGTATCATCAGGCAGCGGGTTCCCGTTATAATCGATTCCATCCCACATGTTGTCATACTCACTGTTCTCAAATACCAGTTCACCGCGCCTGTCAAAGACGGTAATTACAGTTGCCCCAAGAAACTCAAGGCCATTCAGTATGAAGTAATCATTTAGACCGTCATTATTGGGTGTGATTAATGTGGGAATTAACAGGTCATGGACAGTAATTGTAAGATTGTCCCTGGCAGGCGGACAGGCGCGGTTGTTGACAGCCCATTGCAGGATGTTTTCACCTACTGCAAGATCGGATACGGTTGTTTTTGCATAATTGGTATCTGCAAAATGCCCTGAACCCGAAACGACTGACCAGCCACCTGTTAAATTTTCCCCCGGTGTATCGGCGTCAAGTGAAGTGCTGAACTGATATTCAAGAACCTGGTCAGGACCAGCAACAGAAACAGGTTGAAGGTACACTTCCACAATTACCGGCTGAATATCAGAACAACCTGAAGGTGTCGTTCCCTTTATGTAGTAAGTGCCATCAGTAGCCGTGGCCGGTGTATTGTAAGGTATTGATCCTATAATATCCAGCCAGTATGAATAAGTCAGACCCTCTGTCGAACCTGCAGTTATTGCAGGATTGGTAAGATCGACCGTTGCAGGCGAACAGACAGGGCCGGGATTTGTAATATGCACTGACGGAACGGGCCCTGGCCGCGGGTTGATAATCACGTTGGCGGATACCGGCGAAGGACATCCGGCTGCGTTTGTAACATAGAAGTTGTATGTGCCCGACTCAAGTCCTGAAACAGTGGTACTCGTCCCGGTACCTGTTGAGGTTATGCTGCCGGGCAAACGGGTGAGTGTCCAGATGCCCGCCGGAGGCAATCCGTTCAGTTGCACAGTCCCTCCCGGTACCTGGCATGTGGGATGTGTGATGGCTCCCGGCACAGGCGCTGCTGGCGTCGGGGGTTGCTGATTGATAACCACATTTGGTGTTGAGAGTGAAGTACACCCGTCTGAATTGGTAACTCTGAAATAGTATGTGCCCTGTCCGAGACCTGTAATGGTCGTGCTGGCTCCTGTTCCTAAAAAAGTTGCTCCGTCAGGATAACGTGTCAGTGTCCAGGTGCCTGGTGCCGGCAGCCCGGTTAATATTACACTTCCGGTCGAAACAGTACATGTTGGCTGAATTATGGTGTCTATTGCAGGTGCCGCCGGAACTGAAGCACCAGGAAGAATGACTATATCGATGGTTGGCCCTGATGTACATCCTGCTGCATTTGTTACCGTGTAATTCCATGTGCCGGCTAAAAGTCCGGTAATTGTTGTGCTTGTGCCTGAACCTGTGGTGGTGGTCCCTCCCGGCATGCGTGTCAGTGTCCATGTGCCGACCGAAGGCAGGCCTTGCAGTATCACACTTCCTGATGGTATTTCACAGGTGGGCTGGGTGATGGCTCCGACTGTTGGCACAGCTGGGGTGAGGGGCTGCGGATTGATGACAAAATTTGCCGAGGCCGGAGAAGTACATCCGTCTGAGTTGGTTACAGTGAAATAATGTGTTCCTGGTTCTACTTCAGAAACTGTTGCAGTCGTTCCTGTACCCGTTGTGATTGTCAGACCGGGGAAGAGGGTTAATGTCCAGGTGCCGGTCACAGGCAGCCCCGACAGATAAACCGTTCCGGTCGCGATTGAACATGTCGGCTGTTCCGTTGATACTATCACGGGTACTGAAGGGACTGCAGGAACAGGCATGATAATAATATTCTCAGTCGGGACTGAGGTGCATCCGGATGCGTTTGTAACCGTGTATGTCCAGGTACCCGGCTCAAGGCCGGTGATAGTTGTACTTGTTCCTGTACCTGTTGTGGTCACACCTCCCGGCATGCGGATCAGCGTCCATGTACCGCTGGAAGGCAGACCCTCCAGAACCACACTGCCTGACGGCACGTCGCACGAGGGTTGAGCTATTTTGCCCACCTTAGGCTGACCAACCTGGGCACATATAATTTTGACAAAGTAATCTTCAACCTCTCCGTAGGTGGCAGATCCGGTACTGTTCAAGTCATTTGGCCCATATCTGAAACGGACAAAGACAGGCCTGGAGGCAATAGCATCTATCGGTACATTAACCGATAGATTAAAGGATCCGGTAGATCTGGATATATTGCTGGCCACCTTTTCATTAGAATCATCAAAGTCCCCGTCTCCGTTCCAGTCCATCCAGCCGTTTAAACGGCCGGACCCAACTATGTTTATCCGGACAGTCACTCTCGTTCCCTGTATCATATCAGGGAAAGTTACACCGTCTTCATCATCACTCCCGCTCCGGTCATCTCCGTCTGCTTCCTGTGAATACTGCTGGGCTGCTTCACCGTCAGGAGGTGAACCCAGGTAACGTGTATTAAGAATAATATAATGACTTGCCCACCCGTAACTTTCAGGAGCATCACCGAAGTCATAATTTGCAATCTGCGAAAAAGACAGTTGGGGAATGATAAGATTTAATATTATCAGTAATAATTTCTTCATTACTACATCAGCCAATTATAACGATACCATAAGACGGTCATAATGACATCTGCCTTATGCTCCGGCATAAAGTTTAACAAGTTAAGGAGGATACGGTTTAGTTCATAAAATATTTTGACCGGGATAAATACCACTTTCAGGTATATGGCACCGCAAATGGGCATTATACGTGACTTTGAGGTTTCCGAAAAGTAATCACGGGAAATTTGACGAATTTAATCAATCATTACGTCAATATTTTACTTTCTGAGAGTTTCGGATTAGTCCACCGGTACGACTTCCTGCTCACGTTCGCAGAAGCGGCAGATTTTTGCCTGTGCCTGGATTTTTTCAGCACAGTAGGGGCATACTTTGAAATCGTGAAAGCCTTCTTTTGCCCTGTCTTTTTCAAGTGATATTATTCCCTGGAACAGATCGAGCTCTGTCTGTGTGACAAATTGTACCGGAAGGATCATGCTTCCTCCCGCATACTCTACAATCAGACAGTTCTGTCTGCGCCGTATAACCAGCAGTATTCCTCCTGTCACTGTCAGCAAGGCAAGTCCAAGCATTATCAATGTCGACTGTCTGACATCTGACAATATCCCGAGCCAGGCAAAGAGAAGGCCGAGTAATATAACTGAGTAGCCCAGGAACGGTTTTGGTAATTCCCTGGTTGTGGTTCCGGTGACATCTTCAAGATTGACGATTTTTTTGCCCGTGTTTACTCTCCGTCCGCCAATCAATCCAAGCAACCCCAGCTCGTAAACTTTTCCGAACTGATAAATACGCTTGTCAGATATGACTATTGCAGGCTTTGAAAAATCATCTTCGGTCAATATCGATGAAAAATAATCGGGGCCCATTATTGCCACAAATTTCTCGTTCTTAGTCGCAAACAGGCTCTTGTAATTATACTTCATGCGGATCAATTTTAAATTCTGAAATCAATCCCATGCAAGGTTGTTTGCTGAACGTTTTGAATGCGCTGCAATGACCGGGCGTTACTGCAAGAGTCAGAAAGCATAGTGTCATATGAGTAAAAAGGCAACCCATTTTCCTGTAAATGTCATAAAATCATAACATACCGTTGATAAAAATCCGCTATGAATATTGGCAGTACGTAGTAATTGAGGCTTAAATTAAAAAGAAATATTAATCCATTTATAAAACATTTGGGGATTTTTGACTAATCCAAGGTTCCAATAGACGAAAAGCCAAATATCTTAAACTGGGTGGGTACTTCCGCTAAAAACAGACAGCTCCGCCACTGAATGCTTCAGTAGGGAGCTGTCCGTATTAAGAATACAAAGTTGCGAAGAAATTATTTTTTCTTGGGCGCTGCTTTCTTAACTACTTTTTTTACTGCAGGTTTTTTAGCTGCTACTGCTTTTTTTACTACTGCTTTTTTTACTGCAGGTTTTTTAGCTGCTACTGCTTTCTTAACTGCTGGTTTTTTTACTGCTGGTTTTTTTACTGCTGTTGCCATGACACAATTTTTTATTGGTTCGGGCCAAAGTTATTTAATCAATATGCAAAAGCAAATTGTTTAAAAAATATTTGTAAGTATCTCGCATAATTTTATTAACAGCTATCACAAAAAAATCAGATCGTATTGTTCATTATATGTAAGTGATAATGGTTTTTTGATGTTGAAATACAATTTTACTAAATAATTTAGAAAACTGAATTCTGATTTTTTAAGGCAAGATTATGACAGAATCACGGGTCATGTAACTTACAATAAACGAGATAAATAAAAGTACTCAGATGATATTGTGGTTTTATTGAAAGAATAAAAACCATTGATTGTCCCCGGACCTGAATTGATCTCGGAATAAAAAGAACTTGTTCAGGTTCCTAAATAAAAAAATATTTTTTTCCACACAGGGAAAATGAGCATGCAGGAACACATATTATTTCTTTTTAGTGATTGTGTTTGTTGAAATAGAAAATCATGACAGAATTTTCTTCGTCATTATACTCACTGAAATAAATTTGCTGATTTTGTGAGAAATTATTTTTGTCAGTGCCCTGGAGAATTTCTGTGAAAGGAAAAATTTTCCTAAGCTACAGATTTAGTTTTATGCGTGCAGAAATATGTCAGGCCGTTTAGTTCAGTCATACTTACGAGCTGAAGGCTGCATTCTTCAAGGAGGTGTGAAACTGTTCTTTTAGTCAGGTACCTGTTTGTCCTTGCATCGATGAAGCTGTACATCCTGTTTATAAAAGGTATTCTTGATTCGATACCGTTTTCGTATGCTTCAGCTTTTTCCGAAAACTGTTTGGGGAGGTTACTGTATTTATCCGAAAAACCGGTCTGCGATTTGTTGTCGATGAAGCAGCCGACAAAGCTGCTGTTATTCGGCAGCATTTCAGAGATCTTCTTCAGGAACTCTCTTATTTCCCTGACATAGTTAAGTTGTTTCAGATTAATAACTGTCTTGATCCCTCTCATGTCTTCGACATCATAAAAGAAATGGCGGGTTGAAGGGATGACAAGAACTTTCGCTTCGCTGACCAGGCCCATCCGGTCCAGATAAGTGATGAGGTCTTCACGCACTTCATCCGTCAGCTCCTCGAAGAGAATGTTAAGTTTACGTGCCCTGGCTGCGTTATTATTGTGGTAAGAACTATTGATGGCTTGATTACCAATTACACCTGAATTGTTACCGGCAGTATTGTTATCCATAACATTCATTTTGTTTGGTGTAAATGTAATGCATAAGTAAACTCACGACAAGCATAAGGAGCTCATATAGTGGCTATATGCGGCTATTTTTAAAAATTTGATCACATCAAAATGGTAGTTCACTGCCAGTTAAAAACAACTGACGACCGTATTGAGGTCATTCGTCAAAACCGGGTAAATTTTTACTATGAATCAGACGGGGAAGTGGTTTTTTAGGATCTGATATATCCTATTGTACTAATCTGCTGAATGATAGAGAAATATAATATTCAGCTTCTGAAGATTCTCCATTTTGACAAACGGAAGAAAATAAATGATAAAATTCAATTCTCATTTTTGATTCTGAATCAGCGTCTTCTTCCAGCTTTCAAACCTGATGGATGGCCTTAGATAAGATAGATGAAGAACCGGCTAAAATATTATTGACTTTGATTATTCTTTGGTTTAACTTTACATTTACAACTAAAGAAATGCATTTTTGGGACAAGAAGAACAGTCTTTGGGACGCATAGCAATGTCAATTATATTACATATACCGAACTTTGCCTGAAGAACCTGACATTAACTAAAATCCACCAGCTATGAAAAAACTTGTTGCTCTGTTTTTACTGATTATGCCAATGTCTTTGTTTTCTCAGAATATTGACGTTGACATACTAAAGGCAATTCATTCACCTGAACCGCTTCCTTCGGATGATTTCTTCAGGTTTATTTCAAATTCCAATGCCTATGTATATGTTGGTACTCCGGTCACCATGGCAGTTGTCGGCTTAGTCGGACATGATAATGAATTATTGCGAAATGCTGCTGTAATGGCAGCGGGAACTGCAGTTGCCTACGGAGTCGCAGTGGGTTTAAAATACACTGTTAAGCGCGACCGGCCTTTTGTCACCTATCCGGATGATTTTGCAGACAAGACAGGACACGACTACAGTGACAGTTACTCATTTCCGTCAGGGCATTCCACAACGGCATTTGCCACTGCAACAGCATTGACTCTCGATTATCCGAAGTGGTATGTTATTGTGCCGTCTTATGCATATGCAGGTACCGTTGCATATTCACGGATGCATCTCGGCGTTCATTATCCCTCTGATGTACTTACAGGGGCGTTGATCGGATCCGGTTGTGCCGTTCTGTCTCATTTCGTCAATAAAAAGCTTCAGGGTAATTCTAAGAAACACTGAAAATATAAAATTATTGGCCCCGGGTCATGTTATTAAAAACCTCCTGAGGAAATTCCGGTAGGAATATCTGACACCTGCAGTCCCTCTTCATGGTCTTTCTTCTCACGGGCTATGCTGTTGATATAACATTTTAGTGAATTGAACGTTCAGTATACAGGACATTAAATTGTTTTCGTGAACTGTAAAACATAGGTACATTATTCTGAGAATCCAAATACCGATAAAATGAAAAACATACTCGTTTGCATGACAATATTGCTGTGCAGCTCTGCATTCGGACAGTGGAAGGCGCAGACAGCGGAAACATACGACAAAACATACAGGATTGCATATGTTAATTCCCGAAGCGGCAATGCAACACTAAGGGTACTTCGTGATATAACATCTTCTCCCAGGAAAGGGGCAAATCCTTACGACCAGATCACAGGCCAGATTTTGCTGAATGATAAAATAGACAGAGACAGCAAGGTTCAGAGTTTGGTTTTCAGCTTTGACGACAGTCCGAAAATTTATGTGCATCAGCCGGCTGAGTTCAAACAGGAGTGGGATGCAAATGCCAGGAAGTACATTGCCACATCAGACTGGCATGCATGGAGGCAGGAAGATTCAAGAGACAAAGAGGTCAGGTCAAACAAACCGGATTCTGATTCGCAGGCTAAACAGGTCTATGCAAAGGATATTATCGAGATGCTGAAAGCTCATAAAAAGGTCTTATGTCAGGTTGTAATGCTGAACAGTGTTTATGGAACCCAGTCAATACTCGATTTTGAATTTACATTGCAAAATTCAACAAAATCAATAAGCTATTTATTCAAGTAGCTTTTTAAACAGTTGCGTTCCTTTTTCCTGATCCGGCAAAACAGCTAAAAGCTGAAATCTATTTTAAACATATTCAGGTACAGAATTCCCTGGATGACGAACCTGGCAATCCTCGAAAGTCCGAAAAGCAGGTACATTCTGAATGGATATTTAAACATGCTTATTGCAATAACAACCAATGAAAAGGGAGAGAAGGGGAATAAGGCAGAGATGACAATGAAAGCTCCTCCCCACTTTCTTACCAGGTTGATGTATTTGTCAAGCACACGCTCGGAATAAGCTTTTATTCTTTTATTTTTTAACAGAAGGTATCCGATAAGATATGAAATTGCCCCTCCGATATAAGAAAGTACCCCAAGGATAGTCATAATGAGAATCGGGCTTTCGAACTTTGTTGCCCATATCACGAAAAAATCAGGAGGGATCATTCCCAGAAATGACTCGGAAATAAAAAAGACGCCAAACACAAGCATGTCCGGAAGACGCTCGGTAATAAAATTGAAGATGGCATTAAAATCTATAAGATACTTACCGGCAAGCACAGCCGGTATCATAATGAGTAAATAAATCCCGATTATTTTTAATGCTGTCTTCCACATATAACCGTAAACACCCTCATTCTTATTCTTATGGTGCTTGGTTCTCAGCCTGGTCAGGAAGTTTTTCAGCATCGTGTTTCGCATTAAATTCTGGCTATACTATTATTGCTCAAAGGTGACGAATAGAGGGTAGTTAAAGGAGTGTTGCTTCATTCCCTGCACAGACCTTCTTACATGTACTTAACACTTTCCGGCATTATTTGTTTGACTTTGGGCAAACAGGACAAATTCCGGAAGCAGTGGTACCGGGAAAAAGAGTGCAATGATCTCAGCAAAGTTTGCCTTCAGTATCCCGGTAAAAGCAAGCCGGACTTCTTCTAATAGCAATTATAACCGTAGGATTCCCATTTATTTTTTGACATTGCATTACACACATCAAATCTGTCTGCAGGATTATTGGGATTAACGCATGTCCAGCAAATATCAGCTTCCGCACAGGAATTAAAAGTCAACATAAGAATATAAAGAAGGATGCTGAGAACTTTATATTTGATTCTTCCCGTTTTCATGATCAGTCTGACTGCCTGCAGCCAAATATACAAATTTACAGCTTCTTATTTATTCAGTCTTGACCATGACCCGAACCAGTTCCTTTCCAGGGCATCCTTCGCAGTGCCTGGGTATTGTGCTTTGGCAACAGTGATATGTTCCTTTATATCATGCCCGATCCAGATCCGCATGGCAAAAAACAGGGCAACAATCAGGAGTATAATGCTTATCCAGATATAAGCCAGAGTCCGTTTCATGTTTTTTTTCATAAATAGCTTCCGGATAATTGATGAATAAAGGTAATCATTTATGACAGATTGGCAGAAATTGCCATGGGCTCGCAATAAGCCTTTGTTCAATATAGTATCAGAACCTTATTGTTATTCCCAGCCCGACCGCTACTGAATTTTCTGTTTTCATATCAAGCGCTTTCAGGGCAACTTCCGCCTCGGTTATTCTATTGCTGCCGACTATCCAGAGAGGGATGCCCGCCAACCCGGCAGCAGCACCAACTATAGTTAAAACTGCATACACATTCGGTTCAGAAGTATCCCAATCTTCATAGGGGTTTTTCATCACGAAATTTATAAGGAGTTTCGAACCTGTTATGCAAGCCGGAACTCCAATCAGAGTCAACACCATTCCTGCGGTTCTCATATTAGTCGCTTTTTCCTTGTAGAGATTAAGCTGGTCAATATTTAATGTATCAGGCATAGTTTTCTGCGCCATTGTGATATTGGCTATAAAGCACGCTGAGAGTATCAAAATGGCTCTTCTTGAGGCAGAATGATTTCTTTTCATATCCGAAGATTTACTAAATATCAAAGTTACGCCAGCAAATAACAGAAGTCAAGTTCGGCTTTTCTTTGACAGGGGACTTTTCTCAGCGTCCCAAAGATTGTTCTCTCTGTGCCAAAATCATATAAAAAGCCCCAGGTCGTTTGGTAACCTGGGACAAGAGCCTCGTCGGGTCAGGTACAGGGGCTTAAAACGCAGGAGAAGCGGTAATAATAGTCTAAACAAAGAAGGCAACTCCTCCTTATGCCTCGCTGCCAAATGAAAAGCCCCCGGAGATGATCCGAGGGCTTATACCGGAAGATAGTATGGATATTCGATCCATGGGGTTTGCACAGTCTTTGTTACATTACCCTGTGCATGGAGCTGGTTCACAGCAATGCCCATCAAGAGGCATAAGAATAATAATGCCTTTGCTTTCATAAAACATACTTTTTAAGTGTCTTAATTGCAGGTAAAAACCTTATTCTTTATTGTTCCTTTAACCGAAACTCCGTTTACCTTCATATCTGTCCAAAAATTTGTATATCCGCTGTTCACCTTATCACAATCTACTTTTACTAAAAAACAAAACATGGGATTCATGCCCTTACCTAAATCTGTAGTACAAGTTATAACCGTAGTATTATTTACATTATTAACGGTATAAATCCTTTGCTGATTTAAATTATTCATATGGGGAAGAAAATACTTAATGTGTGGGAATGTGAATTCAACAACAGCACCAGTAACAGCTTCAGGACTTATATACCCAAAATGAGCCATCACATCATAAAAAGCAGGATTATATTCTGTCTCTCCATTTAGATAGTAAGGAGAAAAGTCGTAATCCGGAAATTGATTAAAACTATAATTTGGAAGATTTCCTAAAGCCGGCGGAAACCATAATGCAGTTCTTAAAACTCCTACATTATCATCCCAAACCGAAGGACTTCCCCATGGTGCAATTGGCGATGCCGTTCTTGCCGATTTCAACTGATTTCCATCAGGATTAACCGTAAAATCATCAGATTTGGAGCATCCCAGTACAATAAGGAATGCCATCAAACTAAAATAAATTGTTTTTTTCATGATAATTTATTTTGACTTTTGTTTTCCTACTCTGTTTAAGGATTTTCGGATACTTCCTTAAGAAGATTTTTGGCAGAAAAAATATAGTCTGGAGAGATTACAAATACATAATAACAGAATTATTGGATACATGTATTATGTACTGGCAAAGTCGTATATTTGTAAATGTATAGTATTATTTTATAATACATGATGCGTTGTGTAATAATAATTCCTTGAAAATCAGACTGTTATTAAATTAACAATAAAATTGTAGGGTAATTATCCTTTATTTATAGTTGAAAGATGTTGTTCAGGTTACTGCAGCTTAATACGTTACAGGGGAAAAGCAGTGCAGGGGATAAAGTTTTGATTTTCAAAAGCCGACAGAATATTATATATTTAAGTGAGAAATAATTTGAGGATTATTCAAAATCATGGAAAATAATTCAATTGCAAGCACTTCTCCGGTGTATACCATGAGTGTTACTTCAGATCTTTCAGGGATCCCTGTACATTCAATAAGGCAGTACATTGATAAAGGATTGATTATTCCTTTCAAAAAAGAATCAAACCGGAATCTATTTTCTCAGTTGGACATTTTGAGGCTGAAGTATATTCATAAATTGCTGACTGAAGATGGATTAAATATTGCAGGGATCAGGACTTTACTGGCTCTTATTCCATGCTGGGCAGTCCGGCAATGCTCAGATAAGGAGCGTAAAAAATGCCAGGCTTTCCTGAGTGTTACTTATCCCTGCTGGGAAGCATCTGAGAAGGGAAATCTCTGTAAGAACACTAATTGCAGGGAATGTGAGGTTTATGGTATTGCCGAAAATTACTCAGATTTTAAATCATTCTTTAAGGCCATTATATCGTAAGATATATTTGATAATTTCAATTCGGTTCCACATGAAAAAGCCCCCGGGATCCGAGAGCTATCAACAAACATTTGTTCATATAGAATTAAAACCTTATTGTTATTCCCAACCCAAGTGCCATTGAACCCTGTGGTGCAATATTAAATTTCTGTAAGGTAAGCTCCGCATTTGCCATTCTGTTACCCCCGGCCACCCATATAGGAATGCCAGCTATGGTAGAAGCAATGCCAACCATACCAGTTATCACGCCAAGAGCAGAGCCATTTTCATCGCCTGCGCTTGCATAAATAATAATACCTGTTACGGCTACACCTATACCGCTCAATGTTAAAATCATCCCTGTATTTCTCGTTGTAACAGCGATATCCCTGTACTCGTCAATATCTAAAAGATGGAACTCCGCATCAGCCTTTCTGCTGCCTCCTATTGCCCATAAAGGAACGCCAGCTACTGCAGTGGCAATACCAGCTATACCAGAAAATCCTATGATTGCTAATGCAGTCCAGTCTTCAGGCTCATCAGAGTGGTAAGTACTTCCAATATAATAGCCTGTTGCCATTATACCGACACCGCACGATGCCAAAATTATCCCTGCATTTCTCATTGTAACAGCTTTATGCCTGTATAGATTAAGCTGGTCCGGAGTTAATGTATCAGGCTTAACTTTCTGAGCCGTTATGGTGCTGGAAATAAAACCCATTAAGAGTATCCAAATGAATCTTTTTACAGTAAAATGATTTCTTTTCATATCCGACAGATACCATATACCAAAGTTACGTCAGGAAATAGTAGAAGTCAAGTTCGGCATTTCTCTGACAGGGGACTTTTCTCTGCGTCCCAAAGATTGTTCTCTGTGTACCAAAATCATATAAAAAGCCCCAGGTCGTGTGGAACCCAGGGGCAAGCATCTCGCTGCATGATAAAGATATCCGGGTACCCCGCCAGCCCGGGGTAAATGCATTATTATAGAAAAACAAAGCCCGCCGTCGCTCCTCGCAAATCCGGAGCTATGGCGGGCGAAGTGGAGATAAGGAGTTTCGAACTCCTGACCTTGTGACTGCCAGTCACACGCTCTAGCCAACTGAGCTATATCCCCGGTCCGGTGCAAATATAGAACTTTTTCTCTTAATTCGATTCATCAGGCCCAGTTGGACTTAACAAACAATTTCATAACTTTGAAGTGCCGACTAACAGCAATTAAATGGAAGCCAAGAAAAGCCCGAAAGCCGACCTGGAAAACAAGAAGACCCTGTTCCTCCAGATAGGCTTTGTCATTGCACTCGCCCTGTGCCTCCTGGCATTTAACTGGACATCAGGACAGAAAAAAGATTCCATCTTTGAAGGCATGACCGAACAGGCAATTGAAGAGGAACAGATACCTGTCACGGAAGAAGCACCCCCGGAACAGGCCCCGCCACCCGAGGTGACAGTAACAGATCTCTTCGAGATTGTTCAGAATGATGTTGTGCTGAACAACGACGTCTCCTTCGATGACGATGAAACCACTGAGGACAAGGTGGTGGAGATCTATGCCCCCGTCAGTCTGCAGGCTGAGGAAGAGGCAACTGAAGAGGAGGTCTTCGTTATAGTTGAGGATATGCCTAAGTTCAAGGGAGGCGATATAAATAAATTTCGCGAATGGGTACAGAAACGCGTTCGCTACCCCGAAGTCGCTGCTGAAAACAGCATACAGGGCAGAGTCTACGTAACCTTCGTGGTTGAGACCAGCGGCCTTGTCAGTAACGTCAGCGTCACCCGCAGCGTAGACCCCCTTCTCGATAATGCTGCAAAAGAGGCAGTGGAAGCATCACCTAAATGGGAACCGGGAATGCAGAGAGGACGCCCCGTAAGAGTGAGGTACTCAATACCCATAATATTCCAGCTCGAATAGCCGGCTTCCGGGAAACGTAAAATATCTCCATACATTTTAACGTTTAAACAGATACACAATATTCCCTGAATGAAAAAGACTTTATCCATCTTGTTCGTTGCCGCTCTGCTGATGGCAGGATGCGGATCATCAAAAAAATATGTTGAATCCGGCAACTACGACGCTGCTATAAACAAAGCTGTCGCAGAACTAAGGAAAAAACCCGACAGCGAAAAGGACATCGTGAGCCTTGAACGCGCAATGAATATAGCTCTCGAACAGGATAACGAACGGATACGTTACCTGAAGGTCGAAGGCAGAGCCAACGCCTGGGACGAGCTTTACCTTATCTATAAGAAAATGAGCGACAGGCAGGCACTGGTCCGTACCGTCACCCCGATTGAATATCAGGGCAGAACAATACAGTGGCCCTATGTCGACTACATGCAGGAGATGGTGGCAGCAAAAAAGAAAGCAGCTGACTTCTATTATGCTCACGGCCAGGAACTGATGAAGGGCAATACAAAAGAATCATACCGCCAGGCCTATTATGAATTTGTCAGGGCAAAGGAATACGTGGGCGACTATGAGGGCATCGACCAGATGATAGGAGAGTCAAAATACCTGGGCATCAGCCGCGCATATGTGACACTGAAGAACTACTCACTGACAAAATTCCCGCCGGAGTTCGAGAAGGAACTGCTCGCGCTTGATCTTCCGCGCCTCAACAGCGAATGGGTGGAATATCACACTGATGTGCTGAACGAAGATACACAGTATGACTACCTTGTAAACGTTAATATCAGAACAGTAGGCGTCAGTCCTGACAAACAGTTCCAGCGCGACAGCCTTGTGAAAGCAACGATTGAAGACGGCTTTGAATACGTGAAGGACTCAAGAGGCAATGTGCTGAAGGATTCCCTGGGTAACGACGTCAAGGTCAAGAAATACACGAATCTTCAGTGTGCCCTCATCCAGACCTTCCAGGTCAAGGAATGCGTTATTGCCGGAGATGTGGAGATACAGGCCCTTAATCCTGAAAAAATGATTAAGAAAGAACCGATAGGTGCCAAATCGAACTTTGAACATGTGTCAGCCCGCGCTATAGGAGATGTCAGGGCGCTCTCGGCTGAGCAGAAGAAGATGTTGCAGTCCCAGGTGGTGGAGTTCCCACCAGACCTCGATATGGTTATCATGTGTAGCGAGAACCTGAAGAACGCGATAAGAGGGTTCATGGAGACAAACAGGAGATACATTAACTGAATTTAGAACCAGCAGCATAGAAAAAGCAATATTAGTCGGAGTAGTCACTCCGGAGATCAGTGAGAGTACAGCCCGTGATTATCTTGACGAGCTGGCATTCCTTACCAAAACGGCTGGAGCAGAGCCTGTAAGATATTTTCTGCAGAGGGTTGAACACACCAATCCCCGCACATTCGTCAATAAGGGCAAGACCGAAGAGATCGCAGCCTTTATTGAAGCTAATGAAATTACTCTGGCCATCTTTGATGACGAGCTCTCTCCCAGCCAGATGCGCAACATAGAGAAGGAGCTCAACTGCCGTATCATTGACCGTACTAATCTCATACTTGATATCTTTGCCAGCCGTGCCCGCACCTCGCATGCCCGCACCCAGGTAGAGCTTGCCCAGTACCAGTATCTCCTCCCCAGGCTTACCGGCATGTGGACACACCTCGAACGTCAGCGAGGTGGTATCGGCCTTCGCGGACCGGGTGAGACTGAGATTGAAACGGACCGCCGTATTATTCGTGAAAAAATCTCGAAGCTGAAGGAACAGCTGAAGAAGATCGATACCCAGATGAGCACCCGGCGAAAGGGAAGGGCCAGCATGGTCAGGGTAGCCCTGGTAGGTTATACCAACGTTGGCAAATCAACCCTGATGAACCTTATCAGCAAAACCGACTTATTCGCCGAAGATAAGCTGTTTGCCACACTTGATACTACTGTGAGAAAGGTAGTAATAGGGAATCTGCCGTTCCTCCTTTCCGACACAGTGGGCTTCATCCGCAAGCTGCCGCATGATCTGGTCGAGTCATTCAAATCGACCCTCGATGAGGTTAGAGAGGCCGACCTCCTGCTGCACGTCATTGACATCTCCCATCCGGGCTTCGAGGAGCAAATGCAGGTCGTCAACGCCACGCTCGGCGAGCTTGGTGCGCTGAACAAACCCACTATAATGGTATTCAATAAGACGGATATTTTCTCTTTTACTGAAAAGGATAAGTATGATCTGACACCCGTGATGAAAGAGAACCGTTCACTTGACGACCTCCGCAATACCTGGATGGCGAACCAGGATGACCGGAGTACCGTGTTCATCTCAGCTAAAACAAGGGATAACATAGAAGAACTCAGGCAGATGTTGTACGGGGAGGTCAAAAAAATACATGTCCTCCGTTACCCCTACAACAAATTCCTTTACGAATCTCAGTGATCATTACAACAGCCCGGCAGAGATCATGTACTCTGCTATCTGGACGGCATTCGTCGCAGCGCCTTTACGGATGTTGTCGGCAACGACCCACATATTAAGGGTCTTCTCCTGCGAGAAGTCGCGCCTGACACGGCCCACAAAGACTTCGTCACGGTCATGGGCAATAATAGGCATAGGGTATTTTAATTCAGCGGGATTATCATAGAGGATGACCCCGGGCGTTTCTGACAGCAGCGCTCTCACCCTGTCAAGTTCAAACTCCCGAACGAATTCAATATTAACGGATTCGGAATGACCTCCGGTGACCGGTACCCTTACCGCTGTTGCCGTAACGCGTATCTCCTCATCGCCCAGTATCTTGCGGGTCTCGTTCACCAGCTTCATCTCCTCCTTCGTATATCCGTTGTCGACGAAAACATCGCAGTGCGGCAGACAGTTCTTGTCGATAGGCCATGGATAGGCCATCTCGCCGCTGATTCCCTGCCGCTCATTCTCCAGCTGTGTGACAGCCCTGACACCTGTACCGGTCACGGACTGATAGGTAGAGATCACAAGCCGCCTGATGGTGTACTCCCTGTGCAGGGGAGCGATGGCCATCAGCATCTGTATCGTTGAACAGTTGGGGTTGGCGATGATCTTGTCCTTTTTGGTAATGACCCGGGCGTTGATCTCGGGCACCACCAGTGGTATATCCTTCTCCATCCTCCATGCCGATGAATTGTCGATGACAACCGTTCCGACCTGTGCAAAAACCGGAGCCCATTCTCTTGAAACAGCGCCGCCGGCGGAAAAGAGAGCCAGATCGGGTGCTTCCTCAACAGCCTCCATCACACTCACCACTTTTACTGATTTTCCCCTGAAGGTCAACTCCTTGCCTGTCGAACGCTCAGAGGCCGCGGCAATAAGCGTGTCGACCGGGAAACGCCGCTCCTCAAGAACCTTCATCATCATCCGGCCTACCATTCCTGTGGCACCTACAACTGCTACCCTCATTTCTTTTTTTTATTTGAAATATTTATCCGAACTTTATCCTGAAAGACCGACAAATTTAATTCTTTTTTGTTCCCGCTGCATGAAAAAGGTTATACTGTTGTCGTTGTTGCTGTTGTCTTTATGTGCTTCAGCTCAGCATTCATACGACTATGATGAGAGCACAAAAGGATCTGCCGCAGGTGGTGTCGTTATCTCAGAGATCATGGCCGACCCGTCGCCCCCGGTGAAACTGCCGGCCCGGGAGTATCTTGAGATCACTAACCGCACGGCTGACAGCCTCTTCCTGGGAGGCTGGATGCTGATAGCCACGAATGATACTGCATTTCTGCCCAAGGCATGGATAAGGCCAGGGGAGTACATTATTCTCTGTTCCACCTCAGGGAAGACTGAATTTTCTTTTTATGGTCGTGTGATTTGTCCGCCATCGTTCCCATCACTTAACGACGGCGGTGAGACCATAGTACTGCGCGACGCAGGCGGGTCGCTGATGCATGCCGTATCATACACTCCGGAATTTTTTAATGATGGCCTAAGATCAGGGGGCGGATGGTCGGCGGAACTGACCGATATGACCAATCCGTTCAATGAACCGGAGTCATGGAGAGCATCTCTTGATCCTTCCGGCGGAACACCGGGCAGAATCAACTCGTCAGAAACACTGACTGAAGATCTGAAGTGCCCTGAGGTGATAGCTGTATGGCCAGTGGCGCCGGATAAACTGAAGGTGATCTTTGACGAGACCATCGTTCAATATGAGGGCGTGAAATGGTTTGCCGATGGAGCAGAGACATTTCCTGCTGTTTCTGATGACATAGCTGACCGTGCCGTGCTGATCCCTCTTAAAGAGGCGCTTCAGGCCGGTGCTGTCAGCAGCCTGCTGATCCCTTCTGAAGTCACTGACTTTGCAGGGAACAGTCCCTGCGTGACTGATCTGAAGACCGGACTGCCTTCCGATCCCTCAGCGGGAGAAATTCTTTTCAATGAAATACTGTTTGATCCGGCGGACCGGGTGCAAGGATTATATAGAGCTTTACAATAATTCCGGACTGGTTTTTGACCTGTCGCAGCTTTTCCTGGCCAACGGCAGCGATGCGCCTGTTATCCCTGTTTCATCAATACCGCGCCAGCTTCTGCCGCGTGATTATGTTGCGCTGACAACTGACAGGGCGTTGATTGCAACTTATTATCGCTGTGCCGGAAAGCATTCTCTTTTTGAGATCGCCGCCCTGCCGTCGATGCCTGACGACAAGGGCAGCCTGGTGCTCTATGAACGCAGGCTGAATATCATTGACAGGGTCGATTACAGCAGTTCGATGCATCTGCTTTTTCTCTCCGGCACAGAAGGAATAGCTCTTGAAAAAGTGTCGCCCGGACTTCCGTCAGGCATTCCTGGCAACTGGCACTCGGCATCCGAGGCCTGCGGCTGGGGTACTCCGGGCACGGAAAATTCAACTCTTCTTGATCCGGCGAATGAAAGGAGGGGAATGACCCTTTCCTCGTCAAGAGTATCACCCGACTGTGACGGGTTTGAGGATGTCGTCTCCGTGGATGTCTTTCCGGGAGGGAATGAAAATGTTATCACGGTAACTGTCTTCAGCGACCGTGGGTACATAGTCAGACGGCTGGCTGAGAGGTTTGCTGCCGGAGAGGGTGCACGGTTTGTATGGGACGGCACATCTGACGCCGGGGCAAGACTGCCTGCAGGTCTTTATATGATAATCGCGGAAGCTTTCAATACTGAAGGCGTGTCAGCAAGATGGAAGGAAGTATGTGCTTTGGTGTATCGCTGACGGTCAGAAAGTGGCTATGAGCTCCCTGATTATTTCCGTCATCTTCTCCTCGCTCTTTTCAGCTGCCTGCTGAACAGATTCGTGGGTTGTATATTCGATCTTGCCGTCTACACCCAGGTCTGTGATAATGCTTACGGCAAAAACAGGCACGTCCATGTGCCTTGCAGTAATCACCTCAGGCGTGGTTGACATGCCTACGGCGTCTGCACCGATCATCCTGAAATGCCTGTACTCTCCGGGTGTCTCGAAGGTGGGTCCGGTGGTTGAAAGGTAAACCCCGTGAGTAACCGGGATGCCGAGCCTGGCGGCAATGACTTCAGCTTTGGCGATAAGATCCCTGTCATAAGCTTTGCTCATATCAGGGAAGCGAGGCCCGATACGGTCATCATTAGGCCCGATGAGTGGGTTGGGCAAGAGGCTGATGTGATCGGTGATGATCATTATATCGCCTATTCTGAAAGAAGGATTGGTACCGCCGGCTGCGTTCGAGAGGAAAAGAGCCCTGATACCCAGCTCTTTCATTACCCTGATGGGGAAGGTCACCTGTTCCGAACCGTAACCTTCGTAATAATGGAACCGGCCCTGCATGGCCACCACTTTCCTTCCGCCGAAATCACCGTAGATAAGCCTGCCGGCATGACCCTTCACCGTTGAGATCATGAAATTCGGAATCTCTGCATAGGGTATTCCGATCTGATTCTCAATGGCAGTGCTGAGCCCACCGAGCCCTGTTCCGAGCACGATACCGGCATCAGGCGCCTTAAAGCCTTTCGACCTGAGAAAGTCAGCCGTCTCTTTTATCTTTTCCAGTATATCCATATACTTTCCTTATAAATTTGTCCTCATCTTCAATGAATTCCACACTTACGGGAAGGCTGTGCAATGCCTCCCTGAGGTTGTCTGCAATATTAGTGATTTCTTTTAATCTCACAGCATCCTTCTCGGTAGTGACGACTATTTTATCTTCGTTATCTATGGCATCAAACTTCGAGGAAATTGCATCAAGGTCTTTCCCTTTAAACCTGTGATGATCAGGGAATGAAATATGGGTTACCCCTGCAGCGATGCCTGACAGGTACTTAACCATGGGAGCAGGGTCAGCTATGCCCGTTACCAGCACGACATCCGTTTTGCGGGTTATCGTTCTTCCTGCTCTTACGAAAAGCGGAACAGGTTTCCCGTAAGTGAGCCCGGTGAAAAAAATGCTTTGCTTCCCGGTGATCTTCATCGTTTCTCTTACCCTTTTCAGATCTTCAGGATTTGTTCCGCGCGGTACCTTGGAAACGATGATCACATCAGCTCTCTTCATGCCACTGAGATTTTCCCTCAGCCTGCCCAGCGGCATGAGACGGTCATGCGTCATCAGCCTGCCATAGCTGGTCAGCACGATATTCATGCCTGCTCTTACCGATCTGTGCTGGAAGCCATCGTCAAGTATGATTGCCCCTGCAGCGGGTGAGGTGCGCATTATCTCAGTTATACCGTGAACCCTGTCGCGGTCAACAAAAACACGTGCATCCGACATCCGGCGCGCCATCAGCAGCGGCTCATCACCGGCAGTGTCGACGCGGTCATCTGCCCTGATCAGTCTGAAATCCCTGCTCTTCCTGAGGTACCCGCGGCTGAGGACTGCTACCTGCATCATGTCAGACAACAGTTGTGTAATGTATATCACATGAGGTGTCTTACCGGTACCACCGACCGTAATATTACCGACACATATCACCGGCAGGGGGAATGTTCTGCTCTTCAGAATGCCAAGGTCATACAGCCTGTTTCTTAAAGCTGTGACCGTCCCGTAGATAACCGAGGGCAGCCACAGGCAGATTTTCCTTGGCAGGATCATCTTAATAGATGTCTATGTACCAGGGCATTACGGCCTGTACACCTCCTGCAGAGATTATCTCTTTCAGGTCATAATAATATTTTGCCGCCTCGCCCAGTTCTCTGGCAACTATTTTTTCTCTCACCTCTGCCGACATTTCCTTCAGCAGCCTGGTATAAATGTCAACTGCCACAGGCCTCTCGATTATACGGTACGTTTCCAGTTTTGCCAGCGAGGCCGCTTCTTTAACGGCATCATTCAGTCCGCCGAAAGAATTGACCAGTCCTACACCGGCAGCATCTGTCCCGCTCCATACATGCCCCTGTCCGATGCTGTCGACATTGGCACTGGTCATGCCTCTTCCTTCCGCAACAACAGCCGTGAAGGTGCCGTAGGTACGTTCCACGTTTGCCTGTATGACGTTTTTTTCAAATGCGGTGAGAGGCCTTGTCAGCGACGGAGCGTCGGAGTGGGCGTTGGTACTGACAACATCAGAGCTGATGCCCAGCTTTTTATTAAGCAGCGTCTGAGCATTCGGGATAAGTCCGAAAACGCCTATAGATCCGGTGACAGTTACCGGTGAGGCAAATATTTTATCAGCCGCTGCAGAAATATAGTACCCCCCGCTGGCGGCGTAGTTGCCCATCGAAACCACTACCGGCTTTACCTTGGAAATGAGCTCCACTTCGCGCCATATCATATCAGAGGCGATGGCACTTCCCCCGCGTGAGTTTACCCTGAACACCACCGCTTTAATGGTAGTATCGAGGCGCACCTCCCGCAGCTCGGAAGCATACCTGTTTCCGCCGATGTTTGTTTCGTCTCCTTCACCCATAACAATGCTTCCTTCAGCGAAGACCACGGCGATCTTGGATTTTGCCAGGCCACCTGTATGCTTTTGCGGCACCTTTGAATATTTGTTCATGGAGACGTAGTTGATCTTTTTACCTTCCTCTATGCCTGCAGCGCTTCTGATGCTGTCTTCGAGCTGATCGCGGTAGATGGTTCCGTCTATCAGACCGGCGCTGGTCATCAATACGGCATCATAGCCTGAGAGTGAGTCAGCCAGTTGCATGACACGTTCGACAGGTACACCTCTTGATTCGGAGACGGCTTTTACGGCATGTTCCCAGATAGATCCTACATATTCTGAAATCTGGAAGCGGTTTTCATCGCTGAGCTTGTCAAGTATATACGGTTCAACCGCTCCCTTGAACTTGCCGTGACGTATCACCTGCACGTCGACGCCCAGTTTCTCAAGTGCATCCTTATAGAAAGTAACCTCAGCCGCCAGTCCTTTAAAGTCGAACATCGATGTCGGGTTCAGCCAGATGGCGTCAGCGGCGGTCGAGATGAAATAACTCTCCTGCATAAGAACATAGTCGGAATAAGCATAAACGAACTTCCCGCTTTGCTTGAATTCTTTCAGTGCAATGCGCAGTTCATCGGCAGTGGCCCATCCTGACGGCATTATTCCGTTATCAATGAGGATACCGCTTATCTTATCATCGGTTGCTGCCTTGCGCAGGTTCTTAAGTATGTCGTTTAATCCTGCCTCAGGTGTATACTTCATTGAAAAGGGGTCCAGCATTGAAAGGGGATTACTGTTCGTGCGGTCAGGTATCGCCGTACCTGTCTTGAGCACCAGAACGGATTTTTCTGCTATCTCTGCTGGCTTGCTGCCTGCCGCAGCTATACCTGATATGACTGAGAGCATGATTACGAAGAACAAAATGCCGGTTAATATCAGACCAACCACGACCGCAAGGGTCATCTTAAGGAAACTTTTCATTTCAATGCTTTTTAATTCGATGGCCAAATTATAAAAAATTAAGCATCTTTATGGCAGTAAAGCCCTTAAGATGAAATTATCAGCCCGCTCTCAGGTCATCATCGGACTGGGAAGCAACCTCAACGACAGGTTTGCCGCTCTCTCGCGTGCCCTTACACTGTTGAAAGAGGAGGCGGGTGATATCATTACCGTCTCTTCAGTATGGGAAACTGAGCCGTGGGGCTTTGAGGCAGACGATCAATTTCTCAATATGGTTGTGGTGCTTGAAACAGACAAGCAGCCACGTCAGCTCATGCAGCTCTTCAGGTCCCTTGAAGGGCGTATGGGACGAAAACGCAGCGGCGGGGGAAGATATGAATCACGTATTATTGACATCGACATTCTTTTGTGGCAGGACCGGGTCATATCGATGCCGGGGCTTGAGGTGCCCCACCCGAAGCTTGCAGACAGGAGGTTCGTGCTCGAGCCTTTGTATGAGGTGGCACCCGGTGCCGTGCATCCTGTCACAGGACTGACGGTAAAGGAAATGCTGGACCTGTGCGATGACAGGTCAGATGTGAGGCTCGCTGAAAAGCAATTCTAGAGAGCCCCGTTGTCAGCGAAACTGTAATAATCCTTGCCGGTGATGATCAGGTGGTCAAGCAGCTGGATATCCATGAGTGCCCCGGCCTCTTTGATCTTCTGTGTGATGCGAATGTCCGAATCACTTGGACTGTTATTTCCCGAGGGGTGATTATGACATATAACCAGTCCTGATGCCAGTGTCTCTATCGCCTTTTTCATTACAATCCGTACATCTGTCACCGTGCCGCTGACCCCTCCCTGGCTTATCTTCATCCGCCCGGTAACCCTGTTGGCCCTGTTGAGGAACAGTATCCAGAATTCTTCATGAGGCAGGTCTTCCATCAGGGGACTGATAATGTTAAAGACATCTGACGATGAACGTATCTGAGGATTTTCATTAGCCTCCGCCATCTTTCGTCGTCGTCCCAGCTCCAGTGAAGCAGCTATTATGACAGCCTTGGCATCGCCCAGACCTCTTATCTTACGTATCTCCCCTGCACTGAGCCTTCCCAGCTCACCGAGGGAGTTGCCGGCCAGAGCCAGCAGTTCATGTGCCAGGTCAACGGCTGACCTGTTCCTGGTACCTGATCCTATCAGGATAGCTATCAGCTCAGCATCGCTGAGGCTTGAGGGCCCCTTTGTCCAGAGCCTCTCACGGGGTCTGTCCTCGACAGCCCAGTCAGTAATTTTCAGTGACATGCAGTAAAACGTATTATCCCACTGCAATATAAAAAAAATAGCCGTCACCTGGCGGTGGCGGCTTTAAAAAAATGTCTTTACTGCCTTACTTAAGGCCGGATACGTGTTTTGTTATCGAAGACTTGAGGTTTGAAGCCTTATTCTTATGAATAACATTCTTCTTTGCGAGCCTGTCAAGCATGGAATTGAGCTTGGGCAGCAACTCGCCAGCTTCGGCTTTATCCGTGGTTTTGCGCATATTCTTAAGCGCATTGCGCATGGTGCGTGCGTGGTACTTGTTACTCTCTTTCTTTCCTTCTGCCTGTCTCGTAGCCTTCAGTGCTGATCTGTGATTAGCCATATTTTCTGTTTAATTAGTTTGTAGCAAAATTCTCCTATGTCTTTTTTTGCAGGTGCAAACTTAGTAATATTTTTTATTATATGGCTCTTCCGGGCAGATTTTGAAAAATTATTCAATACCAAAAGCCTTGAATGAATGTGGCTTTAAGGTGATACTGTATCTGTTTTTCTGCTGGCTGCTGCCATCAGGGCTATATGGCGACAGTCGGCTAAGTTCTCCGGGATACTGTTGATTCGTGCTCAGATCAGTTATTTTACTGTATTTATCAGATGTGACAATTTTCAGCGTAGTTTCATAATCCGAGAAGGATTCTATAATAAAGGTGTCATTATCATAAAGATACAGACTAATATTTGATGGCCCTTCGATGGAAACGTATAAATTGCCACATAAAATTTCTCTTATTTTGTTCAATACCATGGGAGGCAGGTTATACAGATCGGCAAAGTTATCCGGAATTGTAAACACATAAAGTTTTCCTTTTGAATAATCGGCCATATGCAGAACAGGCCAGCCATTTTCTCCTGCAATCCCTGAAACAATCTCCCACGAATCGTTGGTGAGATATTGTAACTGCTGGATTAATATGGATTTATCATTATGCACCATTTGCCGGCGATCAATCATAAAATCCTGTACCAAAGCTTTCCTGTCAGTATATCTCAATTCAACGATATCGCCTAAACCTTTATCCTGCAATGCGCGTAACAAGCCAGAGGTTATTACCACGGTTTTCCCCGCTGTCAATTGATTTTTTATTTTTCCGACAATGTCTGCGTCATATTTTGCTGTTTCGGTTAAAAGTATAATATTGTCTTCTGCCGGAAACTCTGGTCTCAGATCCATTGGCAAACCAATCATGCCAAGATAATTATGCAGGAAGTCCTCCCCGATGGAGTTATACGGCCGGTAGCTTTTAATACCAACGGGATTACCTGTTTTGCCCACAATATTATCTGCCGTTTCCAGGGCATAGCCTGCAACTCTTGCAAGGCTGGTTGGTCTTACCGGTGTACCGGCATTATTATTTACCGGTTGCATCATCTCATCATAGTCAAAACTGGTTCCCTGTCCCTGCCAGGCTGACCGGTAGGACTGATCGATAGCAGTGTTAAGCAGGCCAAAATGGAATAAGGTAATTTCCCTGGCTTTACCAAAGGCGGTTATCCACAATTGTTCAGCATACCTGTCGTAATTGCTTATGCCGAACGGATCAACCCAGCCACCACCGTTTCGACCCGGTGCAATGTTCTCAAAATAACGCATGATATTGTAACCAAGGTATGCCTGTAAATGCTGATCGCTCACCACGGCATCCCTGGTTTCGGTACCGGTATAGATACCGTCAAATATTTTGGGTTCTGTTTCAAGATTAAAGCCGAGTCCCTGAAAGTGCTCATACCAGTTTGGATACTTGATGATCACTTTTACATTTGGATTTACTTTTTTTGCAGGCCCTACAATAAGGTTTTGTGCGACCTCAGTCATCAGGTCCAGACGATATTGTGTCCAGCTTCTGTCACCTTTGTCCTTTATTGCGTCGTCGGTTTTACAGTTTGTAAAGAAAAAATCATCGAGGATGAACTCATTAAAATTCTTTGCTGTGTATTCAGCAATCTCTTTTGCTTTTTTACGGTGCCCGGGATCATTATAACAAAAGGACTGCCAATTACCGGTTGGCCTGGCGGTAAAAGTAATGCCTCCGGCTGTTTCAATGCCCCTGTCGTTGAAAAACTTTTTGGCAATGTCGAGGATTTTTTGGTCAACAATAAAAAAATCACGATGAGTCTCAAGATAAACCTTATCGATTTTGATTTGCCTGGTAATCTCCTCCCATCTGGGTTTGAGATAATTTGTTGTATCGGCCATCTGACTTACATCCTGAGCCGTACAATAAACAGATACTCTGAAGTTCTGGTACTTCTGGGGGAAACATGTCACAAAAAGTGCTGAAAACAGAAAAACAAACAAGCTTTTTTTCATGATAAATAGTTATTATGGAATTAATGTATACTGTGCTCAGAAAAACGACCGCTTATTTTACCAGGTCCTTAAAAGCTGATCCAAAAATCAAATAACCGGTGTTTCCGGCAATTGTGCCCTCGTTTTGTCCCCACAGAAATGGCCAGTCGTCATAGTTTTCAAAGTGGTCAGGTTTTCTGAATAATAAACCAGGGGCAACGTTGCCCGGAATAAATGAGAAATCGGCCCTGTTATTGCCATAAAAGACTGCTTTAGGACGTGCGGCGCCCACTGCTGCCACTAATGAATAATTGTGGTACGGATGGCAGCCAAACAGCCAGTTGGTGGTTTTATAGGCATGGCTAACGTCAATGATGTCAGGGAAATATTTGCTGGCAAAGCATACAGTGGTGCCAAAGCTCACCAAGGCTCCGCCGCCTGCCCAGTTACCAAGGCCGATCGGTACTCCGTACGGATTATCTTTTTCAAGCCCGTCGATGTATTCTTTGTACTTTACAACATAGGGGCGGAGCTTTTCTTTGAAAGAGGGGTCCATGTATGGTATGGCATCCAATGCCGTCAGAATGTTCCTGCTGACGTTAAGCTCAAGTGCTGGCCATAAGAGTTCCTGAAATTTATCGATATATTGTTTCTCCCCGGTTGAGATATACAGTTGAAGGTTGGTAGCCGTATTTGCAGATCTGCCACCCCAGCCAAGGGTATCCTGCGGCTGACTGGCAAGTAATTCCTCTGCCTCTTTCAGGAGTCTTTTTGACTGCTGCAATGCTCTCGCCGAAAGATCGTCGTTATATCCTTTCAATGCCCGGCTTGCTGCGGCAAACATAGTTGCCGCCCTGAGATCGAGGCCGGGGTTACGGCTTGTAAATGCCCACATATAATCCTTAACTCCGCTCGACCGGCCGTCAGCGGCTATTTCGTAAAGACCAAGGTCCGGATTATAAGGAAGGCCGTCTGTTATTGAGGCTGCGTCACCAAGGTGATGGTAGTTGTCGAGAACAGCGTTAGTGAGTGATTGTGCCATGTGGCCGATAATCTCTGCCTGAGCTACCAGGTTCAATGTTCCATGCTCAATGAACTGCAGCACGTCTGGTGTCCCATCCGGACGGTGAAGATCGACATAGCGCTGCTGCTCATCGATAAAAGTCTGATCGCGTAAGGGTTTGAATGTTTCCCAGGTTTTAACAAAGTTCTGCACTACGCTAATGTTCGATCCTGTCTCGATATCAAAATCTCCGGCATCGAAAAAACCGCCGATGTTTAATCCGGGAATCAATTCCAGCGCCTTATATCTGGTATCTGTTGTTGGTCCCTGCCAATGCAGGTCGAAGTGATCGGTGTTCGGCGGAGCCTGGAGATAACCTTCCTTGAAAGGCTCGCCATGCCACACCCTGTATGCCTCGTTTACGAGACATGTGATTCATGTGTATTGGAATCCATATATCGCTGGTGGCCTCGGTGATCTTGTCGTAAACGCTGTCATCTATTAAGAAGTTATTCGTTTTAAACCTGCCGTACTGAATATAGTATATACCCGGTGTCTTTACTGATGAAAAATCGAATTTCACGTAGTGGTACTTGTAATAGTCGCCCCAGGGTATGATTTTGCCGCTGAATACTTTTGCAGCATTACCGTCGTCGCCTACCTTATATATCGATGCTTTTGCAAGCGGTTTGTCTTTCTTATCAAGTTCAATGACAGAGACTTTGGGCTGAGACGGGAGATAGCCCACCTGCGAGAAACCGATATTCGGTTCTCTTATCCAGCCTTTGATGGCATTTGGTTCAACGGTCCAGGTCAAAACCTTGCCTGTTTTTCCTGCCGGAAGTATGCTGCGAACGACAAACCAGCCGTTTTGTGCCAGCACACGGCCGTCGAAAAGCATCAGATCTGCATCCGGCGAGGAGATCTTTACCAGACGTCCGGGTTCATCAGGAGCCAGGAGAAAGGTACGGCCGGTTTCGAGAGGAAGCGGATCGATAAATTTACCGGTTCCCCTGTCATCGTAAGTCACATACCCTCTGAATTGCTTAGGCTTTATACTGTCAGGCTTCGTAACGGTGTTACCTGCCACATAGCGCGGGAATCGATTAAGGCGCCCATCCATTATATAGGTCTTTCCCCAGTATTGCGAGGGCAGGAACTCAAGATTAAATCCGGCACTCCCTTCAAGTGCGGCGGGAACGGGCTTATCGAGGTAAACAGATATCTCAACACCCTTACCCATGGCTGTGACAACCACCCGCGAATCAAAATCATAATCGTCATACCTTAAGGCAACCTCAATTGAGTTCGATTTACGGTCTACCTTCCGGGTCGTCATTGCAGGCACAAGATCCCATTGCTCCGGAGTGTTTGAAAGTCTCACGGCACCCCCTTGTGCTGTTCTGACACCATGGTGGATCAATTCTATACCGGCGTTTTTTTCATCGTTAAAACCTCCGGTAAAAAGGTTACTGTAAACGAGGACATTGACGCCCTGCGTCTCGAAATACTCAAGATCATTGAGTTTCAGATCCTGGCCCGAAGCATAATTGAATGCCGCCAGCAGCGTCACTAAAACTGATACAAATGGTAGTCTTTTCATATTGAATAAAAAATTAGGCAGTGGTTTAAATATGTAATCCATTTTTGTTCCGGTCACAGCGAGTACTCCGGGCTGGCTCTTTAGCATCGAAGCTGTGACGATGCAGGTGTCCGGCACAAATTTCTATCCAGCTAGTTTGTAGTCCCGGATTAGGAGTCCGGGTGAAAGGTTTAATCTTTTTGTAAGATTACGGATCATCTCAACGGTCAACTTGCGTTTGCGATTAAGAACCTCAGAAACCCTGTTTTTTCCACCAATAACATCGGCAAGATCAACCTGTTTCAGTTGCATTTCTTCCATCCTGATCTTTATTGCCTCAATTGGATCCGGAGCTTCTATATGGTAGTTTTTCTTTTCGTAATCGTCAACCATTAATCCCAGAATGTCTGCCTCGTCACTTTCGAGCGTACCGATTTTAGCATCAAATATTTCCTCAAGTCTCTTAAGAGCTTTCTGGTAATCCGCTTCCGTTTTAATCAGTTTTATATTCATCGTTTTATTTTTTTAAATCGTGTTTGCATCAATTTTCTCATAATCAGCGTGAGAACCAATAAATCTGATGAAGATCCATTGTTTCTCAAAGTTGAATTTTGCTACCAGTCTGTAGGAATTGCCCTTAATATTAAAAACAATCCTGCTGTCCTTTAAAATACTTGCATTTGCATAAGTCTTCTTAACATCATTGGGAGTTTTCCAGTATGAGTTCATGGCTGTGTCATACCATGTCTTTAAGTACTGTTCAGTATCAGAGTGTTTCTCCCAAAACTGTCTAAGAGTACTTTTTGCAAAAATTCGCTCCATTAATTTGTTATCTGTGGCAAAGATAGAAATTAATTCCCAAAATGGGAACCATTCGGTTGATTTATTTTGCAGAATTTCAATAACCCTTTTATGGTTAGGTCATTGTCCAGGTGAATTTGTCATGTTGGCAGATGGCCGCTGCTAAAAGTTTAAAAGAAGTCCTGGCTTTCAACCCTGTTCCGGGAGTCCAGGTGTACATTTTGGGTACCTGTAAAAAAAGAAACCGCCTGAAATTATTAATTCTAAGCGGTTGCGAAAAATAATGTGATTTTTTGTAGTCCATAGGGGAATCGAACCCCTGTTACCAGGATGAAAACCTGACGTCCTAACCACTAGACGAATGGACCTTAAAGAACTTAAAAAAGCGGATGCAAAGATGGTAGCTTTTTTTTGAACTGCAAAATATTTCGCCAAAAAAGACTTCCCGCCTTGTGTCCGCCATTAAATGGGCGTTTAAATATAACCTAGAAGACGTACCTTACAGAAATGCCTCCGTTCCAGTAGAACGGGTCAGGCCCGCCTGTGAACTGGATGGAGGGTCCTACACCGAATGCAAAATTGAGCGGAATATCCACCAGCGTATACTCCAGGCCAACCACACCGTCTATACCGAACAGTACTCCTGATGAGTATTCATCCTGGTATGTCTGGTTCCAGAATCCGAAATGTACTCCAGGGCCGGCGAACCAGTCAAGGTTGGGTGTCCATCCGGTGGGATTCTGCCACTCGTAATAACCGGCGACTGCCAGATTATTTCCCCAGTAACCTGTACCCAGGAGGAATTCAAGCGCATTGGTCTTCGATATGAATGTCTTGAAGGTAACACCTGTCGGATCACCTAATCTGAGGCCGATTGCTGATTTGTAACTCTGTGCATGTGCGCCAACAGCGACCGCTCCTGAAATCAACATAATAATCAATGTTTTCTTCATCATGAAAAATTTTAATTAATGAACCACGAAATTAAAAAAAGAGAACATAAAAGAAAGATTTTTGTTTACTTAAATAGCAACATGATTATCACCGGCAAAAAGGGTCAGCATGAAGGCCATTAATACTGTGTGAAGATCGGGATGCATCACTTTTTTTGTATTGACACATTTTTCTGCTAAGGGTTGCATGCCGTTACCGATAATCCTGAGCCAATCGCAGCGTAGAACTGATCTTCAGTCAGGCCGGCTTCCAGGCAGACCTCCCGCGCTGCACTGAGGTTTTGCATATTTTGCTCCCCGGTGAACTCCACCTTCACCATCCTGTTTATTGTCACGGCGTAACAGCCGGTCTTGTTTACCATGTAACCGTGAATATCATACGGCACTTTCCTTATATCAGCACGACAGTCAGCAGCGATTTTTGCCGCTTCCGGGTCATTGACATAATAGAGCAAAGATCCGCCAGGCATTATCGTCGATGCAAAAACGGAGAGCTGCATATAGTAGTCCTCACAGGTGGGAATGATGTTCGTGTGATCTCCTGATATATTGTTAATGACAGCTATGTGAGGCTTGTACAGATGAAATTCCGTCAGGCGATCAGTTGGCGGGGAGGCATGCTCATCACCTTCGATTACAGCTATCCGGGAACCGCTATTCAGATCCACCAGGATCTCAAAACCATTAGTCACTGATCCGTCCGAATAATCAAAAGGTATATTGTTGTGCCTGAACGCATGCATTATAATGGCAGTTATGAAGTGTACTTTCATGGTCATGGATTCCTTCCGGCAAAAATACCAAAATTGGCTATCTTGCACGTGATTAAAGAACCATAAATGAAATTATCTCTCTTTAATATTTCAAATTTCAGGGTTGACGGCGGCGCCATGTTCGGTGTCATCCCCAAAGCCCTGTGGAGCAGGTCAGCCGCTGCCGATGAGAACAACACCATTGTCCTGTCACTTAATTCACTCGTAGTGGAGACTGACGGCCATATCATACTGGTTGACGCAGGCTGGGGCGACAAACAGGACGAAAAGTTTTTTCGTCATGCGCACCTCCATGGTGGCAGCGGACTTATCGGCGGACTTGCCGGATGCGGTTACAAGCCGGAGGATATTACGGATGTTCTTCTTACACACATGCATGCTGATCATTGCGGAGGATGTTTTGTCAACAGCCCTGACGGAGGTCAGTCGCCGGTATTTCCCAACGCAACCTACCACGTAAGCCGTGCACAGTGGGAATGGGCCATTGAGAATAATCCCAGGGAGGAAGATGCCTACCTGACTGAAAATTTAAATCCTTTCGGCGAAAGCGGCAGGCTGAGCCTTATTGAAGACAATGGCGAACGGTGGCCCGGCATAGCTCATAAGGATATGTTACGGCCATACACCCGGGCTGATAGTACCGGAGATCAGGTACAACGACCGTGTGTTTGTCTACACCGGAGATCTTATTCCGACCACTGCGCATGTACCCCTTCTCTGGAACATGGCATATGACCTGCTTCCGCTGGTTACGATAGCTGAGAAGCAGGAATTGCTTGCCGAAGCGTTACAGAACAATTATATATTGTTATTCCAGCATGACCCGGTGGCTGAGTGCTGCACCCTGGCTGAGACGCCGAAGGGTATCAGGGCAGGAGTGAAGGGGAAGCTTACAGACTATTTGTGACCTGCTGAGGAAGAGCCCCTGATTACGAGCTCCGATGTTATGACCTTTGTCTGCAGGGGAGCTCTGTAATTCTCGATGCGGTCAAGTAAAAGCTGTGCAGCCATCTGGCCCATATCATATCCTTTCTGATCAACCGAAGTCAGTCCGGGGTCAGTCAAAGTCGCAATCTGGCTGTTTGTGAAACCGACAACGGCAATATCACCGGGTACCTTAAGACCATGGCGTTTCACTATCATCAGCGCCTGTGCTGCCGTCAGATCATTGACAGCAAAGAAGGCATCGGGCATGGGTTTTCTCCTGAGGAGCCCGGGTATTGTGGTCTCTGCGCATTCTATGTCGTCGCATTTAATGATGTCGTCCTTTGACGGTGTCAGCCTGTACTCCTTCATCGCCTTCAGGTACCCGCTGAGCCTGTGGCGGGCAATGGCAAGCTGAGGCGGACCGGCAAGGTGAACAATGCGCTTCTTTCCTGAGCGGAGAAGATGTATTACGGCTTTGTAAGCGCCTGCCTCATCATCAATAACCACCTTGTCCGTCTCGATCTCCTCGGCAACGCGGTCAAAGAAAACAAGTGGTATATTCTTCTCCAGAATGCTTCTGTAATGACCAAAGTCCGTGGTGGTCTTGGCTACCGAGGCGAGGATGCCGTCAACACGGCTTGAAAGAAGAGTCCTGATATTCTTGACCTCATGTTCCCACATCTCATTGCTCTGGCAGAGGATCATATTATAATCTCTCTGGTATACAACATCTTCAATCCCGCTGATCACAGTTGAGAAGAAATAATGCACCACTTCGGGAATGATCACACCGATGGTCTTCGAAGACCCGCTCTTAAGGCTCAGGGCTATAGGGTTAGGCCTGTAGTTCCATCGCTCAGCCAGCTCATTCACAGCGTCGCGCGTGGCTTTGCTTATATCGGGATGATCTTTCAGCGCTCTTGACACTGTGGAAGGAGATATTCCAAGCTCCCGGGCAATGTCCTTAATTGTAATATTTTCTTTCCCCATAATTCTGAAAAGTCACGTCGGTAAAGATAATAAAATGAATTTTCCAAACTAATGCTTTAATATGACTTCAAACGTTTGCGGTAACGTTTGCGGAAAAAAGCGATGAAAGTGTTGGTTTACTGATTAAAAAGGACGAATTTTAACAGCCCAAATTGAAACAAATCTGATTAAGCAATAATAATTATTCTGTAAACTCTAATTAAACTAATCTATTTATGGAGAAACTATCTGGAAAACGGCTCTTCATGCTGACCTTCGGCATAATGATGAGTCTTGTTGTCTTCGGGCAACAGGTAAGAGTGTCAGGAACAGTTTCCGATGCTGCCGACAGATCGACTTTACCTGGTGTAAACGTCGTTGTCAAAGGTACACTGACGGGAACTATTACCGGCATAAACGGAGAATACTCCCTGCAGGCAAAGCCCGGGGATGTACTTGTGTTCACCTTTATCGGTTACCTTCAGCAGGAGGTGACCCTTGGTGATCAGACGGTTGTCAATGTAGCCCTGCAGACAGATGTGCAGGCTCTTGATGAAGTCGTGGTCATCGGTTATGGCACTGTAAAAAAGAGTGACAGGACCGGATCGGTGACGGCCGTAAGCTCAAAGGACTTTAACAAGGGAGCCATCACTTCGGCCCAGGACTTGCTGGTCGGTAAGACAGCCGGTGTTGTCATCACCACACCCGGCGGTGCTCCGGGAAGCGGCGCTACCATACGTATCCGCGGCGGATCATCTCTGAATGCATCGAATGACCCGCTGATCATTGTTGACGGCGTGCCTATCAGCAACAACAACGTGTCAGGAAGCTCAAACATCCTTTCATTTGTCAATCCCAATGATATTGAGACCTTTACAATTCTCAAGGATGCCTCTGCAACCGCAATCTACGGTTCAAGGGCATCAAACGGCGTTATCCTGATAACAACCAAGAAAGGCAAGGCCGGAACGCCGTTAACTGTTTCCTATGACGGAAATGTTTCGGCGGCCAATGCAATAGCTTTCGTTGATGTTTTTTCAGGTGATGAAATGAGGCAGATCGCCCTCGAGAAATCTCAAAGCGGTCTCTACGATATTGATAACCTCAGCCTGCTGGGTTCGCAGAACACGAACTGGCAGAAGGAGATCTTCCGCACAGCCATATCAAGCGATCATAACCTTAGCCTTGCAGGGGCTGTCAAAACCTTCCCGTACCGTTTTTCGGTCGGATACACTGATCAGAATGGTATCCTGAAAAACACTGATATGAAGAGGTTCACCGGCTCTCTGAATCTTAACCCTACCTTCTTCGGTGATGCTCTTAAGGTCAACCTTAACATTAAAGGGATGAATACGCACCAGAACTTTGGTGACTCCGGAGCTATCGGATCGGCTGTCAGTATGGACCCAACACAGACTGTAATGGATGGCAATGAAACTTCTGCCGGATACTACCAGTGGGAAAATTACGGAGCCAACCTTGGCACACCCAACCCGGTTGAACAGGCCCTGGCCGTAGATAACAGGTCGGTAGTTAACAGATTTATCGGGAACATTCAGCTTGATTATGCAATGTTTTTCCTCCCGGAGCTTCACGCCAACCTTAACGTGGGTACTGATTATACGACGGGTGACGGGCATAATAACAGGCCCGTTACTTCTCCGCAAACACTTACAAGCCCTTTGAATGGCAGGCTTACTGATTACAGCGGAACGAACAGAAATAACCTCCTGGATTTCTATCTTAACTATGCAAGAGATCTGAACAGCATCAGCAGCAGGATCGATGCTACTGCCGGATATTCATGGCAGCATTTTCAGAGGGAGGGCGACAACTATACCCGTGGTATAATTGACGAACAGCATCAGCAATACACGAAGTCAGACAGCTCCTCATATATTACTGAGAACTACCTTGTCTCATTCTTCGGCCGTGTGAATTACGTACTGAATGAGAAGTATTTTCTTACTGCCACGGTTCGTGAAGACGGATCATCACGTTTTGCAGAGGATAACCGCTGGGGGCTCTTCCCGTCAGTTGCCCTGGCATGGAAAATCAATAATGAGTCTTTCCTGAAAAATGTTAAAGCTGTCACCGACCTTAAGCTCAGGTTAGGCTGGGGTATTACGGGACAGCAGGATGTCGGAAATGATTATCCGGCCCAGGCAGTGTATAGGGAGGCATCGGCAGGTTCTTACTATCCAATCGGAGGACAATTCCTGCCAACCCTGCGGCCTAATGCGTATGACCCTGATATAAAATGGGAGGAGACAACCACCCTGAACGCTGGTCTTGACTTCGCCTTTGTGGCTGACCGTATCACCGGCTCGCTTGATGTATACAAGCGGATTACCAATGATATGCTGAATACGGTTACGATACCCAGCGGAAGCAACTTCTCGAACACTCTTCTCACAAACGTGGGCAGCATGGAAAACAGGGGTATTGAGCTCTCTCTTAATGTGGTTCCGGTCTCAACGACAGATATGTCACTCACAATAGGTCTCAACGCAACCTATAACCAGAACCAAGTGACAAAACTGCTGATCACCGATGACCCCAATTATATAGGTGTCACTTACGGAACCAGTTTTGAAGGCGTCAGGCAAGTGACCAGAGTCGGTTATCCGGTCAGATCATTCTTTGTAAACAAACAGGTTTATGATGATAACGGCAATCCTGTCGAAGGCCTTTATGTTGATCTCTCTGGTGAGGGAGGAGTTGTCAACGGAGATAATGCTGACAAGTACATCTACCATAACCCCGCCCCTGACTGGCTACTTGGCCTCTCGGCAAGATTCGAGTATAAGAACTTCGATCTCTCAGCCTCAGCCCGCGGAAGCATAGGCAACTATGTTTTAAACAATGTGGCATCAGGTGCATCTTATGACCAGCTGTACCAGATAGGCTACTTCAAGAATTTCACGAAGGCACTGGCCGAGACTAATTTTGTCAAGCGTCAGTTTACAAGTGATTATTATGTAGAGAATGCATCATTCCTGAAACTTGACAACATAAGCGCAGGATACAGGTTCGACAACCTGTTCGGTGCAATCGGTGCACGTCTCAGCTTCACGGTGCAGAATGCTCTGATATTAACACAGTACAGCGGCCTTGACCCGGAGGTCTCCGGTGGTTTTGACAGCAATTTCTATCCGAGACCCCGCACCTATATAGTAGGCTTAGGGCTTACCTTTTAATTTGTAAAATGATAAGCAGATATGAATAAAAAGATTGTAATATTCGGAATTATACTTTCTGCACTGATGATCTCATCGTGTGTGAAAGACCTGGACGTCACCCCGAAGGACCCGACCAGAATACTGGCAGGGAACCTGGGCGATGATCCTGTTTATATGCAGGAGGTGCTTGGTAAGATCTATGCCAGCTTCATAATCTCAGGGCAGGGTGCTAATGGAGGTGCTGATATAGCAGCATCTGACGAGAACTTCTTCACCACCATGAGGGCTCTCTGGAACCTTCAGGAGATAACCACTGACGAGGCTATCTGCGGATGGGGCGATGCTGGTATAGCTGACCTTAACACTATGACATGGAGCCCCACCAACCAGTTCCTCACGGCTCTGTTTCAGCGTCTCAGCCTCAGTGTCACATACGCCAATGATTTTATTGTTAAAACCCAGGGAAATACTGACCCCAAGGTTGCACAATACCAGGCTGAAGCAAGATTCCTGAGGGCATTGGCCTATTATTGGGCTATTGACCTTTTCGGCAAGTTCCCCTTCACGACTGAAGCAGACGGCGTCGGCAAATTCTTCCCCCAGATAGCTACAAGAACGGAGATTTTCAACTATGTTGAATCTGAACTGCTCGAGGTGCAAAACCTTCTCGGAGAACCCAAGTTCTCATATCCCCAGGCAGACAAAGCAGCAGCATGGATGCTCCTTGCAAGACTGTACCTGAACGCTGAAGTATACACGGGAACGGCCAGATGGGAAGACTGCAAAACCTACTGCGACAAGGTGATCAGCAGCGGAAAATACTCGCTTGCAACTAATTACAGGCAGAACTTCAGCGCTGACAATGACGCCACCCATAATCCCGAGATGATCTTTGCATGGGAACAGGACGGCATATTTACACAGGGGTATGTTGGCACAACCTTCATTATAGAGTCATCAAGCGATGCAACCTATATCAGGGCTGAGGATTTCCACGGATTGACTTCCAATACAAACTGGAACGGCAACCGTGCAAGGGTAAATTTCATGAACATCCTGGTTGACACAATTGCAACTTACGGCAATGTTCCTGTACCTGCTACTGATCCTACCTTTTCACAGGCCAAAGACAAGCGCGTCTTCCTGAAAATGAAGAAATCGATGAATATCCCAAGCGCATCATCAAGCGGTGACTACGGAATTGGTGTCTATAAATTTACGGCAAAGAACGCTGACGGAAGCCAGCCGGCAAACTACAGCGCTGCCTACGCGTGCACCGACTTTCCGATCTTTCGGCTGGCTGACGCATATCTGATGAGGGCTGAAGCACTCTTCAGGTTGGGTGGAGGTGCAAATATCGATGCAGCTGTGACTGATATTAACCTGATAAGGGAGCGGGCATACGGTAATACTACAGGTAACATTACTTCTACTGACCTTGACCTTGATTTCATAAGTGACGAGCGTTGCCGCGAATTCTATTATGAGGCACAGAGACGCACGGACCTTGTACGCTTCGGTAAATTTACCGGCGGGGAATACCTCTGGCAGTGGAAAGGCGGCACCTTCGCAGGCCTGAGCACTTCCGAACACATGGATCTCTTCCCGATCCCCGGTGATGAACTGTCAGCCAATCCGAATTATAACGGAGTGAATAATCCCGGTTATTAATCTTAAAAATACAGAACAATGAAGAAAAATTTAATAATATATCTGACGTTCATCGGGTTACTCGGCCTTTTCACGGGTTGTGAAGAAGACGGTACAAAAGTCGTGATAATGACCAGCCCGATTGCTCCGACGCTCAAGACAGTGCCTGACCTGACCCTTTCGAGGGCCAACGCTGCAGAGGTGCTTGAGTTTGTCGGTACTCCAGTTGATCCGGGATTCCAGGCTTCAGCTAATTATGTCCTTGAGGCTTGCGCCGCAGGAAATGCTTTTGCTGATGCAGTAACTGTTTATTCAGGGGTTCAGGATACTTCTATTAAAATCACCCAGAGTGATCTGAACGGGATCCTTCTTAGATTGTTCCCGGCAGACGCAGTCTCTTCGGCTGACTTCCGGATCAGATCTGTTCTGGTTGTGGATGCCGGTACCGGTGCCCCCGGTACTACAGCTGATCCGATGGTGTATTCATCGGCTGCCAAAACAGCAGCTGTTACTACCTATGGTCTTCCACGTCTTGACCTGAAAGACTCAGGCCTGACCCAGAAGATCGAATCAGCCAAGGGTGACGGTAAATATTTTGGCTACGTTAAGCTTGATGCTGCCAAACCGTTTACCCTGGTTGATCCGGATTCAGGTATTGAATATGGAGCCAGCGGATCTGCACTTGCAGTAAACGGTGCGGGCATTACCGTTGCAGCCAGCGGATGGCATAAGCTTACAGTCGATGTCAACGCACTGACTTACAAGGTCGAAGCCTATATGATCGGGCTTGTCGGCTCAGCAACACCAAATGGATGGAACAGCCCTGACACGAAAATGGATTATGACGCCGCGACTGGTACCTGGTATTTAAATGATATGACTCTCGTTGCCGGAGATATAAAATTCAGACTTAATGACGGCTGGTCATGGAACATTGGATACAATAAGGCAAATACAGGTAAACTGGATGACCTTTTCCATGACGGTAATAATATTACCGTTGAAGCGGGCATTTATGACATCACACTGACTATCACGCAACCAACAGGGCCTACCGAAGCAGGTAAATGCACCCTGGTTAAAAACTAGTCCTTAGAATATCTAAAAGAAAGATTTATGAAAATAAAATCAATATACAAAATGATGATGGTCCCTGTGGCTGCCGCAATACTTTATGCCGGCTGTACAAAGGAGACATCGAATGTAAGGCTTGACCCGCAGCTTGCGACGGCCAAGATTAACAGTATCACATCAAATTCGGCCGTGGTGCAGGGATTTGTTGTAGCTCAGGGCGACGGCTTTACCGAAAAGGGCATCTGCTACGATATTGCAGCTAATCCCACAGTGGCAAAGTCAAAGACCCTGTACACAGGGTCACTTGCATCAGCCACTTTTGATGTGGCTCTGGCAGGACTGAACTATGCCACGCAGTATTTTGCACGCGCATATGCTGTCGGACCGACAGGCACATTTTACGGTGAAGAGATGACCTTTACCACCCTGCCGGTAGTACCGACCCTTACAACTGCAGCAATAACTGCAGTTACCGGTAACTCAGCTGCCGGAGGAGGCGAAGTGACCGTTTCCGGCGGAGCTGATGTGACTGCAAGGGGTATCTGCTGGGATATTGCAACGAACCCTACCATTGCAAAAGGCAAAACCACAAACGGTGAAGGTATGGGTGCATTCACAAGCGCAATGACAGGCCTGCTTGGCAACAAGACATACTATGTACGTGCTTATGCAACCAACAGCGCTGGTACCGGATACGGTCCCGAGGTTACATTCAATACAGATACTGACCTGCCGACAGTTACAACGACAGCGGTGACGGCGATCACCAAGATCTCCGCAGTCTCAGGCGGTAACGTTACTTATGATGGCGGAGGCACCATTAGTGCAAGAGGCCTTTGCTGGAGCATGAATGCCAATCCCAGCGTGACTGATAACGTTATTGCAGGTGGTACGGGAACAGGTGCATTTGTAAGCAACCTGACCGGACTTACACTCTATACGACCTATCATGTGCGCGCTTATTGCACCAACAGTAAAGGAACCGTATACGGAAGTGATATTCAGTTTACAACGCTGGCAAACACCCGCACATGGAATGTACCGGGAGATTATGTTGAAGCCAGCTATCCTGGAGCAGGACTGGCGAACTGGTCACCAGGGTCTTCACCCCAGATAAAGAGCACTATCACTGCTCCGGATGCAATCGAGGGATATGTTTATATGGCCGGTGCTTCAAACCAATGGAAGTTCGCAACCCAGAACGACTGGTCAGGACCGAACTACACCGCTGGCACAACTCCGGGCACGTTAAGTGAATCAGGCGATAACATTGCATCACCAGCAGGATATTATAAAATCAATGTAAATGCCGCTGTCAATCCTATGACATATACCGCCGTTGCAACGGTATGGGGTCTTATCGGAGATGCCACACCAGGATTATGGGGAGATGAGACAGCGCTGACCTACAATCCTACACTCAGAATATGGATGGGCGCAATGAATCTTACCGCTGGTGCAATCAAGTTCAGGGCTAACCATGACTGGGGCTACAATTATGGCGCTCCTGCAGGAAGCCAGAACCTTGTTGCCGGTGGTGACAACATTTCAATAACTTTGGCTGATGTGTATGCCATCACCCTTGATCTGAGTCATCCTCAGGAATATACATACAGGGCAGACAGATGGGGCATCATCGGAGATGCAACCCCGGGTGGCTGGACTGATGACACGAACATGTCATGGGATCCGGTTAATGGAGTCTTTAAAATAACACTTAATGTTGGAACTGCCGGTAACATCAAGTTCAGGGCCAATGACAGCTGGGATTATAATCTCGGAGGCAGTCTTTCTGCCCTTACACCAGGAGGTGACAATATTGGTATTACCGTCGGCTTACATACAATTACGCTGAATCCCTGGACAAAGGTGGCTACAATTAACTAGGCCGAAACCAAAGTAACATAACGGTTTCTGCCGCATAGTTCTTTAATATCAAAAACCTCTTCTTGCTTTAGAAGAGGTTTTTGATTATTTTCAAAAGTAAATGCATTTTATCACCCCACTAAAAGATGAACGATGAAAGCTAAACTGCCAGTACTGATCATTGCGTTGCTTGAGTGGAGCTTAACAGTGAATTCACAGGTTATTACCGTCAATCCGGTGTTTCCCACATCTTCAGATGCTGTTGTAATCACTTTCAACGCAGATAAGGGAAACATGGGGCTTAAAGATTATCCCGGTGACGATGTCTATGCACATACGGGAGTGATCACTGACCTGAGCACAGGCGGATCAGACTGGAAATACGTTATTGCAGCATGGGGCACTAATCTGCCAAAAGCGAAGCTCACAAAAGTGTCTGCAAATGTTTATACTCTGACAATTTCGCCATCGATCCGGGAATTTTATGGTGTCCCGGCAGGAGAGAAGATACTTAAGCTTGCATTTGTCTTCAGAAATTCCGGAGGCTCTGTAACAGGCCGTGACGTTGGCGGGACTGATATTTTTTACGATGTGAGCGAGGCTGCCACCTTTCAGTTACTGCTCTCGCAACCCGACAGCTATACTTCAATCGTGAATCCCGGGCAGGTGATCCCTGTACTGGCTTCGGCGTCTGTATGCGATTCCATGATACTACTGCAGAACAACGCCAGGATCACAAAAGTCACTTCTTCAACGCTCGCGTATGATATTACTGCCGGAGGATCGGGCCTCTTCAGGCTGCTGGTAAGGGCATGGTATAATAATGTCATGAAGGCGGATTCGGCCTTCTATTTCATACGGACACCAGCCGTGACTGAAGCGGTACCGGCCGGACTGAAACCCGGGGTCAATGTTACGGGTGATAACAGCGCCAGCTTCCTTATTTACGCACCGGGCAAGAGCAGCATTTTTGTGATGGGCGATTTCAACGACTGGCTCTACTCTGATGCGGGCTTCATGAAAAAAAGCCCTGACGGCAACTGGTTCTGGCTGGCGGTTTCAGGTCTCGATCCTGCAAAAGAGTACGGTTTTCAGTATATGATCGATGAAACAATACGGATACCAGACCCATACACCACGAAGGTGCTTGACCCGTCGAATGACAAATATATAGATGCAGCAACATACCCTGATCTCAAGCCTTATCCTGACGGAAAGGCTGACGGCCTGGTGGCTGTCTTCCGGACCCGCCAGGCACAATATGTGTGGGATAACAGCACGTTCACCCCTCCGGCAAAGGATGATCTTATCATATACGAGCTGCTTGTCCGCGATTTCGTTGCTGCGCACGATTTCAAAACAATCCGTGATACGCTTGATTACCTTGACAGGCTGGGAGTGAATGCTATCGAATTCATGCCTGTAAATGAGTTTGAAGGGAACAACAGCTGGGGGTATAACCCTTCAATGTATTTTGCCGTTGATAAGTACTACGGTACGGCTGACAGTTTCAAGGAACTGATCGATTCATGCCATGGCCGCGGAATGGCTGTTATTATGGACATGGTGCTTAACCATGCATACGGGAGCAATCCACTGGTGAGGATGTACTTCAACAACAGCACCAACGAACCTGCTTCAGACAATCCATGGTTCAATGTCACTGCGCCTCACACTGCTTTCAGCTGGGGCTATGATTTCAACCATCAGAGCAATGTCACTCAGGAATTTGTTGACAGCGTCTGTCATTACTGGATCAGCGAGTTTAAAGTTGACGGCTTCAGATTTGACTTTACAAAAGGATTTACAAATACACCAACCAGCACCGATGCCGCCATGTCGGCATATGATCCTTCCAGGATTGCTATTTTGAAACGTATCGGCGATAAGATCTGGTCATACAATCCTGACGCTGCGCTGATCCTTGAACATTTTTCCGGCAATACAGAAGAAATGGAGCTTGCATCTGATGGTTTCCTTCTGTGGGGTGACGGTAAATGGAGGTATCAGGAAGCTTCAAAGGGCAATTCCGCAGATTTTTCGGAAGCATCATGGAAGAACCTGGGCTGGTCTGTGCCTGCCGTTGTAGACTACATGGAGAGTCACGACCAGGAAAGAATCATGTACCTGAACCTGACCGGCGGCCAGGCGGTCACAGGTTATGATATAAAGGAATTCAAGACCGCCCTAAAGAGGGTTAAGCTGTGTGCGACATTCTTCCTTACAATTCCAGGCCCGAAGATGTTATGGCATTTTCAGGAGCTGGGTTATGATTATGCTTTCAATTACAACAACGACCCGCTCGGGCCAAAGCCTGTCAGGTGGGATTTTTATACTGAGCCTGACAGAAAAAATCTCTATAATAATTTCGCAGCCCTTATAGAACTGAAAAAAAACAATCCGGCCTTCTCATCAGACAATTACTCGCTGTACCAGGCCGGCAAAATGAAAAGGGTGAATATTCAGGATGCTGATATGGATGTGGTTGTACTTGGTAATTTTGACCTCTCACCGCAGACAATTGATCCTAATTTTACGAAAACAGGCACCTGGTACGAATTTTTCAAGGGCACGACACTGGATGTAACTGCTTCAAATCAGAATACGCCAATTTCGCTTTTGCAGGGTGAATACAGGCTATATACCTCAAAGCTGGTGACACGTCCGTCATTCCTGACGGGTATTGACGCACAGGCAGCTGACGACAGCAATGACGGGCTCCTGTTTGATGTGTATCCAAATCCGTTTACGGATGAGATACAGATCAGGTACACGGGTGACGATGCTTACCAGCCTCATACGGTTGAGATCTTCTCCGCAGATGGCGCGAGGGTGAGTATTATCGCCTGTCCCGCAGGTATCAGCGAGGTACCGTTGGATGGTTCGGATTTTGCCGGCGGGATATATTATGTCAGGGTCACCTCAGGCAGGTTGCAGACGGTGAAGAAGATTGTCAGGCTGTAAATAAAACAGAGCATGAGGACGTCCCCATGCTCTGTGCTCTATGCCATTTATTTTGTCAGTACCAGGTACCCCCAGGCATCAAGCTGCACGGGTTTGCCCTTGACCAGCTCATATACTTCACCTGAGAACAGCTCAGTATAACTTCCGGCTGTTTCACCATCTTTCAGCTTAACACTAAGCGGCTTTTTGCTGAGGTTCAGGAGAACGACCACTGCCGCATCACCTTTTTCCCTTTTATAGGCATATACATTTTTCTGATCTGTCTTCAGCGTCACCAGCGCTCCGCCCTCAGTTCCGTGCCTCAGGGCAGGATGCGAAGTGCGCAAATGAACCAGCTTTGTGTAGAACGGACGCAGATCACTCTCTTTCCATACTATAGGATCACGCTTGAAGAACTCGAGCCTCTTGTCAAGGTCAGCCTCCTGGCCGTTATAAAGCAGAGGTACACCCGGAATGGTGAAGAGATAAGCTGCAAATACCTTCTGTGCATCACCAAGCTTTTCGTCTATGGTGCCGTTCCATGAGTTCTCATCATGATTGGTGAGGAACCTGAGCCTGTAAGAGTTTGCAGGATAGTAAAGCAGCTCATACTGCATCATGGTGTCGAGGGCGGCAGGCCTGCGCTGACCGGCAGCAACGGCATTCATCAGGTGATGATGCGCCCATGCGTAGTTCATGTCAAAAGCCCTCTCAAGCAGGTAGGAATGTTGTTCATCTTCTGCAAGCATGAGCACCGGTCTGATAGCATTGAGCTCAGTGGTAGCCCTGAACCAGAATTCCTCAGGCACCAGTCCCGGGAAGTCGCAACGGTAACCGTCGACGCCGGCCTCGGCAACCCAGAATTTCATGGCGCCAACCATATAATCCCATAACGGCATGGCCGTATAATCAAACTGAATGACATCAGTCCAGTCAAAAGGCGAAACGAAGTTGCCAACCGAGTCCTTCTCATACCATTCGGGGAACTCGGTGGCAAGAGGATTGTCCCAGGCAGAGTGATTGCCCACCCAGTCGAGGATCACATGAAAGCCCATGTCATGAGCCTTGGCAACCAGCGCTTTAAAATCATCGAGTGTACCGAATTCAGGGTTGACAGCCATATAATCGCTGATAGAATAATAACTGCCAAGCTCTCCTTTTTTGTTTTTCTGACCTATAGGGTATATAGGCATGAACCACAGGACGTTAACACCCAGTTCTTTCAGCTGCGGCAGGGCTTTTTCAACACCGGCCAGGGTGCCCTCTTCGGAGAATTGTCTGACGTTGATCTCATACAGAACCATATTACGGGTCCAGTCGGCATGAACGACAGTTGATTTAAGCGGTTCCGGTACACTAACCGGCTTCGGGCGGCATGAAACAGCCACAACGGCTATGCCGATTACGAGAATAATAATCTTGAAAATTTGCTCTTTCATTACGGTCAGGTTAATTTAGTTCAATTATCATTGCTGTTTTAGGTTCTATTTCAAACGAGGTCAGGTCGTCAATGGTCTTGCCTGTGATGACTTCATGTCCTTTGTGGAAGCCACGGAGCGATTCAATGTATTTTTCCTTTGTGATTGTCCTGCTCTTCGTATCGTTGCTGTTGATGATGACCATTACACTTTCCTTTTTATTATACCTGAAATATACATAAAGTCCGTCATCAGTGATATAATGTTTCAGTTTGCCTGTATGGATCACTTCCTTTTCCTTTCTCCAGTTGAGGAGGTTCCTGGTAAAATCGAGAGCTTGCTTTTCTTCAGCAGTGAGGTTGACTCCGGTGAAGACATTCTTCGCATCACCTGCCCAGCCTCCCGGGAGATCTTGCCTCAGGTCGCCGTCACCCTTGCTCTTGTCACCCTCCATGACGATCTCAGTCCCGTAGTACAACTGCGGTATGCCTCTGGTGGTTAAAATAAAGCTCAGCCCCAGCTTGTAGACACTCAGGCTTTTCCCGGTCTCTGTGAAGAACCTTGTCATGTCATGATTGTCGAGGAATATTACGTTTCTGAGCGGCTCCGGATACAGGAAATCCTGTGAGAGCACGGAGTAAAGCCTTTCAACTCCGTCGTTGGAGTTGGCCGGAGAGGTGAATGCGGTGTGTGTGGCAAAGCATAACGGGAAGTCAGTCACCGAAGGGAGGTTAGAGCGGTAACCGTCACTGTTTCTCTTGTCAAGGGACCAGTAAGCCATTTGTGCCGGTTCATCAAACCATACTTCCCCGACAATAAAGAATCCCGGAAATTCATCGGTGACACGTTTCGCCCATCGTGACATCATTGCAGGCTCAGGGTACGGATAGGTATCCATACGGATTCCGTCGAGGTCTGAGTAAGCTATCCACCAGAGGCTGTTTTGCGTCAGGTATGTCTCCACCAGGGGATTGCTCTGGTTAAGGTCAGGCATTGTAGGAGCAAACCAACCCTGCTCCATCAGTCTTACGTCTTCCTTTGCGGCATAAGGATCCATATATGTTGAAGCCTTGTAATTCGTACGGGTAAACTCATCGAACTGGTGGATCCAGTCGCTCGAGGGCAGATCTTTCATCCACCAGTGACCTGACCCGATGTGATTGAAAATCATGTCCATGACAACCTTTAGTCCTTTGTCATGTGCCTGTGATACGAGTTGCCTGAACTCATCATTGCTGCCGTTACGGGGATCAGAACGGTAAAAGTCTGTTGTCGAATAGCCGTGATAGGATGATCTTTGCTGGTTGTTCTCAAGGAATGGATTGAGCCATATAGCTGTCACTCCAAGGTCTTTCAGATAGTCAAGGCTGTTTATTATTCCCCTCAGGTCGCCTCCGTGTCTTCCGCCAGGTTTACTCCTGTCAGGCTGTTCAGTCATGCCTTCGACAATGTCATTGGTCGGATCGCCGTTGGCAAACCGGTCAGGCATAAGCAGATAGAGCACGTCGGAGCTGTTGATACCCCTCGCCTTACCTGCAGGCCGTTCAAACAGCGGAAACTGATGAGTGAGACTTTTTTTGCCGCTTGTGAAGATCAGTTTAATATTGCCCGGAAGCGTCTCCCGGCTGATATCCAGGTTAACAAACAGGTAATTGGGGTTTTCCGTTTTGACAAGGGTGGTCACCCTGACACCCGGATAGTCTGCTTTAACATCATATGCTGCAATCCCCTTTCCATATACCATGAGTTGGAGAGCACTCTCTTTCATTCCTGTGAACCATGATGGCGGGTCAACACGTTCAATAACCTGTCCGTTCCCCGGCACAATGGCCAGTGCGAACAATGCTGCGATTAAATAAATTCTTGTATTCTTCATTATTTGGTTATTTTCTTTTCTTCCCCGGGTCCGAGCGTGAGCTGTTCATTGTACACTGCCAGCGGTATGGATTCCTGCGAGAGGTTCACCACAGTAACAGTTTTGCCGTTAACCTCAACCCGGAGCGGATTGTTTCTGTATCTTATTATGAATGAATAGGAGCTCCATGCTGCAGGTATGACGGGATTAAAGTGCACCCTGTCGTTGCGTATTCTCATCCCGCCGAAGCCCTCGACAATAGACAACCATGTGCCGGCCATACTGGTAATATGAAGTCCGTCCTTCACTTCCCTGTTGTAATCGTCAAGGTCGAGCCTGGCGGTGCGCAGGTAAAGCATGTAGGCTCTCTCGATGTCATGCAGCCTGGCCGCAAGTACCGAATGAATGCTGGGGGAGAGGGAGGATTCATGAACACAGCGCGATTCATAAAAATCGAAGTTGCGCCTGATGGTTTCTTCCTCATAATCGTCTTCAAAGAAATAAATTCCCTGAAGCACGTCAGCCTGCTTGATAAAGACCGAACGAAGGATACGGTCCCATGACCAGTGCTGGTTAAGCGGTCTTTCGGCAGGGTTTAGATCTTTCACCGTCTGCTGCATCTTATCCATGTATCCGTCCTGCTGCAGGAAGATGCCAAGGTCATAATGCACCGGCAGCCAGATATTATTTATTATCTCATTCCAGAGAGTGAGTTCACACTCCGTATCAAGCCGTGTGCGTGATATGACCGAGTTGAATTTCACATCACTGGTTTTACGAAGCCAGTCAAGTGAATCGACTGTATATTTCAAAGTCCATCGAGCCAGGGTATTGGTATACCAGTTATTGCTGACGTTGTTCTCATATTCATTGGGGCCGGTAACGCCGAGGATCACGTATTGCTTTTTCTCTTCCGACCAGTTACATCGCTGGGCCCAGAAACGCGAGATGGCAATGAGAACTTCCAGGCCGTACTCTGAAAGATAACCCTGGTCGCCTGTATGCCTTATATAGTTGTAGATAGCATATGCGATGGCCCCGTTGCGGTGTATCTCCTCAAAGGTTATCTCCCACTCGTTGTGACATTCTTCGCCATTCATGGTGACCATGGGATAAAGAGCTGCACCACTGGTGAAACCGAGCTTTGCGGCGTTCTCTATGGCTTTTTCAAGATGCTTATACCTGTAAAGCAGCAGGTTGCGGGCTACATGCGTATCGGCGGTGCTCAGGTAGAACGGCAGGACAAACGCTTCTGTGTCCCAGTAAGTGCTGCCGCCGTATTTTTCTCCCGTAAACCCCTTGGGTCCTATGTTCAGCCTGGGGTCTTCACCGGTGTATGTCTGGTTAAGCTGGAATATGTTGAACCTGATACCCTGCTGGGCAGCTATGTCGCCCCTGATAACAATGTCTCCCATCTCCCATTTCGAGGCCCAGGCTTTGATATGACTTTCAAGCATTGCATCAAAACCTTTCTTCGCTGCCTCACCTGCCGATGCCATCGCTTTGCGTGCCATTCCTTCCACGGGATGGTTTGTAGATGAGAGTACAGCAACATATTTTTTTACTTCGATGGTATCCCCGTCGCTATACTTGCAGGTCAGGGTGCAATGAGCAGTTTTTTCACCGGTGCTCACCGAAATCTTGTTTTTCACAGCTTTGCCGTTGACGGTGAATGCATTCTCCATCGCCGTAGCCACCACAAAGGCGGTCTTGCGGGTCTGTGCAACCACCGCTGCCTTTAAACCGTCATATTCGGCAGACTCCTTCTCCCAGAATTTCTCATCATAGTTGGCGTCTTCATTATAGACGTCGGCATTCAGCCACGGAGTGACCTCAGCTGTTCCGCTGCCGCCGGTGATGGTGACCGCATAGCTTATTGCAGCTTTTTCAGGCTCGCTCATGGAGAGGAACCGCCGCGCGGTCACCCCGGCCATCCTGCCTGACGGCATGACCGCAGTGAACGACCGCGTCAGCAACCCTTCCTTCATGTCAAGCACCCTGCGGAAAGCTTTTACTTTGCACTTTGCAAGGTCAAGCAGCTCACCGTCTATTTTCACGTCTATACCCGTCCACGATGGGGCATTAGGCACCTTCGCAAAATATTCAGGGTAGCCGTTCTTCCACCATCCGACAACTGTCTTGTCAGGATAATAGATCCCTGCAACGTAAGTACCCTGCAATGTATCACCCGAGTATCTCTCCTCGAAGTTGGCCCGTTGCCCCATCATGCCGTTACCCAGGGCAAAAATGCTCTCTGAATCACGACCTCTGTCTGGCTCAAAACGCGTCTCGATGATCTTCCATTCATCAGACTGAAAGCGGGAATTTGTCATTTAGGTTTATAGATTTTTTAATTTTCGGACTGTGATTTTTCTAAGGTCTGGGATAACCAGGTCTGCCTTTCCAAGAAGCCTGGGGTCTCCCACACCCACGCATTTCATTCCTCCGGCAATGGCAGCCTCGATACCTGCCTGGGCGTCTTCAAAAACAATACAGCAGGACGGGTCAGTGTTAAGCTCCCGGGCGCCTCTTATAAATACTTCAGGGTCAGGTTTGGCGGAGTGTATCTTGTTGCCGTCGACTATCACATCGAACATATCCGTGATCTTGATGCCGTCAAGTATAGTACGTGCATTTTTGCTGGCTGAGCCGATGGCTGTGAGTATGCCTTCCTTACGCAGCTGCTTCAGCAGCCTGATGCTTCCCGGAAGGATCTCATCAGGGGTCATGCCGGTAATGAATTCGACATACCACCTGTTCTTCCTGTCAGCCAGTTCTTCTTTTTCCTTCTCTCCCGGGGCAAGTCCGCCTACCCTGAGAAGGATCTCCAGGGAGGCCATACGGCTGACACCCTTAAGAGCCTCGTTGTCAGCGAGGGTGAATTCGAAACCCAGCTCCTTAGCCAGCCGCCGCCATGCCATGAAGTGATACTTTGCCGTATCGACAATGACACCGTCGAGGTCAAAAATACATGCCTTAAGATCCATAACTATCTCTTATCGTCAACGTCTTTGACAAAATTCACCATCAGGGCAGCTATCACCATTGAAATTCCGCCCGCCACAAGCGCAAGCATCGTGTTTTCGCCAAAGAGATGCTTGACCATGCTTCCCAATATACTGGCTGCAAGTATCTGTGGTATGACGATGAAGAAGTTGAATATTCCCATGTAGATGCCCATTTTGTTATGCGGCAGGGAACCCGTCAGGATGGCATATGGCATTGAAAGGATGCTGGCCCATGCAAGGCCGACACCAAGCATCGGCACGATCAGCAGGCCAGGTGTGTGGATAAGGCTGATGGCAGCAAGGCTGATACCGCCGATAAACAAACAAATCATATGGGTAATCTTTCTGGATGTGGCCCTGGCCAGTACAGGCAGCAGGAACGCCACTACAGCAGAAAACCCGCTGTAAACCCCGAACAATACACCAACCCAGTTGGCTCCTTTATTATATGCTGCCGAAGCGGTATCAGAGGTACCGTAGATCTGTGATGTTACAGCTGCGGTGGTATATATCCACATGGCGAACAGTGCAAACCATGTAAAGAACTGGACGGCGGCCAGCTGTCCCATGGTAGAAGGCATCCTCTTCAGATCGGTCAGAATGCTGTTCAGGCCGTTTTCCCCGTTGCCTGTCGATTGCATCATACCTGCAAAAAGCTGCAGGAGGCCGAAAAGAGAAATGCCGCCGGTAACAACATACAACTCCTTCTCGAGATTGACCCTTGTGAGTATAAACGTTGACACAAGACCGACAGCAAGCCAGATGATCCCCGGCTTGTAGAAATTTACTGTACCCAGTGCCCTGAGCTCTGTTCTCTGTGCCTCTGCAGTCTTAATAACTTCACCCCTGGCGGTTTTCTCGCCCTTTTCAAACTCTTCCAGTTCTGCAGGTGAATATTCTTTTGTACTGAAGATGGTCCATAACACTGCAGCCAGAAGGACTGCTGCACCGATGTAAAACGACAGTTTCAGGTTGAAAGGAATAAGCTCCCCTTCACCTGGTACTGCAGGTACGTTAAACCAGTTGGCAAGGATCCATGGCAGGAATCCGCCAATTACAGCACCGATGCCTATGAAGAAGCTCTGCATGGCAAACCCTGTCGTTCGCTGTTTTGACGGGAGCATGTCTCCTACGAATGCCCTGAACGGTTCCATGGAAATGTTTATCGAGGCATCCATGATCCAAAGCATCACCGTTGCAAATATCCATGTCGGGGAATTTGTAATGATCGCCAGCGCAAGGGAGGCCAGTATGGCGCCAGTCAGAAAATAGGGCCGGCGTCTGCCAAGACGGTTCCATGTCCTGTCGCTCATGTGCCCGATTATCGGCTGCACAAGCAATCCTGTCACAGGCGCGGCAATCCACAATATGGGGATATTGTCTATGTCTGCACCCAGTGTCTGAAAAATACGGCTTACGTTTCCGTTCTGAAGGGCAAAGCCCATCTGAATACCCAGAAACCCGAAACTCATGTTCCATATCTGCCAGAATGAGAGCTGCGGTTTCCGCCTGAAGATCACGTTCATAGTCTGTTACCGGTTAGTCATTATTACACTCAAGTCATAAGGTATTCAAAAATAGTCTAAAATCCGGTTCACCGACATCGTATTGTTGCTCCTTAGCCTTGATTTTTCGGGCGTTTGCGTTGGATTTGTTATTTCAAACGTTTTCGGCCTGAGAGACTTTTTTCACAGGACGTCCCTATTTAGACCATTTCTAAATAATAAAGACCACTATTGCCTATTGCCTATTGCCTTATGCCTTACTATATTTGATATCAGATCAATCCTAAAACGTACCGTCATGGCTGACTTCATCTACGAAAAACCCTTCCAGTTCGGGAGTGATGTAACAAATTACCGTCATCTGACTTCTGGCCACGTTAAAGTTACAGAATGTTGTGGCAGGAAAATTCTCCAGGTAGACCCTGAGGCTCTTAAAATTCTGGCACGGCAGGCCTTCATCGATGTCAATTTTTATTTGCGCACGTCCCATCTTGAGAAGCTTGCTGCCATACTTAAAGACCCCGAAGCAACAGACAATGACCGGTTTGTTGCGTGGATAATGCTTCGGAATACTGTGATATCATCTGAGGGCAAGCTTCCGTGGTGCCAGGACACCGGTACGGCAATTGTAATGGCCAATAAAGGCGAAGATGTCTTCACAGGTACCGATGACGCGGAGTACCTCAGCAGGGGCGTATGGGAAACCTATGGTGAAAAGAACCTGCGCTACTCGCAGGTTGTACCCTCGACAATGTTCGAGGAGAAAAATACCGGAAGTAACCTCCCGGCTCAGGTTGATATCATTTCTATTCCGGGGAATGAGTACAGGTTTCTTTTTATCGCCAAGGGCGGAGGCTCTGCCAACAAGAGTTTCCTTTACCAGCAATCGAAGTCATTACTCAATGAGGCCTCAATGAGAAAGTTCATACGCGAGAAGATCGAGGATCTTGGAACCTCAGCCTGCCCGCCTTATCATCTTGCTGTGGTCATCGGTGGCACATCGGCAGAAACTACGATGAAGACCGTCAAGCTCGCATCAGCAGGTTATCTTGACGGTCTGCCCTCCACGGGCAGCGCTGCAGGAAGAGCTTTCCGTGACCGTGAATGGGAGCAGAAGATAGAGTTGATATGCCAGGAGTATGGCGTGGGCGCCCAGTTCGGAGGGAAGTATTTTGTGCATGACGTGCGTGTGATACGCCTGCCGCGCCATGCCGCCTCGTGCCCGGTGGGCATAGGCGTAAGCTGCAGTGCCGACAGGAACATTAAAGGCAAGATCACCGCTGAAGGGATCTTCCTGGAGCAGCTTGAGCTACATCCTGAAAGGTTCATGCCCGAAAAGGCTCCGGAGCTTGACAAGCCTGTCGAGATAAACCTCGACCGGCCCATGAAAGAGATCCTTGCCGAGCTGACAAAATACCCGGTGAAGACCCGACTGAGCCTGAGTGGTACACTGGTGGTGGCGCGCGACATAGCCCATGCACGGATCAAACAGATGCTTGACGAGGGCAAACCCATGCCTGAATATTTCATGAACCATCCTGTCTATTATGCCGGACCGGCCAAAATTCCTAAGGGTATGGCCTCAGGGTCGTTCGGACCGACAACAGCAGGGAGAATGGACGGGTATGTTGAACAATTCCAGAGCCTCGGAGGGTCGATGATCATGCTTGCCAAGGGTAACCGTTCAAGACAGGTGATCGATTCCTGCAAAAAGCATGGAGGGTTCTACCTGGGCTCCGTGGGCGGACCGGCTGCTGTGCTTGCGGCGGAAAATATACTGTCAGTGGAGGTGGTCGCTTTTGAGGACCTTGGCATGGAAGCTGTCAGAAAAATAGTCGTAAAAAACATGCCGGCATTCATTCTGACCGATGACAAGGGAAATGATTTCTTTGATCAGTACAATAAGAGGTAATAGCCAACAGGCAATAGGCAGTAGTGGCGACGCCCAATTCGGGCGTCGCTTTTCGTTTTGTAAAAATTAAACTAAAAATCAATTACAGGTTAATAAATTAATCATAATGGCGGTTATTTAACAATTATTGATATTTTTACTCCCTATTATTCGTAATTCATTATTTATTATATGTGCGGAATTGTCGGTGTATTTGAGCTGAAGAAAAATGCGGGTGAGTTGAGACCCCTGGTTTTGGAGATGTCAAAAAAACTGAGACACCGGGGACCCGACTGGTCAGGAATATATTGCGGAGAGAAAGCTATCATAGCACATGAACGACTCTCAATCGTTGATCCGGAATCCGGAGGACAGCCGTTGTACAGCAAGGACCGCAGACTGATACTCGGCGTTAACGGCGAGATTTACAACCATCGTGAGATAAGAGAAAGATACAAGGGTAAATACGAGTTCATGACCATGTCCGACTGTGAAGTCATACTGGCTCTGTATGCCGACAAGGGGAAGGACTTTCTTGATGAACTGAACGGGATCTTTGCATTTGTGCTGTATGATGAGGTAAACGATTGCTACATGGCAGCACGTGACCATATGGGCATAGTACCTCTCTACATAGGATGGGATATCTTCGGAAATCATTACTTCGCATCAGAACTGAAGGCCCTCGAAGGCATCTGCAGGAAAATTGAAACCTTTCCTCCGGGGCATTATTATTCAAGCACGACCGGCAAGTTCACAAAGTGGTATAGCCGCGACTGGACCTCCTATGATTCAGTGAAAGATGAGACATCCGATATCAGCCGGTTGCGTGATGCGCTCGAGAAGGCAGTGCACCGCCAGATGATGTCTGACGTGCCATACGGAGTGCTGCTCTCAGGCGGTCTTGACAGCTCCGTTATATCCGCAATCACCAAGAAATATTCTGCCCGGCGCATAGAAACAGATGACAGCAAGGAGGCATGGTGGCCACAGTTGCACTCATTTGCTGTGGGACTGGAAGGCTCGCCCGACCTGATTGCTGCCCGGGAGGTGGCAGATCACATAGGCACCGTCCATCATGAGATTCATATAACAGTCCAGGAAGGCCTTGATGCGGTGCGCGATGTGATCTATTTTCTGGAAACATATGATGTTACAACTGTCAGGGCTGCAACACCAATGTACCTCATGGCAAGAGTTATCAAGTCGATGGGAGTGAAGATGGTACTCTCAGGGGAAGGAGCAGATGAGGTGTTCGGCGGGTATCTTTACTTTCACAAGGCTCCCGGCCCCAGGGAGTTTCATGAAGAGACTGTACGAAAACTGAGCAAACTGCATCTCTACGATTGTCTCAGGGCAAACAAGGCGCTCGCTGCCTGGGGCGTGGAGGGAAGGGTGCCTTTCCTTGATAAGGAGTTCCTCGACGTCGCCATGCGGATTAATCCTGCAGACAAAATGGCCGGAAACGGCAAGATCGAAAAATGGATCCTGAGGAAAGCATTTGAAGATTACCTTCCCGACAAAATAGTCTGGCGCCAGAAAGAGCAGTTCTCTGACGGGGTTGGATATGCCTGGATTGACACTTTGAAAGGAATGACCTCCGGGAAGGTGAGCGATGAGATGATGGCATCGGCCAGATTTATGTTTCCGCTTAACACACCTATGAACAAGGAGGAGTATTATTACCGGGCCCTCTTCACCGAGCACTTCCCCTCAGAGGCGGCAGCATTGACCGTACCCTCCGTTCCGTCAGTGGCATGCAGCACAGCGGAAGCCCTGGCCTGGGACGAATCATTCCGTAATCAGAATGATCCATCAGGCCGGGCCGTGAAAACCGTGCACAATAAGGCATATTAAAACTGAAAGACGCCCTATCCGAACATCTCCGCCTGCTGATTGATAAAAATTCTTAATTCTTAACTCTTAATTCTTAATTCTTAATTTATTATTGCCTTCTTGCCAGCATCAGCTCCAGATCCTCACGCAGTGCATCCAGATCCTCCTCATGTTCAACTTCCTGGGAGAGTATTCCAAGGATCATGTTGTATGAGACGGGGTCGCCTTCGCGGGTGAGACCAAGCAGATTATTGTAAGTCTTGATAGCGCATTGCTCTCCCCTTATATTCTGTTCAAGTACCTTCTCGACATATGGATCAGCGGGTGCATCATAACCGCAGTTGGTTATTTTCATCCACTCTGCGGGTGATAATACAGGAGTGCCCCCCAGCTGAATTATGCGTGTGGTCAGGAGCACGGCATGTGCCAGTTCCTCGGTTGAGTGAAGATCAAGCTCGGCAATCACGGCATCCTTCATGGGACCCCTGACCACCTTTGCACCTATCCAGTACTGGTAATAGGCCAGCCACTCATCGGCCAGCGCCTTGTTCAGAAGGTTGATGAGCTCATCAACGTTCATCTTAACGATTTCTCTTCCTTTTTGTGCCATTTTATTTTTAGGTTTTTTGTTGGTCCTGATCAGGTTATTTTGCGTGATACTTGATCCCCAGTCCTTTTGCCACCAGAAGAGCAAGTTCCTTGTCAGCCTTGTGGAAATGACCGAGCTGACGCATGATTATTTCCTTCTTCCTGGGTCCTTTGACACCCTTTAGTGCCCCGATGAAATTTGACACGGTGTTGGCCCTTTCCTGATCTGTCATCACTTTTCTGAACAGAATTCCGGGCTGAGTATAGTGGTCATCATCATTCATGTTACGGTCATATGTGTCTCCCATGTTTGATTCAAGAGCTATTGCCGCTTCCCTGTAATTCCTGTCAGCTTCGGTGGTGTCGAAACTGTTCGGATAATAATTCGGATCAGAGCCTGCATTTCCGTTTACAGTCATAGAACCGTCCCTGTAGTGATTATGAACAGGAACAACAGGCATGTTTACCGGTATCTGCTGATAGTTGGCTCCCAGCCTGTACCTGTGGGCATCGGGATAAGCGAAGATACGTCCCTGCAACATCTTATCAGGAGAGAGGCCGATGCCGTCAACTGTATGCGCGGGTGCGAAAGCGGCCTGTTCAACTTCAGCAAAATAATTGTCAGGAATCTTGTTCAGCTCCATAACACCCACTTCGATGAGAGGATACTCTTTGTGAGGCCATACTTTGGTTACATCGAACGGATTCCATCTGAACATCTTTGCCTGTTCAGCAGTCATCACCTGGATATTCAGGGTCCATTTCGGGAAATTGCCTTTCTCTATCGCCTGAACCAGGTCCCTCTGTGAATAGTCGGGGTCTTTGCCTCTGAGCTCTTCAGCCTGAGGACTGGTAAGAGTTTTACTGCCCTGTTGTGTAACGAAATGGAACTTCACCCATATTTTCTCGTTTTTCTTGTTTACCATGGAGAATGTATGGCTTCCGAACCCATGCATGAAGCGATACCCGTCAGGTGTTCCCCTGTCGCTGAAGAGGATCATTACCTGGTGGAGGCTCTCGGGATTAAGGCTCCAGAAATCCCACATCATTGTCGGGCTCTTCAGGTTTGTCTTCGGATCACGCTTCTGCGTGTGAATAAAATCGGGAAACTTCTTGGCATCTTTGATAAAGAATACGGGTGTGTTGTTTCCGACGAGATCCCAGTTACCGTCCTTGGTATAAAACTTAATGGCGAATCCTCTCGGATCCCTTTCAGTGTCAGCGCTGCCTTTTTCCCCTCCAACGGTTGAAAAACGGGCCAGCACGCGGCATGAATTGCCTACCTTGCTGAAGAGTTTTGCCCTGGTGTATCGGGTAATATCCTTTGTCACGGTAAATTTCCCGTAGACGCCGGTTCCCTTCGCATGTACGACCCTTTCCGGTATTCGTTCGCGGTTAAAATGTGCAAGTTTTTCGTGCAGATAGTAATCCTGCAGTAAAACAGGCCCTCTCGGGCCGGCGGTCATGCTGTCCTCATTCTCCGGGAACGGCCTGCCGGCTGCTGTGGTGAGCTTCTTCTTTTTCATAATTTAGCTTCTTTTTTGGATTTATCTTTAAACCTTCCGATAATCTGAAGTTTTATTTCTTCGATTTTGAATCTTTTAAAATTAATGCCCGGCCCCATGTGCCCCATCTTATAACGCATACAGTTTGTCAAGCACATCAAGCATTATCTCGTCAACATTTTCACGATTGTGGATAGAGGCCATAACGCCGTATGCTGCAGCGCCTGTCCCTGATGCTTTGCCTTCACCCTTGTTCATCAGCCCCGTAAATTTCGAAGACAGTTTTCTGAACCATTTGTCAGGGAGAAATTCAGAGAGGGCCTTTGCCAGGTAAACAACGACGTGTGATGACGCTGCCTTGATCTTTTGTCCTTCTGTTATGGCAACGGCATCTTTCAGTGCTGCAATGAACTCATCCTCACGGCCCGAGTTCAGATTTGATATTGTCATGTGAAGGGCAGGGGGGAATTGTAACTTATCGAGATTCCATCCGCCTGCAGCCAATTCATCACCGACAAGATATATGTCATGCCTGTCGGACGTAAATGAGAAAACGCACATTGCAGGTTCGCCTATCACGCGCAATCCCGGAATGGAGTTTATTCCATCCTGTATCTTTTTTGTTGTGTTCATTACCTCCTGGGCCATTTTCAGATAGCCATCCATACCTATTGTCTTTAAGGCAGTCCATGCAGCAGCGATTGGCGCTCCCGATCTTGTCCCCAGCATGGTGGGCGAGGCATAAAGCCCTCCCGGCCAGTCGCTGAAGACGAAATACTGAAATTTTCTGAGCTCATGAGTGCTGTAAAGAATCACTGATGATCCTTTTGATGCATAACCGTACTTATGTACATCCGCCGAGATTGATGTGACGCCTTGAACCCTGAAGTCGAACGGAGGAACCGGGTAACCCAGTCTTTCTACAAAGGGCAGCATCAGCCCTCCGAGGCAGCAATCGACATGCAGTAGCAGTTCATTTTTCAATGCAATTGGTGCCACCTCCTCAACGGGATCGACAACCCCGTATGGAAAGCATGGTGCAGATACTGCAATCATGATTGTATTGCCGTTTATCAGCTTTTCCACATCTGCCGGATTGACTTTTTTGTCTTGGGTTACAGAGGCGAACCTTATACGCACTCCGGTCATGTCAGCTGCCTTGGAGAATGCAGGGTGGACAGTGACGGGAGCTACTATCTCGGGGTTTTTGATAAAGGGCTTGTGACGTTTTGCCCAGTCGCGGGCTGTCTTTACGGCCACGAGTATGCTCTCAGAACCTCCGGTGGTAAGATTGCCGGCACACTCTTCCGTGGCATGCAGCAGATCAGCCACCATTGCAACAGTCTCATTTTCAAGTGTTCTGAGAGATGCAAAAAGCGACGGATTAAGGGCGTTGTCAGGAAAAAAAAGCTGGTAGGCCTGTTCAATGGTCTTTGCCTCCCTGGCCCCGGGGTGGTAGACATAACCGAACATGCGGCCGTCGCGCCATGTGGCGTCGTTTGATTTAAGCTCCTTCAACTGCGGGATGATTTCGTCGCCTTCAAGCCCCTTTTGCGGAATTCTGATATTCTGTCTGTTCATAACCAAATCAGTTTCATTGTTTATGCTGACACCTTTTTTTTCTTTCGGTATTTCAGGTAAGGAATAATGTCTTCATTTTTTAGTCCTTCCGTCCCGTCATATTCAATTGTGACAACAGGAACGCCTGTGACTTCTTCAATTTTTGACTTCATGGCTTCGGTCACCAGGGACGGACAGCAGTAAGAAGGGTTAGTCTGGATAAATAAGTCCAGATCGGGATATTGGGTTACCAGGCTGTGTATCTTGAGAATATTTTCAAATGATTCTCCTTTATGTAAAATATTGATTTCAAATTTATTAAGCCATTCATTAATTTCACCTGACGACACAGCTTTTATCTCTCCGTTATATTTCGAAAAATACTTTTTGTACTTATCCTCCACCAGCGGGATAAGTGATTTCAGGAATTTAAACTTGACGTAATCCTTGTAACGGCCTTCCCTGAACGTTCTTTCGGTGGCTGGTTCAACAACTATTTTCATGTATTCGCTGTATGGGGTGGTGATGACCTCGCCGCCGTTTTCCTCTATGGTTTTTATCAGATTCTGGTTCATGAGGTCATTATCCCTTACATATAAATCGCCAAATACTGCCACTCTGGGCCGTTGGGTTCTTTTTAACGGGATTGTTTCAAAATCAGCGACTATCTCTTTCACCGTTTCTTCTTTCAATGTACCGGACAGGAACGCATCGTAGAGCTTTTTCAACGTTACCTGTATCACTGCATCAGTACTTCCGCTTTTAGTTTCATAGGGACGGATGCTGCAGCCTATCTTCCGGATGTAACCACCCAGCATATACGCCAGATATGCGTTAATGGCAGTCTGTAATGAAAAGTCATAAAAGATGGCGTCACCCATATAAACCGAAACATCCTCCATGCCTTTACCATAATCCTCCAGTATTTTTTTCATAAACCAGGGGAACATGCAGAGGTTGCATGATAGCTTTGTTCTCATGATCCAGAGGGCTGTATCTGCAGGGTTGAGTCCGTTTGAATTAATGTAATCAATCGCATTCTGAACTATTATATTCAGAGGCAGACACTGGCCGGTATTGAAACTCAGGCTTCGCTGCATTGAATCACGGTTGTTGTCAAGCAGCCGGGTATTTAATCCGCTGTTTTGCAGGACAGCCTCCAGCAACGGCCCGACATAGGGATCCCATGCCGGAAGCAATAATGTCTTACTGCCCAGGCTCTTTGTATCGGTGAAAACGGACCGGGATATATTGTTGTCTGGTGCTTCAATTTCCTGAATTTCACGACTGAAGAGCCTGAAGTCGATTGAATGGGCTTTGAGGATACCGGAGGCATCGCGTACAAGCGACCTGACATGATCCTGCCATGCCCGGGCTGCAGATATTTTCTCTGCAGAATTTGCAACCGAGCCTGCTTTTGTCTGAATGGCAGGTTTCCTGTCATTATCTGTTTTCTGTCTGTTAAGGTGATTTCTGAATGCTCGTACGGCAGCTTCAATTCTTGTCTCATATCCCACAGTTGAATCATGCTCATCAAGTTGCAGGATCAGGTACGGTTTCTGATATGCATCGAGAATTTCCTTAAAGTACTCAATAACAAATGAATCGGGTGAGCATTTGAAAGAAGTGATCAGAACCGGATAACATCTGTCGCTTTTTGCTGCCACTTCAGCCGCATAGAGGATTCTAGAGGCAAATTTCCATTTGATGGTTCTTATAAGGTCTTCAGCCTTCAGGGTTTCGGATTGTTTAGCTGGTAACATATCCATGTAAAAGGCCGTGATTCCCATCTTTTCGATGATCTCAGGGATTGAATTATTCATAGCCGGCGATAATATTGTATATGGACGGCCTAAAAGCATTATATGGATATCATCAAGACCTTTTATTCCATTTTGATAAAGTTTTTTCCATTTTTCATTGACTGATTTAACATATTTCCTTGCTCTTTCATAAGCCAGGCTGATGTTGATAAAACCTATATCTTCACGACCAATTGACCTGAACATCCTGTACAGTTCCAGGCGAATAAAAAATTCACCCTGGGCGGACTTCAATACAGGGGTCAGCAGTTTCTTCTCCGCATTTAAATCCTTATGAACTGATATAATCGATGACACAAACTGGGTATAATAACAATATTGATTGTTCTTTCTGATCTCCCCGGGTTCCTCAATATAAACAGGCAGGAATATAAAATCGGCTTTGTCCCTCAGATAATCCACATGACCGTGCATGGCAGCAATCGGAGCGCAAAACTCAGCCCCGCACAGGTTCTTACCGTCTTTTACCGGGGACTGATACTCTTCGCTCGTGACGGTTCTGAATGAAAGCAGATCAAAGAATTTCCGCCAGAAATTAATTTCCTCAAAAAGATGAAGCCCGGCAGGAATGCCTATCGTTGTTGTTTCTTTGTTTATTGAAGGAGTAAACCCGAACAGTTCTTTTCTTTTACGAATCAATTGAAAACTAAGCGACTTGTTCCTGATGTATTTATGAACATTGTAGTCTCTGCCGCATAAAAATCCGTAAGCTTCAATCTGATCGTCAATTTCAGCAACCTTGAGCTTACAGTGATTAGTGCATAATTCACATACTTCGGACCTGACTGGTATCGATTTCCTGTACAAGTCGAGTCCCCTGAATTTTGAAGTTGTGACATGCTGGTCAGATAATTCAAGTGCTACGCCGATGGCTCCTGTCAGATGGCAATACTTTGAAACCATTAATGGTTTGTTAAGTTTTTGCTCCATCGCCGCCACAAGTGCCCTGTTCTTTGCAGTTGCACCCTGAAAAAATATCTTGTTGCCTATATGGACCTTTGCGGCGACCCTGGCGAAGTAGTTTTCGCATGTTGAATGAAGGACCGCCGCAAGTATTTCTTCGGTTGAATAACCTGCCATCAGGTAATAATTCAGATCGCGCTCCATAAACACCGTGCAGCGATCGCTTGCCATCGGGGAGGGAGCCTTTTCAGCCCTGTCTGAATATTCATCCAGAGGACAATTCAGTCTTTTAGCCTGTTCTTCAATAAAACTACCGGTTCCGGCCGCACAAACATTATTCATTACTGAAAAAGTAACCATGCCATTTCGCATGGTTGTGAATTTGGAATCCTGTCCTCCAATTTCTATGATTGTATCTGTCTCATTATTTAACTCATATGCAGCCCTGGCATGGGCTGTTATCTCATCGAGGATGATGTCAGCTCCGATAATCTTCCCGGTAAATTTTCTTCCTGAACCTGTTGTGCCGGCTCCGGATATGGTAAATCTGACATTCCGTTTTTCCTTAAAATCTGTGATAGCTTCAAAAATGACCTGTACAGCCTGCAAGGGCTGACCTGAAGTACGTGTATAGAAACCCGCTTTGACTTCTTTATTCATATCAAGCAGCACAGCTTTGGTGCTGGTTGATCCGATATCAATGCCCAGAAAGATCTGCCCTGCGTCACTGTTATCGACCAGTGAATACTGGTCTACTTCAACTGCTTTCATTGCAGGAAACAGGGCAGAGCAGAACTCATATTTCTCATGCTCACTGAAGTCGGGATAATCTGACAGTTTCAGTTGCAGGGGAGGATAGTAATACTTCTTTTCCGCTTTTTCTGAAATAATTATTTCCTCAAAACACCCTGGCTGGTATTCAATACCGGACCCATCTTCACTGCAAGTCAATGCAGCCCCAATGGCTCCATAAACATGAGCAAATTCGTCGACAGTGACCCGGAGCTGAGTAAGCTTTTCAATATGGGCTATCACCGCTTTATTTAATGCAACGCCGCCGGCTGCAACAACATTTGAGAGGGAATTACCCTTAAAGACCGTATCAACAATATTCTTTGCCAGGCCATAGGATAATCCGTCACATATTTCACCCAGTGAATATCCTTCCTGCTGTGCATGGATCAGATCAGTTTTGGCAAAGACGGCACATCGTGATGCTATTAAAGGAAAGTTGCCTTTGTTCGCGTATGCAATTTCACTGAATTCCTGTATGCTCTTGAGGTTCAGCCGTTCTGCTTGCTGATCTAGAAAATTGCCGGTGCCGGCAGCACAAGAAGTGTTTGATTTATAGTTACCGTATTCCCCGTTCTTATCGAATGTGACAAGCCCGTATTTCTCGGCACCGATTAACAGCAAAGACCGTACCTCCGGGTGGAAATGTCTTGCTGCCGTTATATACGCAACCCTTGAGTCAGCGGATTTTCCCTTCCTGATTATTGAACCGGAAGACGATGTATATCCGATTGCCCTGATCTCGTTTATTTCAATATTCTGTAACAATCTAAGCAGTGTTCCGGTTATCTGTCCCTCGTGGAATGCATAACCCGTGTGGCATACATTGTTATGCTCATCAGTCAGAGCCACGGATACAGCAACTGAACCAACATCAATACCAAGGTTGTTCTTCTTCATGGTTTGGAACCGTCAAATGCTGTCAGCAGTTTCAGTTATGATTGATTGATGACGCGGGCTTCTCATCTGGTAAACCGGTTTTTGCTCATAAGGCTGATTAATATTTCAGTATTTCAGGGGTTACCTACCAAAGATAGGTCAAACGATCAGGCAAATCAAGTATCCTGCTTTATATGTCCGTTTATAAATTACTTTTAATAACTATTTTTGTCATCATTAGATAAGCCATATGATACGAAAATCCGCACTTACATACCTTTTCCTGTTTCCTCTGCTGATGCTGCAGGGTCAGGTGCTCGAACCTGTCACATGGAGTTTCGGCAGCGAAAAGACAGCAGACAATAAATTCGACATAGTTATGACAGCTGACATTGATAACGGCTGGCATCTCTATGCGATGGATATAGCTGAAGGAGGCCCTATTGCCACCAGCTTTACCTTTGAGGAACCATCGGGCTATACCCTGGAGGGCAAGCCTGTAGCCATCGACAAGCCTGAGGTCAAATTTGACAACAACTTCGGCATGGACATCGGAATGCACAGCGTCAGGGCCGGGTTCAGACAGAAAATCACTGTTACCCAATACCCTGCCACGGTCAAAGGATTTGTGACTTTTATGTCGTGTGACGACAAACAATGCCTCCCGCCACGGGATGTCGAATTTTCGATGGTGATCAATGGCGACGGGACGGCAGCATCATCCGCAGACAAGAATATTACAGCTGCATCTGACTCTGACAAGCCGCTGCAGACGTCCGGCGATGCCCCTGCAAAGAAACCGGGAAAAGGTTTCCTTAAATTTTTCTTATTGTCAATGCTTGCCGGATTTGCCGGTATTCTGACTCCCTGTGTATTTCCCATGATACCTATGACTGTGGCTTTCTTTTCACAGGGAGCGGAAAAGAAAGGATCGGCAATCGGGAAGGCACTTTTTTTCGGACTGACTATCATACTGCTTTACTCTTCTCTCGGCATCATAGTTTCTCTGACAAGTGCCGGAGCCGGGTTCGCCAATACTCTCAGCACCCACTGGATACCAAACCTTCTTTTCTTTGCACTCTTCCTTGTTTTTGCTGCATCGTTCTTTGGTGCTTTTGAGATCATATTACCGTCAAAGTGGGTAAGCTCAACCGACTCCAAAGTTGACAGGGGTGGGGTGCTTGCCGCATTCTTCCTCGGCCTGACCACCGTGCTTGTCTCATTCTCCTGCACTGGTCCGATTGTTGGCGCTCTCCTGGTGGAGGCAGCCTCGGGAGACGTATTGCGTCCGACGATTGGGATGTTCGGCTTCGGCCTCGCCTTCGCCCTGCCATTCACCCTCTTTGCCCTCTTTCCCTCATGGATGAAGAAGATGCCGAAATCAGGCGGCTGGCTGAACTCGGTCAAGGTTGTGCTGGGCTTCATCATGCTGGCATTCAGTTTGAAATTTGCTTCAAACATTGACACCGTCTATTCGCTGGGCATCCTTTCAAGGGATGTTTACCTGGCAATCTGGATTGTAATATTTGTCCTGCTGGGACTGTACCTGATGGGGAAAATCAAATTCGAAAATGACAGTGACCTGAAGCATATCGGGATTTTCAGACTGGTGTTGATCATAGCTTCATTTTCATTTGCCGTTTATCTTATTCCCGGTCTTTTCGGTGCTCCGCTGACAAGGATATCAGCGCTGTTGCCTCCGAGAGAAACATCAGGCTTTAATCTCCTGAAAGCGATTGGCGAAAACAGGAGAGGAGGGTCTGCAGCAACAACCACGAGCAGTTCCGCCATCTGCGGCACTCCGAAATATTCTGATTTTCTCAGCTTTGAATACGGGCTCGAAGGCTATTTCGATCTTGAGGAAGGACTTGCGTGTGCAAAACAGCTTAACAAGCCGGTTATTATCGACTTCAAGGGCCATGCCTGCGCAAACTGCAAGCAGATGGATGCGCGTGTCTGGTCTGACCCGCAGGTGCAGAGACGTATCAGGGAGAACTTCGTACTTGTTGGCCTCTATGCTGACGATCGTACAAAACTGCCCGCAAATGAGGTTTATGTGTCTGAAGTCGACGGAAAGGAAAAGAAGACGATAGGCAAAAAGAACGAGGATATTGAGATTTCAATGTTCAACACCAATACTCTGCCTCTTTATGCGATTGTCGATCCGTACGGCAAGCCGCTGATCGAGACCCGCGGCACTGACTTTGACATTCAGGCATACATTGAGTGGCTTGACAGAGGAGTCAAGGCATTCATGCAGCAATAATCCGGACTGAACTGAGTGATCAGAATTTAACGCCTAAGGACACCGAGAATCTTATCCCTGCCCACGGTCCGTCAATTGTCATTTTGACCTCATCAGCTGTAGCGTCGACCGTTTGCTCAACCAACGGAGAGTCGACTTTCATAAATTCTTCTTCAATGTTTGCCTGGTCTGCTGAGGAAAGAGGAGATGAAGGCAACCCGAGCATATCTCCTGAACTGACTCCGTAATGCAGTCCGAACATCTGGAAGTCGAGACACATATGCTTGCCGAGTCTCCATTGATAACCTGTGAGGAATCCCCCCGTGTGAGATGTTACAGTACCTCCGGTGTTAATCGTTATATCTTCATCAAGATCATTTGTATAAGGTATTGCAGCGTTGCTGAATTCATGGTGTCCGTACCTGTAGAATAGTGAAATATAAAAGCCTGTGCTGTATCCCTTATCCCCGAGATAGAATCTTACTTCGGGAGTAACATTATAGCTGCTTATTAAAACTTCTCTGATAATATCCTCTGCTTCAGGATCTTCGAATTGAGCGGTCTTGATAACCCAATCAACGTAGGGGATATTCCCTTCAGGCATTATACCGAATGATACTGCCGCAGAGACTCTTTTTGAGAGAACCCTTTCATACTGAAGGGAAAAGTCTCTGAATGCTAACGAAGTAAGATTGAACTTTATGAAGTTTTTTGAGGGCTTATCATCAATTGTATAGTCATTCCTGGTTTCAACTGAGGTCATTTGAGTATCCGCAGTAATCTTCTGTGAATCAGTGGTATCTGCAGGGGTTTCCTGTGCTCTCAGAACAGAAAGAGTGCAGGCAAGGAACAGGGAAAAAATCAGCAACTTTTTCATAGGTCAGGTTGATTAGTTTAGATAATAAACACAAATCATTACATAAAATTAAACTATGTAACAATTCAAAAAAAATATTTTTGACCAAAAGGAGTATTAAACAGACTAAAAATCAGGAGCCCTCCGGCTTCACGCGACGATCACCTTTCCTCCTGGTATTTCAGAACTTCATTGTTATACTGTCTGTTCTCGAGGATCCTTACATAGTCGCGGGCTTGCTTGGTATTAAAATCTGAATACGCTTTCTTCGCCCATGAGATGGCTGTTTCAAGGTCGCCATTAATCTCATTTATTATTGCCATGTTGTAGTGAGCCCTGCCGGCTATCTTCCGGTCAGGGTTGCTTGTCTCCTTTTCCCAGAGCACAGCAGCCTCATCCCATTCTCCGAGCTGCGCCTTACGTTTGGCGGTCTTGAAGTTATCAGTGCCTTTCACAAAATAATCACGTGTTGCCCTGAGACGGTAGGGAATGAGACGAAGGGCGTAGATATGTCCCGCTTTGTTGCTTACCTCCTGTACCGCTGTCTCCCTGTTCATAAGCGCACTGACAGCAACTACCGGATTTATTCCCCTGCCTGTGAAACCTACAGTCTCTGCAACTATATACTCATCAAGAATTGCCTTATCGGCCGGCGAATATATCCTCCAGCCTGTCTTGACAAGGATCTCCATAGACGCTATGTGTTCAATGGCGGGAATGTCGCCGAGTATTGTACTGACCTGTGTTTTTGCCGTTGAGTAATTAATATGTGTATCAGTATCATACATCTCCAGTGCAAACAAGGCATCAGTACCGTTCTCATTGCATATACCCTCTACCTGCTCCCATGTCAGGGGCGAAGGCAGAGAGCTGACAGAGGATGCTTTAAACTCCAGGCCGGTCAGAAGCTTCACTTCGTTAAACCTGTCGTTCTCCTTCAGTTCTGCTGTAACCCCTTTGATGGCCTCAAGCGTGCCTATCGAGTCAAGCTCGTTTCCCTCCAGCGTTAGAAGCTGATCAATGGCATCAATGGTTTTAGTCTTATCAGTGGGATTAGACCTGTCTATAATTCCTATGGTCTTTATCTCCGGGGCAATGGTCACCGGCGCCGGTTGCGTCACATTCAGGTACAGCTCCTGTGTGGCACAGGAAGTGGCGGCAAGGACAAGAACCGGCAAAATGAAGTACTTCTTCATGGCTGATATTTATTCAATTGTAATAATACAACGGAAAAAAGCCACGAATGGTATGAATACCTTCCCGCTGCGCGGCCCTCTGCTGCCAGCTGCCTATTTACTATTCAAGTGAGCCCACTACCTTCTCTACCTCCTCCAGGATCTCGCATGATTTTACAAGTTCTTTCATGGCGGTGTGGTCAGGATAAAGCGGCCGGTCAATGTCCAGAAAATCGACATGCTTCCTGATGACATCCTTGGCCTTCTGAACTCCATGTCCAAAGCTGTATTCTTCCTTTCTGAAATCGAGCGCCTGCGCAGCTGCCATAAGCTCAATACCAAGAATACCATATGCATTGTCGAGTATCTGGTTGTTCTTTATAGCCGTGTTCATACCCATGGAAACGAAGTCCTCCTGGTCGGCTGCTGCCGGGATCGACTGTATGGATGCAGGCATAGACAGTATCCGCTGCTCCACTATCATCATATCGGCAGTGTACTGGCTGAGCATCATCCCCGAGAACATACCGGCACCTTTTGTAAGAAAATCGGGTAAGCCGACGCTAAGCGCCTTATTGTTAAGACGGTTCATCCTTCTCTCTGACATGACGCTTACCATTGTTATGCATGCACCAGCCATATCCATCGGTACGCTCACAGGTGAACCCTGGAAGTTGGCTCCTGAGAGCTGCAGGTTCTTATCGGGGAAGAAGATCGGGTTATCACCCACGCCGTTAAGCTCTGTCTCCACCTGGCTGCGGGCATAAGCGAGCATATCGTGGGCTGACCCGATTACCTGAGGGGTTGATCTCATTGAATAGGCATCCTGGACCTTAGCTTTCACCTTTCCTTCCTTAAGATCACCGCCGGCAACACATTTGTTGATGGCGGCAGCACTTCTGACAGCGCCTTTAAATCCACGTGCCTCGTGAAGCAGGGGTTCGTAAGGTTTCATGTTGGCTTTCAGTGCCTCGAGCGACATGCTGGCAGCTATCTCAGCCTGTTTAAGCCAATTGTTGGCATCGACGAGCCAGATGGCGCTCATGGCGGTAAGCATATTGGAGCCGTTGATGGCTGCCAGTCCGTCACGGGCCTGCAGACCGGGGATGGCTATCCCGGCTCTTTTCATTGCTTCTCCGCCTTCGAGGAGCTGACCCTTGTAATAAGCCTTGCCCTCACCCATAAGCAGAAGCGCTATCTGAGACATTGGAGCGAGGTCGCCGCAGGCGCCTACCGATCCTTTCTGGCAGGCGAAGGGGGTGACACCCTTGTTGAGCATCTCTACATACGTCTCGGTGATCTCAAGACGGCAGCCGGAGTTGCCGTGGGCATGGACATTGATTCTTCCAAGCATGGCACCCCTGACAGTCTCGATCGAGGCAGGGTCACCTATACCGGCAGCATGGTTGTATACAAGATATTTCTGGAAATCCTTTATCTGGTCATCGTTGAGCACTATCTCGGAAAATTCGCCTATGCCGGTGTTGACTCCGTACATGATCTCGTGTGCCACGATCTTCTTCTCAAGCATGGCGCGGCACGCAAGGATCCTTTTACGGGCATCGGGGTGCAGCTCAACCTTCTGACCGTGACGGGCAACATTCACTACGTCAGTTGCTTGCAGACCCGAACCGGTTATTATTAATGTGTTCATAATCGTATGTATTAAAATGATTTAAAATGCAGATTATTGATAAAATGATGGAATAAGGGTTCGCAGCGGCGCCCGGACGGGGCGTCGGCACACAGGTCATTTTAATACAACCCTGAGCGGTTGATTTTGATTTTATATTCCAGCGTCCAGCTGTGTGTCATGGTCTATTGTTACGGTACCAAAAGTAAAACAAAAATTCAAAATATCATACCCTGAACAAATCCGTCCGATTTTCACCTTATTGTTAACAAATAATAGTTTAGCCGAATAGGAGATCTAAATATTTTTTGTATCTTTTGATACTAACTTCAAAACTTATGAAAAAGAAAAACAGACCCGTGTTAACATTGGCTATTGTGTTGGCAGTGACCCTGTTAACCCTGACCGCCTTTGCCTTTATCAGATCCCTTCCCCAGGAAGACCTGAAAGGCAAGTACGCATACAAGGAGTTTGAATCGGCAAAAAAATGCCGGTCGTGCCACCCAGGCATCTATGAACAGTGGTCGCAGGCCATGATGTCACAGGCCTATACCCATCACTGGGACGAGATTGAGTATTTTAACCTTGCAGTGCCTCATGCCGAGGTCAAGCCTGAACTGAAAGGCCCTGTTGACGGATGCAACGGCTGTCACACACCGATGGGATACATGGAAGGGACAATGCCCCCTCCACGCCCTTCGGAAAACAGTATGGCCAATGAATCTGTTTCGTGCGAAGTGTGTCATCTTATTCAGAAGGCTCAGACTGATCCACCGTTCAATTTCAGCTATTACATAGTTCCGGGTACAACCAAATACGCAGGACGGAAGCCTGAGATGCAGTCGCCGGCTCATAATATCGTTCAGAACGATTTATTCAAAACCACGGAGTTTTGCGGCAACTGTCACAACGAGAAGAATCCTTACGGCGTCTGGGTTAAGAGTACACAGCTTGAGTGGAAAGAGGGCCCGTACGCTGTCGAGGGAGTGCTCTGCCAGGACTGCCACATGCCAAGGGCACCTTATCAGCTGGCACTGATGGGCAAGTCACATGATGATGCCAGGCTCCACCTGTTTCACGGAGCACATGACCCGGGCAAAGTCAGGGGAACAATTGAACTCAGGATACAGCCTGATATAAGGGAGGCAGAACCAGGAGAAAAAATCATTTTTACAGTTGCCTTGTTCAACGCCAAGACTGGCCACAAATTTCCGACAGGTTCGGTTGAGGACAGGATAGCATGGTTAGATGTTGAGGCAACAGACGCAAAGGGAAGTGTATATCACCTTAATGTGGATAAGAAAGGTTTTGATGGAGAAGAGTACACTATCTCAGGCGATTACCTGGCATACCAGGATATGGGAATACCGCTTAAGATAGCCGATTTCAAAGGGGTACAGCGCGATGGAATACCGTACGGAAACAGAATATTCAGAAAACCGTATTTCGACGAGCAGGGCAGAATGACAATTATGCAGTGGAACACGGCAAGCCAGGGCGTGGATTACAGGATAGGCCCCAGGGAAACAAAAGTTGAAACATTATCATTCAAGGTTCCTGATACAGCTGCACCCGGAGAGATGACGGTGAAGGCTGTTTTAAACTACCAGCTTCTGGTGAAGCCTGTAGCCGACTACCTTAACGTTCCTTCGTCTGAATCTGAAATATTAAAGGTTAACGAACATTCAACCAAAGTGACAATCCTTCCCTGATATATCTCAGAACATAAAATGAAAAATATGAAAAAGTCAGAAGTTACCCGGATCACTATCCTGGCGATAGTGGCTTTACTGTTTATTCCTGTAAAACAGACCGATGCTATTCCGGCTTTCGCGCGCAAATACCAGATAAGCTGCCAGGTATGTCACACTCCTGCCATGCCGAGGCTGAAAGAATTCGGCAGTACATTTGCAGGCAATGGTTACAGGATGACGGATTATGAAGCACCAAGGCATTATCTCGATGTAGGTGATGAAAAGCTCTCTCTTTTCAGGGAGTTTCCCCTGGCTGTCAGACTGGAAGGGTATGTGACAGCCAATTTTGAAAACGAGGGTACCGTTGACTTTGCTGCCCCATTTGTGGCAAAGATCCTTTCCGGCGGAGAGCTGTCTGATAAGATATCATACTATTTTTATTTTCTGATGAATGAGACAGGGACAGTTGTTGGTCTGGAGGATGCCTTCATGATTTATCATGATCTCCTTGGTTCAGGCATAAACCTGTACATTGGACAGTTCTCGGTTTCAGACCCGCTTTTCAAGAACGAATTACGGCTAACGCTTGAACCATATCAGATTTATGCATTCAAGCCTGAAAACTCAACAATTAATCTTAAGTATGACCGGGGAATAATGTTTGACAAGTCATTCAAAACAGGAACAACACTTATAGGAGAAATAGTGAACGGCAGCGGTTTGGATCCGGCATGGGGAGATTTCCTGTTCGACAAAGACAAGTATAAGAATTTCATGCTGAGGATCAGCCAGTCCATTGGAAAGAATATTTCAGTGGGATTCTTTGGTTATACCGGGAAAGAAGACATAACCAGTACTGTAACACCTTACACCAGTGAGGTAAGAATGTACGGACCTGATATGGCAATTAACTTTAACCAGAAGCTGTTTGTGAATGTCCAATACTTGTGGCGGACAGATTCAGAGATTTATAGTTCGACTTCTGAGGGGACCCTCACTGATGTCAGTACCAGTGGCGGATTTGTCGAGATCATCTATGCTCCCAAAGCTGATAACAGCAAGGTATATCTGGCAGGACTTGTCAACATTGTTCAGTCACAGATTGATGAACTCGATTATCAGGCTGCCACTCTACATATCGGATACCTGGTACGCCGAAATGTGAGGCTGGTGGCAGAAGGTACGTACGTTTTCTCCGGTGTCAACCCGTATGCAAAAGCCAGCGCAGGGTTTGTGTCGGCATTTTAGAGGTCCCGGGATTTGGGTTCAGGGTTAAAACAAGGCCGGTGTTTATAACATATCACCGGCTTTTTTTGCTTTGCCGGTGAAAGGTTCTGTCGCGCGGTCATATATCCCATGAATATATGCAATAGCCATCCCGTAATTGGTCACTGGGATATTGTGTTTTTTCGGCTCGCGCAGCCTGTTCACAAGCTGCCGGTGTGTCACCATACACCCGCCGCACTGTATCACCAGGGCGTAATCTTCTATGGGCCGGGGGATTGCATCCAGTCCTGCCACGTTGTCAAACTCCAGCTTTTTGCCAGTGAAATTTGTCAGCCACCTCGGTATCTTCACCCTGCCGATGTCATCACATGATACATTGTGAGTGCATGATTCCAGAAGCAGTATCCTGTCGCCGTCCTTCAGATCACCTATCCTGGGAGTGCCTTTCAGGTACTCTTCAAAATCACCCTTCTGCCTGGCCAACAGGATGCTGAAGCTTGTAAGAGGGATGTCTCCCGGAATTGAAGCATCAGCTTTGAGGAACACCTGGCTGTCAGTGATCGCCAGCTTTGGCCTTATGCCTGTGTGACGCAGAAAGGCATCCACCTCTCTCTCTTTAAGAACGATGGCGGTGCAGTCGTTATCAAGGATATCGCGTATGACCTGTACCTGCGGTAATATCAGCCTTCCTTCCGGTGCTTCGATGTCAATGGGGGTTATCAGAAGAACTATGTCTCCGTGGCTCACAAGGTCACCTACCAGGCCTCCGCCTTTCAGGGCTGAAGCCGGCATGGCCTGTTTCAGCATCCGGAGTAACTCAGGATTATACTTTTCCGGTTGGAAAGCCGAATATTCGGTTATTTCCATGCCGGTCAGGTTTCGGACATGCTCACGGAAAACTCCGGTGAGCGGATCTAAATCACTTTTGTTGTGAACAAGCACAAACGGGATATCCAGCTTTTTGAACTCTTCAGTAAGTTCAGCCTCATAATTGTCGAACCGGTTATCGGAAAGAACGAGAATAGCAAGATCGATCAGTTTGAGGGTTGCCATAGATTTGCCGATCCGTAACCTTCCCAGCTCTCCGGTATCGTCAATTCCCGCAGTATCAATGAAAATCAGCGGACCAAGACCGTGCACCTCGATACTCTTTTTTACCGGATCTGTGGTAGTTCCGGCGATATCTGAGACAATTGCTATATCCTGTCCGACCAATGCATTTATCAGGGAGCTCTTGCCTACATTACGTCTTCCGAATATACCCACATGAGGTTTGCTATCTCTTCCCCTGGCTGTCATCTGTCAGTCACCCTTCAAGATCTTTTAACCGGTACCCACCCTGCACCAGATTTTCAGGCTTAAGTATCTCCTTCAGTTTTGCCGGCTCAACATAACCCAGTCTCTCATTCGCCTCAAAGATATTCAGTCCGGAATCTCTCATGCATGCTGCCATTTCAGCTGCCTTTTTATAGCCGATGAATGGCAGCAGGGCTGTAGTCACCGAAGGACTCGACATCACCCTGGCCTCCGAGATGCCGGAGTCAATCTCCAGGTCACGGAGGAGGTGCAAGGCGGCAGACCGGCCGGCTGCAATAAGAAGCTTAAGGCTGTCAAGCATGGTATGGCCTATCAAAGGCAGGTAAGCATTGAGCTCAAGGCATCCCTGAGCTGATAGTCCGGCAATAAGCTGGTCGTTGCTGCAGACCCTGTGGGAACAGCTGATCACGTATTCAGGTATCACGGGATTAACCTTTCCCGGCATGATTGAACTGCCCGTCTGCTTCTTCGGGATGGATAGCGAATGCTCGCCGTGGATATCTGATGCAAGGAGGCGCAGGTCGTTCGCCATCTTCTCCATGTTGACGGCATAGGCCTTAAGGATACCGTGAACCTCAACGAAGGGATCAAGGTTGGAGGTGGCGTCTGAGAGATTCTCTCCACGGGTGACCGGCAGACCAGTCAACTGCTGCAGTCTGGAGACCACCTCAGCCACAAAGTATTTCGGGACGGCAATAGAGGTGCCGATCGCTGATCCACTGAGGTTGACCACCTTGATGCGTTCCAGGCATTTTGACACCCTCCACCAGTCGCGCGACAGTGCATCACTGTAACTGCTGAAAAGCCTGCCGTAGGTTGAAGGGACCGCCTCCTGCATCTGTGTATAAGCGATGCGCAGGGTATTACGATACCTTTTCTCAAGTTCCTCCATAGCCTTTCGCATGTCGTTGATGGAGTGCTCCAGATCAAGGAACAGAGTCATTGTTGCAACGCGAAGTGCAGTGGGGACAACATCATTGGTAGACTGGAATATATTGGCGTCCTCGATAGGATCGATGACGGTATAATCACCAGGCTTGTTTCCCAGTTTCTGTAGTGCACGGTTGGCCAGTATCTCATTTACATTCATATTGATGCTGGTACCTGCACCTCCTGAAATTGCCGGTACAATGAAATGCTCAAAATGTTCTCCCTTCTCACATTCAGCCGCACTCTCAATGAGAACTTCCAGGTTCCTGTCACTGACTACCCTGATATGCATTTTATCCAGGTCATATTGCTGTGAAGCTTTTGAAAAAAACTCAGCGGCAGTAACGTAACATGCCCTTTTTGTCAGAGCCATAGCCTTGAACCACTCAACGTGAAAAGGTGTTGCATCCGGAAAGTTCTCGCGCGCCCTGGCTGAATGAATGCCATACAGAACATTATCGTCCAGTTCCATCTCTCCTATGAAATCTTTTTCCCTTCGCATATCAGAGCAATGAGTTCCCTTCGGATTCTGGTGGAGTCAGTTTTCTTATTTCCGTTTCGGTATTTATCTCCTGGCTTTTCTTTTGCAGCTCATCAATGGAGATGATCTTTGCCCGTTTTTCAGTCGGCGGGTTCAGCTTCTCTGACTTCTCAAATTCAATGACCTGCTTCTGAAGATCCTCCGGCAGGTCTTTCTGGCTCTTAAGCACAATATCAATGAATTCATTTGAGAAGTACTGATCGACCTGTATCCTTCGCTTGGCGGTATGGGCGAACTTACCGATGATGCGGCAGATACTGTCGCGGTCCTCGGGACTAAGTTTGTCGGCAAGATCATATTCCTCTATCTTTTTCAGGGAAAGGATCACCGGCTCAAGTGAATCCCTTGTGATGACAAACACATCATAATCGCCCATCCTGTAGGTAAGCTGTTTAAGTACGTGGATGGTGTTCGTAGGCACGACCAGGAAAATTGATTTCTTGACATTTTCCTGGCTTGCATACTTTTTCAGGCTTTCCGTCTGGCTCTTTATGTAGAGCGGGAAGTTTGTAAGATCATCGTTGGCAGGGCTCTTGGCATCGAAAATGATATATTCGCCGCTTATTTCGATGGTGTTGTCTGGGTTACCCCTGAACGGCACCGTCTCAACATAGTTTACATGGTTGGTGTCACAGATCCTGATGATGGTGTTTTTAACATCAGCTTCGTGCTCTGACCACTGTCTCTTCATGTTCTCAAACCGCTCTGCAGCTTCCCTGACTCTTTCGTCATTAAGTCTCTTGCGTTCTGCTTCGAGGCTCTCCTTGGTCTGATTAAGGCGCGCTATATTCTCGTTATAGTTTTTGAAATTATCCTCCTTGGAGGCTTCGAAAGCTGAATTCCTTTTTGTCAGCTCATTGATGGTTCCGGAGTGTTCCCTTATCCGGGCACTGAGCTCTTCCACCTGAACATCCTTTCGGGCAGACAGCAGTTCAATATCCCTTATCTTCTGGGTGATACTATCATTTTTGGTGGATATTTCAGTGATACGGTTCCTGAGTTTCTCAATATTTTCCCTGTTGCTCTCCATATCTCTTGAGAGAGCCCTGAATTCCTCATATGCATCGAAGCTGAGGTTCCTGATTTTCCTCCACCGGAAGAGCCTCTGCCACCAGTTTAAATCTTTTATCTGTGCAAAAAAGAGATTGAGTTTTTCCATGGAAACAAAGTTAGCAATTCTGCCGTTGCCGCCGGGTCTTAAATGTGCTTTTTAAGATCACTCACAGATGCGACTGCGAACACATTGTTCAGGGCAAATTTGCTGGCTGTATTAGCCAGAGCTCCGGAGACGAGTATTTTCTGATCCCTGAAGGCAGAACTTATCGTTTTCAGGTAGTCTTCAGGTTTGGTGAACGGCAATCCGGTCAGCGCCCCTGTGACGAGAATATCAGGTTGCCATCGTTCCACCACGTCTGCAAGCGCATTGAATGGTGTTGATTGCCCGAGGTACAGCACCTCATGGCCCGACTTTCGTGCTATGAAAGTATAAAACAACAATCCAAGCTCATGCAGCTCATTCTCGGGGAGATACAATATGACTTTCTTCCTGTCGGGCTTGTCACCGGGGGAAAGGGAGTCGATAGCGCCAATAAGTCTTTTTCTGAAAATATTTGACACAAAATGTTCAGCCCCGATATCGGCAGAGCCAGTGTTCCACATTATCCCGACCCTCCTTAGGAAAGGGAATACGATATTTTCAAAGGTCACTTCAAATTCTGTATTTATAATTGACCGCATGAGAATATCGTTTATTGCGTTTTCATTGAACTCGGTCATCGCCACAATCAGGGAATCGATCTGCGTGTCTGTATCACTCGATTCCCTTGTCAGCCGGTCAACTTTCCCAGCGATCTCCTGACTGGTGAGTGCGGCAATTTTTGAAATTTTAAGGCCGCTGCGGTTGAGTATTGCAATACTTATGATTCGTTTCAGATCGTCGTCATCATACCATCTCCGGTTGGTATCTGTGCGGTGTGGTTTGATAATACGGTATCTGCGTTCCCAGATCCTGATGGTTCCCGCCATGATCCCGGTCAGCTTTTCAAGGTCTGCTATTGTGTAACGGTCCATTATATGCGATATTCCGAGGTTAAAAATAATATTTTGTATTGATTTTCAGATTATTTATTGAACAAAAAAGGAGCGACGCCCGTATTGGTCGCCGCTCCGGTGTAATGGATTTTATGGTGATGCCTTACGGCAGAAGTACGTTGTCTATCACATGGATCACACCGTTGGAACCCTGAACATCAGTTGCAACTATCTTCGAGTTTGTGTTGATGGATGGAACCGGGCTGAGTGATACTGTGATCGGACCGTTGAGAGTCTGAACCGTACCTGCTGACAGCATGGTAGAAAGTACGTTACCGCTTACTACATGGTAGGTAAGGATGGGGGTCAGCTGTTCAGCTGTAAGATCGGCAATACCAGTGATACCGAGGGCTGCAAACAGTGTCTCAAAAGCTGCATTCGTAGGAGCGAAGATCGTGAAGGGACCTGTACCGCTGAGGACATCCACCAGGTTTGCTTTCACAACAGCCTGAACAAGGATGGTGAAGTTGTCATTTGCCAGTGCCTGGTCAACAACTGTCGGGGGAAGAAGGACCTTGTCAATCACGTGGATTACACCATTCTTTACATCAACATCAGCCGTGGTTACTGTGGTGGTTTTATTCAGTTTCACACCTGATGATACATCAACCTTAAGGCTGAGGTATGAACCTTGCGCGGGACTTAATGTGCTGTAGTAACCTGCTGATATCATTGATGATTTGGCTTCAGTGCCCAGGACGTGATAAAGAAGTATTGGAGTGAGGGTCTCCTTTGAAAGGTCAGCTATGCCACTGATGCCAAGCTGGGAGAACAGAGAGGTGAAAGCTGCATTTGTTGGAGCGAATACCGTGAAGTTACCGTCACCGTTAAGTACGTTTACAAGTTCTGCTTTGGTAAGTGCCTGAACGAGTATTGAAAAATTGTCGTCTGAGAGAGCATATTCTGCTATGGTCATGTCTGCAACAGGTGTCATTTCTTCTTCTTTTTCACAACCTGTTAGTATAAAGATCCCCATCAGGGCGATCAATCCGAATGTAAGAGTTTGCTTTTTCATGATGTTTATGTTTTAATTGGTTATCGATTTTGATATTAAAACATCATGATCATTCAATATGTTCAAATAAAAAGATAAAAATATATACAAAATATAAATAAATACATGTTAAATAGAATGATAATTAATAACTATAAAATTTAATATCAATAAGTTATGTTTGAAATGTTAAAATATGTTAAATGTACATAATAATTATGTAATAAGCGGACAAGAAAATATTAAATGCTATTTGGGTCTTGTGGCTTTGCGGCAAAGCCTCATGCTATTTGAGCCTCTTCAGGGGCACAAACCATACTGTCTCCAGCCGCTGTTCCGATAACTTGCCATTTCTCTTCGTGAGCAATATGAGTTCCTGTACAGTTGCCGGATTGCCGACAGGCATGACAAGTCTCCCGCCATCGGCAAGCTGGTCCTTAAGAGGCTGGGGTATATGATCTGCCGCCGCGGTAACGATTATTATATCAAACGGACCATGTTCTGGCCAACCCTTATATCCGTCGCCATATTTTGCCACGATATTCTGATATCCGAGTATCTTCAGTCTTGCGGCTGCTTCTTTCGCCAGTTCAGGAACAATTTCAATGGTATAAACAGTATCAACGATTTCAGCCAGGACCGCTGCCTGGTATCCTGATCCGGTTCCTATCTCAAGTGCTTTTTTCCCCTTTGCAGGTTTTACCAGCTCTGTCATGTAGGCAACAACGAAGGGCTGCGAAATGGTCTGGCTATAACCGATCGGGAGGGGCCGGTCGCTATAGGCTTCTTTTATATATGACGGAGGCACAAAGAGGTGACGCGGCACTTTCCTCATTGCCGTCAGCGTGGCCTTATCACTGATACCTCTGCCGGCAATCTGGTCATCGACCATGCTGTTACGCAAAGATTCGTATGCATCCCTGTTCTGGCAGAAAACCGTGCCCGGAATCAGCATTAATATGATTATCAATGATCTCATTGCCATGCATCCCATAATTGTCAACTTATCTCATCAGGAGGCCCAAAATTCTGGTTTTAAGTTTTGTGTAAGGCGGATAGCGTATCGGAAAATCAATGAGGTTTGATTTGTTAACTACTGCCCTCATATTGGAGAATGTCTTAAAAGAATTCTTCCCGTGATATTTACCCGTTCCGCTGCAGCCAACCCCACCGTAGGGAAGATAGGGTGATGCGATTTGAATAACGGTATCATTCACTGCAGCTGTCCCGCTGCGCGTTTTTGCCAGGAACTCACGTGCAAGTTTTTTACTGCCAGTGAAAATATAAACGGCCATCGGTTTAGGATGCTGTTCAATAATGTCATACACCTCACTGAAATTCTCAAAATCAATGACAGGTAACACGGGACCAAATATCTCCTCTTCCATCACAGGATCTGAAGGTTTTATATTGTTTATGACAGTTGGTGAGATAAAATTTTTCTCAGGATCAGCCTGTCCCCCGATAACAATATCACCAGTATTCATAAGCGATTTAAGCCTTATGACGTTGTCTCTGTTAATGATCCTCGCAAAGTCGGTGCTCTTTTCAGGATCAGCTCCATATGAAAAGTTTATCTCTTTACTGATAAGGTCGAGCAAGGGACCTTTGATCTTTTTATCTGCCAGCAGGTAATCGGGACAGATACATGTCTGGCCGGCATTCATGAATTTGCCCCATACAATCCTTTTTGCGGCAAAATCAAGCCTGGCATCTGCAGTCACTACACATGGGTTCTTACCTCCGAGCTCGAGTGAGACCGGGATCAGGTTCGCAGCAGCTTTCTCCATCACATATTTGCCAACCTTGCAGCTTCCTGTGAAAAAGATATAATCAAATTTATGGTTGAGCAGCTGTTCGCTCACCGAGTGATCTCCGTTAAGCATCATGATGTGCTCAGGAGGTAATTCATCAATAATTCTTTTCATTACAGCATTGGTGTGGGGCACCTGCTGTGAGACTTTCAGGACCACACAGTTGCCTGCCGCCAGTGCGCCAATAACGGGCACAATTGCCAGCTGAAACGGGTAGTTCCACGGTGACAGCACGAGCACCTGGCCATAAGGCTGAGGTACTATACGGCTGCTGGCGAGGAAGTGAACAAGGGGTGTCAGTACTCTGCGGGGACCGGACCATCGTCTGAGATTTCTTATAGCAAGGTTTAGCTCTTTAATGACGAATCTTGTTTCGGTAGCCGCCACTTCAAATTCAGGCTTATGAAAATCGTTCCATAATGCCTCCTTGATCTGTGGTTCATATTCCAGTACCAGTGAACGCAGCTTTTTCAGGACTTGTAGTCTATATCCTGTCTGAAGGGTCTTTCCTGTGGCAAAAAATTTTCGCTGGTTATCAAGAACCACCTGAATCTCTTCGAAGTTCATCTTTCTGACATTTAGATTATAAATATACAAAGTCTGCTGCACATTAATCATGTCCACACTGTGCCTTACGCCACAGATATTCCTGGCCGGTCAGAACTTCTCCGGCAGGCATATACCCATCGGAGGCCTTCGGCTTGTACCTTACAGCTGGCTGTTTTCTTTTTCTTAAATTCACATAATGAAAAAACTTGTAATCCTGACCGGCGCCGGTATGAGCGCCGGGAGCGGCATAAAGACCTTCCGCGACAGCGACGGTCTGTGGGAACAGTACCGTGTTGAGGATGTGGCTTCAATTGATGCATGGCATCGGAATCCCGACCTGGTGCAATGGTTCTACAATGAACGGCGCAGGCAGCTGGCAACCGCGATGCCGAATGAAGGTCATAAGGGACTGGCAGCCCTGGAAAAGGATTTTGACGTTCACATCGTAACCCAGAACGTTGATAATCTTCATGAGCGCGGAGGCAGCAAGAAGGTGCTGCACCTGCACGGGCAGCTGACACAGGCCCGCAGCAGCATCAATCCGGATATGATTGCCGAGATCGGCTATCGCGATATTCTTCCCGGTGAGATAGCTCCGGACGGTTCGCCGCTGAGGCCAAACATCGTTTGGTTCGGTGAAGCGGTGCCGGCTATGGAAGAGGCAGCTGAGATAGCATCATACGCAGACATATTTGCGGTTATAGGCACATCCCTTAATGTCTATCCTGCAGCCGGATTAATTCATTATGTTGCAATGATGACACCAGTGTTCCTGATCGATCCGAAACCAGTGCATGTGCCTTCCATGCATGAGGTGGCATATATTCAGGAAGGGGCCGAAATTGGAGTAGCGATTCTGGCTGAAAGGTTGAGGGGGTTGAAGAGTTGAGGCAGTTGAAAAGTTGTAGCAGTTGGGAGGTTAAATTTCTGTTTTTGGGTTCCTGAGTTTTAAAATCCTGTCCCTGATGATGGTCATTTTATCAAGCCGGTCCATCGAGAGTGTTTTCTGCTGCAGGTCGACGAATTCAAAAAGCAGTAATGATTTTTCAGAATATTCAAGACAAGCCTTCGGGTTATCCTGCGCAGCGGCCAGCTCAGCCTCGGCGTTGAAGAGCTCGGCCAGTATCTCCAGGTGGCCGTTGGTGTAGTTATGCTCTTCAAGAAGCTTGTGCGTCAGGTCCTCTTTGGGTATTGACCTGAAGAACGAGGCATCATCCTTCATAATATCATAATAAATACGTTCCAGCTTCTGCGTCGCCTGTCCGAAGTCACCTTTCCTTACCAGCCCGAAGATGGCAGCAAGCATATCGCCCAGCATCTCGATCATGCGGAGGATGTAGTCTTTCTGATACATACGATAAAGATAGTTGAAAAGTTGAAAGTTGAAGGATTGAGGGATTAAGCAAAACACAATATGGCGTTGGAAATTTTCGGTCATTTTGATTAGCTTGCAGCACTGTTTAATTAATTTAATATGAAAAAAGCCATTCTTCCCCTCTTCCTGTTTTTAATAACAGCAGGTGTATCGGCACAGCACAGCAAGGTAGTTGACCGCATCATTGAGATCGGCACAACGGATAACCAGACAATGCGGCATCTTGACATCATCGCAAACCGTTTCGGTGGAAGGTTGGTAGGGTCTGATGCCTATGACAATGCTGCTGAGTGGTGCGCTTCTGAGTTTAAAATATGGGGTATGGAGGTGATAATGGATGAGGCAGGGACGGTACCTGTTGGCTTTAACCGCGGTCCATGGTTCGGAAGGATGCTTTCAGACAACGGGATGATACTGCATTTTGCCACTCCGTCTTACACAGCAGGTACAAAAGGTGTGGAACGGGGACCTGTACTGCTGGAACCAAAGTCCAGAGAAGAATTCGAACGCATGAAAGGAGCACTCAAGGGTGCATGGATGCTGATAGGAGGTAAAAGCAACGGGATGGCAGTTGACTGGTCGCTCAGCGCCAACTCGGCAAGGGCTAAGCTTATCACGGAAAATGATTCCATCTCAAAGCTGAACCGTGAGATCATGAGGGAAAATTACTCCAACCGCGATAAGCCACCGAAAGAACTCATCCCTATGAAAGAAGAACCTGCTCTTTTCTTCCGTGAGATGCGCGAAGCAGGTATCCTCGGGATCATTCAAAAAGCTTCCGTACCCATTTCAGCGCTTTATGACCGCAAGAACATCGATAAACTGACCTTTGAGACCTTGCCGACTGTATGCGATATCAAGCTTGACGAACACCAGTATGAAATAATCGAACAGATGGTAAAAGAGAGACAATATTTTCTGCTGGAATTCGACATAAGAAATCACTTCAAACCCGGTCCTGTGAAATATTACAATGTTATTGGTGTGATACGCGGCAGCAAGTATCCCGATGAGTATGTGATGATGGGCGGCCATCTCGATTCATACGATGCAGGCACCGGTGGTGTTGATGATGGCTCGGGTGCAACACCCATGATGGAGGCAGCACGACTGATCATGGCAGCAGGGGGAAAGCCTGCACGGACTATCATGGTATGCCTCTGGGCAGGTGAAGAGTTCGGACTGCTGGGGTCAAAGCACTGGGTTGAAAACAATAAGGAAAAACTCCCGGGAATATCAGGTTATTTCAACCGTGACGGAGGACCGACACCAATCATGGGAGTCACAGTTCCCGAGGCGATGTTTGAGGATTTCGAAAAGGTGTGCAAACCTCTTAACAGTATTAATCCCGACTTTCCTTTCACGTTGAAGAAGAGAACTGACCCCCCGCGTCCGAAACCGGTGACAGCGGGCGGAACGGATCATGCGCATTTCGCAATGAACGGTGTTCCTACACTCCGGTTTGATGAGCCTGATGTCAAGGGCTATAACTTTGATTACAGGGAGATATGGCATACCGAGCGTGACACCTATGACAAGAGCATCACCGAGTACCAGGAGCACGCCTCTGTTGTAACTGCAGTTATCGTCTACGGACTGGCAAACCTTGACCATCTGTTGTCGAGGGATGGTCTTTACACCGAGACTGAGACCGCTAAATAGCCGGTAATTTCAGATTTGCGACATTTCTGAAAAGGTAATGCTCTTGGAGATAACGAAGTATATTGCGTCTAATTAGACAATTGTCTTAATGGAAGCTGCTCCTTTTCATTTTCTGTCTTTATCAGAAGCAATCATCCGGGTCAAACCTGCCGTCGCCGGGTTGTTTGATAACGAAAGCCCTGTATGAAGCACCAGTAATTGAATTTCCGTCACTCCAGTTATTGTTTGGGGGATCGAGCGAATAAATCTTAGATTCTTCAACTGTTTTTGTTCCGCTGGTAGTTTTATCATAGTTGCCTTCGGGTGATCTCCCCCAGAGACGGATTGTGCTTTCACACTCCCAGTAAATAGTTATGTGTGCTTCGCGATAAAGCCGCCCGAATTCGTCTTCCAGAACCTTAATTTTACCCTCAATTCTTTCTGATGTATATGAATTATCCCAGACCTCATGGCTTTCTTTTTCATCTCCTACCCAATGGGATTCATAGTGTTCATGCTTATTGCCCTTGCCTTGTACTCCCTGTTTACCGGTGGTTATAAATTCATTCCATGGAACGTGACAATTAATTGTTGCATAGGATGTTAACTTAGATTCAAACATGCCGCCAAGGTCCATCTCCCTGGGGTGTCCTGACCACTCTCGCGTTTCAACAGAAAAGACATATGAACACTCGTTCACAAGCTTGTTTAAATGCTGTGCAATAGGTGACTCATCCTGAATATTCATTCCTAACTTAGTGGCAGCCTCAGTATATTTTGCCGCAGCCTTGGCATAGCTGCTGCATCTGTTTTCAGGAGATGGCCTGTTAAGGTAGTCATCAATAGCATCCTGCAGAGCATCACTGGCTCTATCCCGTTCCGCCTTCTCAGCAGTTGGATTATTTGTATAGATAAAATGTTCAATCCATGTCATGTGTCCCTCGACCTTTGTCAGGGCTCTCTGCCACCGTATGCACTCAGCAGGATCAATAGCCCCATACTCTGGAAAGGACAGATTCCATTCACCGGGCCTGGCAGAAAGGCCTCCTGATGCAGGAAAGGTGTAAATGTCAGGACTGTCCTGAAGAATTATTGCAGGATGGTCAAATTCCAACCCGCCATAGGCCAATGGCCTGGCAGGGCCATATGCTGCCAGTTTTGTTGCCTGGGCGGATGCTTCAGCGGCTGTCGGGGAGCCGAGTCCAAACCTGCCAGTAGAATAAAAGGTACCCTCAATCCAGTTTTCTTCCTTATGTATGATTTGGGATCCCAGCGGAATAATGAACTTTTCTCCGGCAATATGATATAGCAACATATCGCTTCTTACATCCCCGGGCGGATTATAGACATGAATGGTTGCCTTTTCAAGCAGCAGCAGACCTTCCGGAAGGATGGCAAAACCGTTGATGTGTGTCTTTCCAAGGACTCCCGGACGGGGGGAGCCGTATACTATCAACGTGATAGTAGTCTTTTCTGCCAGTGCGCCTTCAGGGAATAATATCCCATACAAGCCTCCCGTCTCAGGATCCTCAGCATCAATATATCCTCCGGCGGGGCCTATTTCCATTTCGGATTGTATATCTGTAAATAGGGGAGTGGCAAAGATTGGAAAGGATAGATTCAGAGACAAGGCTGTGACTGCCAGAATTCCCATTAATAACTTTGTAATTGCCATGGCAGGTGATTTTTAAATGTCTTTTACATTTTGACAAATTCAACTCTCCGGTTTGCTGCTTTACCCTCTGAGGTATTATTATCGGATACATGTTTGGATTCGCCCCAGCCCTTGCTGGTCAGACGTGAGGCATCAGTACCCATTTTAACCAGTTGGTCAACCACTGCCTTTGCCCTGCGTTCAGAGAGGCTTTGGTTAGAGGCATCATCACCGTCACTATCGGTGTGCCCTTCAACACTTAATTTCAGTTCCGGATGATCTTTCAATAATCCGTAAATGGAATTGATGACTCCCATTGATTCGGGCTTAATTGTAGCCTGGTTCACATCGAAGCGGATTCCACTCGTTGTAATCTTTCCATCCTGCAAAAGTTTGTCATAAAGTTTCACAGCTCCTTCGGCTATCCTGATGTTTTTCACAAACCTGTTAATCCCTGTTGACCCTGCTGAATTCATTCCGTCACAGCAGATTGTCAAACCTTCCGGATTAATTCCCAGATTAGGGATATTGACAACCCGTGCATCATCAAGATACACTTTAAGCGCCCTCACGTTAAACGAGATGGCAACATGACGCCAGAATCCCTCGGTTATTTCACCCTTTTCTTCCTGACCCGGATAGAACCCTTCCCCGACATCATTTATTCCGGCATGATTAGCGTTAATGATCAGGGGATCTATGTCTATCGTACTTTCGCTCTGGTTCTTATGGTCCCAGAAGTCGACAAGATAGTGACAGTATTCATCCGGTTCAAACCAGCAATCAAACTCGATCGTGAAAAGGTCAGGAAGATTGTCTTTTCCCGGTTCTTTGAAGAACGGAATAATGCATGATTCAGCTTCCTTGAAATAAATCACGTTATAATCTCCGAAAGCAGCATTTTCAACGCTGCCACCACCTGCAAGATCCCATCTTGAAGGAAACTCTCCGTTGACTTCTCCCTCCTGATTATCCTCAAGAATTATCTTTTCTCCCGGAACAAAGTCATACTTGTTCCATCTTAGCGCTGCCTGAGCCTGTAGTGATTCCGCTGACAGGAAAAGGGCGCAAAAAAGCACGGTAAAAGAGATGAAATATTTCATAGCCTGATAGTTTTAATCAAATTTACGAAATCTGACAGATCCGGCTATAAACTAAAAAACCCCTTACGCACACTAAAAATTTAAAGAGAAATGATCTCCGTTCTTAAACTCAGGGCGTCTATCTGGAGGAGGCGGCCGGAGAGGATATCACCTGCAACCGTGATAATCTTGATCACTTCACAGGCCTGTACGGAGCCAATTATGCCGGGCAGTGCACCTATGACCCCCGGCGGGTCGGTTTTATTGTCGTCTGACAGTTGCATCTCCTCCGGGAAAAGATCTCTGTATGACGGCCCGCCCTTATAATTGAACACCGATGCCTGTCCCATGAACTGAAAAACAGCTCCGTACACCATCGGAATACCCAGATTACGAGTGGCATCGCTGAGCAGATACCGTGTCGCAAAGTTGTCACTGCAATCAACGGCTATGTCATATCCGGCTAAAAGCTCCGGTGCATTTTCCACAGTAAGTCTGACAGGGTATGAAATTACCCTGATAAGGGGATTAAGAAGGGAGATCCTTTCGGCGGCAGCCTCAGCCTTCCCCCGCCCGATGTCGCCGGTGACATAAAGTACCTGTCTCTGGAGATTGCTGATGCTGACTGTTTCAGAGTCGATGATACCAATTGTACCTATTCCGGCGGCAGCCAGGTACATCAGCACCGGCGAGCCCAGTCCGCCGGCTCCGGTCACAAGTACTCTTGCCCGCTTGAGGTTTTCCTGTCCTGCCTCACCCACGGCAGGAATTATTAGCTGCCGCTGATAACGGTCATAATCATCCTTTGTCAAAGCAGTCATACCTTCTTCTGATTACAACTGCTAACTTAAAAAATAAAACGGAATAAGACTTCAAAATGCCTTACGGAGACCTGTCAGGGGCAAAATGATTAAAAAACGGTACAATTTTTGTGCTTTTTTATAGTCACTCATACAGATCCTATCATGAAAAATACTATGTTCAGCCTGACATTCATAATAACTGCCGGCATATTCGGATCAATGACATCATGTGAGAAAACAAAGGACAATACGCCGGGTGACCCGGTGCCGATAGATCTTTCTCTCAAGCAGAAGGAGGTAATTGCTTCGGCCAACAAATTTGCCTTTGATCTTTTTGTACCGATACTTTCCGGAGAAGATGGAGCAGGGAATCTCATGATCTCACCGTTTAGTATTACCAGCGCGCTCTCAATGACCCTCAACGGAGCGGCAGGCGAGACGTTTGACGCTATGAATTCCGGCCTCCGCTATGACGGCCAGACCATTGAGGAGATCAATGATACATACCTGAAGCTGATTGAAGAAATGATCCCTGTCGACGAAAGGGTCATAATGGAAATAGCCAACTCAGCATGGGTGGAAGAAAAGTTCACCCCGAAGCAGGCTTTCATGGATGCTCTTGTTAAGTGGTACCTGGCCGAGGTAAAAAAGATAGATGTTACAGACCCGGGAGCAGTCGACCAGATAAATGCCTGGATCGAAGACAAGACGCATGACAAGATACAGAACATGGTTACATCACTGCCTGATAACCTTGCCATGCTTCTTGTCAATGCAGTCTATTTCAAAGGCAAATGGAAGCACCAGTTTGACAAGGATGACACTCACGACAGATCATTTTACCTAACCCCGGATGCACCTGTTGATGTCCCGATGATGTATCAGAAAGAGAATTTTGCAATAGCCGGCACTGAAAATGCAACGCTCGTTGAGCTGCCTTACGGACAGGGTAACTATTCAATGGTGGTCATGCTGCCTGATGAGGGTGTATCAACTGCAGCAGCTGCCCTGACACTCACGCCTGAAAACTGGGCGGAGTGGATGGAGAGCCTCTCAGCTGGCACAACAAAGGTGGAGATTTACCTGCCAAGGTTCAAGTATGAATACAAGCGTAACCTGAATGATGATCTTGCCAGCCTCGGTATGGGCATTGCTTTTGATCCGGATAATGCAGATTTCAGTAACATCAGTGATCTTCAGCTTTATATTACCGATGTTCTGCATCAGACATTCATTGAGACAAATGAGGAGGGCACCGAAGCCGCTGCCGCTACTGTGGTAATTATTGGCAACACCTCGATGCCGCCTCCGACACCTGTCATTAATGTAGACCGTCCTTTCCTTTATTTCATAAGGGAAATTTCGACCGGAACGATTGTGTTTATGGGGCAGGTCACAGATCCGAGGTAATTTGCGATTTGCGATTTGCGAATTACGAATTGCTGAATGCGATTTGCGATTGTTGATTATAACACCAGGCATTAATTTGAAATAAAATTCATTCCTTTACTGAAGCAGCAGAAAGGAATAATGTCCGGGATGTCACTTACCTATATCGATTTTCTTGTCAGCGGTGTGCTGGCAACGATAATGTTTGGCGTGGGGCTGTCAATAAATCTCAAGGACCTCAGAAATATACTGCACTCACCCAGGCCATTCTGGCTCGGTATTTTTGCCCAGATGATCCTTCTGCCTGTCATTGCATTCGCCGTGGTCTATTTTACCGATATGCCCCCGGCATTAAAGGTGGGGTTTATCATCCTCGCTGCTTGTCCGGGAGGCACAACGTCAGGATTTGTCACTGTTCTTTACAGGGGTAATGTAGCGCTTTCGGTCACCCTCACAACCATTAACAGCATCCTTACACTGTTCACCATACCCCTTCTTGTCGATCTTGCACTTACGGTTTATCTGGGCCGGCACTCACCGTTTAAGCTCCCGTTCACGGAAACTTTCCTGCAGATCTTATTTGTGACTTTGCTGCCGGCTGCAGCAGGAGTTTTTATAAGGTTCAAATTCGACCGCCTGGCAGACAAGATCCAGAAGCCGGTAAAAACAGCAATGATTATTTTGTTTGCAGGAGTATATTCCCTCATCGCCTTTGCCGACGAATCAAAAGGAGGCTCAGGTATCAGGCTGGTTGAAGCCATAGAGATATTTCCATATGCCCTGTTGATCAATCTTCTGGGATTCATTGCAGGACTGGGGATGGGAGTGATCGGAAAAACAGGTTTGCGGTCGTCATTCACCATGGGCATTGAGGTAGCATTGCAGAACACCACACTGGCGCTCCTGGTAGCCGGAACTATTATTCAGAACAATGAAATGGTTAAGCCTGCGCTCGTCTATGCCCTGTTCTCATTCTGGACCGCCCTCCTGTATGGAGTTGTGGTCAAGAAATACAACAAAGCGAAGTTGTTCGGGGAGTTTAATGATGACACTGGGTTCAGGGCTCAGAGCCCTGAGCTCTAGACTCAGAGCCCTGCGCTCTTTGAGTAGTTCAATCCCATAACGTCAAACCGCTCCATAATTTTCGGCAGCCTGAAGATGAATTTCTCCCAGTTTCTGCTTTCCGGCTCTGACCACAGTACTTCCGACAATGCAGTCAGTCGAGGAAGGATCATATATTCAGCCGTTTTACCGTCCGTCACCATCTCTGTCCACAGGCAGGCCTGGGCGCCGATAATATGTTTTGCTTCATCCTCAGTCAATCCGTCAGGTACGGGCTCAAACAGGTAGACTTTTTCAAGGGATATTATGCCTTTGTAGGCAAGAGGCTCAGTCGCAGGGTCAGCCTGGTACAGGTTGAAATAGGTATGTGAAACAGGTGTCATCACAACATCATGTCCGGTTTTAGCTGCTTCAATGCCTCCTTCGAACCCGCGCCATGACATCACTGCAGCACCCGGTGCGAGACCGCCTTCAAGTATCTCGTCCCAGCCTATCAGGTGCCTCCCTTTTGAGCTTATGAACTTCTCTATGCGCTTAACGAAGTAACTCTGAAGCTCAGCTTCGTCTTTCAATCCTTCTTTCCGAATCCGCGCCTGGCATGCCGGACATCTCTGCCATTCTTTCTTGTCAGCCTCATCGCCTCCAATATGGATATAGGGTGAGGGGAAGAGCTCCATCACTTCTGTCAGAATATCTTCAAGGAAGGCAAAGGTTTCCTCTTTCCCTGCACAGTAAATATCAGTGATAGGCCATACAGATCCCGGGGGAACGGTGAATGGACCCCCGGTGCATGAATATTCCGGATAAGCAGCCAGTGCTGATCCCACATGTGCTGGCATCTCTATCTCCGGGACCACATTTATGTGACGCTCAGCGGCATATGCTACAACTTCCTTTATTTCCTCCTGAGTATAGAATCCTCCGTAGGTTGCTATTTCTCCGGATTGCTGAGGCGGGCGCGAGTCCCATGGCTTGTCCTCACGATCGACACGCCATGCGCCTATTTCCGTCAGGCGGGGATATTTCTTTATCTCAATGCGCCACCCCTGGTCATCGACAAGATGCCAGTGAAAAATATTCATCTTATGCATGGCGAGGATATCGATGTACCTCTTGATAAAATCAACATTAAAAAAATGCCGGCTGACGTCGAGGTGCATTCCTCTCCAGGCAAACCTCGGGTAGTCTGTAATTGATATGCACGGCATTGTCCACTTCACTCCGCTGACGACAGTACTGCTCTCTATCCCCGGAGGAAGCAGCTGCCTGATTGTCTGAAGCCCCCGCGACAGGCCGGCAGGAGTACATCCGGTAAGGGTGACTTTCCTCTTTTCAACGGCGAGTAGATACCCTTCCGGGTTCATTACAAGAGCGGTGTCGATGACAAGATTGATGTCACCGTCCGTGCCTTCCTCCGTCTCAAGCGCAAAACCTGTAGCCGGACGCAACATTTCAGCGAGAAAACCGGCCACATTTTTGGCCCATTCGCCACCTGTGTAATTTATTTCAGCTGACGGGCGCAGGGTGAAGCTTCCCTTTTCCTGTTCCATATGCACAGGTTGCGGAATTATCACCGGCACTGATATCGGCTTGGTTATGCATGAGATAATGGAGACACTTAATGCCACCGCAGATAAAAAATGACAAATCTTCATAAATCAAAAATCCTTTAGCCGCTGTAACTGCCACAGTCTGGCGGCGTTAATACTTATTCGTAAATAAAAAATATCAGTTCCAATTCAGTTAATAACCTGAATATCAAATATCTTATGCCTGTCGAACTGCAGCCAGTATTTTATTGAATTCTGCCTGACCAGCTCCCAGTAAATGTCAGAGTCAAGCCCATTGACGAAGTTAATCTCCTTCAGTTCTGAAGAAACTTTCTCTGCCAGGTCTTTCTTCAGGGTGATGCGGATTGTTTTGCCTTTGTGGGTAAAATCAGCAGCCGCGAAGGATGGCGTTCCGGTACTGACAGTAAGAAGTCCGTGGCCGGGTGTGGCTCCGGTGCTTACCTGTATGCCGTCATTCATACAGCTCAGGGGTGGGGTGCTGCCGGCATGTGTTGTAACACTCATTTCGTCGACACCGGTGCAAAAGTATTCACGGGCACGGATACCCATTTTGACTCCTATGATGGCGAAGACACCCAGGTGCCTGTGAAGTTCGTTGGCAATGACTCCGGAAGTCCATTCATCTTCACCGTAACTGTTACGTATCTCTGTAACGTAAGGTTGCAGATCAGACATATAGAATGAGGTGTCTGCCGGCATGGCTTTAATTGCCTGCATCCTCTGCACGGGCTTACTGATTTCAATGAAAAAAGCATCATTACAGAACTCTTTTCCGCCTTCGCCGGTGACGCGGACGGGCAACGGAGCCTCAAGAACTTTCCTTGCTGCTTCCGGAGCTGCCTTATAATTAAATCCCTCTTTACTGGTGAGACCCTCATTGTTCCAGACTATCAGCTTCACTTTTTTTGTGAATGACGGAGCTCCCTCCATTGCTTCTGCTGCCGTTTTCAGCGACCCAAGGGCGATGAACGTGACTGGGGAGGTCTCTCCGTTAAGGCAATCTTCAATGAGACTTATGGCTTCGGTACCTGATTCAACGGGCAATCCTTCATGCCATAGGCTGTCGAGCAGCGTCCTGACTATCTGGTAAGCTTCGGATGATTTATGAAATCCGTCTGACACGGTGACTGCGAGTATCCTTACATCAGGAGATGTCAGCATCATACAGATGGCTTTCTGGTCATCAATCCCCCCATCGGTATCAATAATGACATAATGCCTGGGTTTCCAGGGATGGGCAGACAGCGAAACAAGTGCAACTAAAAGAAACGTGGTAAGTATGACTCTTTTCATCAGGTCTGTTTTCCCAAATGTAATAATTAAACTCTTTCCGGAAACTGAAAGGCATATTGCATGCCGCAATCCGACTTCAGGAGAGGTTTCATCAATCTTTTTTTATTATCTTGACCACCCTAATCTTTGGCGTGTGAAGAATAGGATCTGGTTGTGGTTCCTGATCGGCCTGGTGGCCGGAGCGATAGTTTTTTCAGGATTGGGAATGGCCGTGGAAGCAACCTCCACCAATGACTTCTGTGCGTCATGTCACGTTCACCCTCAGGCAACAACAAGCTGGAAGCAGGGTGTTCATTATGTAACAGAGTCAGGTTACCGGGTCTCGTGTGCCGAGTGCCACCTGCCGCCCAAAGGCGAGGGTTACCTGATTGAGAAGGTGAAGACAGGTTCACGCGATTTATGGAGCCACTGGACAAAAGATTCAACTGAATTCGACTGGGATGCAGCCTCGACGCTCGAGAGGGCTTCAAAACACGTTTATAATTCAACCTGCATAAAATGCCATGAGAATCTCTTCCCGGCAAAACTTACCCGCGAAGGATCTGATGCGCACCTTTATTACAAGCAGATGACTGAAAAGGGAGAGGAGCTGCAGTGCATCAGCTGTCACCTGAATGCGGGTCACTACATAAAGGATTATGTGCACGGCAGCAATAAGGGCTTCGGCCTGGCACAGAAGCAGACAGATACAATTTATACATCCCCTGCCGCTGTCACCTCGTTTACTGATTTTACAGAGCAGATACCCGGATCCGGGATCTCATTCAGGATGATTGCCCTGCCAGGCGCTGATTTTACAATGGGAAGCCCTGAAGGTGAACCGCTGCGTAACACTGATGAGGCACAGCGCAAGGTCAGCATAGACTCATTCTTCATCGCTGAGGTGGAGGTTACATGGGATGAGTATATGGAATTTTACAGACAGACAGCATCCGAAGGGAGGTCGACAGATACCGAGGGATCACGTCTTAAGAAGGAGAACCTTGATGCAGTCACCGGTGCTACACCGCCTTACGGCAAGCCCGACCAGAACTGGGGGATGGGACAGAGACCGGCGATATCAATGAGCTTTCATGCAGCTGAAACATATTGCCGGTGGCTCAGTCAGGTGACGGGCAGACAATACCGTTTGCCGACAGAGGCGGAGTGGGAGTATGCATGCAGGTCAGGAACGGAGACACCCTATTTCTTTGAGGGTGACCCAGCCAGGTTTGAGAAAAAGGGGCTTTTCGGAAACAGGGTCGATACTGCAATCATCAGCACCTATGTCATCTACCGGGGTAACAGTCAGTCAAAGACACAGGAGCCTGAGGCCGTGAAAGCCAATCCGTGGGGACTGAAAAATATGAGCGGCAACGTTGCCGAGTTCTGCTCTGACATATATGAAGGAACAACGGAACATGTCATCAGGGGAGGGTCATACCGTGACGGCGCTGCGGGTGTCAGAAGCGCAGCACGAGACCATACACGCACTGATGCCTGGCTGAAGACTGATCCCCAGATGCCGAAGAGCATATGGTGGTACTCTGATTGTTTTTATGTGGGGTTCAGGGTAGCATTGGATAGGGAATTAAAAGTTAAGAATTAAGAATTAAGAATTTAACCGATGACTGATAGCTGTAAACTGACAAAAACCTCAGACCCTTAGACCTTCAGACTTCAGACCAAAAAACCGACAACCGATAACATTAAATTCTAACTTTACTTCATACAAATAACCATTATGAAAAAATCACCAATTTCAAGAAGAAGTTTTCTGGGCACCGCAGCCGCTGCAGGTGCAGCAGGCATTGTTGTTCCGGCACTGATCACATCATGCGCTCCCAAACGTAAAAATGTCGTACTCCCCGTGATGCTCGACAAGGCACCTGACGGGCCGCTGCTTAAAGCAGGACTGATAGGCTGCGGCGGCAGGGGCACTGGCGCTGCAATTAACTTCATTCATTCAGGTCCCAACCTTACAATTTCGGCACTTGGAGACGTATTAACTGACAGGATTGCCTCATGTCGTGAGCGTCTGGCAGAGGACGGCGTGCAAATAGCCGATGAGAATTGCTTCACCGGATTCGATGCATACCAGAAGGTCATTGACTCAGGTGTCGACATTGTCCTGCTTGCCACTCCTCCCGTGTTCCGCCCTGAACATGTAGAGGCTGCAGTATCTGCCGGAAAACATGTTTTCATGGAAAAGCCAGTAGCTGTAGATCCCGTTGGTGTGAGACAGATACTCGCATCGGGGGAAAAAGCAAAAGGGATGGAACTTTCAATTGTTACAGGCACCCAGAGACATCACCAGCATGATTACGTGGCTACCTGGGGCAAGGTGCAGGAGGGTATGATAGGCGATATTGTATCCGCCAACTGTTACTGGAACCAGGGTCAGCTCTGGTACCGTGAGCCCAACCCGTCATGGACAGAGATGGAATATATGATCCGCGACTGGGTCAACTGGAGCTGGCTGTCAGGCGATCATATAATCGAGCAGCATGTTCATAATATTGACGTAATAAACTGGTTCACGGGCAAGAGACCGGTCTCGGCAGTGTCATTCGGCTCGCGCCAGCGCAGACCCACCGGTGATCAATACGATTTCTTCAGTACGGACTTCATCTATGAGGGAGGTATTCATGTTCACAGTATGTGCCGCCAGATAAACGGTTGCGAAGTCAACGTATCGGAATGGATACAAGGTACAAAAGGAACCAGCAACTGCCAGAACACAGTATGGGATAAAGCGGGAACTCAGCTGTGGAAGTATGACGGTTACAAGCTTGACGAGGCGGGTAAGATGACGGAAGATCTGGCGATCAGTCCTTATGACCAGGAGCACATAGATTTTGTCACCTCTATACGCACCGGCAAACCGCTCAACGAGGCAGAATTTGTGGCTCACTCAACTATGGCAGGCATAATGGGACGCGTCTCAGCATATACCGGCAAGTTAGTTACGTGGGATGAGATGATGAATTCCGAAATGAAGCTTGGCCCGAAGGTTTATGTTATGGGCCCGGTAGATGTATCAAAAACGGTACCTGTACCCGGTGAATAAGAAAAAACAACTATTATGAATTATAAACGATCACGTCGCAGTTTCCTGGCAGGTGCTGCTGCTACCGGAGCGGCACTGTTTGTGGCCCCGGCGCTGCTCAGGGGAAGCATCATTGCATCACCGCTGCCGGCTCCGGATAAACCATTCACCCTCGGATACGCTCCGTCAATTGGCATGTTCCGCGAACTGTGCGGCAGCGATAATGCCGTCGACAATATTAAATTCATACACGACAAGGGATTCCGGGCCGTCTTTGACAACGGCCTGCCAGGCCGCCCTCCGGCTGAGCAGGAGCGAATCGCCGCTGAAGTGCAGCGCCTTGGAATGATGATGGGACCTTGGGTTCTTTATGCCGATTTTTCAAAGACATCATTCGTTCTTAATCCCCAGGAAGTACGGGATTTTCTGAATGCAAAGATGCAGGAGGGGGTTGACATAGTACGGCGCACGGGTTTTAAAATGGCCCTCGTGGTACCGGGACGGTACGATGAAAGACTGCATCCTGATTACCAGCGAGCGAATATGATTGACAATCTTAAGTTCTGCGCTGAGCTTGCCGGGACTGAGGGTATGACCATTGTTATTGAACCGCTGAACACCCTGGCTGATCACCCCGGTCTCTATCTTACACAGATGCCGCAGGCTTACCAGGTATGTGATGCCGTTAACAGCCCTTACGTAAAGATCGTGGAGGATTTGTATCACCAGCAGATCACCGAGGGTAACCTGATCCCGAACATCGAAGCTTGCTGGGACCAGATAGCGGCTTTCCATGTCGGTGATAATCCCGGCCGCCTGGAACCGGGCACCGGAGAGATCAATTTTAAAAATATCTTTAAATATCTCCGTTCACGCGATTACTCAGGTGTTATATGTATGGAACACGGTCAGAGCATCAAGGGTCCGGAAGGCAGTAAGAGAGTTATTGAAGCATACAGGGAATGCGACCCGTTCTGACTGAACGTGGGAACACCATAAGCGATAAGTGGATCAAAGCATCCATTATTGGAACGATATGGGCTGCGGCCGAAATTGTTCTCGGCAGTTTTTTGCATAATCTCCGTGTACCTTTCAGCGGTAATGTCCTTACTGCCATTGCCCTTGTGATACTTATTTCTGTTAGTCATAAATGGCGCGAGCATGGGCTTTACTGGAGGGCAGGATTAATTTGCGCGCTGATGAAAACAATGTCGCCCAGCGCCGTCATTTTCGGACCTATGATAGCCATTATTGCAGAGTCAATGTTGCTTGAGGCTTCGGTAAGGCTCTTCGGCAGGACATTCGCCGGTTTTGTCATCGGTTCCATGCTCGCGATGTCGTGGAACCTTTTCCAGAAAATCCTCAACCTGCTCATTTTTTACGGTGGCAAGCTTGTTGACCTGTATTCGAACCTGACCAATTATGCAGCCAAAGAGCTGAACCTTAAATTTGACACCTTCTGGGCACCGCTGGTATTGCTGCTGTCCCTTTATGCAGCTTTCGGAGCTGCCGCAGCCGTGGTGGGCATCCGGACAGGCAGGAGGATCCTCTCCCGTCCTGCCGGAGAAGCACTGCCGGAGAAACCGTCTGTCCGTCTGTCAGAACCGCGTTCCGGCCAGCAGTTTAATTATTCGCTGGCCTGGCTCGCAATAGATATTTTAATGGTCACCGGAGCGCTGGTTGTAATCAGCCAGACAAAATGGATATACTGGATCATAACGGTGATACCTGTGTCGGTCATTCTGGCTATCCGCTACAAGCGTGCCATGAGGCAGCTTGCCAGGCCCGGGTTCTGGATCACATTCGTGATAATTACAATGCTTTCAGCGCTGGCCTTCACGGCTTTTCAGCCCGGCAATACCAATATTTCAGAAGGAGTGCTCATCGGCATACAGATGAATTTCCGGGCACTGATCATCATCGTTGGCTTCTCCGCCCTCGGCACAGAATTATATAATCCAGCAATTCGCAAACTCTTCAGCAGAACACACTTCAGGCAGCTGCCCCTTGCCCTTGAGCTGTCTGCCGAAAGCCTTCCTTCAATGATTGCGGCAATGCCTGACCTCAAGACCGCCATCAAAGATCCGGCATCGATTCTCAGCAGCATGATATCGCACGTCGAGAGCCGGCTTAGTGAAGCCAGGGCTGAGCAGAAAAGAGCGAAGAAGGTTTACATACTGACCGGTGAGGCAGGCGAAGGCAAAACGACATTACTGCAAAAGCTGACAAAAGTGCTGAAAGAAAAAGACATCAGGGCGGGAGGTATAATGGCACCGAGACTTATGGAGGGCGACATGACCACCGGCTATGATATACTCGATGTCAGCTCAGGTGTAAGAGCACCGTTTCTCAGACTCACCAACGCGGAAATTAAAGGCGTGGAGAGATTCACACAGATGGAAGAAGGGTACAAAGCCGGACTTAAAGCTCTTGACCCTGATAGCAACAGAGACAGTGTACTGGTGATAATTGACGAGGCGGGTCCGCTGGAGCTCAGGGGCGAGGGCTGGGCCGGACGGATAAGCGAGTTATTGAATATTAATGAAGGGCAAATTATCCTTGTAGTCAGAAAAAGTCTTGTTGATAAGGCGATCAGTAAGTTCGGCATAAAGGATCCAGCAGTTTACGGGGTCGGCTCAGACAATTTAGACAAACTGTTGACGGAGATCATTAACACAAATGACAATGGATAATATACTAAGAAAAGTCCGGCAGGAGCTGATGAACGCATCAGATGAAAAGACCAGAGAGTCCGGAATGAGGTTTTTCAAAGAGGAGGTCACTCTCTACGGGGTAAATTCAAAGGTATTGAGACAGATTGCGAAGGAAAATTTCACTGCAATAAAAAACAAGTCCAAGCCAGAGATTTTTAAGCTCTGTGATGGCCTGTGGCAGTCCGGGAATCTCGAGGAATCATTTATAGCCTGTGAGTGGTCACATAAACTGAATAAGCAATTTACCCCGGCAGATTTCCGCATATTTGAAAAATGGGTTCACAAATACCTGAATAACTGGGCATCTTGCGACACTCTGTGCAACCATACTGTCGGAGATTTTATTCAGATGTACCCCGGTCATCTGTCAGAGCTCAAGAAGTGGACTTTATCTGATAACAGGTGGGTACGGCGCGCTTCTGCGGTGTCTCTGATCGTTCCCGCCCGGCACGGCAAATTTTTACCGGATATTTTTGAGATTGCCGGTCTCCTGTTGCTCGACAAGGAGGATATGGTACAGAAGGGTTACGGGTGGATGTTAAAGGAGGCCAGCAAACCGTATCAGAAGGATGTGTTTGATTTTGTCATGAAACACAAAGCTGTCATGCCACGGACGGCGCTGAGGTATGCCATTGAGAAAATGCCGCAGGATCTCAGGGCAGAAGCAATGGAGAAGTAAATCTATTTGATATCGCTTGTTCTCGCTTTCCAGAAAGTATTGAAACTGGTCACGGGATTTTCGCACAGGTAGACCGCTACCCCGTACTCACGTGCATCGGGATCGGAAATTTTTCCAATGAGACAGATGTCGGAAAAGAGTGCTGCAACGTCTTCTCCAAGTTCATGGTTGATATAGACCAGTGATTTAATCTCAACCGGGAAGTCACGCGGGAACCAGTACCTGAAGCTCTCGTTAAAACTGACAGCCTCGGGTAATCCGTACTTCCTGCCGATAATCGTAATTGCTCCCGCCTGGCCATAATTTTCCGCATATATAATTGATGCATTTTTATTTTCAATCATTCTGTAAGCGCTGTCAGTCAGAGCGGTAAGCTCCTCCCATCCGATCATATCGGCATAATCCTGCGGAAGTGAGTGGATAGTGCCATCTTCAAATCTTCTTCCCAGGTCAATTCCGTATTTTTCATCCAGCGTTTTAAAATAGGTCTTCAAACCCTCTTTGTTTAGAACAGGCAAGCCGATCGGCACAACAGAAATTGTCATCAGAACCATGAGCAATGGCAAGGCAATCCTGACTATTCTGTTCCTGATCCATGTGTCGAATGCAACAGCACCAGCGGCGATCATCATAGGGTAGATACCAAGCGTATAATAGCCCTTTCCCTTAAGCAGCAGAAGGGCAATTATGATAAAGAGGAACAGGAAGCCAAGGAATCTGAAGTTCTTCATCTTTTTGGAAGAGAAAAGAAAGATTAATCCTCCGATAGTTAATATTGACCCGGCATAAGGGCTGATTATCTGCTCCGTGAGAAAGGTGGTGGCATCCATATGTACCAGTTGAGTATCATACAGTTCCGACATATGGTTGAAGACGGGGAAACCCCTTGCTGCCTGCCAGATCAGATTCGGAAGGAAGATCAATCCTCCTGCAATTATTCCGGTCCAGAAAGATTTGTTTTTGAAGACATAACGGTACGTGGTAAAGGGTATTATAAGCAAAAGTCCTGTAAAAAAAAGTCCTGAGAGGTATTTGTTGAGCATGGCAAATCCGGCAGCGATTCCGAAATAAATAAGAAAGCTGTCCCTCCCGGTATTAATAAATTTAATTATCAGCCATATACAGAGTGTCCATAAAAATACCTCAATATGAACAGGCATAAAGAGGAAGTAAGTTCTCATGAAAAAGATGCAGACTGACAGACCGATTGCTGCGAGAATGGCGCTGTATCTTGTACCGCCAAGCTCTCTGGCCATGGAAGCAACGATGAAAATCATTACACCCCCGAGCAAGGCAGGAAAGAGTCTTACGGCAAAGAGGTTATTCCCAAAGACATTCTGCATCAGCCAGCTGATCCATCCGATAAGAGGAGGGACACTGGCGTAACCGAAGGCAGGATGATGACCAAGTGAAAAGTACAGCAGCTCGTCGCGGTGGTATTCAAGGTTATCATATACCAGCAACCGCGCTGCTATGTTCAACAGGACGATTGCAAGGATAACAGGGTCAACTCTTTTAAAAACGTTTGTTTTTTGTTCCATGCCCACTATCGCTTACTGCCTTTTTATCCAGTCCTCAACAGAAATCACAGATGCGTAATTCTTCATTGCAGCCAATGTGGAAGCATGCACATCTGCTGCAAGAACTTCACGGTCTCCGAACTTCAGGTTCCGTGCCGCGCAGGCATCATGAAGCAGAATAACCTGATAGCCAAGATCACTGGCAGCACGCACCGCTGCTTCAACACACATCTGCGTCTGCATCCCGCAGATCACAAGTGTGTCTATTGCCAGGTCGTCAATATACTTCTTCAACCCTGTTCCCAGGAAACTGTTGACCTCTTCCTTGACGAATACCGCTTCGCCCGGCTCAGGCTTGACCAGATCATTTATTTCCATCCCTGCCGCTGACTTATGCTGGATGAAAATGACAGGATTATTTTCTGCCCGGGCATGAGCAATTGCCATGGCAGCCTTTTCGGCTGCCTGAACCGGTTCAACGAGCTCGGACCGGCCTCCGGGGAAATAAAAATTCTGAATGTCAATCACCAGCAATACATAGCTCTTCTGTGCTTCCATGACCGCTACTGCGAAGATCAGTGCGAGGAAGAGAATAAACTTTTTCATTTTCTGTCACCTGTTTATGGTTCAAAAGTAGGGGTTAATTCTGTATTGCGCAGGAACATCTGCCATTAAAAATTGTTATACTTTTCAGAAGTAAAAAATCCTCAAACAATCCTGATGAAATATTTCAGTTATTTGATTGCCCCATTGCTTGCATTTCTGTCAGTTACAGGATGCACCAGCGTCAGGGGTGAAAGGGAAGCGCCCTATGTGATCATGGTTTCGCTTGACGGTTTCAGATGGGATTATGATTCGGTATTCGGCACTCCTGTGCTCGATGATATTGCAGATAAAGGGGTGATGGCAGTAAGACTGATCCCGTCTTTTCCTACAAAAACGTTCCCGAACCACTACTCAATAGCCACAGGGCTATACCCTGATCATCACGGACTTGTGAATAACAGTTTTTATGCTCCTGACCTTGATCTTGTTTATAGGATAGGAGACAGGGCCATGGTTTCAAACGGCGCTTTTTACGGCGGTGAACCCATATGGATCACCGCTCGCAAGGCCGGCCTGAAAACGGCATCGTTCTACTGGGTGGGATCAGAAGCGCCTATTATGGGTATACAGCCTGATTTCTGGAAGCCTTTTGATGAGGAGGTACCCTTCAGCGACCGTGTTGACACGGTGCTTGCCTGGCTTTCCCTGCCTGAGCTGAAGAGGCCTCACCTGGTAACTCTCTATTTTGAAGAACCTGACGCTGTCAGCCATGTATACGGACCATTGTCACCTGAGACAGGGTCTGTTGTCAGGAGCCTCGACAGCCTCATGGGCGTACTGCGTGACGGGATCAGCAAGCTGCCTCAGGCGAAAAAAATTAACCTGATCGTTCTCTCTGACCATGGCATGACTGAGATTGATACTTCACGCTATAATTATATTTTCGACACTCTGCCCCAGGTGTTGGTAAAACGGATATATGGCGGGTCACCTGTATGGGCTGTCGAACCTGCTGAAGGGATGACTGACAGTGTGTTGTACTATCTTAATATTCAGCATGGCATGAAAGCTTACCGGAGAGAGGACCTGCCTGCCCACCTGCATTACGGCACCCATCCGCGAATACCTGCAGTGGTTCTGATCGCTGACCCGGGATGGGTAGCGGGCCTGCGCCCCAAGCCTTCAGGTTATAACAGGGGTGATCACGGTTACGACTGGAAATTCCGCGATATGCACTCAATATTCTATGCGGAGGGACCTGCCTTCAGGAAAGGTTTTGAGGTTGATACGCTGTACAATGTGGATGTTTATAATATCATTTCAGAGATACTGAACCTGACCCCGGCACCGAACGACGGCAACAGGGAAAGGATCTTACCTCTTTTCAGATGACAGCGGGTTCGCAAAATCGATATTCCTTTTGATCATCTTATAGCCGGTACGCTTTATTGCCGATGACTTGAACAATCTTTTAAAATCATCCGGTGTCATTGTCTGCCAGTCCTTTCTGGTTAGCCGGGTGACAGGGTATTCAGGGGCAAGCTCCTTGTCTGTGTAATGCACCGCTTTTTTGTTCCACGGACATACCTCCTGGCAACGGTCGCAGCCGAAAATTATATTCTCAGTTTTCCCCCTGAATTCTTCCGGCAGCTCCCCTTCATATTCGATCGTCAGGTATGATATGCACCTTCGTGCATCTATCGTACGGTTATCGCAGATGGCACCCGTTGGACATGCTTTTATACAGAGGTCACAGTCGCCGCAGCGGTCGCGTGAAGAAGCATTCTCATATAAAAACTCTGCCGATGTGACAATCTCACCGAGAAAGATAAATGAACCCAGTTCTTTATTGATGACAAGGCTGTTGCGTCCTCGCCATCCCAGTCCTGCACGTATGGCCCATGCCTTTTCGGTTACTGGTCCCGCATCGCAGAATGCCCGGGAGGCGGCGCCCGGCACGTCTTTCTTAATCACCTTAATGACGCGTTCAAGCTTTTCTTCGATGACCACGTGATAGTCCCTGACCCTGGAGTACCGGCTGACAAAGTAATTATCCCTGCCTGCAGGGGGATCGTTGCTGTAGTAACGGATGCCTGCAACTATGACTGACTTTGCGCCTTCAACCAGGGAGGTTATGTCACCGCGTTTATCGAGGTTTCTTTCCAGGAATTTCATGGTACCGTTCTTCCCTGCGGCGATCCATTCACTTATATGATGACTGTCTTCGTGATGGGAGGAGGCAGGTGCTATGCCGATAACATCAAAGCCTTCCGTACGGAGCGCTTCGTGAACCTTCCATGTAAGAGCTATTTTGCGGGCATCAGTCATGACTCAGATATTTATAGAAATCCCAATTCAAGTTTTGCTTCGTCAGTGAGCATACTGCGGTCCCATGGGGGATTGAAAGTAAGGGTCAGGTCACACTCTGAAACTCCTTTTGTGCCTGCCACTTTATATTTGACTTCCTCCACGAGGTCTTCAGCCATGGGACAATTCGGAGCGGTGAGCGTCATGGTAATATGCGCTTTCTGCTCCTCATCGACCCTGACCTCATAGATCAGGCCGAGATCGTATATGTTCACAGGTATCTCGGGATCAAAAATGCTCTTCAGCACTCCAACTATCCTTGCTTCGGTTTCCTGTATCTCCCGGGTGTTCATGAATGTTCCTGTTTAGATTTGAATGCAAGCGCATAGAGCCTCATCTGCTTCATCATTGAAAGCAGTCCGTTGGAACGGGTGGGCGAAAGATTTTCCTTCAGGCCTATGCGGTCAATGAAATAAATGTCGGCACTGATAATCTCATCCGGGGTGCGCCCTGAAAAGACCCTCACAAGCAGGGCCACAATACCACGGGTGATGAGTGCATCACTGTCGGCCGTATAGGTTATCACACCATTGTCAAATGAAGGATAGAGCCACACCTTGCTCTGACAGCCTTCTATAAGGAAGTCAGGGACTTTGTGGATTATATCGAAGGGAGGAAGTGTCCTGCCCATATCAATAAGATATTCATACCTCTCCATCCAGTCTCCAAAAACTGAAAATTCATCGATGATCTGATCCTGTATTTCGTTCAATGTCATAGTCATACTGTCAGGCGAACATTTCAGTCACTTTTTTCACACCTTTCACCAGGGTATCAATCTCCTCTTCTGTATTATAGAATGCTATCGAAGCCCTTATGTTGCCTGTGATACCGTAACGGTGCATCACCGGCTGGGCGCAGTGTGTTCCTGTTCTTACCGCAATTCCCATCTTGTCAAGAATCATGCCGGCGTCATACTGGTGTATGGTTCCGGGAAGGAAAGAAACCAATGAGACTTTGTACGGAGCGGTGCCGTAGATACGAACGCCGCCTACTGACAGAATCCCGCTTGTTGCTTTAGCCAGGAGAGCCTGTTCCCGTTCGGCCACAGCCTCTCTGCCAAGGGCTGAGACATAATCGAGAGCTGAAGCGAGACCAATGGCTCCGGTGAAATTAGTAGTTCCTGCCTCGAACTTAAAGGGCAGCTCATTGTATGTTGTCTTCTCAAAGGTGACGTTGGCTACCATGTCACCTCCTCCCTGGTACGGAGGTATCTCGTTGAGCCATTTCTCTTTGCCGTACAGCACACCGATGCCATTGGGTCCGTAGATCTTATGCCCTGAAAAAACGAAAAAATCACAGTCCATATCGGCCACATCAACAATACCGTGCTGGATGATCTGGGCACCGTCGATGAGCACAGGCACCTCATGGTGGTGTGCCTCTGCAATGATTTCCTTAACGGGGTTTACTGTACCAAGTACGTTTGAGGCATTGGTGAGGGCTACTATCCGTGTCCGTTCAGTAAACATGCTGCGGTAAGTATCCATATCGAGCACACCCTGATCCGAAAAAGGGATGACCCTCAGCTTTGCACTCTTTCTTTCGCACAGCATCTGCCATGGGACAATATTGGCATGGTGTTCCATACCGCTGATGATTATCTCATCGTCCTTATGAACGAATTTTTCGCCGAAAGAAAAAGCTACTGCATTTATTGCAGAGGTGGTTCCGGCAGTGAATATCACTTCCTCTCTTTTTGGCGCATTGATGAATGCCCTTACAGTCTCGCGGGCGGCCTCGTAGCGTTCAGAAACAAGGTCCGAGAGATAATGCACTCCGCGGTGTACGTTGGCATTGGCTGTCCGGTACAGTTCATCCATCACCGTGAGTACCTGGACAGGCTTCTGGGTAGTAGCACCGTTATCGAGGTAAACAAGCGGGTTACCGTGTACTTTCACCGACAGTATCGGGAATTCGGAACGTATCTCATCTATGCTTCGCGGGAGGTTCATTTTACCGGTCAGTTACACTGTATGGCGCAGGAAGCGCATCGCGACAGTTCGCCACGGAGACGTTGAAGAACAAGGTTGTCGATGCGGTCACGCAAAGCTTCAATGGGAATATTCTGTATCACCTCATGAGCGAAGCCGAACATTAGCATCAGCCTGGCCTCACGTGCATCTATGCCTCGAGAACGCAGGTAGAACAGGGCATTCTCGTCAAGCTGACCCACGGTGGCACCGTGGCTGCATTTTACATCATCGGCAAAGATCTCAAGCTGCGGTTTGGTATTCATTCTGGCGTTTTCGGAGAGAATAATGTTATTGCTCCTCTGAAAGGCATTGGTTCCCTGTGCTATCTTATGCACCATGATACGGCCATTGAATGCTCCCGTGGAGTTGTCATCAAGCACACCCTTGAAAAGCTGTGTACTGTTACAGTTCGGTGCCGCGTGGTCTACGTTGACAAAATTGCCAACGTGCTGATGCTTGTCGGCCAGAAAGAGGCCGTAGGAATGCGTCTCTCCGTTCTCACCGCCCAGGTAGTGCCAGGTGGAATTGCGTACCAGTCCGCCGTGAAGGGTGATATTGTTGGAGGATGCGTAGCTGTCACGCTCCTGGTGAATATAGGTATGCGTGATCTTCCCCGAGTTGTTGTGCTGGTTCTGCACCCTTACGATATCGAACCGTGCATTGCATCCGACATAAACCTCAGTGATAGTGTTCGTGAGGAAATGCTGTGGTGAGATTGCATGATCGCAAACGAGCAGCGAGAGCTGTGCACCATCCTCCACCACCACCAGGTTACGGTCCTGGACAAAGATATCCTTGTCGGAGTGAAGCAGGTTGACTATCTGTATGGGTTTCGTATAGACTGTGTGCTTCGGAGCATAGATAAACAGCCCGTCTGAAGCAAGGGCGGTGTTCAGAGGAACCAGTCCGTCTTTGGCGTTATCGACATATTTGTTGTAATGCTTTTCCACCAGTGAAGGGAACTGCTTTACAGCAGACTTCATGCTGCCGACCCATATACCACCGGGAAGCATCACCAGGCCCTTTTCGCTGTTTGGGAAGAAGCCATTGAGCAGTACCATATTCCACACATCCAGATCTACCACCTCGCAGTGGAATTTCTCGGCTTCAGTGAAGTCGGCAGGCATGGGAGAATAGTAGTCCTGGTAATTGTAACTGAGAAAGGCTTCGAGGTTGGTATACTTATATGCCTCGTTCTTCCTGTCAGGGATGCCGAGGCGTATGAACTCCCCGAAGGCGCTCTCGCGGTACCTGTTAAACAGCTCCGGGGAATCTTTCAGAAAGCTTCCCTGGCTCTCAGCATACAATGCTGACATTTTGCCGATCACTTCCGGTCTGTAGTCCATGACTCTTCGCTTACGTCTGCTTCTTTTCTAATCCAGTCATATCCCCTCTCTTCAAGTTCAAGGGCAAGTTCCGGCCCGGCCGATTTGACAATGCGTCCGTCATACATCACATGCACAAAATCAGGTACGATATAGTCAAGCAGTCTCTGGTAGTGTGTTATGACTATGACCGAGGTGTCAGGTCTGCGTATCTTGTTCACTCCGTTGGCGACAATGCGCAGGGCGTCGATATCCAGCCCCGAGTCCGTCTCATCAAGGAGAGCCAGTCTCGGCTCGAGCAACGCCATCTGAAAGATTTCATTTTTCTTTTTCTCCCCTCCCGAAAAACCTTCATTGACGCTTCTGTTGGTGAGGGCTGAATCTATCTCTACCAGTTCTTTCTTTTCGCGCATAAGACGAAGAAAGTCAGAGGCAGACAGGGGCTCAAGACCGCGATGCTTGCGTTGCTCATTGATGGCAGTCTTCATGAAGTTGACCATGCTTACGCCGGGGATCTCGATTGGATACTGAAATGAGAGGAAGATGCCATCGCGGGCTCTCTCCTCAGGTGACATCTCGAGCAGGTTATGCCCGTCGTAGGTTACTGAACCATGAGTAACCGTTGCTATCTCACGTCCGGTCAATACGTTGGCCAGTGTGCTCTTGCCGCTGCCGTTGGGTCCCATAATGGCATGGATTTCACCGTACCCGACCTCAAGGTTCAGGCCTTTGAGGATTTCCTTTGTATCAATCGAGGCTCTGAGTTCTTTTATCTCAAGTAAAAAGTTGTTTTTCATATTATCTGTAAAATAAAATCATTTTAACCGACACTGCCTTCAAGGCTTATCTGCAGTAGTTTCTGGGCTTCCACTGCAAATTCCATGGGCAGCTTATTCAGCACCTCACGGGCATAGCCGTTGACAATAAGGCCGACAGCATCTTCGGTGGATATGCCGCGCTGGTTGCAGTAGAAGATCTGATCTTCACCTATGCGTGAGGTGGTTGCTTCATGTTCGACTATCGCAGTAGGGTTGTCAACCTCGATATACGGAAAGGTGTGTGCTCCGCAATTATGTCCGAGCAGCAGTGAGTCGCACTGTGAAAAATTGCGTGCTCCTTCGGCCTTGCCCAGTACCTTGACCAGTCCACGGTAACTGTTCTGCCCGAAGCCCGCCGAGATGCCCTTGGAAACGATTGTACTCCTTGTGTTTTTTCCTATATGCATCATCTTGGTACCGGTGTCAGCCTGCTGGTGATTATTGGTTACGGCAACCGAGTAAAATTCCCCGACACTGTTGTCTCCACGCAGTATGCATGAAGGGTATTTCCAGGTTATGGCTGACCCTGTCTCCACCTGTGTCCATGATATCTTTGAGTCATTGCCCTTGCACATTCCCCGTTTTGTCACGAAGTTAAGAATGCCGCCTTTCCCGTCCTTGTCGCCGGGGTACCAGTTCTGCACCGTGCTGTATTTGACCTCTGCACCGCGTTCGGCAACTATCTCAACCACGGCGGCATGAAGCTGGTTCTCATCGCGCATGGGAGCCGTGCAGCCCTCGAGATAGCTCACATAAGCTTCTTCGTCAGCTATGAGCAAAGTGCGTTCGAACTGTCCGGTGTTGGAGGCGTTGATGCGGAAGTAGGTTGACAGCTCCATCGGGCACCGTACACCTTTTGGTATATAACAGAATGAACCGTCAGAGAATACGGCTGAGTTGAGTGTCGCGAAGAAGTTGTCAGTATAGGGAACCACCGATGCGAGGTACTTCTGCACAAGCGACGGATGTTCTTTCACTGCTTCCGAGAAAGAGCAGAATATGATCCCCATCTCTGCCAGCGTCTCGCGGAAGGTGGTCTTCACCGAGATGGAGTCCATCACCGCATCGACCGCAACACCTGTCAGATGCTTCTGTTCCTCAAGCGGGATGCCCAGCTTGTTGAAAGTCTTAATAAGCTCAGGGTCAACGTCGCTGAGGCTTGAAGGAGCGATTTTCTGCCTCGGGGCAGCATAAAAGCTTATCTCCTGGTAGTTTATCTCGGGTATTTTCAGGTTCGCCCATGCCGGCATCTTCATCGTCAGCCAGTGGCGATATGCCTTCAGACGGAACTCGAGGAGCCATGCAGGCTCTCCTTTCTTTGAGGAGATGAGCCTTACAACATCTTCATTAAGTCCGACGGGAATAACATCAGTGTCGATATCGGTCACAAACCCGAATTTGTATTCGCCGGATGTTACATCGTTCAGTATCTTATCCTGGTCGTTTTCCATAAAAATTATTCTTCAGCATGCATTAACATTCAACAAGTATGCATGCTTAAAGTTCTAAGTATTTGCTTCAAATCAGGCAAAATTACTTAAAAAATGGGAGAAATCGGATGGCAGGTTCTGTTGAGAGAGGTCTCAGGCCTGTAACTGTCCGGAAAATAAACTGTGAAATCTACTTTTTGTTTATGATCAATGCGCCGATGACTCCCGGTACCCAACCGCACAGAGTGAGGAGGAACACAATAAGAACCGAACCGCAGCCTTTGTCAATTACGGCAAGAGGAGGGCAGATGATGCAGATAATTACACGGAAACAGCCCATGGGTATTTTCGATTTGCGATTTTCGAATTTCGATTTACTAATATACAAATTTTCACTGTTGCCTGGAGCCCTCCCTGCAGTCTGACAGCTCCCTATCCCGACATACTATGTCGGGACTTTACGGTCGCTTCTCTATTTCCTGCTGTCTGAGCAAATGATCAGCCGCCTGCAGTATCTTCAGCTTCAGATCTGCGGGATAGCCCGGGTGGTCATTGAGGAACACCTCAACTGTCTCTTTTGCCTCTGCCGAATGATGGCCTGCAAGGGTGGCAGTGATCCAGTTGCCCGGGAAGAAAATATCACCTGTGCTTTTTATCTCCTCAAGCATCTCCAGCGATGGGAGGATATATTTTTCCGATCTCTCTGCCACCATCGGGTGGTGCAGATATCCAAGCGCTTCAATTACCCACGGTTCATGCTCACGGTTCACCGGATCACTCAGACTGCTGAAGAAACCATCCCGGACTGCCTGATCCGATGATACGGATGGCACCACAAAATCAAACCGGAGCAGCCGGTCATTTCCGGTAATTCTGCTACGCTGACCGGCGATGATCATTTCTGCTTTGCCATAACCCTTGAGCACCATGGTCAGAGTAAGTGTACAGAGCTCATCCTCACTCAGTTTAAGACCGCCGGGCAATAAGGTGCTCTCCCATGTTTTTCTGAGATTTGTCATCCCGTCTTCCGTTATGGCTATATTTCGGTAAAGGCTGAACCATGTGCGTTGCACAGCAGGATCAGAGGTCTGCAACACCTTCTTCCACAATATTTTCTCTGCATCGGCCGCAACTGAATCACGCTCGGCGGCAGAAAGGAAATCCCAGAAGACAGATGAAAATATTCCGGCAAGATAGTTTCGCAGCTGAAGGTCATTCTCAGCTTCAAGAGCAGTGAAGATGGTTTTATAAAAGGCAGCCGGAGCGATCATCCCGTTGACAAGGTTCTCGTACATATTGACCCACAGGACACCCCTCAGGAACGGATCAGTAAACTCATTGATATTCAGGGTCAGATGATCTGCAGTGATGCTGTCAAAGATAAAAGTACCGTAAGCTCTGCCGGAGATATCAGGTATAATGCACCAGGGCTCCTCTTCTGTCGTTATGAACGATTTATTGTCTGCCGGAGTCACTTCGCCTGTTACCGTATCAGTCAGGGTAATTACCATCGCCATCAGTGTCTGTGGCCAATGTCTGATAGTCCCTGCGGGGTCGTCCTCGCTGAAAGTGATTTTATAACCTTCCTGCTGCCTGGTGACCACCGGTTTAATAACAGGCATCCCTGCCTCCCTGACCCACATCCTGCTCCATTCTCCCAGAAACTTGCGGGTTACATTCTCAAGTATTGCAATGAGGTCATCCCAGCGGGCGTTGCCCCACGAATATTTCTTCAGATAGACCTGCAATCCGTTTCTGAGTTCGTCTTCGCCGGTGAGTTTTTCAAGCTGCTGCATCACAACAGGTGCCTTGTTGTAAATGATGGCTCCGTACAGGGATCCTGCATCTTTCATGTTATCAAGGTCCTGTATTACCGGATTGGTCCCGCGGGTGCGATCAACAGCATAGGCGGCCGGAAAACGTGTGAGCAGGAAGCGCAGTTCGTGGTTGACGTCGGGGAAGTCTGGACTAACGATCTTGTCAGACATGTAACCGGCAAATACCTCTTTGAGCCAAACGTCATCAAACCATTTCATTGTGACAAGATCACCGAACCAGATATGGGAGGTCTCATGCGCGATGAGTGAAGCCCGCGAAAGCTTCTCGTTCAGTGTGGGCGATTCATCAAGAAGGAGTGAAGATGCCCGGTAATATATCGATCCGGGATGCTCCATGCCGCTGTACTGGAATGAAGGAATGAGAACAAACCCAAACTTGTCGAAGGGGTATGATATCTGTGTGTAGTTCTCCAGCCACTTCAGCGAATTGTAGTGAAGCCTGAATATCTCATCGGCGTTGTTCTCTATATAACCGGGGCGCGTCTCACGATGAAGCATCTCCATCTTCACACCGTCAATTTCTTTTTCCAACAGCTCAAATTTACCTGCAGCAAAAGCGAAGAGGTAGGTGCTTATCGGTTTAGTCTCCGAGAACCGTACAGTTATTTTACTGTCAGTAGTGTCATTGCTGACTGCCGGACTGTTGGATATGGCCCTGTAACCGGATGGCATAATAAGAGTGAGGCTGAAGCGGGCTTTCATGTCAGGCTGGTCGAAGCAGGGGAATGCTGATGAAGCGCGGTCAGGAACAAACAGGGTATAGAGAAAATCCTCGTTGCGGTTGAGAGACAGGTCGCCTGCGCGGAATGAGAGTTCGATCCTGTTGAAGTTTTTTGTCAGGTCTTTTTTATCAATGATGAGATGTCCGTTGATAACTGACAGATCAGTTGCTTTGCCATTGACCTGCAATGAATGCATATACTCCTCAGGTACACTGAAATCGATGACCACCGGTTCACGTTTCGAAGTGAGGGAGAAATCTATGACTGCCTCACCGGTGACAGGCGCGTCTTTTCCTTCAGGAATGCTGAATGAGAGCTTGTAGCTCACATCCTTTATTGTGGCATCACGGTACGTAGCCAGGAGCTTTGAGACGCCCTCCTCAAAATATTTCTCCTTGTCAGCCGGATGACACGAGATGACCAGCAGAAAGGGAATTATTTTCAGCAGGGTCAGGGCGGATGAAGGATTTTTCATTATCAGAATACAAAAAACACGGAACGCGGAAAAAAACCTGAAATCCGGACCTAACAGAGTTCCTGGAACGCTTTCCTGAAGGCCATCGGCTTGGCGATGTTGTGGAACGTCTCCCTGGTGCCGCCGGTGCCGATGATCGTTATTGAGCCGAAATTCAGTAGCCGTCCCATCACTGTCTGGTCGACGTTTACCGTTTCAATTTTTGAGAGGTTCATTTCAAAAGTCCTTCTGGCAATAAAACCCTCCTTGATAACAATCCTTCTGTTGGTGATTACAAATTCAGAGAGCCACCTTTTCAGCCAGGCGTAAATTGTGAGCGTAAATATTGACTTCAGTGAGAAGAAAATGACCCAGTGTAGTTTTGTTTCGAAGGCCACAGTCTCATCCTTGATGAGATGTTTGTTGACGTAGCTGCCCATTATTTATTCTTTAGGTGATTATGATGATCAGTCAGTTACTTTCACGGCCTTGTCCTCGCTCTGCCAAAGGCCGTGTTTTGTACATACAGCCATTGCGCTGAGGTTCATTGAAACCTCCGGGGCGACGATAAAGAAATCGACCTCAAAGTGAGTGGGTTTATGGCCGTTGACGCCGGCTGTATAACGTGCTTCGGCGAGCAGCGTTTCGCGGTTCCAGAGCTGTATGAGGCCTATGAAATGGTCATGATCATCGGGATGAGGATATTCCTCGCCGAGACGCACCTTGACCATGAATTTTTCCCCGCGCTTGACGGAATCAGGGCAGATAACATGAGGCATGTGACGGTCGAGGTAATCACGCATTACCTCTTTGTCTTCCTTCTCAATCTCAAGGGCTTTGAATACTCGTGGCATAGTTTTAATTTGTTATTTGATTTTTGACTTTCACCTGATGTTAAATCTGAATCACCTGGTAAATTTACTAAGATTTGACAAACTCAGGCGTCGAGTAGTTTTGCGATGTCAAATTTCTTCATCTTAAGGAAGGCATTGACGACCCGCTGTGATCTGGAGGGATCGCTCATGAGCTCACTCAGGATCGCCGGGACAACCTGCCATGAAACGCCGAACTTGTCTTTCAGCCACCCGCACTGAACCTCCTCACCGCCTTCTGTCAGCTTATCCCAGTAATAGTCGATCTCTTCTTGTGTATCGCATTCAACAACAAACGATAAAGCCGGAGTAAAAGCATACTCCGGCCCGCCATTCAGGCACATGATTTTTTGTCCGTCAGAATCAATCATCACAACTAACTGGTTATCAGATGTGATGGATGTATTTTCAAAGACTGAGCAGTAAAATTCTGCAGCTTCCCTGGCATTTCCGTTGAACCAGAGGCAGGGATAAATCTGTTTCTTCATTGTCTTAAATTTTTACACTTAATCATTTTATTTGGTCGCTATTTTTCACAAATCTCCTTCAGTTTGAGCAATGCTGCAGGCCAGGTGGTGTTAAAGTACGAAATCCATTCTTTGGGAACATCAACATCGATTTTAACCAATGTCATGCCATTCTTATCAATGAAGGAATAATTCTCGAGGCCACCAGCCCATTTCTCAACCTTGGGCCCGCTAATTATTTCTTTGCCCTTTTCAATAACACCGAGGTGCTCAATGCTCACAAACCTGTCAGGCACATTTTCCCGTATCCTGCTTACCATCCCCCCCGTAGTTCCATCCTGGTCGGTTCCAAGGAACAGGATCTTTGAGCCTTTTTCCCAGTCCCCCTCGAAATAAGATGTCGGATTGAACAGAGAAGTCCATTCTGAATATTTTTTCTCATCGAGCATATCCTTAAAGACCTTTTTAACATCGGCATCGATGAGAATTTCAAAATGAATGATCTCCTTCCTGTTCGGCGCCTCGACATACTTTTTGAAATTATTCAGGATCGCCTGCCAGCCTTCCTTCTGCAGTTCAACAGAATTTTCCTGTTCAGCTTCAAAGGCTTCCGTGACAGCCGTCACATTTCCCCTTGGTACAAACAGGACCTGTACATTCCTTCCGTCGTCGAGGGTGGTTTCTATTTGTTTGTACTGTTCCACCCTTGTGTATTTCCCCGAAAAATCGAAGCCGGAACTTCCATCCCTGGCCTCCATCCGGGAAAGGAATCTGCCGTCAACCCTCAAATCGTTTTCAGCCCTGGTTGTCAGCCAGTCGTCCGACGCGTTGTTCCAGTGAATTATGTGACCGGGTTCGGTCCAAAGCTTCCACACAGTTTCAACCGGCGCATTTATTGTCGTTTCGACTATAATTACTGTTTTTTCAGGTATTTTCATGATGTTATCCCCTTTTAATATTTCATTAATAGAAACAATCCGGAGGTATATTATGTTTACTTTTTCCGGCACGGCATCTCTCCTTATTTTTGGGGTCATTTTGAAATCTGGTGGAATTTAATGTAAATTGGATGTTCCAATTCTGACACACATGAAAAAGACAATTTACTTCTTAATTCCGGCATTAATATTTGTGCTGGGCACTTACTCCCCGATCAGTACAGCACAGGGTCTCACAGAGGTGAAAGACTCTATTTACTCTGATATACTCCAGGAACAGAGGTCGTTAAAAGTGTTTATCCCTGACACCTGGAAACCCGGCTCAGCAGAGAAATTTGAGGTTATCTACCTGACCGACGGGGAATGGGTCTCCGAGCTATTTCCGTTTATCTACAAATTCAACAGGAATGAGAATTACATCCCTCAGCTGATAATGGTTGCCATTCCCAACAGGTATATTGACAAGGTAAACCAGCGCGACAGGGATTTTTTACCGGTTCATGTGGATGATAATGCACTCTCAGGAGGTGCGGATAAGTTCATCGCTTTCCTTAAAACTGAGCTTATTCCGTATATAGATAAGACCTATCCGACCAACGGGACTAACTCTCTTTACGGACACTCATACGGAGGGTTGTTTTCGATGTACACCTTCCTTACGGAACCGGAACTATTTGAAACCTGTTATGCCACCGATCCGTCTTTCTGGTGGAATAATGATTATGCAATAAAGCTGGCTGCCGAAAAACTGGGAAGTATGAAAACTGACCGGCATTTATGGATTGCCGGAATAGAATCAACCTATAAGAATATGGGAATCGGTCGCATGGATTCGGTGCTTAAGCTTAAAGCGCCTGAAAATGTATACTGGAAAATAGGTCTGTTCCCTAACGAAAGCCATAACTCAGTAAGGTTCAAGGCGATATATGACGGACTGAAATTTTCCTATGCAGGTTATCCTGGGACACCGCCGGAATTTCACCCGATGAACGGCATTCTGTTAAAGGACAAACCGACCATGATATATCTGTTCAGTAACTATCCGGACCTGAGGTACACAATTGATGGTACAGAACCGACAAAGACATCTCCTAAAGCGGAGCAGATGTTTTCAATTCCGGGTCCAGGCTTATTAAAGATTAAATCGTTTATTCCGGGTGCAAAATACAGCGCCACGGGAAAGGGCAATTTTGAATCCGGAGAGGTGTTTCCGTCACTGCCGAAGCTTAAAAAGGCAGTGCCAGGTGGATTGAAGTATTCGTACTATGAAGGAAGCTGGGACAGCCTGCCGGATTTCAGCAAATTAAAACCGGTCGCAACAGGCGTCGCTGACAGCACATTCAGTATTCAGAAGCTGCCTGCCAAAACGAATTTTGCATGCCTGTTTGAAGGTTATATCGAGATTGCCCTCGACGGTTACTATCTATTAGCAATAGTCTCGGATGACGGCTCAAAGTTATATCTCGGCGACAAGCTCCTGATTGATCACAATGGACTACATGCTGAGAGCCCCAGGTCTTTTGTCCTGCCATTACAGAAAGGTTTTTACCCGATCCGGATGGAATATTTCCAGAAGGAAGGAGGAAGCGCCTTTGACATGGTGTATATGACTCCGGATGCAAAGCCCGGGAATCCGATTAAGATACCATGGAATTTTCAGTATCATAAATAGAATCTGCCAATCGCGATCGAAAACTGCTACCGTCGGAACCGGCATTTGCGGATTAATTTGAAAGGTGAAAAGAGAAAGGGTATAATTCTTAAAGTGTATTTTTAGGATTCTTGTCACAGATCAGAATTATGATACAAAAAAAATCTGAAGCAGCAGGTCAAAGATCTGTCATCAACGTAGCCTGGGCGGCTCATAAGGGAGCAGGAGCAGATATAGGCAGTAAGGCTGAAGAATTCATGCAGCAAATGCTGCTTCCGGGTACTTTCATGATGACTGATCAGCTGCCGGATATAATCCTTTTCATGAGCGGAGGCTCAGAAAGGAAAGCCATTTCAATGATGCAACCCGGGCATCCGGTACTGTTACTGAGCGTCAGCGGGAACAATGCCTATGCTGCAGCAACCGAGGTAATGGCATGGGCGGTGAACAATAACAGATTCGCCATGCTGTCCGATGCTGCTGAAGCCTCTGAAACAGGATTGATAGACAGATGGTGCAGAACAGTCATGTGTGGAGCAGCCTCAGGGGACGGAAGGCGGCCCTGATAGGCTCTGTCTCAGACTGGCTCGTGGCTTCTGATGTACCGGGAGAAAGGTTACTGAGCGTGTTTGGCGTCACTCTCGAAAAGATACCGTGGAATACTCTGCCGGATTACAGCGAACAGGAACCTGATGTTGCTCTTTTGCATCGTTTTAATGTTCAGAATTCAGCCGGACTGGTTGAAGCCGCTAAAGTGCTTACTCTTTTACGCAGGCTGGTTGAGAAAAACGAACTGAATGCGATTGCGGTTGAATGTTTCAGCCTGGTGCAGCTCCGAAAGGTAACGGCATGTCTTGCGCTTGCCCAGCTCAATAACGAAGGCACGGTGGCAGCATGCGAAGGAGACCTTGCTTCATTGGCCGGCATGATGCTGCTGAAGGCAGCTACGGGATTAGTGCCATGGATGGCCAATACCACCAGCACAACCAACAACAGACTTCTTCTGTCACATTGTACGGTTGCCTTTGATCTCGTGAGTGACATAAAGTTAACCACTCATTTTGAAACAGATCTTTCTCTGGCAGTAACCGGGAAAATTGCTGCCTCTGACGTTACTGTCTTTAGGTTTTCTGACACACTCGACAGAGCTTTCATAGCAGAAGGAAAGGTGACCGGCCACCCGGCCCTCACAAACGCCTGTCGCACGCAGGTAGAAATTGAAATGCCGTCACAATCATTGGCTTTATTGCGAACACAGCCTTTGGGGAATCACCTCTTAATGGCACCGGGTAAACACGCTGAGCTGCTTCACCTGGTCTGTACTTATAAAGGAATCAAGGTTGTTGAATGACCCTGTTCAGGTGCCTGAGGAAGCAGAAAATGATCTTAATTCGGCTTACGCACCAGGCCTATTGCTTCTTCGAATGCCCTGATGAACCTTGTAAAAAAAGTTGAATAGTCCTCCTGTACGAAATAAGCTGTAGTCTCCGCAGGAGAGGAAGGGATATCTGCAAAGCTTCTGCTATCGCGGCATGTGCTTAACTCCGATCCTGCAAAATAAATGCGCTCGCCCTGAATCCTGTTGTAAAAATGCCAGCCTTTGCTCCCGGGTGTCTTTAAAATCTCGCCGCCAAAGATATCATGCATCAACAGTGAAACTTCACTTCCCTGACCAACCGGAAGATCCCCTGATACCAATCCCGGATCCGTATCTGCCAGCAAGGCATGCTTCAGTGCTTTTTGCACAGTTTTCTTTTTTAAGATGTTCTCTTTCGGGCTCATGATGTTATTGTGTTTTAAAGAAATTGCCAGCATTCACCAAATTCAGGCTCTCCTCAGGGTATTCTTCTCTATTGACAGCAAAAGCACTGTCTCTTCACTGGTGGTCAGTCTGTATTTTATCCTTCCGTTAAGCGTCAGCATCTGACCCATGGCAAGCGTTGCTGACGCTTTCCGGGAATTAAATTTCAGGCTTCCCTCGACTATCTGAAATGAGATTGAATCATTTGCCTGATAGGAAAAGATATCTGTTCCTGCATGAAAAGCAGCAAGCACAACCTGCTTCCCGGAATGTTTTACAAGGAACATTGCATTCTGATTTCCTTTCGCCCACGCATGACTGTGTTTTATATTCCTGATTAAGGTTTTAATATCTGGATGAAGCAATGGTGAAATACGCATTACCGGAAACCCCGGCGATTGTGACCTGGTAATCAATGTCGCTGTTTCCATGGCTTGTGGATTTATATTCTTAACCGATTTTATGATGTTTGGAATCATATTGAAACGCTTAATATTCGAATTACATTCCAAATGTAGACTACCTGGTAATGAGAACCGTTACACAATTATGTGAAAGATTTACATCTTTTACGGGTTCCCGGAAACCAAAAAATGACTTGCCACAGTTTGAACAGTTATTATCTTTGCCGGGAGAATAATTAATTTTATATACAACTAAAACCCGGGAAGGACGGATAAGCATCTTTCAGAAATATTAATCAAATCCTAAAAAGCAATATTATGAAATTGAAAAAAACAGCATTGATAATTGGAGTGGCAGCATTGATAATTGCAGGTTTCCAGGCCTGTAACCAGGCGCCGGTAAAGAAAAGTACAAATTCCGGAACCGTTTATTACAGGAACCTCCTGTTCAGCGAGACCCCGTACGACCTTGAAAGGGGCGCGCGCGAGCTGACAGCTGAAGAGGCTTCAGACATCAACAGCTATAAGTTCGTTTATGACGATACTGGCAGGCTGCTGTCGGTCGAGTTTGTAAGAGGTGATGAACCACTAGGGTATTCTTCGATGGGTGGCGCAGCAAAAATAACCTACGAATATATAGACAACAAACAGATAAAGCATTTCTTTGATGAGAATGGCCAGCAGATAGAATCAGGCGGTGCTTTTACATATGAGTACACACTGAATGCTGACGGCATCCGTACAGGCCTTAAGTTTTTCGACAAAGATGGACAGCCGGTTGAGAACAGGAATAAGATCCATTCATGGGTATGGGAAATTCTCCCGGACGGAATGGTGCAGGAAAAAAGATACAACCTTGCCAATGAAGAAACCATAATGAACCAGTTCTGTCCTTTTTATGAGCTCAGGTTCTCATATAACGACAGGGGCTACGTCACACGTATGGCCAATTATATGGGAGATACCCTGTATAACTGTACGGCTGAAAACTGCGGAGATATAGGTGTTTCTTACTTTGAGTTTGAACCGAATGAATCTGGTGACAACCTGAGCTTCTCGGTATACAATGCAACAGGTCAAATGTCAAATCTTTACTGGGGCTGGTCAAGAAGAGTAAGTAAATTTGATGAGAACGGGTATGTTCTGGAAACTGCAGTTTTTGACCAGGACAATGAATATGTCGGAGGTAAAAGCGTACCTGTCACCCAGTATACCTATGACAGCCACGGTGCATTGATCGAAGCGAGAAATATGGATAAAGACAGGATTATCATCAATAGTCCTGACAACGGCGTTGCAATTACCGAATACAAATATGACGAGAAAGGCAACCGCACCGAAACGGTCAGATATGACAAGGACAGGGTAGCTGTTGTTACTCAGTAAGCATATCCTGACAGATCATGGGCAAAAGACTTAGCTATTATGCTCTTTTCTTTTCATTGCTGGCAATATTTGCAGCAGGTTGTACCGGAAAGAAAAGTGAAAAGAAACCGGAAACAATTAAAGATGTGGCGGCTGCACCTGTCATCGGGCACGAGACCCTGCTTCTGCTCAAGGACCTGGAAGAAAACGGCGATTATGTCAACAGTCAGTATTTCCCAAGCCTTATTAAAGCATCTGTTGTAAATGATGAGCTTGAAAAAAAGAACCTGATCATTGACCTGAGGTCGCCGGAGCTCTTTTCAGAAGGCCATATTAAAGGAGCTGTAAATATAAATTTTAAAAAGCTCCCGGATTATCTTGAAACCGGTATAAAGCCTTTCGAATTTGATAAGATAATCATGGTCTGCGAGGACGGACAGGTATCGAGCTATACAACTGCCCTGCTCCGGATGATGGGGTACGGCAATGTCTTTGCCATGCGATGGGGGATGTGCGGGTGGAACAGGAGTTATGCAGAGCAGGGCTGGCTTAAAGGTGCTTCCGGCAAATATGAAGACCGGCTGGAGGTTACCACCAGCGAGACACCCAATCCTTCAGGGATGCCTGAACTTAATACCGGTTTCACGACAGGTAAGGAAGTCGGGGATGCAAGATTCAAGAAGCTCTTTGCTGACGGCACTGGTGATATCCTTATTACAGCTGATGAAGTCTTCAGCGATCCCGCGAAATATTTTGTAATCAACCTTGAACGGAAAGACAAATATGATGCAGGTCATATCCCTGGAGCCGTAAGGTATAAGCCTGAATCTACCCTGGGCTTTACTGACATGATGTCAACCATCCCCTATGACAGAACCGTGGTTATTTACTGCGGTACAGGGCATAACTCGGGATTTGCAACTGCCTTCCTGAGGCTTTTCGGGTATGATGCCAGGACTCTGAAGTACGGTAACAACAGCTTTATGTACGATAAGATGGTAAGGGATAAAAGTGCTTTATCATGGCTGCCCTTCACACTTGCCGAATCGAACGATTTCCAGGTGGTAAAATAATTTAAGGTTAATAATGACCCATAAGTTCCGGCCTGGCAGAATCTGCAGGCCGGACTTTTTTATGGCAGCTCATTATTTCGTACATCCTGAAGGATAAAGATATTTTTTATACCCATCTCACTGAGCACCATCCATACCCTGGCAGAAACAGAGTTATCTTCAGAAAAAAGGATGACAGGTCCTTTATTCTTCCGTATAAGTGAAAGGTTGGTTCTTTCAAGTATCGATTTGGGGTTCAGCTCCAGGATTTTATTTTGTAACTGTTCAATCGCCGGTGCTTCACTTCCCAGCGTGATCAGCAGTATATCACTGCTCATACCAGGAATCTGATCTTGAGTAAGGATGTTTGAGCGGGAGGCTGAAGGTTCGGCCCACCTGACAGCATCATACCTGAAATTATGACTGTAGGTCCTGATTAGTACCAGTATAACCGTCAAAAGAATTATTGAGAGGACGAGCCAGTATTGTCTGAGAAATTTCATCTGTTTTTCCGTTTTGTAATTTTATTATTCGCACCCGCCGTCAAGCTTTTTTGCGGAGAATTTTTTTGATTCGAGAAATTTTGTTTTCAGACTGTCAGGAAGGCTGTTCAGTTCGGTGAACATTTCTCCGGCGCGTCTTCTTGTTTCGAACAGGGCATTTTCTCTTGCCGTAATCCTGTCGCCAGTGAATTTCGTTTCCATCACTGTCTTGATCCATTCCGTGATGCCGCCTTCCATGACATAACTGTTGTCATATCCCAGTCCTCTGGCATAAACCATGGCGTAGTCTGCCTCGGTTTCCCCGGTTGCATAGAAGATATTCCTGATGGTTTTATTTCCGAGCCATGTCTCCGGATCTTTTTTGATGAATTCAGGATAGGGGATATTTATCGCTCCCGGTATGGCCTGTTTCCTGAATTCTTCCGGTGTTCTGAGGTCTATCAGCTGAAAAGTGCTATCCTCCCTTACAATAAATTCTGCGACCTGGTCAACGGTGAAGGAGACATTCTCTTTAAGTACCTCCGAAAGAAGCTTTTCGGGCTTTACAGTGAAAGAGCGGTTAGCTGTGAGGGGAAGCAATGCCAGGATCAGGCTGAGGAGCAGGAGCAGGACGGAAAATTCTTTTCTGATTTTCATACCTGATAATTATAAGTCGTTTGTTATTTCAGGCCGGGCGAATTTTTTTTCGGCCAGCTCGGCTATCCAGAACATGGCAACAGCTGCGGCTACCATTAAAAGAGTGAAGAGCCCGGAGGAGAGGCCGAGGGTTTCGTTTATCTTCACCGGTCCCCTATACTGTGCATCAGCCAGTCCTTCGATCATGGGGAAAGATTCGGTGAAGAGAAATGCACCGGTAAATCCTCCTGCAACAAACACCATGGCGTCGATCTTGCCGATTGACATTGCGCACAGACCGGTGCCGGGGCAAAACCCTCCCATGATGAAGCCGGCGCCCATTATTACTCCGCCAACGATGGATGCGGTGACATAAAACTCGTTTACATATACCTGGTTCAGGTTAAGCAGTCCGAGGTAACTGAGGAACTGTGACCCGATCAGGGCAACAATTGCAGCCGTAAAAAATACTTTGATTACAGTGGCGTCATATCCGTAAAACATGCCTGCCAGTTTCCTGCTCGAGGAGAAGCCTGCCTGTTCGAGGGCAAATCCGAAGCCAGTCCCGATCAGCAATGCCGTCAGCATATTAAGCCATTCCGGGAAAGCAAAGTATGAAGAAAGTGGTGCCATATCAATGAAATTTATTTGCGATTTGCGATTTGCGATTTGCGATTTGCGATTTGCGATTTGCGATTTGCGATTTTTGCCTTATTAAATCCAATTTTTTCTGAAGAACCATGCGAAGGCAAATGCCGAGCCGAAGATGGCGATCATTGTCACGAATCCTGCCGTAGACAGAACGGCCATTCCTGATAAGGCTGCACCGCTGGTACATCCCCTTGCAAGCTGACCTCCGTATACAAACAACACTCCGCCGAGAAATGCGAAAATCAGTCTGCGCGTGATGGATATCTTAGGGGATTTTTCGACCCTGAGCTTCAGTCTTCCCGAGACAGCGCCGGAGATAAGGCCTCCTGCCACCACTCCGAATATCTCGAGCGTCAGCCAGTTTGTAAGCGGCTTTTTACCGTTCTCAAAATACTTCGAGTAATAGGCTGAGTTTTCGACATGCGGAGGATTGACGGCGCCGACAATTGAGACAACGCAGTATTTTATCCCTCCGCTGGCACCGAGGCCGCGGCCTGAGACGACCATTGCCAGAAGCAGGACTATGCCAAGCAGGGTGCCCGCAAGGTAGGGATTCATGTAGCTTCGTTTCATAATTGAAAGTTCAGTTGGTGAGAGTTCTTCTGATGACAAAAATAATAACAATCCATAGTCTGACAGATTTATGGGGAAGATATCTTAAAAATGCCTTAGGGTTAAAGGCTGATCCGGAAGATTATTTTCGGTTTACACCGTTTGATTGTGATCAGTTCCGCCGGCTTTTGCTTTCATCGAAAGCCTCCAGGCTTTTTGACAACTGAGCCTGACGCCTTGTCATGATTTTGTTTTCAGCAATTGAGTACAAAATCGATATTGCCAGCGTTGCCAGGATAACTGTAAATGAGACCCATGAATGATTTGAGAAAAACATGCTGACGGATTCAATTGCGCAGAGCATCATTTTCGCTCCTACAAAGAACAGTATAAAACATATCCCGGTTTTCAGGTATTTGAATATTTTCAGAATTCCGTTCAGGGCGAAAAACAGCGAAACGAGCCCCATGCAGGCAAACACATTGGATGTGATGGCCAGGAAATTGCTTTCATTCAATGTCAGCACCTGATTACCTTCCTGAATTACTCCGATGACCGCAGGAACAGAATCAACTGCAAACATCACGTCGGTCGATCCAATCAACAAAAATGTCAGTAAGAACGGTGTTACCGCAAATTTCCCGTCAACACGGGAATGAAGTACAGGTCTATGGTTGTTTACATCAACCGTGAATATTTTTTTTGCTGCGCGGATCAACAGATTTTTTTCCGGATTGATAGATTCTTCATCGTCCCCGTCTTTGATCATCCTGACAGCCATAACTATAAGGAAAGCCCCGAAGATATAAATCAACCATTCAAATCTGTTAATCAGGGTCATTCCAACCAGGATGAACAGTGTACGGAATATGATGGAGAGTAATATTCCGAACTTCAGAAGTATTGGCTGAACATCTTCCCTTACTTTCATCATGGAAAATATCATAATGAAAACGAACAGGTTGTCAATTGAAAGCATGTATTCAGTCAGATAGCCTGAAAAGAATTTCATTCCCATCATGCCTCTGCTGGCTGCTCCGGAATTTTCATTCAGCGGATAAAAGAAAGTGATGGCCAGCCCGAATAACAGAGCAACGCTGATCCAAACTCCCGTCCATTTAAGAGCTGTCGGTATACTTACTTCGGTATGCCTGTGCTTTGCAGCCCGCAAATCGACAATAAAACCAATTAAAAATATTGCAATAAAGGCAATCCAAAAAAAGAATTCCGGGTTCATATGCATCCGTTTCGCTCCGGCGCAAAAATATACAACTGATCCATAAAAACAAGTTTAATTTGTCATGGTATAAATGTTGCCTGAAACATGACAATGAATACCCTAAGGCTTCGCCAGCTGAGCCAGGGAGGTCTTGCTCAATACATTATAGGTCGTGTCGTTGATCTCTTTGAATACTCTTCTTATCCGGCAGGTTGTCTCGTCTTTGCAGAATTCGCAGGGACGGTATATTTTTTCAGAGACACAGTACATCAATGCTATTGTACCTTCGAAATAATCAACAACATCAGCAAGGGATACATCTTCCGGTTTCTTTAAAAGGAAATATCCCCCGGCCTTTCCGAGATTGCTTCCAAGTATGCCTATCTTCTTTAACTCCAGGAGTATGTTCTCAAGGAAACTCTGAGGTATCCTTTCCTCCTCAGCCAGTACCCTGATCTGTATAGGCCCTTTGCCATGTTCCCTGGCCAGTCTGGCAAGAGCAACGATTGCATATCTTGTTTTCTTCGATAATATCATATTAATGCCTTATTACCCGGGCAAAGTTAGGTATTAATACCTATTCAAATTTTGGCTTTTATGCCAATACCATAAAACAAAAAGGATTCTACTTTTGTTCACAAAATCGGTAGACATTATGAAGCTTACTTTCATTTTTGTTGTTTTACTTGTATTTACCGGACAATTGTATTCTCAAACTGAAAAAGTAAAAGGAACACTTACTCTTTCGGGAGCCTGGGCATTATACCCGATGGCTGTCCGCTGGGCTGAGGAGTTCAGGAAAATCAATCCTGATGTAAGAATTGATATTTCGGCTGGCGGAGCAGGTAAAGGAATTACTGATGCGCTCAACAATATGGTTGACCTTGGAATGGTTTCCCGCGAGATTTATGCCGAGGAACTGAAAAAAGGCGCATACCCCGTTTCAGTGACAAAAGATGCTGTGGTACCGGTTATCAATGCATCCAATCCTTCACTGGACATAATACTGAGCAAAGGACTTAAGAAAGATGCCGGCAACAATATCTGGATAACCGGGATGTATAAGACATGGGCGCAGGCTTTCGGAACAAAGGGTTCTGTGCCAATACATGTCTACACCCGCTCCGATGCCTGCGGCGCAGCGGAAGTATGGGCCAAGTACTACAACGAAAAACAGGAGGATCTACTGGGCAACGGTGTCTACGGGGATCCTGGTCTGGCGCTGGCAGTTAAAAAGGATCCGCTTGGAATTGGGTTTAATAATATTGGCTATGTCTATGACAGCAAAACAAAAAAACAGCTTGCCGGTATCAGGGTACTGCCCCTCGATATAAACAGTGATGGCAAAATAACTCCTGACGAGGATTTTTATGATTCAACAGATAAACTGGTTGCGGCTATTGCAGACGGAACATATCCGTCACCCCCGGCCCGCGACCTGTATTTTGTCACAAACGGCAAACCAAAAAATGAGCTGGTAATCAGATTTCTCCGATGGGTATTGACAGACGGACAAAAATTTGTCAATGAATCCGGTTATATCACACTCTCAAAAGAAAAAATTGCAGCGGAACTGAAAAGAATCCAATAATATAAATGCGAAAGATCAGGCTTGTTAAAGATAAGACCGCCCGGCATATTATGCAGGGCATCGCTGTTTTTACAATACTTTTTCTCCTGGTAATCGGCTTAAGCCTCTTCTTTAAGGCTTTGCCCATTATGAAGGAGAAAAACCTGTGGGTACTCCTTAGTTCTTCTAACTGGAAACCCTTTAAGGGTGATTTTGGTTTTCTTCCTTTTATCCTGAGTACTTTTTCCGTTTCTGTCATTGCAATCATTATTGCCCTGCCTCTTTCCCTGCTTACAAGTATCTATCTCAATTCCTACGCTTCAGCCAAAATCAGGAGATTCTTCGGGCCTGTGATCGACCTGCTCGCAGGTATACCACCCGTAATTTACGGGGTTTGGGGCACCCTGACAATTGTTCCTTTGATAGCAAACAAAATAGCTCCGTTGTTTGTGGAATACTCAACCGGTTATACCCTTTTTGCCGGAGGAGTGGTACTGGCAGTAATGATTATTCCCCTCCTGATCAGCATAATGGTTGAGGTATTCCGCTCTATCCCGGTCGAGATGACCGATGCTTCTTTATCAATGGGTGCTACCAGGTGGCAGACGGTTAAGAAGGTTATCCTGAGGAAATCATTCTCCGGCATTATAGCTGCAGTTGTCCTGGCCATGTCGCGGGCCTTCGGCGAGACAATGGCAGTTCTTATGGTATGCGGAAACATAGTACAAATCCCGCAGTCCATTTTTGATGCCGGGTATCCGCTACCTGCCCTGATTGCAAATAATTACGGCGAGATGCTATCGATGCCAGGTTATGAATCAGCATTAATGTTCTCGGCTTTTCTGCTGTTCGTGATTGTTGTTTTATTCAACGGACTTTCCCGGTTTACACTTAATCAGATTGAAAAGAGGTACCGGTTTGCGTAATAGGTAGCCTGAAATGCACATGAAAAAGAAACTGCTGGAAGAAAAAATATTTAAGGCGATTATGGTAAGCGCAGCCATTGTTATTCTGACAGTGCTTCTTTATATCATCGGTACTGTTTTATATAAAGGCCTGCCCTCACTGTCATGGGACATGATCACCAGACTGCCCGGCGGGGGATTTTATCTCGGAAAGGAAGGCGGAGTGCTTAATGCAATAGTCGGATCAGTTTACATTATTCTCGGGGCCCTTGCATTAAGCCTGGTCATCAGTGTACCTCTTGTGATGTATATTAATTTTTATCTGCCTCCAAACTCAAAATTCTCTAAAGTGATCAGGTTTTCCCTCGACATCCTGTTCGGAATACCTTCCATTGTCTACGGAGCGTTTGGATTTGCACTTATGATTTACCTGGGAATCAGGGCATCGTTGCTGGGTGGTATCATAACGGTTGGAATGCTTGTCATGCCGATTATGATGCGTTCATTCGATGAAATTGCAAAGCTTCTCTCGCGTGAATTGCCTGATGCATTGTTATCACTGGGGGCAACAAAATATGAAATGACTAAAGTTATTATGAGGCAGCTGATGCCGGGATTGATGACAGCTATTCTTCTTGCAGTCGGAAGAGGCATCGGAGATGCTGCAACTGTGCTGTTTACTGCCGGGTACACTGATAACATTCCCGTTTCACTTAACCAGCCAGCAGCAACCCTGCCCCTTGCAATATTTTTCCAGCTTGGAAGTCCCGTCGCAGAAGTTCAAAACCGTGCCTATGCTTCTGCGGTAATCCTGACAGCGTTAATTCTTGTTCTTAGCTTCTCGGCACGATACTTCAGTTCGAAATTTTCAAAAAATAAGATATGATCAGTTTAGGCCAACAGACAGAAACCATGACCGTTAATCCGGTTCTGATAACTGACAGAGTAATTCAATTAAAAAAAGTAATGAAGAATCACACTCTCAGAGTTGAAAACCTTGATGTTTATATCGAGGACCAGCATATTCTGAAAGACATTAACCTTTCGATCCCTGAAAAGAGTATTACGTGTATAATAGGTCCTTCAGGCTGCGGGAAATCGACATTTCTTAAAACACTCAACCGCATGCATGATGAGACACCCGAGGTCAGGATAAGCGGTAAAGTACTTGTCAATGATGAGAATATCTATGACAGGAATGTCAATGTCATAGACACAAGAAAAAGGATGGGGTTACTGGCTCAGCGTCCGTGCCCGCTTCCAATGTCCATATTCGATAATGTTGCCTACGGCCCGCGAATTCATGGGACAAGGAAAAGAAAAGCAATTAACCAGACGGTGATCAAGTATCTTCAGTATGTTGGTCTTTGGGACGAGGTAAGGGGGAGGATCCGGTCATCGGCAAACCGTCTGTCTATTGGCCAGCAACAGCGTTTATGTCTTGCCAGGGGCCTGGCCATTGAGCCTGAATATATCCTGGGTGACGAAGCCACATCAGCTCTTGATCCTCTTTCAACAAAAATAATCGAGGAGCTTTTTATCAAGTTAAAAGACAAATATACCGTCATCCTGGTGACTCATACTCTCAGACAGGCAAGGCGGATTGCCGACCATATCGTCTTTATGTATCTGGGAAAGATAATTGAGACAGGGTCGACTGAGGAGTTTTTTAGTAATCCGAAACAGAAACTGACAAGAGATTACCTCTCAGGAAGTTTCAGTTAGTATTTCATAATCTGAAAAAGAAACATTAATAAAATGAAAGTTGAAGAGTTAAAGGATCTGCTTGGCGGAAAGACAATTGAGGATCAATTGATGGAACTTGCGCACCTGTTCCCGGGAAAGGTATTGTTCACAACAAGTTTCGGAATAGAGGACCAGGTCATTTCGGATATGATTTTTGCAAATGATGTGCCGGTTGAATGCGCCACCCTTGACACGGGCAGATTGTTCCCGGAAACATATAAAGTATTCAGCGAAACAATCAAAAAATATCAGAAAAATATAAGAGTATATTTTCCTGACCATGAGGATGTTGAAAACATGATGACAGAGAAGGGGCCTTTCAGCTTTTACCTTTCAAAAGAAAACAGGCTGGAGTGCTGCAGGATAAGGAAACTGGTTCCTCTTAACAGGGCGCTTGAAGGCATGGCATGCTGGATATCGGGTGTCAGAGCCGGTCAGTCAGACAACCGCAGAAAAATGGAGCGGATAGAGTTTGATGAAGAAAAGCAGCTTTTTAAGTTTTATCCTCTTTTTGACTGGTCCCTGGAGGATGTGGAGAAGTATCTCAGTGAACATGATGTTCCGTACAACACCTTGCATGACAAAGGATTTGTCAGCATCGGTTGCCAGCCCTGCACACGGACAGTCGAAAAAGGAGCAGACTTCCGGTCAGGAAGATGGTGGTGGGAAGAAGGGAGCCTGAAAGAATGCGGGCTGCATATTAAATAATCAGGAAACTAAACAGGAAGATGAACGACACGCTTGTAATAAATGATCTGCATCTTAAAGAGCTTGAAGATGAGGCCATTTTTGTAATGAGGGAGGTAGCTGCCCAGTTTGAAAAGAAAGTTATCCTGTTTTCAGGAGGCAAGGACTCAATTGTTTTGGTACACCTTGCAAAAAAGGCGTTCTGGCCGGCAAAGATGCCTTTCAGTCTGATGCATATTGATACCGGACACAACTTTGAGGAGACTCTGAAATTCAGGGATGACCTGTCGGAGGAACTCGGTGTGGAGCTTATTGTGAGGTTAGTCCAGGATTCTATTGACCTGGGGAAAGTCGTGGAAGAGACCGGAATAAATGCCAGCAGGAATAAGGCACAGACGATTACCCTCCTCGATGCAATCGATGAGCTGAAAATAGACGTGGCAATCGGAGGCGGCCGGCGTGATGAAGAGAAGGCAAGGGCTAAGGAAAGGTTTTTTTCACACCGTAATGAGTTTGGCCAGTGGGATCCGAAGAACCAGAGACCGGAGCTTTGGAATATATTCAACGGTCATAAAAACTTCGGGGAACACTTCAGGGTCTTCCCGATCAGCAACTGGACCGAACTTGACGTATGGCAGTATATACTCAGTGAGAAGATCAGGCTTCCGGGTCTCTACTATACTCATCGCCGGAAAATTTTTCAGAGAAGCGGAGTGTACCTGGCATGGGCGCCGTTCATGCAACTGAAACCGTCGGAGAATGTTTTTGAGACGGATGTCAGGTGCAGGACCATCGGAGATATTACATGTACGGGAGTGACTCTCTCCAAAGCTGATAACCTGGAAGATATTATTTCCGAGATAGCGGCAACACGTGTGACGGAAAGGGGCGGGAGATATGATGATAAAAGGTCAGAAGCCGCAATGGAGGACCGTAAAAAAGAGGGATACTTTTGAGATTTGAGATTTGCGATTTGCGATTTGCGAATTGAGAAATAGAGTGGCGGATCGCACAGGACCGTAGAGGCAATACATAGGAAAGATTGGATTTAATTTTAACCATGTACATAAAATGAAGGTAAACGGTAAAAGCAATAAGGGTCTGCTGAGATTTACGACAGCGGGAAGTGTTGACGACGGTAAAAGCACACTGATAGGAAGGCTTCTGTACGACAGCAAATCAATCTTCGAAGACCAGATGGAACATATAGTTCAGTCAGGTAAACGGCTGGGCAGGGAAGAACTCGACCTCTCACTCCTTACTGACGGCCTGAGAGCCGAGCGCGAACAGGGCATAACCATCGATGTAGCCTACAGGTATTTTGCAACACCTGCAAGAAAATTCATAATTGCAGATACCCCCGGTCATATCCAGTACACACGGAATATGGTTACCGGTGCAAGCACAGCTGATCTGGCAGTGATACTGATCGATGCCAGAAAAGGTGTTCTGGAACAGACAGTAAGACATACTTATATCGCATCCCTTCTCGATATCCGGCATATAATATTCTGTATCAATAAGATGGATATGATTGGCTTTTCAGAAGGAACCTTCCGGAATATTAAGACTGAAATAGAAAAGCTGGTAAAAAAACTGCAGATCGAAGATTCTCATTTCATACCTGTAAGCGCAAAATACGGCGATAATGTTGTTACACCTTCGGTAAATATGAAGTGGTATAATGGAACAACATTCCTTAACCTGATAGAAACAATTGAAATCAGGAAGGACAAGAATTCAGGTAATCCACGGTTTCCGGTGCAGACAATTATCCGGCCACACACATCCGAGCATCACGATTACCGCGGGTATGCCGGGAGGGTTGCCGGAGGAGTTTTCAAACCCGGCGACGAAGTAACAGTTCTGCCGGTAATGAGTAAAACGAAAATCAAAAGCATCAATGTTTTTGAGAAATCCCTTGCTGAGGCCCATGCCGGAGATTCAGTATCCATTTCACTGGAGGATCAGATTGATATCAGCCGTGGTAATATGCTTGTTTCACCGGATGAGCTTCCCATTATCAGCCAGGATATTAACCTGATAGCCTGCTGGTTTAATGAAAAGCCACTAAGGACCGGGGGAAGGTATCTCCTTCGTCTTAACACGAACGAGGTCGGTTGCGTAATAAAAACCGTCCATTACAGGATGAATATCAACACTCTGGAAAGGGATTTTGAAAACACTGCCATTAACATGAATGATATTGCTAATATCAGCATTAAGACCTCCAGTCCGGTATTTTTTGATGCCTACAGGAAAAATAACATCACAGGAAGCCTTGTCCTCATTGATGAAGGAACAAATGAAACAGTTGCTGCAGGAATGATAACAGGAACCGGAATTACGGACAGCAAATCATAACAGTGATTTTAAATATGCATTTCGATGCAGCATTTGATAACCTTGCCCCGGCAGTTCATTTAACTTTCTAAAGAAATACCGTTAAGCTTTCGTCCGGTATTTACAATAAAAGCATCCATGCATTTCAACTGTTCCCGTATCCTGTAAAGTGTCTGAAGGTTCACGATGCCGATTGTATAATTATATGCTTTGCTGTTAAAATATTCCGAGACTTCCTCAAATTCAAACAACTTCCGGTCGTTTTCATCCTTGTACCTCAGATATATTTCCAGTTTATGGTCCCTTGTGTACCTGGAAACGGTTCCCTGCCTGTGCTTTTTATATTCGTACCGGTAACCGTATGAATTTGCCGAGATATCGGAAAGAACAGCGCTTCCCGTTGCATGACCTCCCGCCCCCTTGCCGCAGAAGAATTGTTTGTCGGCAAATGCCGCTTCGGTTATTACTCCGTTATACTCGTTATCAACATTATACAGGTATTTGTCCGGCGAGATGAAACGCGGGAGAACAAAGCTGGTAATTGTATCTCCACAGGTTTTTCCCACATAGGGAACCAGCTTTATCTTAAAGCCTTTCTCCCTTGCATGCCTGATATCAAAAGCTGAAATTGTATTTATCCCGTAATGGAATACCTCCTCAGGCGGAAGAAAAAGCCCATAAGCGTGCCCTGTAATGATGCAGAGCTTGTATTTTGCATCCCAGCCCTCCACGTCAAGGGTGGGGTCAGACTCCGCGAATCCTGACTCCCTTGCCTGATTTAATGCAGCTGAGTATTCCATGCCTTCATTGTGCATCTTTGTGAGCACATAATTGGTGGTTCCGTTCAGGATACCCCTGAGGGAATGTAACAGCTCATTATCATAATATTCTTCAAGATTCCTGATAATCGGTATGCTAGCCCCGGCGGAAGCTTCATAAAGCATTGATACATTGTGCTTTTCCTGCAGGTCAACAAGTTCTCTGAAGTGTTTAGCTATCATAACTTTGTTGGCCGAAACAACATTTTTACCTGCTTTCATTGCTGTAGTTACAATAGTAAATGCTTCGTCTGCATCGTCAATCAGTTCTACAACCAGGTTAATCGAAGGGTCGTTAAGAATATCGTGTTTGTCGAAGGTAAAATTCGACATGGGTATCCTTCTCTTTTTATTCCGGTCCTTGACGCATATCTTAACGATGTCTGCCTTGATCCCGCTGCTGCTGTTAAGGACGTCATGCAGTCCCTGCCCGACACATCCGTAACCGAATAAACCTATCCTTAATTTTTCTCTTGTCATATCATTATTATTGAATTGTTTTGGCCCAGAAATTATTTATAACATCAGTAACTGATTTTGTTTCAATCAGAAATCCGTCATGCCCGTAAGATGAATCTATCTCTGTGTACTCTGCCTTTTCCGCATTCTGTGCGATTAACTTCTGTTCATCCGGTGGAAAGAGGATATCGGATTTTATTCCAACACATAATACTTCAGCCTTTATTTGTTTCAGGGCATTTAGAACACCACCCCGGTGTCTTCCGATATTATGTGTGTCAGACAGGCAGGTCAGGCACCAGTAAGAATAAGGGTTAAATCTTTTAACGAGCTTATCTCCCTGGTATGCCTGGTATGAGGCTGCCTTGAAAGACGTAAGTTTTTCTTCGTCTTCCTCTTTCTGAGTCTGGTTATAAGCTTCAGCAGTCCTGTAGCTTATAAGAGCTATTGATCTCGCTGCCTTAAGACCTTTTTTACCGCCATCGGGCAGGCCTGAGGCGAATGTCTGGTCAGCTTCCATTGCAAGCCTCATTGATTCACTGAATGCAAGCGCCCAGGGTGTCTGCTTCGTCCCTGACGCCAACAGTATAAGTCTTTTTATAAGCCCGGGGAACATTATTGAGTATTCCAATGCCTGGTAACCACCTATTGATGCACCGATTATGGAATGTATACTCTTAACTCCAAGATGTTTCCTCAGTATCTCATGAACATTTACAAGGTCTCTCACTGTGATCAGAGGAAAATCCCTCAGCCACGGCCGGCCTGTCACCGGATTTACGGATGCCGGTCCGGTTGTTCCATAGCATGATCCCAGTACGTTGGCGCAGACAACAAAATACCTGCAGGTATCAAAAAGTAATCCTTCACCCACCATACCGGGCCACCAGGCTTCAACGTCAGAATTAGCAGTCAGGGCATGGCATACCCAGATGACATTGTCACCATTTCCGTTGAGTTTCCCATAGGTATTGTATGCTATTTCCAGCTCCGGCAGTATTGCCCCTGTCTCGGTCTTAAATGGTTCTTTAACCTTCAGTGTCCTCATAAGATCCTTTTAAAAGCCTGTTCAAAATCATAAACAATATCATCGATGTGCTCCAGTCCGACAGAGACCCTGAAAAGCCCCGGTTCAATTCCGGTTGCTTTCAGTTCCGCCTCAGACAACTGAGAATGAGTGGTAGTTGCCGGTTGAATAATGAGAGTCTTTGCATCGCCGACATTGGCCAGGTGACTGACCAGTTCAAGGTATTCGACGAGCTTTTCAGCCTTGGATTTTTCTGCTTTCAGTACAAAGCTGAGCACACCTCCGGCCCCTTTCGGGAAATATTTATTTGCCAGGGTATTATAAGAATTACCGGTAAGTCCCGGATAATTGACTTTTTCCACCACGGGCTGTGCCTCAAGCCATTCAGCGAGGGCCAGGGTATTCTGAACATGCCTTTCCATCCTGAGAGAAAGCGTTTCCAGACCCTGAAGAAGAAGAAAAGAATTAAACGGGCTTATCGAAGGACCAAGATCTCTTAACCCCTCAACACGGGCCTTTACAATAAAAGCAATATTACCTGCCGGTGAGGACTGTGAGAAAAGGTCCCCGAAAACAACGCCGTGATATCCTTCTGCTGGTTCGGTAAACATGGGAAACTTCCCGTTGTTCCAGTTGAAATTGGCAGCATCAGTAATTACACCGCCAATGCTTGTTCCATGACCGCAGATCCACTTCGTTGCAGATTCGGTGACAATGCTGGCCCCGTATTCAATCGGACGGAACAGATAGCCGCAGGCACCAAAGGTATTGTCCACGACCAGGGGAATACCGTTCCTTTCGGCAAGCATCGCAAAAGCCTCGAAATCAGGAATATCAAATCCCGGATTGCCTATGGTTTCCAGGTAGATTGCCTTGGTTCTGTCATCAATAAGTTTAGCGAAAGATTCCGGATCCAGGTCTCTCGCAAATCGTGATTCAATGCCGAAATTGGAAAATGTCACCTTGAACTGGTTGTATGAACCCCCGTACAGGTAAGGCGAGCTCACAAAATTGTCGCCCTGTCTCATTATGGTCGAAAATACAATAAACTGTGCTGCATGTCCCGATGATACTGCAAGGGCAGCAGCGCCTCCTTCAAGGGCAGCTACTCTTTTTTCGAAGACATCTGAGGTCGGATTCATCATCCGGGTATATATATTACCGGATTCTGCCAGATTGAACAGATCGGCAGCATGCTTTGTGTTCTTAAAGACATATGATGAGGTCTGGTATAACGGAACAGCTCTTGATAATGTTTCTCTGTCAGGCTGATGCCCTGCATGTATCTGGAGTGTTTCAAAATTCGTATTTGTCGTTTTCATAGTGCGGTTTTAATTGAAAAATTTATGAGGATTTGTTCACAGAAGATTCACGCCGTGGCGGTGTTCCTGTGATGACAAAAGACTTAAGGTTCCGGGTAAATCTCCCTAGCAGCGCATTCCCATAGGCATATTCGCCATGATGGGGTTGCTTCGGGTCTGATGAATTGTGTTCATTGTTCCTGTTTCATTTTTATCATCTCCCGGTATTCCGGGATTAGGTTTTGGCACCTTTCTCCCGATAAGTCAGGATTGGTTGCCAGGGTTTCGCAGAGCCTAATCTCTCCACCCTTCTTAATAAAAATCAAACTCTCCTTATTGAAAGGAATATTTGATTTACTGATGCAAAGATAAAAATGTTTTATATATATTTCTGTAAACTTTATGTATTGATTATTGTCTTACATACAGTTTTGTCTCGCGGAACATGAAAAGGGAATAAATATTGACACGCTGCGCAGTTTGTTAAAACAGTAAAAATTGAAAATATGATTACAAGAAATTACAAAACAGAAGAAGCCAAAGAAAATCCCCACCAGGTAGATTTACGGCAGCTTTATAATGATCCTTCGGCCCAGATAATGCATATCACCCTGAAACCGGGGGAAAGTTTAAAACCCCACAAAACACCTGTCGATGTTGTGTTTTACATACTTGAAGGCACCCCTATGGTTCATATAGGTGCGGAATCGAAGGTTATTGAAAAAGATACCCTTATTGAAAGTCCCGCAGACACCGTGCATTTTATAAGTAACGAAAGCCATAATAATATCCGTGTGCTTGTTATCAAAGCACCGAGACCGGAAAAGATCACAAAGCTACTCTAGCCAAGAAAATCATTAATATGAGTGAATTAATAAACAATTCAAAGTACAGGAAAGAGAAGCTTAAGGAGCTTATCCTGAAACTGCATCACGGCGGAGACCCCAAACAGGTTCGTGCCGAGCTGATAAGCACGCTGCAGCAGATACCATACGGTGAGGTTGTGGAGGTAGAGCAGGAACTGATAAAGGAAGGATTACCTCAGACAGAAGTACTGAAGCTTTGTGATGTTCATGGTGAAGTGCTTGACGGGCATATCGACCAGAGCGGGGCACAGCTGATTCCGGAAGGACACCCTGTGGATGTATTTAAAAAGGAAAACAAGGAACTGCTAAAAGTTGTCGAAAAAGCCCAGGTGCTGATTGCTTCATTATATACTGTAAGCGATGATGATTTTAAGAAGTACTCTCTTCAGATTCTGTCGTGTTTCAATGACCTGATGGATGTTGATAAACACTATAAGCGCAAGGAATATCTTGTATTTCCATTTCTCGAAAAGAAAGATGTTACCGGCCCGCCCATGGTGATGTGGGGAAAACACGATGAAATCCGCGACCAGCTGAAGGGTTGTATCGAAATACTGCGGACAGACGGACTGAAAAAAACCGATCTTGAGGATGCTGAGGAAATACTCTTTTCGCCTGTCCTGAAGGCAATTGCTGATATGACCAAAAAGGAAGAGGATATACTGTTTCCAATGTGCATGGATTTGCTCACAACCGATGACTGGTGGCAGGTGCACAGGCAAACGCTCGATTTTGGGTTTACACTTTATGATCCGCAGGTCGACTGGAAACCTGAAGGCATTTCCTCAGGTGATAATGAGGACAATGGAGTGCTGAACCAAAACGGCACAATTCAATTACCGTCAGGCAGTTTCACGGCTAAAGAGGTTATGGCGATATTAAATACCGTACCTTTTGATATGACATTTGTTGACAGGGACGATAAGGTAAAATACTTTACCCAGGGGAAAGAAAGAATATTTGCCCGCAGCCGTTCAATTATCAACCGTGATGTAAGGTTATGCCATCCCCCGGGGAGTGTACATATTATCGAAAAGATCCTGGAGGATTTTAAATCGGGCAATGCATCCCATGCTCCCTTCTGGATACAGATGCAGGGCAAATTTATCCATATAGAATATTTTGCACTCCGTGATGAAAGCGGAGAATACCTGGGAACCCTGGAAGTCTCACAGGATCTTTCAAATGCAAGAAGCCTTGAGGGTGAGAAAAGAATATTATCATACTCCGGTAAAAAGGAATAAACCATGGCCAGCCTGATCATTACACCAAAAACAAAGATATACGACCTCCTTGAGGCATATCCTGAACTGGAAGATCTTCTTATCAGCTCCGCCCCGGAGTTTAAAAAGCTTAAAAATCCTCTCCTCAGAAAGACAATTGCACGCATTACCAATATTGGTCAGGCAGCAACTGTCGGGGGTCTTGATGTGCAGGTTCTGGTAAACAGGCTGCGTGAAAAAGCAGGGCAGGATAATATTGATCAACTCGATGAAACCGGAATAAAATACGTTACTGTGTGCCCCGCATGGTTTAATCAGGAGGCAGTCGCGAATACCATTGATATAAATGAAATGCTTAACAGGGGCGAACAGCCGGTTCATGAAGTGCTGGCAGCAATTAAGCAACTTGGTGAAAATGAAATCCTGGAAATAATTGCGGCATTTATTCCTGCGCCGCTGCTTGATAAAACCTTGAGCCTTGAATACAAACACTGGCTTAACAAGAAATCGGATAGGGAATTCAGGATCTACTTCATGAAGTAATTACAAGCTATCGAGCAGGTTTTATTTGACTTACGTTATTAGCTTTCGTAACTTTATACCTGTGAACAGTTAAGATGGCAAGCATTATCCGAGGGAACGGATAGGGTACCTTCATCAGCTATTGCCGGAAGACAACAAAGGCGGCGGCCCGGTGAGAGTGGTCATCTTTTCCCAGTGAATTGTCTATAGAAATAAATAACTTACAATACTAAAATCAACTAATCCCAAATTACATGAAAAAGTACACGACATTCTTCACAGTCCTGTTTCTGATTGCAGGAAATTCGATAATGGCACAATCGCTCGATGACATTCTGAAAGAACACTTTTCGGCTATTGGCCAGGATAGTATTTTAAAAGGCAACACCCAAAAACTAACCGGAAAAATGATCCAGGGTGGTATTGAAATCCCTTTTATCCAGATGGCCAAGCGACCTGATAAAATCCGTGTTGAAGGTACTTTTCAGGGATTAACCTTCATTCAGACTTATAATGGCAAAGAGGGCTGGAGTTTGAATCCCTTTGCCGGTGTGACGGATCCTCAGCCAATGTCAGAAGATGACCTTAAAGGAATGCATTATCAGGCCGATATGGATGGGATGCTCTGGAATTGGAATGAGAAAGGTTACACTGTAACATTTGACGGGAAAGATGATATGGAAGGGACTTCCTGCCTTAAAATAAAACTGGATACAAAAGAAGGGGATTCATTCACCTATTATATTGATTCTGATTCATATCTGATGTTACGTTCAAATTCAAAAATGAAAAGAATGGGTAATGAAATGGAATCTGATACTTACTATAGTAATTACATGATGGTCCATGGCATTGCTGTCCCCGGAAAGATCGAAACAAAGATGAAGGATCAGCTGATGGGTACTTTGGTTATTGAGAATGTTGAACTGAATACTGATCTCGATGACGCTCTCTTTGAGAAACCGGTAAAATAGCTGAACCAAATTAAAATAAATGCCTTATAAACTAATACCATGAATCTCAGGCACCTTTTTATAAGTGTTTTATGCTTAGCCGGCATATCAGGACTACAAGGACAAGTAAGCGATGCAACTTTCGGAGACATAGAAGGCAGACATATCGGACCTGCAAGAATGAGCGGGCGAATCTCCTGCATTGACGCTGAAAATAAAAACCCCAATACAGTGTGGATTGGAGCTGCAGGCGGAGGAGTCTGGAAATCAATTAATAAGGGAACTACTTTCAAATCTGTTTTCGATGAGTATCCTCAATCGATTGGCACTATTGCCATTGATCAGAGCCACCCGGATACGGTCTGGGTAGGTACGGGTGAAGTATGGACACGCAACAGCGTTTCTGTGGGAGCAGGGATTTATAAGACAACAAACGGAGGAGTTAAATGGGAGTTCATGGGTTTACCGGAAAGTGAACGAATTGGCCGTATCCTGATTGATCCGGTGAATCCTGACATTGTTTATGCCGCAGTAGCCGGAGCATTGTGGGGGGATAGCGAAGCCAGAGGCGTTTATAAAACTGCCGACGGAGGTAAAACATGGGCCAGATTATTGTATGTCAATCCTTCTACCGGATGTGCAGATATGGCTATGGATCCTGAAAATCCATCAGTGATTTATGCTGCAATGTGGGATTTCAGACGTCAGGCATATACATTCAGGTCAGGAGGACCCGGCAGCGGACTCTATAAATCGACTGACGGCGGAACAACATGGAACAAGATCCATAACGGGTTACCTGCAGGAACGCTTGGAAGAATTGCGGTTGCAGTATCTCCGGTCAAACCTCATTACCTGTATGCACTGGTAGAATCGGCAAAATCTGCGTTGTACCGTTCATCCGACCAGGGATCTTCGTGGGAGAAAATGAGTGACCAGTATACAATGGGTGACAGGCCGTTTTACTACAGCCTCCTTGTTCCTGATCCGTCAGAACCAGACCGTATATATAAACCGGGGACCATGTTATGGGTCAGCTCAAACGGTGGGAAAATATTTGAGAGTCCTTCCGTAACGGGAGGTAACTACCATAGTGATACGCATGCTCTTTGGGTAAGTCCCGCCGATAACCGTTTTATGTACATGGGAACTGACGGAGGTGTATACATTTCTGATGATAAGGGAAACGCCTGGAGGTTCGTTCAGAGCCTGCCTGTTTCACAATTCTACCATGTGAGCGTAGATGACAGCTCCCCGTATAATGTCTATGGAGGTTTGCAGGATAACGGATCATGGATGGGGCCGTCAAAGAAGCCCGGAGGGATAACAAATTCTGATTGGAAAAACGTTGGCTATGGCGACGGTTTCTATACTTACAGGGACAAAACCGATCCGGATGTAATATATTCTCAATACCAGGGGGGCAGGATCAGCAGGACCAATCAAAAGACCGGTGAAAGCAAATACATCAAACCTTTCCCTGAAGAAGGCATTAAGGATCTGAGGTTTAACTGGAATACTCCAACAGTCTTTGGCAAAAAATCAGGATGGCTTTATGTTGGAGCTCAATACCTGTTCCGCTCAAAAGACAAAGGTGATTCATTTGAAAAGATCTCTCCGGACCTGACAACAAATGATCCTCTGCGTCAGGTTCAGGAGAAATCGGGAGGCCTGACTATTGACAATAGCACGGCAGAAAATAATACAACCATTTTTACTGTCTCCGAATCTCCCCTCGACGAAAATATTGTATGGGCTGGTACTGACGACGGCAATATACAGCTTACAACAGACGGAGGTATGAGCTGGTCAAAACTTAACAGCGCTGTGCCCGGCCTGCCTGCTTTTGCTTTTATTTCACATATTGATGCTGACAACTTTAATAAAGAAGCTGCGTGGGTGACAGTTGACGCTCACCGGAACGGCGACATGAAACCATATGTTTACTATACCGGGGATCTTGGTAAGACATGGAGCTCACTGACTACCCCGGATATAAAGGGTTTCTGTCATGTGATCAAGCAGGATCAGGTCAATCCAAACCTGATTTTTCTTGGAACGGAGATGGGTCTTTTTGTAAGCATGGATAGCGGAAAGGCATGGGTAAGGTTAAAAAACAAAATACCGCAGACCGGAATTTATGATCTGGCGTTCCAGACTAAACAAAACGACCTTGTTCTTGCAACTCATGGAAGAGGGATCATCATAATTGACGATCTTACGCCACTCAGAAACCTTTCTCAGTCTGTATTGGATCAGGAGTTTGCATTTCTGCCTGTTCGTCCGTACTATTTTCCATCAGGAACCGGATCGCAGGATTTTCCCGGCGACGCTGAATTTACGGGACTAAATGCATCTTCATCTGCTACAGTCTGTTACTACCTAAAGAAAAGGCATGTTTTCGGTGAGATGTATATCGATATTTATGGCCCGGATGGGACTTTTCTGAAGAAACTGCCTGCCGGTAACCGCAAAGGGATCAACATTGTCCGTATTGCTACTTCAATGAATCCTCCAAAAGTTCCAAAATCTCCCAACATTCTCGGGGAAGCTGCATTCGGTCCGGATTATCCTGCCGGAAAATATGCAATCAGGCTGGTTAAAGGAGCTGAGACATTTACAACTGACCTGATTTTGCACGACAGTCCTGACTGGAAACATTCCGAGGCAGACAGGAAACTGCAGAGAGAAACGCTTATGAGAGCTTATAATCTTCTGGAAGAGCTTGCTTCAGTTGATCAGAAAATTCTGGATGCCAGGGATACGCTGAAAAGCAAAGAGGCAACTGCAAAGGGTCCCGGTCTGAAAAAAATAAAAATCCTGATCGCTGCCTGTGATGATATGCATGAGAAAATCTCAGCCACCCAGGCAGGAGAAGGCGGTATAACAGGGCAGGTAAGACTTCGTGAGAATATAGCGGAAATATATGGCGCTGTAGCAGGTTACCCGGGCAAGCCAACCACCCTGCAGATAAAAGCGCTCGAGAATTACGCCATCCAGGTCAGGGATTTTGCATCTAAGATTGATATTATGCTTAAGACCGAAATTCCCAAAGCCGTTAAGTAATCACAGTCCTGTTTTTTATGATATGCAATAGTGTTTATTTTTTGCGTTTATCAGATTTCTGGCAGTATTGTGAAAGGCATAGTTTTGTCCTTTTCTACATTTTATGCAGGTATCGTTTCAGGTACTGGAACACTGAAGATATACTGAAGTACCAGGAAAACAGGATAAGGAACAGGGTACGGTTTGTCATGGCCAGATCCGAATTCTACCGGAGGCATTATTCAGGATACGATACCTCAGATATCTGGAATCTTCCAGTTACAGGCAAGGCTTTAATGATGGAAAATCTAACCCATTTCAACACATGCGGCCTTGAAAAGGATGAGATACTTGAATTTTGCCTGGAGGCCGAGAGAACGAGGGATTTCAGTAAAAGGCTGAAGGGAGTCAACGTGGGTATGTCCTCCGGGACAAGCGGCAACAAAGGTGTCGAGATCACCGGCAAAAGTGAAGAAAATCTGATGCGGGCAGCCTTCTTCGCCAGATTTAGTTTCCCTGAAAAAGAAAAGATCAATCTTGCGTTCATCCTAAGGGTAACCTCGCCTGCCTTCGCCCTTAACAGGTTAGGGCACAGGCTGAATTATATAACTCAGCTGGACTCAATTGAGAACATCGTAAAAAAACTGAACGGTCAACAGCCGAATATCATTTCAGCACCGCCTTCAATGCTTAAAATTCTTGCCTGCGAGGCAGAAGAGGGGAGGCTGACAGTAAACCCGCGCAGATTGGTTTCCTATGCCGAGGTCCTCTACCCCGATGTCAGGGAATGCCTCAGGAGAGTGTTCAACTGCGAGGTGCATGAAATTTACAAGTGCAGTGAAGGCGCGATTGCAATTACATGCCGGTATGGCAGCCTGCATGTAAATGAGGATATGGTTGCCATTCAGCTTTTGAACAGCGACGGATCTCCGACCACTCCCGGAAATCCCTGCCACAAACTGATCATTACCGATCTCCACAAGAGTACCTTGCCCATAATAAGATATGAGCTTAATGACATCATAACTCTCAGCAATGAAAGATGCAGGTGCGGTTCGCATTTCAGAGTAATTGAGAAAATTCAGGGACGCGCTGACGATCTTTTCTGGGGATTAAGAAAAACGGACAAGTCAAGGCATTTTATATACCAGGACTATATAAGCAGGACGATTATTTCTGTTTCAAACCAGATTGAAGAATTCCAGGCCATCCAGAAGGATTATGAACATATTGTACTGAGAATACAACTCAATCCTGCGACGGAAAAGACTGAAAAGATGAAGATTGAGGAGAACCTTGTCAGTAGTATCAGGAAGGTTTTTACCGGCTACAATTGCATTGAACCAGTGATGGAAGTTATTTTTGCCGAGCCTCTGAAAAATATCAACTCGGGAAAATTAAGCCGGGTGATCTGTGAAATAAAAGATGTATGAGCAACGAACGCATCCAATCCCTGGACTTGCTAAGGGGACTGGCAGTAATGCTGATCATTCTCTTCCATTCGTCAATTTACAACTTTGCCAACATCCATCTGCTTGATTTCAGCAATCCGCCGATAATTGTCGTGCTGATCAGTTTCATGGGATTATGGGGCGGTATGTTCATCATCTACTCCATGTCAGTGAATACTCTTATGCTGGGTTCAGCAACCAGGGTTAACATGAGTTTCAGACCATTTTATTTTCTTATCCTGGCCGGGTTGTTTTACGTGGTTGTACACTTCATACTGAATCTCTTTTTGGGAAGGTGGAACGTTGATTTCGTAAACAACCAGCCAATACTCACTGAAACGGCTTATCTTTTCAGGAACGGTTCCTTAACCGCTCCTGCAGGCATTAAGCTGTTCGACGGATCCTCTGTTGGAACAATCGGAATGAATCTGAGCATCCTCAGTCTTTTTCTTTACCTCATCTTCAGGAGGGGCAGCATGGACAGAACAGGTCATTTCCTTTTGTTTGCAGGATCAGCCGCGACCCTGATAATGCTTCTTTCATTCGTGAGGGTGTATATCTTTCCGTTTTTTGCAGGACAAATCGCTTCGGACAACTACTTTACCGGGATATTATTGAGTTTTCTTCTGGCAAATCCTTATCCGTTGCTGCCGTATCTCGCTTACGGGATCTTTGGAATCATGATCGGACTGATGATACACCAGGGAAAAGACCGTCTCCTGAAGAGGGCAATGGTTCCGCTGGGATTATTCTTCCTTGCATACGGGCTTGCAGGCATGATGAACTTCGACAAAACAATCTCAAAACCTGATTTCTTCTGGTATTTTAAAACCAATTTCGAACTGGGGCTGTTCATTCTTATGATCGTGCTTTGCAGATTCTATCCCTCCCCGGGGAGCCCGGTTATGTCGAGGCTGGTTATAATACAGTGGTTCAGCCGGGTGAGCCTAACAATATACCTCCTGGAGACAACCGTATCAGAGGTGCTCCGCCTTACCGGATTAAGGTTATTCCCGGGCTGGAACCAAACCATTAACGGATGCCTGGCATTTGGGGCGGTAAATATTATCTTCTGGATTGTTGTGCTGTTTTACTGGAGGAGGGTTAATTTCAAATACAGCATTGAGTATTTCTGGGTAGTTTTGTTTGAGAGGCTTGGCAAGAGATCAACGAAACTCAAAAACATAAATTAATACTATCTGCATAAACAAGCTCAGGTCTTTAAAGTCTTTTGCTTGTTTTTTAGCATTAAAATAGCTTTTTCCGCTCTGATTTGTCTTGTCATTTCCTGCTTTGCAGAGCCAACCCAATCGCAATAGCCCTTTTTGTACGAATTTGCAAGAGTTTCAAAAAAAGTCTTTTCTTCTTTATTTTTGCCCAAAAGAACTTGTAGTTCTTGTGGAATTACCGTTAACGGTTCGCTTCTTTTAATCATGGTTGTCTTATCAATAATATTGTAATCAGTATCCCCATTTTTTCATTATCTCAAGATCTATCCCGGCGCATTCCATAGGCGTCTTCTCCTGGTATGATTCCTGCTCGATAATCATTACCTGTGCACCTCCGGCGCTTTTTATGAGTTCAATAACTTTTCTGACATCGGCCACTCCTTCTCCGATAATAGTGCTCTCATATTTCCCGTCCTTGCCTGTTCTTTTTACATCTTTAACATGCACATTTTCGAATCTTCCGGGGTACTGGTTGACGACATCAAGAGCCACAGCGCCCCCGTCAAACAGATTTCCGATATCCAGCTGCATGACCACAAGGTCAGGATCAATACTCTTCATTATGATATCAAATAACGATTCACCGTTCAATTTTTCGCTGAATTCAAAATTATGGTTGTGGTAACCAAACTTCATTCCTTGTTTTTTGCACAGCTCGCCGCATTTATTGAATAGATCCAGGTAGCTTATGAAATCGTCATAATTCTTTCTTATGCTCTCATCTATCCATGGGCTGACAACGTACTTTTGTCCGAGTGTGGCCGCATCATCCAGGGTGAATTTCCAGCTGTCAGTAAAGTCCTTTCTTGCTTCATCCCAGTGCTGCCTGCCCATTTCAGTATGTCCGCTTATCATTTTCAAACCCAGGTCGTCAAGTATCTTTTTAAAATCATCAGGCGTATAACCGTAGAATTTACGGTCAGTATAGCTGGCGTGCTCGATATATTCATAACCTGTCCCGGCCACTTTTGTCAGTGATCCGAGAGGGTCGCGGCTCATATCGTCACGGATGGAATAGAGCTGCAGTCCCGTTATTCCTTTCTGTCCCGGAGCAGCAAACAATGTATTGTTAAGAACAGCAGTGCCGGCGAATGCCAGTGCGCCTGTTTTTATGAATGTTCTCCTGTTACTTTTCATATATCAGTCATTTTTTGTTTTGCAGATATTTCAAAATTGCATCAAGGGGTATTTGTGCAACAATTTCCTATAAATTTAGCAATATTCTGTTCTGCAATGATCATAAGCGCCCTTCTTTCCTCTTGAGGTGGGAGGAATTCTCTGATGAAAACAACCAGACCTGCAAGCGTGCAGTGATAAAAGTTTTTAACATTTATCAGCCCTGTCATAATGATCCCGTTTTTGGGAAATGAGTACCTTTGATCACAAGAGATGAAAAGTCCGGAGGTGCTTTTTTATGAAAAAATTATACTTTCAACCGTCATTTCTGCAGATTTTATACTTCCTGATAGCCCTGCTTCTGCTTGCAGTAATATTTATAACTCCTGTATTAATCCGGGGTCCTTTACATCTGACGGAAAAATTAATTATTGAAGAAGAAATTATCGAGGGGATTCTTCTTTGTATAATGTTTTTTCTGGGCATTTTGATTTTTAATTTATATAAACATGAAGTTTTTAAGCAAAAGGAACTGATTGATAAAATCAATTATGCCAGGAAGTCAGCTGAGGAAAAACTTGATGACTCATTTAAATATATTGGTCAGATCAATGTACAGATCCAGCAAATAAAACTGATATTCAATAATTATGACAAATTGCCGGAAACAAAAAATGATTTTAAGAAAACATTATACTTTTTCAGTGAACGCGTTTTTAGCATTACAAATGCAAATTGGGTCCTGTTCAGGATCATAGACTACAAAAACCTTAAAACTATTAACGAGCAATTTGAAGCAAGGCATGGGTATACTTTTGATTATCCTCATATCAGTAACAGAATGATAATTGAAAAACAATCCTGTCCGCCGAATTCCGTAATAATTTCAAATCCCCAAAATTTTAACATCCTCGTCTGTTGTATTTTACCTGTTGACAATGTCAGCAATGAGGAGCGTATTTTTATTCAGGCTATTGTAAATGAGATTACCATGTTGTTTGTTATCCTGAATTCCTCGTATTACAAGGAAGAAAACAGGATCCTGGATAAAACAGATCTGACAGAAAGAAGAAAAGTTATTGAATAAAATTTCATGAATTATTCATTATGAAAGGAGAAGTCTCACGTAACTCTTTATCATTCCATTTTAAAGAACGTGCAAGGCCATTTTTAAATGAAAACAAAAAGATTATTGCACAATTCATTCTTACTCTTTTCTTTTTTGCAATCGGGATCTGGTTTATTAAGCATGAAGGTGCAGAACTTGTCGAAGTAAAGAAAGTACTGATTTCCGCAAAGTGGCAGCTGGTATTGATTGGAATTGGAATTACCGGGATTTATATTTTAGTCCAGGGGCAGATGTATGTATTTGCCTTTGCATCAGTAAAAGTCAAAGTTTCCTTAATAGACTCAATCATACTTTTTATTAAAAGAAACTTCATCAGTATTTTTTTGCCTGCCGGAGGAATTACTTCACTGGCATTTTTTACGGGCACTATCGAGAGCAAAGGAATTAAGAAGACACAAATCCATTTTGCATCTTCCATATACGCATTTATTGGAATACTTTCAGTTGTGGTCATTGCGATCCCTGCGTTTTTATATGCAATTCTGAAGGGCACGGTAAAATCCGGAGAGTGGTATGCCCTGGGTACTGCAGTGCTTCTGACAGTTTTTTTATTCCTTTTATACCGTTCAGTAATAAAAAGAGGAATTCTATATAACATGGTGGTAAAACTAAGGCCATCCGCAGAGGCATTTTTGAATGATTTTCAAAATAACAAAATCGATAACAATTTATTTCTCCTTACAGTCATTACTTCTGTGATTATTGATTTTATCGGTATAGCACATCTGTATGTCGCAATGATGGCACTCAATTTCAGTCCCTCCCTTTTTGCAGCTGTAATGGGTTATATCATATCGGTGATCTTCTTAATCGTATCGCCCTTCCTTCGGGGACTTGGCGCTGTCGAAGTTTCGATGACGTACGTTCTGATCCGTTTTGGTTTTGGAAATGTGGAAGCAATTGCCGTTACTCTTCTGTACCGTTTCTTTGAGTTCTGGATGCCATTAATTGCAGGAGTTCTGGCATTCCTGACAAAACTGAACAGACTTCTGATGCGGGTTCTTCCTGCACTGTTTCTGCTCGGATTGGGAATATTGAATATAGTGTCTGTTCTGACCCCGGCTATTTCTGAAAGATTAATCCGGCTGACTGATTTTTTGCCAGTTGAGGTAATTCATGCTTCTAACTACCTTGTTATGGGAGCGGGGTTTTTTCTGCTGGTCACTGCTGCCTTTATGTTTAAAGGATTGCGGACTGCCTGGTGGTTTGCTCTGAGTTTATGTGTCATATCATTTATCGGACATATTACCAAGGCCATAGATTATGAAGAAGCAACTGCTGCACTTATGGTAATTGTTGCTTTATTTGTTACGCGCAAAGAATATTATGTTAAGTCTAATCCGAAGCTAAGAAATTTCGGACTCGGAATCTCCCTGCTGTTTACCGCAGCGGTAATCATGTACGGAATCGCGGGATTTTATTTTCTGGACAAAAAACATTTTAATATAGACTTTAGCATATTTCAGTCAGTACAGTATACAGTCAAAAACTTCTTTTTAATAGGAAGCAGGGAATTAGTTCCGGTCGATTCATTTGCAAAAGATTTTCTTTATTCTATTAATATCAGTGGATTTTTGTCAATAAGCTTTTTGATTTTTACCCTGGTCCGTTCATATATCGCACCCAGAAATGTTTCAGAGGAAGAAATAAGTCTGGCAAATGATTTAATGAGATCATTTGGTAACTCATCGCTCGATTATTTTAAAACATATCACGATAAAATGATCTTCCTGTCAGAAAGCCGGAAAGCATTTATTGCTTATCGTATTTCAGGCAGTTTTGCAATGGTACTGGAAAATCCGGTTGCAGAAAATTCAGTGGAGATGCAGAAATGCCTCAGTGAGTTTGATCTTTATTGCTATGAAAACGGCATGAAAGGCTTATATTACCGTGTGCCAGAAGAATCGCTTGAAATCTATCAGAAACTTAATAAAAAGCATTTATTCCTCGGTCAGGAGGGAATAGTTGACCTAAAGACGTTTAACCTGGAAGGAGGCCGAAAAAAATCTTTGCGCAATGCAATAAATAAGGTTTTGGAGCAGGGCTATAAAAGTACAATTCATATTCCACCCGTTAAAGATGGCATTCTTCAAAAAATTAAATCAGTGAGTGATGAATGGCTGTCTGACCAGGGCAGGAAGGAGATCATATTTTCGCAGGGTATGTTTATTTGGGAGGACCTTAAACGACAAACGATAATAACCGTTGAAAATGCCGAAGAAAAAGTGGTTGCTTTCCTGAATATCATTCCTGATTTTGTCAAAGGCGAGGCTACATATGACTTAATCAGGAAAACAAAAGATGCACCCAATGGCGTTATTGATTTTATCTTAATTGAGCTGTTCAAATATTTGAAATCCCGTGATTACTCATGCATTAATTTAGGGTTTGCACCCATCAGCGGGCTGGATGACCCTCATACCTTTCCGGAAAGGTCAATGAAATTCGCTTATGAAAAAATCAAATCATTCTCGCATTATAAAGGATTACGTGAATACAAGGAGAAATTTGATCCTGTCTGGTATAATAAATATTTGATATACCAGGACGATTATGACCTGTTCCAGGTTCCGGGTGTGTTGGCAACTGTTATCAAACCTTAAGCCATGAAAAAGGATGAAACATTCATTTATGTTTCTGCAATAATCTGTATTGCAGTTTGTATAGGCGAATTCGTTGCCCTGTTTGTTCTGGGGGCATTTTATCCGGGCTTCAATCATCTGAAGGATACAATGAGTTCCCTGGGGGCATCCAATAGTCCGGTTTCAACTGAGATCTCAACCTGGTGGGTAATCATGGGATTGCTTTTTATCCTCTTTGCGATAGGGTTAAGAAAAGCATTTTCGGAAAAAGGATTGTATTCCAGTATTGCATCATGGTTAATCATTCTTTACGGGTTTGGAGAAGGAATCGGATCCGGAGGATTCAAGGCAGACCATATTGTAAATAGTCTGACAACTTCTGCCGTTATTCATGATATTTTGGGTGGTATAGGAGTGACAGCCGTATTAATACTTCCTTTAATCATGCAGAAAGTAATTACACGAACTGAAATGCCGGGGTTTTACCGTATGTCAAAAATTGTATTTATTGCCGGCATAGTTACGGTAGGTCTTTTCTTATTCAGGTACTCATCAAATGAGAATAATTTCTTCACGCTTAATAAAGGCTTATGGCAGCGATTGTTCATGCTGAACACTTATTTGTATTTTTCATCAATTGCTTTCGTTATGATAAAAAGATATAAAAAGACAAAAAGAACCTCTTCGAAAGTGCAATTATTTCTTTTCTCACTGACGTTGGTTTTTATATCTGCCGGTTGCCGGCAGACTGCGGAATTCCCGATAACAGACCTGCATGTACATCTGAAGGGTGACTTTACCATTGAAGACGCAGTGCGAAAATCTGAAGCTGAAAACATCAGGTATGGTATTGCGGTAAATTGCGGGCTGGGGTTTCCTGTTCATAATGATTCCCGGATAAACTCCTTCCTGCTCATGATGAAGGATTATCCCCAGTTTTATTGGGGAATGCAGGCTGAAGGCCGGGAGTGGGTGGGCCTGTTTACAAAGGAGTCGATTGAAAAGTTTGATTATGTCTTTACAGATGCCATGACCTTTACTGATGAAAAAGGAAGAAGAAACCGTATATGGCTGCCTGATGAGACCTTTATTGACGATGAAGAGGAGTTTATTAACTATCTGGTTAAAACCCTGGTTACTATTTTAAATACAGAGCCAATCGATATCTATGTAAACCCAACATTCCTTCCAGCACAGATGAATGATAGATATGACTATTTCTGGACGGAAGAGAGAATGGATGAGGTTATTAACGCCCTTCATACCAATAATATAGCCCTGGAGATCAATAACAGGTACAGGATACCTTCTGCGGATTTCATTAAAAGGGCAAAAAAGTCCGGCGTAAAATTTACTGTCGGTACCAACAATGCTGACGGTAACTTTTCAGGTGCGGAGTATGCGCTTGATATGATAAAAGAGTGCAACCTGACAGAAAGCGACTTCTGGCTGCCGGTCAAAAAGGAGAGGACCTGCAAGATCCGGCTTTCCGTAAATCCTGTTTCTCTGACTTGCAGCTTAACTGCTCACCTAAGTTTTACCTGCATGATGACTGGATTGTGATCTGAGTTGGCAAACCCAAGATGATGGCATTTTACGGAAACAGATTCTATATTCGGTGAAATCAGGAAGATGTCACAAACACTCGTGGGTGTTGTTGCAGGGTCATATGCTGCCATGAGAGTTCGGACTGATGGTGTCGTCTGATCATAAATCCATTTCCATTCCCCCGGCATGTAATCTGATTCTATTCCTGTGAGGTTAAAATTTCCGATTATACCGGTAAATGCCTTGTTTGATGAAAAAGCAGGCTTAAAATCCGGGGGATACTGGTTCCAGTCGCCCCCTACTATTACGTAGTTGCCTGAAGCATATTCATTCAAAACAAACCCCTTAAGCATTTCCATCTGAGCCTTTCTTATATTTCCACCCTCATCAAATGCTTCGTTATGGGTGTTGATCACCACCAGTTCTTTACCGTTATCAACCTCGTATCTATTGACCATAAAACATCTGTCGAGATAGAAAAGCTGTGTCGGGAAACCGAAATCCCCGGGTAAGGAATACCTTGTTGAGGAAACAGGAGTGTATTTCGAAAAGGCTGCTATTCCTGACAAGACCTTTCCCATAGGATTTGAAGGTGGGACGGGAACGAAAAATACATCATAGTTTTTCGCAAAGAAGGGAACGTGGCCGGATAGTTTTTCTGAGAGTTTCTGATACTGATCAATATGGTAGCTTCTTTTGCTGTCCCTGTCAATCTCCTGTAAAAGAATGAAGTCAACAGTGTCGTTATTCACCAGGAAATCCGCGATAGCGGAAATATTTTCCCTGCTTTTATCCTCGGGTGTAAAAACTTTTGTTCCCCCATCCTTGAAGAAATCCATTTCCTTATCCAGTCCCGCATAACCGATGTTCCAGGTCAAAAGGCTGAAAACTGACGAATCCTTCAGGACCGAAGGATTATCTGGCTGGGCCAGTAATTCTTTGTCAACAGGTTTGTAGTCAGAGGCCATGGCATATATAATTAGTCCGATAAAGCCGAATACCAGAAGTATTATAATAATCAAAAAGACTTTGAGAGTTTTTTTCAGTGTTCTCATGTTGCACGGGATTTTAAGTTCTGCTTTCACTATCAAAGATACGTTGCCCGGGAGCAGAAGTCAAGAATATTTGAGAAAGAGTAATGGGTTCCCCGGAATCAATCAACTTCCCTGCCAAATAACGATGTTATGAAAAGTAATTCTTATTTTGGCGCTTCTGAAACGACCTATGGCAGCTGTAATTCTTGTACTCTTTTTTCTTCTCTCGCCACTGCTGATCTTGTCGTCTCTGTCACCGGTACAGCCTGTTAAGTAAAATCGGCGCTGTTGTAGTAGCATATGTGATCGGGTTTGTAATTGGCAACCTGGGTTTGTTGCCCATGATTGACGGTCATGCAAAAGTGCAGGAACTTCTCACAACACTGACAATTCCCATTGCAATCCCCTTGCTTCTGTTCTCCATGGATATTAAAAAGTGGACTCAGATTGCAGGCAAAACATTTCTTTCCCTGGCGTTTGCCATGGCAGCTGTCCTGATGGCTGTCGTCGCCGGTTTCTTTATTTTCAGAAACCAGGGCATCCAGAGCCTCTGGGATGTATCAGGCATGCTGGTGGGCCTGTATATCGGCAGCACGCCAAACCTTGCAGCAATACATACTGCACTTGGGGCTGATGAGGCAACATATATGGTTGTTGTTACTTATGACCTTGTGATCGGAGCCTTTCATCTTCTCTTTGTTATGACAATTGCCCAGCGCCTTGTTCTGATGTTTCTACCTGCTTACTCCTACATTGACCCTGAATCCGGCAATCTGGGCAAGGCTGAAGGTGCAGATCCCTATTGGGGATTGCTCAGAAAAGATTCGATACTTCCTATGCTGAAGTCCTTTGGCATCGCTCTCCTGATCTTTGGCACAGGAGCCGCCGTATCTCTTTTATTGCCGGCGTCAGCACAGATGGCCGTTGTTATCCTGATCATAACTACACTGGGCATTGCCGCTTCACTTGTCCCTGCTGTAAAGAAGCTGGATAAATCGTTTGAGCTGGGTATGTATCTGATCCTTATATTCTGCATGGTCATTGCCTCAAGGGCGAACCTGGGGAATATTGACCTGGTTGCAATGAAAATAGCTGCCTATGTGGCTTTCGTTGTCTTCGGATCTATGATTATTCAGGCCCTTTTATCATGGATATTCAGGATTGATGCTGACACTTACATTATAACATCAACAGCTTTGATAACCAATCCTGCTGTTGTTGTGGCTGTTGCCGCCTCCCTAAAAAACCGTGAGATAATATTTTCCGGCCTGTCAGCAGCGATAATAGGGTTGGCTGCGGGGAACTATCTGGGGATACTAATGGCCTGGTTCCTGGAACGTATCTGATTGCCAGACTATTGATGGCTCTCAAATGGTCATTACAATATCCATGAGAACATCCGGAGGATTCTCCTTCATCCTTTCAATAAGTCCGGCGTCCTTGGCAAAAACATACATCTCGCTTCTGACCGAGATACCTGTAAATTTCTTCATCGGTCCGAAAAGAGGATCATTCTCCGGTGCATACAACATAATGAGGGTATATTCCGATCCCATACTGATATTGTTTGCATGCCTGAACAGGGTGTCGAGGGCTTCAGGACAGTCATCATGGGCATAAAGTACAAAAGAGAGCTGCCGGAGCGGCTCATTGAGTCTTACGGGGTGAGGCATCTTCATGAAGTGCGACAGAAAATTCAAAAAGCCTGTCAGCACCCTGATGCTGAAATTAAGTCTGAGTACCTGGTAACTCTTGTAAGGATGTTCATCCCACAGTGCCGTGACCGCCCTGATCTTACCGTTTTCCCTTGCCACCAGGAAGTTACCGAGTGATAGTCCGGTAATGGTGTCAAGATAATTTCTAAACCGATCCTCAGTGAGTACCGGTGCGATGGCATATCGCGAAGCATATTTCCGGTACAGCTCCACCATCTCCGGGATGTCGCGATCGCCGGGCTTCTCTATTATAAATCGAGGATCCAGTCGCATATTGCGGATCGGGATAATATTGAATATCGTGTTGGTGCCCAGATGAAGGGCTGGCGGCAATCCTCCTCTGCCACTTGTAAAGACAAGAGGGCTCTTATTGTCTTTCAGGAAGTTGGCAATGACCATGTCGGCATCTGATTTTCTGACATGATCTACCGCAGCTCTTACAAGTTTGAAGGCTGTCATTCCGCTCCTGTATGCCTTGTCTACCCTCAGGTCAAGCATATACCCCACCTTGTATGTATCCCCGAGCACTATGGCCGGAAAGTGAACCACTCCGACCAGCCCGACAACACTTTCATCTTTATGTGCAATGACGTGCCAGGCATCCCGGTCAAGGAGTCGCTGAAGTGTGTTGAACCTCGGGGTACGGTTGGTGAAATAGGTGATCATGCCCTCCTGCGGACATTGCTCCGCGAGGCCAATGATCTTGTCATTGTCCTCATCACTGGCCAGCTTTATGTTAATGGCACTCATGGTGTCAGTCTGGTACAATAAGCAGCGGGAATTGCATTCAAGCCGCTCTGACAATATTAATGTTTTCTGCGACTGAAGGTGCAAAATCTGTTAAAAATTTGACTTCCTATCTTCCGGCCGTGCACAGTTCGCGAAGGCGCTTGCCTGCATCTCCTGAAGAGTAGCAAAGAAAAATATTTGCAATTAGCTTGATTATGGTTTAACTTTGATAATGAACCAAATAGTTAACTGATGTCAGGTATAATAGAAGGATATAATTACGACATCTTCATCAGTTACCGCCAGAAAGACAACAAGGGCGAAAGATGGGTGAGTGAGTTTGTGGAGGCGCTGAAAACTGAACTTGAATCCACTTTCAAAGAGAATGTTTCTGTCTATTTTGATGAGAATCCCGATGACCGCCTTGGGGATACTCATGACGTTGACAGGAGCCTTCAGGATAAGCTGAAGTGTCTTATTTTTGTACCAATACTGTCACAAACCTATTGCGACACACATAGTTATGCCTGGCAAAAGGAATTGGTGGCATTTATTGAAATGGCAGAAAATGACCGCTTTGGCAAAGATATCAGGCTGAGAAGCGGAAATGTGGCAGGCAGGATACTACCGATACGAATACACGACCTTGAACCGGAGGATGTCAGGTTGTTTGAGAAGCAGACAGGAAGCACACTGCGTACAATGGATTTTGTATTTCGAACAGTTTCGGGTGTAAGCAGACCTTTACTTCCGGATGAAGATCATCCCACAGATAACCTCGACAAAACTTTTTATCGCGACCAGATTAATAAGACGGCTCATGCGATAAAGGAGATCATCCTTGGAATGCAGGCAGTATCAGGCCCGGGGGTGAAAGAAAAAGAGCAGCAGGAAAAATCTTTCAAAGGAACCGGAACTGCCGAAAGCAGGCTTGAGAATGCCAAACCTTTTAAGTCGGGCAGCCTTAAATGGATAATCGTATCTGTTGCTCTGGCTTTGGTTACAGTGGCCGCTGTACTTCTTTACCCAATAATATTTAAGGAAACCGGCTCCGGTAAATCAAAGACGTCAGTTGAGAAATCAATTGCGGTACTGCCATTCAGAAATGACAGCCCCGATTCTGAAAACCAGCATTTCATCGACGGTACAATGGATGCCATCCTCGACAATCTGTGTAAGGTGGCAAACCTGAAGGTAATTTCGCGCACCTCTGTTGAACAGTACAGAAACCCAACCAAAGCTATTGGTGAGATAGCAAGAGAACTGAAAGTGAGGTACATTCTGGAAGGTGGCGGACAAAAGTACGGAGATGAAATCAGGCTGACGGTTCAGTTAATAGATGCCGAAAGTGATAAACATATCTGGTCCTCACAGTATGACAGAAATATCAGCGATATATTCAAAATACAGAGTGAGATAGCCAAAGATGTTGCTGCCGAGTTAAGAGCTGCTTTATCGCCTGAGGAAATTTCAGAAATTGACAGAAAACCCACTGAAAATATTGAAGCTTATAATTTATATCTGAAAGGCCGGTATTTTCTGAACAGAAGAACCGAAGACGACCTGAAGAAGTCAATCAGTTATTTTGAGCAGGCAATTGCCATGGATACAACCTTTGCCCTGGCTTATACAAGCCTTGCAGAAACATATATAGTGCTTGGCGAATGGAATTTCTCTCAGCCTGATGAGGTTTTCCCAAGAGCACAAAACGCAGCAATCAGGGCAATCAGACTGGATGACGGGTTGGCAGAGGCTCATAATGCGATGGCTGCCATTAAGAGAGATTATGAATGGGACTGGAAAGGTGCTGAGGCTGAATACCTGAAGGCGATTGAATTAAATCCCAGGTATCCAACCACGTATCAATGGTACGCGGAATTTCTCTCGATAATGGGCAGGAACAGCGAAGCTATCGAAAACCTGAAACATGCACAGGAACTTGATCCGCTCTCACCAATTATCTATACTGTGGGTGGGAGAATAATCTATCCGAATGCAAAGCAATACGATACTGCCATCCAGCAGTGCCGGAAGGCCCTTGAAATTGACAGCAATTATGTTCTTGCTCACCATTCTCTGGCATATCTTTATTTTTATAAGAAGATGTTCCCGGAAGCTATCGCTGAAGCAAAGAAGGTACTGGCCTTGTCGGGCTGGATTTCCGCTAAAATCTTGCTCGCTAAGGTCTATGCGTCGTCAGGCAGAAGAGAAGAGGCTGAAATAATTCTTGATGAGGTTGTTGATAACAGGGACAAACAATATATCTCATCAACAGCGATATCAAATCTATATCTTACCCTGGACCTAAAGGAACAGTCACTGGACTGGCTGGAAAAAGCATATCTGAACAGGGAGTATAGTCTGATTCATATAGATGCAGGTCCTGATTTTGACAAGTTAAGAGATGAGCCTCGCTTTTGCGCTATCCTGAAGAAAATGGGATTTGAAGAATGATTTTATTTGGGTTGTAGTCCGGGAAAATCAAAGGTGCCTTAATTGAACTATTCTCAGGAATTCTTTGGAACTGACAAATAATTACGTAAATTGCGTAACGTAAATTGCGTAATATGAAAACCGGAATTACAAACCCGTTTATAACGGGTGGTTATCTGAACCCGGAATATTTTTGCAACAGGGCAGAAGAAGCAAAAAGGATAGTGAATGCCATCTCATCAAAGAGAAACATGACCCTGATCTCTTTAAGAAGGATGGGCAAAACAGGACTCCTAAAACATGTTAAATATCAACTGGAGCATTCAAAAAAGCCATTTGCTGTAATTTATGTTGATCTCCTCCCGACGATGAACAGCAATGAAATGCTGAACTCTGTCTCCTCTGCACTGTACAGAGTCCGTAAAAGTGAGAAGAATTTTCTTGAGAAGATGTTCAGCTTCCTGGCGTCTCTTCGTCCCAGGCTGACAATGGATCCGTTGACCGGGGATCCGTCAATTGAGTTGAAGGTTGAATCAGTTTCAGGAATTAAATCAGGACTTGAGCAAATTCTTAGGTTGATTTCTGAAATTAAACAGGATATTGTCTTTATGTTTGATGAGTTTCAGCAAATTGGAAACTATCCTGAGAAAAACATTGAAGCAATGTTAAGGTCTGTTATTCAAACATATCCGGATGTTCCCTTTATATTCTCGGGAAGCAGTAAGCACATGCTTGAGAATATGTTTATGTCTCCTGGAAGACCGTTTTACCAGAGTTCAGAACTCCTGTATCTTGACAGGATCGGGAAGGATGATTACAGGATCTTTATAAAGGAAAAATTCAACCATGGAAATATGGAGATAGATGATCTCATAATCGACAAGGTATTGAACTGGACAAGACGTCATACTTATTATGTTCAGTATGTGTTTAATCATCTGTACGAAAAAGGTGAAAACAAAATCGGGGAAGAACAGGTTAACAACGTATTTCATCAGATAATTAGTGATTTTGAACCCCAGTACATAAATTACAGGAATCTCCTGCCCGCCCATCAGTTTCGTCTTTTGAAAGCTATTGCAACAGATGATGGTGTTACCCAACCGACTTCCGGAAGCTTTATAGCAAAAAATGATCTCACAAGCCCCAGCTCTGTCTCAACCTCATTAAAAGCGCTCGCTGAAAAGGAAATGATAGTACATGAATTAAACAAATGGAATGTGTACGATGTCTTTTTCTCAAGATGGCTTCAGTATCATTATAAAGTGTAGAGAATTATTCTCCCGCTTCGTGGGATCATGATCCTCAATGGGGGAGCTTCTGCAAAGCAAAAGCGCGGCAGCCGCCAAAGGCGGATGCCGGGTCCTTTTATTTTTAGACAAGAGGTTTGAAATATCTAACCTTAGCTTAATCAAGAATATGGTGAAATTAGTTGAGCTGGCAGAGGTTGTTACTGATTTTCTGCCATAAGAAGAAAAATTTGCATTTAGGCTGATAATGAACCATATAATACCTGATATCAGGTATAATTGAAGGATATAATTACGACATCTACATCAGTTACCGTCAGAAAAATAACAAGGGGGCCAGGTGGATGAGCATGGTTTATTGAGGCCCGGAAGACGGAATCTCAATAATGAGGGAATAAAAAACTCTTGCCGAGTGAGGTAATAATTAATATCGTTTGTAACTCTTTTTGGGTTCATGAGGAGATTTGCCTATTTTTTATAATTTTGAGGTAACATGAAAACCACAGGTCAAATATTTACATTTTTTTCTCGGAACAAGAAGTTGCTCCATGATTAGTATTAAATTTCTTATAATCTTTAATAAAAAGAATTATGAATGGTAAAAAGATTTTTAGTTCTGGGAAACGATTTATTAATATTTCGTTACCTGTTTTATTTGCATTTGTATCCTTAAGTCTTGTTCCGGGAAGTTTATTTGCCCAAACTGATTTTTCGGGTTCATGGGCATTCAATGAATCGAAAAGTGTTCTTGGTGACGGACCAATGATGTCTGCGACATCAATGACCGTTAAACAGGAGGCAGGTTTGATTTCAATTGACCTTGTTCGACCTTCGTGGGAAGGGGGGGATATAAATCTAAGTGAAAAATATACTCTTGATGGCAAGGAATCAGTCAACAAGGGTATGATGGATTCTTCCATAAAGACTATTACGACCTGGTCAGACGACAAGAAGGAGCTCAGATTCGCCAAAACTATTCTTTTCGACATGGATGGTCAGGCAATGGAGATGAAATCCACAGAAGCATGGAGTATTTCTGATGACGGTAAAACTCTCACAGTGAAATCAGTCTTTTCAAGCCCTATGGGAGAAATGAACCTGACATTGGTTTACGACAAGAAATAAAATATTATTGGGAAAGCCAGTAGCCCTGACCACCTCTCGACAGGATGAACTAACCGCTAAAAGCCGGAGTTAATCATATGTTCTATAGATAAATATAAAAATGTTCATTTTTCCGGCGGAATAGGGTCACGACAATCGGTTTATGCATATAGGATCTGATGTCAAATTTCGGAAAATATGCAGCTCCGCCTCCTGGATTTTCCAACCTTTGACTATTTTAAATTGTCCTTAACAAGGATTAGTATGCCTCTTAGGGTAAGCCTCATATTATAGTTGGGGGAAAATATTACCTTAAGGACATATTGTAAGATAATTGTATGGTAGCCATAAGAAGAATTTTATTCCATCATTTTACCAGTGTCTTTCTGGCAGGTATCCTGGTGTTTACCCAGCAATCCTGTAACGATGATGAATTCACCACACCAGTCAGACTTTCATTGTCTGCCATAATAACTGAGGAGAACAAAACCAATGATACCTTGTCTTTCGGGAGCGGAGAAATAATCATAAATGAGATTCAATTTAACGGTACAAGAGAAGCTGGCGGAGATTATTCATTCAATACTGAACCAGGTATAAAAATCGGTCCGCAAGTTTTTTATCCGCAATCAGGAAATCAGCATGAATTAGCTCAATTTGACTTTCCTCAGGGTATTTACACTTTGATGAAGTGGAAATTTAAACTATCTGATGGCCTGGAAAGGCTTGAAGAGGAAGATGATGACTATGATGATGATGATATTGGAACACCGGGATTAATTCTGCAAGGTAATTATATTGATCCTGAAGGGGTAACTCAACAGGTCAGAATAGAGATTGATCCTTTTGAATTATTTGAATGCCTGTCTCTTGCCGGTACGGGTGATGATAATATTAGTATTATTGCCGGAAGTACTTACAATGCTGTTCTGTATGTTGATCCATATTATGCATTCCGGGCAATAAGTTCAGAGTCTCTTGAAGAGGCAGATTATTACGATGATGACATTGCTCCGGTATTGCTGATTTCTTCAGATTCAAATGAAGACCTCTATGAAATAATCCTGTATAGGTTGCAGCAGTCTGTCAAAATAGTTGTCAGTCAACTCGGGTAATGCAGGGCAAGAGGGAGATATTGGGAATATCTGATGAAATACTGGTGGAAGGCTGTTTGAAGAACGACCGTAAGACCCAGGAATTGCTTTATAGAAAGTTTTCAAGAGAGATGTATAGTATATGCCTGGCATATGAAAATGACAGGGATGAGGCAAAAGATATTCTGCAGGAAGGCTTCATAAAAGTATTCCGGAGCATTAAGACCTTTGACAAACAGGGATCACTTAAAGGATGGATCAGAAGGATAATTACCAACACCGCCATTGATTACTGGAGGTCTTCCTCAAAAGAAGATCAGTTTCTAAGTATTGACTTACTAAAATTAACCGATCAGCCTTTTGAAACATCAGACACATCATTTGATTATTCTGATATCATGAACCAGGTAAGCAGGCTTCCTTCGGGAGCCAGGCTTATCTTTAACTTATATGCCCTGGAGGGATACAGCCATAAGGAAATAGCAGAGAAGTTGTGTATTTCAGAGGGCACCTCCAAATCTCAGGTTAACAGGGCAAGACATCTTTTACAGCAATACCTCGGTGATAATATTCAATGAAAGAAAAAGATTTCATAGAACTATACCGCACCCAGGTTGAAAGTCGCAACGAGGTTCCACCTGATTCATGCTGGGATGAGATCAACACTCAGCTTGATATTGAAGAAACATGGGATTCTGTCTCAATGGAGCTGGATAAAGATGTACCAATAATTCATGATTTCACGGGCGCCGTGACTGACAGAAAGTTGGTTTTTTTCTCTAAGCTTGCATTGGTAATTACTCCTATGGTTCTTTTATTGCTGATAATGTTCTCTGATATCAGAAAGCCAGACTTAATACCGTCAGATATATCAGGTATTGATACTTCCGGGGTTTCAGCTGCTCAAACCGCCATACATCAAAACGATAAACCTATACTGTCAATATCAGATCCACAGGCCGAAGAGGCTCAGGCTTTCTCAAAAGTCGAATCTGGTCAGGAACCCGGGAGTAAAGAGATGGGAAACCCATTTTCAGAACCGAGTGTCAAAAACAAAGTAGAGATTATCACCATACCTGTATCTTCAGCTCCGGTATTTTCAATACCGGGTTCTGAAACAGGACAAGCTGTCAGTAATACTTTACCGGCTTATGCTGCAGTTGTCCCTGCAAACCGGACATACAGACCCGTCATTTCAGATGTGATAACTTCAGGTCAGCCGGCATTACATCCCATTGAGTTAGTAACTCCTCCTGTTGCAGCCCTGGTTTCAGTAACCATGGAAGCCGCAGACAATAAATCATCCGAAAATGTTTTATCTCCTGCCGGCAGACCTTTCAAGACAAATAGATTTTCTATTGGTATTTCGCTCACTGAAAAAAGCACTTGGCTAATTAGCCAGGAGACACTTAATGGGTTAGACAGGCAAGACCTTAGTACCACAAAAGCCACGTTTCTTAACGACGTGGGGATCATCCTCCGGTATACTATGAATGAAAGTTGGTCATTTGAAGGAACCACCTTGTTACTGTCAAAGACCGGGCAATCATACAATCAATACATTTATGGCATATATAGTTCCAAGATCTATGAACTGAAATACTTATCGTTTGAGATGAGCGCAAGATACGCCTTACGCAACTCATTCAATATCAATAAGGTAAGATCTAATTTTGTGGGCGGAGCTTATATTTCGCATCTCAGCACAGCGTATAAGACAATTGATAACTCCGTATTTGATGTCTCCGCAGACTATGATCCGATTGATTATGGCTTGTTACTTGGATATGATCTTGAGATTAAGATAAGGGAACACTTTGCAGTCACACCCGGGATTCTCATTAAATGCGGCATTCCGAATATTTTTGCTGATCAGCCTGGAATGCCTGATGACTTACATGCCACCAGGAACGGAAGCCTGGAGTTCAGACTCAATTTTATCTTCCCTCTGTAAAACTTATAAGTACTTTCCAACCTTTATCCCTTGAATTTCGTTTTGCTTATGAAAGATTAGTTTTTAAATCTTAATAAACCGAATAATTATGAAAAGTATTTTGAAACTTCTGTTGGCTGCACTTATAATAGTATATGCAGGCTCTTGCACCAAAATCACTGATACAGGTATTACTCTAAAGATTAAGGGTATAAGTACTCTTCCGGCAGTAAAGAAAAGCACTGCTGTCGAAGGTTATACTTTTTCTGAAGCCCTGATGGGAATAAAGGAAATTGAAATTGAGGCAGAGTCGGCGGATGAGGAATCTGATGACTATGATGATGTGGAATATGAATTTGAAGGTAAATATGTAGTTGACTTGCTCACCGGTACATCCAGCCCTGATCTTGGCCTGGCAGATTTACAGCCCGGGACATATAATGAATTAGAGGCTGAGACAGCACAAATTCTTGAGGGTGGGAATACTCTCATATTAAAAGGAACTTATACAGATGCCGCACAAAATGTACACACCTTCGAATTTTCAACAGATGATGAAATTGAATTGGAAATTGAAAGTGATGAGGGCTTTGTCCTTGCAGAGGGAGAAGTTCTTGATATGATTGTAAATATATATCTTCCAATGTTATTTGAGGGAGTTGATTTCAGTACTGCCACTGAGAATGCAGATGGAGTAATAATAATTAATGATTCTTCAAACCCATCCCTGGCATGGAAAATCAACAACAATATAGACCATGTTGCAGAAATAGAGATAGACGATGATGATGATGATGCCGACGACGACGATGATAAAGATTAGGTTCTGAAATCCTCAGACATCAAACCTGTATTCTGGCTGCCCCATTTTGGAAGCAGCCTTTTTTCTGTCAAATGAATTTTTATGGGCTGGAACTTTGATTGTATAAACAATTGACAAATAATGAGATAGTCTGTTATTGCCTGATTATGTTTTATATAGTTGTGGATAATCTGTTTTAAATAAGATTAATCTTCTTCATTGTGCATACTGGTATTCGTCCCGGCTGAAGGAAATTACAGCATGCACATTGGTAGTAACTTGTATGTTGCTTATACTATCTGAAAAGCCCCCGGTACCGGGTCAGTATGCGGGGGCCTTACGTCATGAAAGATTAAAGGGCTACGGTTGATATGCACTGGGAAAGCCAGCAACCCTGACCACCTCTCGACAGGATGAACTAACCGCTAAAAGCCGGAGTTAATCCAATGATCTATACTCGGAAAGCGCATCCTGCTCGTCCGGGTCAATGGCCTCCCTGTACACCGGATCCATATCCGTTATTATTCCTCTTTCAGCATTCTTACAATCTCCGGAACAGCCAGCCTGACCCACTCTGTGTACATCTTTCCCGATGGGTGCAGACCATCACCGGCAATGAGTGTTGCATCTTTTTCAGCAAGCCTTGATATGCCTGTTACATCTATCCAGACAATACCCTTTGACAACGTTATTTCCTTGTTTATCGCATTGTACTGGTCAATCTCCCTGGCAATTTTGTCCCTGTCCATGCCCGAAGCAAAAGGGGTTACTCCCCAGTCCGGAATAGAGAGAACAATGACCCGGCTGGTGTCATTCCCTGCCAGATAGATCGACTGATCTATCAATTCACTGAACTCTTTCCTGTAAATATTGATATCCATGCCCCGGTACTGGTTATTTACACCGATCAGCAGGCTGACCAGATCATACGGGCCCTGTGGATTAGCAGCTTTTATGCCGGCCTTCAGATCTGATGTTGTCCAGCCGGTAACTGCAATGATCTCGGGTGCTGCCATGTAGTATCCCCGCCTCTCCAGGGAATCTGCTATCTGAACGGGATAGCGCAGTGTGATGTCAACGCTCTGGCCGATAGTGTAGGAGTCTCCAAGTGCAAGGTATTTAAACCTGTCTTGCTCCTGTTCCATACTGTCACCGGTATCCGGATTTGGGGTAATCGCCTGCTTTTTATCCTCGGTGCTGCATGACAGAGAAGTGATAAATATCAATAAAGTCAGTACATGTATTCTCATCGATTACAGATCTTTAATTGAAAAGTCAATATTCCAATAATAAGAAGAAAATTTTCATTTTACCTTGAGCTTGTCAGAGGCATGGCTGATATTATCAGGTTCGGTAAGGTTTTCAGCGATACCCCCTCCACAGCAAGTAGTTATTACACTAAAACAGGACAGCTCGCTCTTTGTTTTTAAAAACCTGAATTTACTATTGACTTTACCCTGGAACATCAATGTCAGCTCCGGTCGTCGTCAATCTTGCAGCTAAACTGTTTGCGCTCGATCCATCGTTAACTCCCGGGGAAGTCACATTTGAAAAGATCCGGTTATTTTATTTACATTAGAGCGATGAAAACGAGATTTAAAAGAATATCCTTAATCTTTGGAATAATCTTCTTGAGCACAATATTATTCCATAGATGCAATCCCAAAAGCAGCATTGGGAATTATGGCGGAGCTCCTTATGCAGATTCTGTTTATAAAAATGGTGCTCAGGTTATTCCGGGACGGCTTCAATGCGAGTATTATGATCTTGGTGGTGAAGGAGTAGCTTACCATGACAATGATTCTGTCAATTCAGGAAGCGGCCACCTCAACCCTCCTGATGGCTCTTATCTGAATGAATTTCGCATCAGTGAAGCAGTTGATATTTCTTATACAAAATTCAGGGAACCTGCAATCGACAACAATTCCTATAATTTCGTTGAACCTGAAAAAGATCAGCTTTATGTGGGTTGGACCAGCCCTGGCGAATGGACTAAATACACAATCAATGTTGAAGAAGCTGGCAATTATAAGCTCGGGTTGATGTACACCTCTAACCAGAATGGGAAAATATCATTCTCGGTAAATGATAAAGATATATCAGGACCTGTCTCAGTCCCTTCAACTTTTGTATCTGCTGATTCTGTTGCCTGGAGACAATGGCATCACTGGAACTATATTGACAATATTGCAAATATTCTTTTAAAAGAAGGATTGCAAACATTCACCATTCATACGGTTGAAACCGGGCAGATGAATTACGATTTCATAAATTTTCAAAAAGTGAACTAACATTATTAACTTAAGTTTAAAAGACTAATTATGAAAAAATCGATCATTTTAGGTTTAGTGCTAATGTTCTTATTTTCTTCATACAGTAAGTCTTACGGACAAGATATTACAGCAAATGACCAGAATAAAAGACTTGGAAGAGGAGTAAATATTATCGGCTATGACAAGGAGCTGTGGAAAGACTATACCAAAGGCCGTTTCAAGGAAGAGTATTTTAAAATGATCAAAGAGGCAGGATTTTCAAACGTTCGTATTAACCTGCATCCTTTTTCGAATATGAACAGCGAATACAGGATCAATCCCAAATGGCTGGAAACTTTAGATTGGGCAGTTAAGAATGCTCTTGAAGCCGATCTGATGGTTATACTTGACCTGCATGAATTCAATGCCATGGCGGCCGATCCGGTTGCAAAGAAGGAAATGTTCCTTTCTGTCTGGAAGCAACTGGCGCCCAGATACAAAGACCAGTCCGATAATGTGATTTTTGAAGTATTGAACGAACCAAACCGGAAACTCACACCCGAACTTTGGAACACATTTCTTACAGAGGCTGTGAAAATTATCCGCACTACCAATCCAACCCGCACGCTAATTATTGGTCCCGGTAACTGGAATGGGATAGAATCTTTGCCTACCCTGGTTCTGCCTGAGGAGGACAAAAATATCATTGTAACAGTTCATTTTTATCACCCGATGAAATTTACACATCAGGGAGCTCCGTGGTCTGAAGAGAATGCAGGTCTGAGTGGCATAACCTGGACCGGCACCAAAGAAGAAAAAGAGGAAGTTGACACAAAATTAAAGGTTGCAGCTGATTGGTCAAAGGCACATGACCGACCGATCTTTTTAGGAGAATTCGGATCTTACGATAAGGCAGACATGGAATCGAGAGCTCGTTATACTGCTTATGTTGCACGTGCGGCTGAAAGGCTGGGGTTTAGCTGGGCATACTGGCAGTTCGACAGCGATTTTATCGTTTATGACATTGATAAAGAGAAATGGGTTGTCCCTATTTTAAACGCTTTAACAGATAACGCTTGTGAGCCGTAGCCTTGGCAAAGGCTCAGGCACAGACGGGCTTCGCTCGTGATACTCTGGGGGTGCTTAACAAGTCGAAGCAATGAGGAGATCCCGACCGCAGCGTCGGGAGAAAAAGCCCTGCATCCGCCAGCGGCGTCTGTCGGGTCTTTTTATTTTTATCCCTCACTTGAGCAACTTCAGTTCGGTTTAAAAACAAAAATCCCCGTCAGCCATTCGGCTGACAGGACTTTTGACTTGTAGGCGAGAGGTTTGAAATATCTAACCCGAGCTTAATCAGAGACATAGTGGAATTAGTTGAACTGGCAGAGGCTTTTTAATGATTTTCTGCCATAACGGAAAAGCAAGTAACCCTGACTACCTTTCGCAGCAATAAACCGACCATCCAAGGCCGGAGATAGGTGCTTATTGTTAAATTATTTATAAGAATTGCAAGGGAACCGGCCGCATGTGATCATGGTGTCCGGCTTTTTCATATATAATTAGGCTGGCTGATATTTTCCCCGATTTTGTACAAAAATCCCATTCATTACATCCAAAGAGAGCTTACTAATTGTACTTTTGATTGATTTATCTCATTCCCTTTCGTAATTTTATCACAATGAACAGCTAATATGGCAAGCCTTATCTCCGGATACGAATACGACATTTTCATCAGCTACCGTCAGAAAGATAATAAATATGACGGCTGGGTCACCGAATTCGCCGACAATCTCAAACGAGAGCTTGAAGCTACTTTCAAGGAGGAAATAAGTGTTTATTTTGACATGAATCCTCATGACGGTCTTCTTGAGACTCACGATGTTGATGAATCATTAAAGGAAAAACTCAGGTGCCTTATCTTTATTCCGGTCATCTCCCGTACCTATTGTGATCCTAAATCTTTTGCATGGGAACATGAGTTTAAAGCATTTATTGAAGAGGCTTCAAAGGATCAGTTCGGCCTGAAGATTAAACTTCCGAACGGGAATGTTGCTAACAGGGTACTGCCGGTACAGATTCATGACCTTGACTCAGAAGATATAAAACTTTGCGAATTGAGTTTGGGCGGTGCCCTTAGAGGTGTTGAATTTATTTATAAATCTCCGGGGGTTAACAGACCGTTACGTATCAGGGAAGACAAGCTGCAGGATAATGTGAATAAAACCATCTACCGTGACCAGATAAACAAGGTGGCTAATGCAGTAAAAGAGATAATTTCAGGGATAAGCACAGGGGAAGGATTATCTGAAAAAGAGCAATCATCATGGCAGATACCATGGGAAAAGAGTAAGAAAGAAAAAATGCCGGATGTACAGGAAAGACTTACTGCCAGTCTTCCTGTTGACAGGCAGTTATTGAGGATGATAGAGAATGACTATCCTTATCCGATTGCGCTCGAATTCAGAAGATTAAATACCAAGGAATACCTTGCAATGGATGAAAGCAGGCTAAGGCAGATACTGAAACTCTCAGAAACAACAATTCATCTTATTGCCCTGATATCAATTGTGGATCTGCTTGAAAATTGCACAAACAAGACGATCAGAATAACTGATGATTTCAAAAAACAATTTCCCGTGTTGTTCAACAGAACCTCCTTCGGGAAATGGATAACACTTACCAGGGAATGCATTAGCCTGTTCAATACTGCCAACAAACCCATGTTTATTTCTGAGATACATGATTTCTTCATTGATGAAAAAATTGGAGAAAGTGCATCCCTGAAAGCATACAATAAAATTTTAAATATCAGGAACAAGCTTTCACATCCTGAATTTTCTCTGACTAATAAAATAATTGAAGAATTCTGTGTTGAGACAGAATTAAACCTCATGACGATACTGAAGGGACTGGAATTTCTTACCAATTACTCATTCCTGTACGTTGATCACATTTTAGTCAAATATCGTAAATGGAATAATCCCACTTTCTTTCATATTTTTTCAGAGGTGACAGGCAACAGCTCTGAATTCAATGCCTATAATAAGATTCTCTCAGAAATTGTTAATACACCAGCGTTAATTATAGTAAAGGGCAGTGAAGAAAAAAACTACATCAATCTTGATCCTGTTATGATCTACTCAAATGAGGGTGAAAACAAAATAGCCGATATTTTTATGTATATCGACTGGGACAGGGACAAGACGGTCAAGTATAAACCTGTTTGGAATGGCGGTCAGTTTGACCTGTCCGGAACAACAATAGAAGTTGAAACAATTAATTCGCTGTTAAAATTCTTTGAATTTTTTTCAGAGGAAGAAGTTTATCAGAGCTACAAAGCATCTGCTGAAAAACTGAATGTGACAACATAAATCAGGATCCCTGACTTTGCTTTTTGTTTGAGTAATAATATAAGGTCTGTTAATTCTTATTAACCAGCACATCATGCCAGAAAACGAGCTTTCCCTTGATGATATTTTTTCTAGACTCAAAAAGGAGGGTAAGGGCCTTAAGAAGGAGGTCAGGGTTCCTTTTAAATTTCTCGATTCCTACAAGCGGGAAGATGAAAGCATTTTCTTTGGAAGAGACAATGAAACAGAGGAAATATTCCGGAAATTGTATTCAGGGAAGCTGTTACTTGTTTATGGCAAATCCGGAACAGGTAAATCATCAATAATTAACTGCGGTCTCATCTCAAAAATTCCACAGGAAGATATATTCACCATAAATATTCGCTGCGGAAAGAATGCTTACAGTAATTTCATTGCTGAAATAAAGAAATATTCACGGATAAGAAATGATAATCCTTTTGAGATCCTTGAGGATATATTTTATGAGTATTCAAAACCTGTTGCCCTGATCTTCGATCAGTTCGAAGAGGTTTTTATTCTGTCGGATGAGAAGGAGAGGAGCCAGCTTGCATCCGGATTAAACGAAATACTTAGAAGCAGACTTAAAATTAATATCATTCTGGTTATCAGGGAAGAGTATTTTGCAAGCCTCACTGAATTTGAATCGGTCATTCCGGGGCTTTACACCAATCGCATACGAATTGAAAGAATGAACAGGTATGCAGCTATGGAAGCAATATTAAAACCATGTCTTGCCTGCAATGTTGGAATAGAAGAGGGGCTGGCGGAAAAGATAATTGAGCAGCTCCTATGGCAGTCGGAAGGGCTGGAACTTACATGGCTGCAAATCCTGATGGACAGGCTTTACAAAACAGCAGTTGAAAGTGATCCCATAAACCCCGTAATCAGAACTATAGATCTGACCGGTCTTGAAAGGATAGGTAATGTTCTCAGCAATTTTCTGGATGAGCAGCTGCGGCTGATGCCTGAAGGTGATCTTGGTGAAGCAGTTCTGAAGACCATGATCTCTGCAGACGGGACAAAAAAACTGGTGAGCCTGGATGATATATCAGATGCCCTCAAAGTAACCGGCCACTCCGTCGGAAATAACCATCTCGAGGAGATACTTATGCATCTTGTAAATGTAAGGATAATATCCGACAAGAACGATGAGGGATTTTATGAATTGAGGCATGATGCTATTGCGGGAAGAATTTATGAGAGGATGACCGCTATTGAAAAGGATATTGTTGAAGTAAGGCAGTTCCTGGATAATGCATTCACTGTTTATAAGAAAAGAGGAAAATTACTTTCGACGGATGATCTTAAATATATAGCCCCGTATGAAGGCAAACTATACCTGGCTAAACCATCTGAATTATTCATTCATAGGAGTAAAATTGAATTAACCAGATCGAAGAAAAGAAGAAGAAACCTTTTAAGCGCGGCAGTGCTGGCACTAATTGTTATCCTGTCCGGTTTTACTATTTGGGCACTCAGAGAAAAAGAAAAGTCAAATCAAAATTATCTAAAGGCAAGAGCCGTTAGTTTTAATTTTTTATCACAAAAAGTTATAGAGTCAGATCCTACCATTGCGCTAAGGCTGGTAGAATATGCAGCTGGTATAGATACGGTTAATCCGGACATTATTGAAAATCTGACAAGAATCTATTACGACAATTATTTTTACAGGATTGTTTCAAGACATGAAAGTGGTATAATATCAGTTGCCTTTTCTCCTGATGGGAAAAGTTTTCTGACAGGATCTCGGGACAGCACAGCCCGTCTGTGGAACCTTGAAGGCAATGAGTTAATGGTCTTCAGGCATAAAGATTGGGTTTCTTCAGTGGCCTTCTCACCTGATGGGAAAACAATACTTACAGGTTCGTTGGATAAAACCGCTGGCTTATGGGATCTTAACGGAAATGCGCTTCAGAAGTTTACAGGACATAATGGCATAATTTTTTCGGTAGCCTTTTCGCCCGATGGCAAATCAATACTCACAGGCTCCCTGGATAAAACAGCCCGGCTCTGGAACCTCAGGGGACAAGAACTACAGGTCTTTAAAGGGCATCAGGAAAATATTAGTTCTGTAGCATTCTCCCACGATGGTAAAAACATATTAACAGGTTCAAATGATAAAACTGCCAGACTTTGGGACCTGCAAGGCAAGACAATACAGATGTTTAAAGTGGATACCGTCATTACTTCTGTAGCTTTTTCACCTGACGGTAAAAATATATTTACCGGTTCGAAGGATGGCATAGCCCGTTTATGGGACCTAAATGGAAAGGTTTTTCAGTTATTTAAAGGGCATGAATCAATGATTACATCTATAGCTGTTTCTTCTGACGGGAAGTATCTTATTACTGGTTCGTGGGATAAAACTATCCGACTCTGGGACATGCATGGGAAGGTATTGCAGATCTTTAAAGGGCATGAAGCAGACATTGAGGGAGTTACTTTTTCTCCTGATGGTAAATGTATACTTACTGGATCAGGTGATAAAACAGCACGGCTCTGGGACCTTGATGGTTTAGTATATAAGGAGTTAATCGGCCATGAAGATCCAGTTAACTCAGTAGCCTTTTCTCATAATGGCAAAAACTTACTGACCGGTTCTAACGATAAAACAGCCAGGCTATGGGACCTTCAGGGAAACCTAATTCAGTTGTTCGAAGGACATGAGGATGGAATCTGGGCAGTTGCTTTTTCTCCTGATGATAATAGTATTCTTACCGGTTCAACAGATAAAACTGCTAGGTTATGGGATTTGCATGGAAAAACTCTTAAGGTATTCAAGGGACATGAGGATATGATCTGGGCCGTCTCTTTTTCCCCGGATGGGAAAACCGTACTTACAGGTTCGATGGATAAAACAGCCAGGCTCTGGGATATTAACGGAAAGATGCTTCAAGTGTTCGAAGGACATGAAGGAAGTATCAATTCAGTTGCCTTTGCTCCCGATGGAAGGAGTGTACTTACAGGATCATGGGATAAAACAGTCAGGCTTTGGAGTCTTGATGGAACTCTGTTGCACAAGTTTCCTGCTCTCGGTGGTAACGTGAACTCGGTAGGCTTTTCCCCCGATGGGAAATACATTGTTGTCGGCTCAATGGATAAAACTGTAAGGCTTTGGGATCTTCCGGGAAATACAATTCAGATTTTTAAAGGGAATGATGGATATGTTTCTTCAGTAGCTTTTGCACCCGACAGTAAAAGCCTGCTTACAGTCAGTTCAGCAATTAACCTCTCTATGCCGGATACTGAGGATAATACTGCTTGTTTATGGGACCTTAAGGGAAATCAGTTACAGTTTTTTAAAGGGCATGGAGGAAGGATTATTTCCGTTGCATTTTCACCTGATGGCAAGAATATACTTACCGGTTCATGGGATAAAACAGCGAGGTTGTGGGAAGTTAAGAAAAACCATAAACAATTCATGATGGAAAATTTATACCAGGATCTTTCAGTCTCACAAAAGACTAAGTACGGCATACTTAAATAGTGCTTCAACCAAGGCCAGCAAACTCCTGAGAAATTTAAGAATGATGGTTAAAATTGCATGAAAGGTACCAGTTAAGATACTGAACTCAAATCACTTTGGATAAGAGAGGTCGCCAAATCTTTCACTATTTAATCATTATTTTTTATAATTCTTATGCATAGCGCAGTAAATAGTCCCTGGTTCTGCTTTTCCAATACATCGTTGCCCATCTTTATTAATGACAGCGCATTGCTGACCAGCAACATTCACAGATGAATTTTTCTGTTGCCCCATCCCTGGTTTTTCCATACTTTTAGGAGCATCCATACCCTTTGGAGCGCCCATACTACCCATATTACCTGATGATGAGGCACCCTTTGCAGATGGATTACATACAGGGCATGAACCCAAGCCCTTTTTTATGGCAAATTCCATACTGAGAGAATCATGGCTTGTATCAAGATATTTACAAGTAAGAAGGTGATACTTTGAATCCGTTTTATTTACGTAAACAGTCTGAGCAAATAAACTTGTCGCCGACATTAGAAAAACAGACAGGAAGAGTAATTTAAATAGTTTTTTCATGATTCTAAGTATTAATCGATTTTAGAAGAAAATTCATAATATGAAAATTTCTGTACTGGCAAATTCATATTTTGTAAATATACTGTCTTATTATAATCTTTGTACATAAACTGGAATAATAATGCTCTGAATATCTTGCTGTTAATTAATTAACAATAAAATTCAAAGAGTAAGAGATTCTGAATTATCGTTGTATGAATATGAATAGGAAGAGGTGTAACGTGAGACTTCCATCCCTTAAGGGAACAAGCTCCCTTCGGGCTGTCAACAAAAAAGCCCTGGTGTATTCGCACCGAGGCTTTTGACTTGTAGCGGAGAGTAATGAAATATCTAACCTGATATTAATTGAAGATATTTATAAATTACTTGAATTTATGGACACTGAACTATCTTGTTAGATGATTGAGATTTTTAAGATTATCTTTAGCTGAAATATAAATGGTTTGTCTGAGAACCAAAAATGAACTTCAAAATGAATGATAAATCGAACATCTTCAGAAGCACCCTTTGCTATATTCTACTTTTGATAACATCTCATGTCTTTGCACAGAAGGTTGGGGGAAATGACAACCTATCGGACGTGCAGGACGAAAAAAACATTCCTGTTACCTGGGAGAATTTTGTCAGGGCTGAAACACACAAAACATTTAAGAATTATGCTTCACTCGGAGGGTTCGGCAAGTTTTTTCATATTCGTGCAGTTACCCCTTTGGATAAGCAGGATGTTGTCCGGATGAACCGGGATACACGCTATTCTATCGGAGTTTTTGATCTGACCAACCCACTTACCATAACACTACCCGATACCAAGGGAAGGTTTATTTCAATGCAGGTTATCAACGAAGATGAATACACTAAAGCAGTGGAATACAAAACTGGTGATTATAAGTTCACCATAGAAAGTGTCGGCACACGATACGTATGTCTTATTATCCGTGTTTTGGTGAATGGTGAAGGCGAAGCCGATAATCAGATTGTAACCGGAATCCAGAATCAGATTAAAGTGGCACAGGCTTCCCCGGGTACATTTGAAGTACCAAGCTGGGACCAGAAGTCCCTGGATAAGCTAAGAGACGCAGTTAAAGTTTTGGCTTCAACATTATCCGACACCAAACTATGCTTCGGCGATAAAAATGAAGTTGATCCTATTGCCCATATGCTTGGAGCGGCTTACGGTTGGGGAGGGAACCCTCAAAAAGATGCTATGTACATAAATGTAGTCCCTGAACAGAATGACGGCAAAACAACCTATCAGGTAACGGTAAATGATGTTCCGGTAGATGGCTTCTGGTCGGTGAGTGTTTACAATAAAGCAGGCTATTTCGAAAGAAATGCCTATAACTCCTATACAGTTAACAGCGCATCTGCTGTCAAAAACGCCAATGGCAGCATAACAATTCATTTTGGAGGGGACCCCAAACAAACCAATTTCATTCCGATTAGTGAAGGTTGGAATTATATCGTGAGGCTTTACAGAGCCCGTTCAGAGGTACTTGATGGTTCATGGGTGTTTCCAAGTCCTGTAAAAGTTAATTAAAAGAATATAAACCATTAAATTTATTAAAATGAAAAAAACAACAACAATCGGTTTAGTTATTTCATTAGCATTCCTAATCGCCTCATGTGGCAGTAATTCTGGCAAATCTGGCAACCAGAATGAGTTAAAAGATTCAACAGTTGCAGTAAACGTTCTGAAAGCTGGTGAGGGTGCCAAAACAATGCGTTTCGAGAACATGTACCAAACGCAATTCATCGAGTTATTTTTCGTCGTCCGCGATTCAATAACGGGGAAAATGGTCGCTCCCTGTTTTAATACTATGTATACATCGGCCTTGACAAAGGATAGCTCAAAGATGAAAGACACCTCCCCTCAGAATTTGGTAGAAGGCCTTGATTTGGATACTATTGCTAAGGAATACGGTGTACTCAGCGTGTTCTTGAACGGTCCAAAAATATGGCTGCCCGATTGGGTTGAAGTCGAAGTCGGCGAGGAAATCGTGGCTAACGGTATGCCGCTAGGTTGGGTTGCCCAACTTGCCCTGCCCGAAAGTGGACGTGTTGCAGAAACACCTTATGAACCCATGAAAATTACACGCACGAGCAAATGGGGTTGGAAAAAGGGCCAAAAAACAATTCTCCTTGATGATTCTGAAGGCAATACCTGGGTGTTGAAAGGATTCCAATTGGGTCTTAATCCGGTACAGAGTTATGATGAATTCCTTGCAAAAGGTGCCGACAATTACAAAAACCTACCTGCTGGCTGGAAAGTCCGGATCACTACTCTAACGGAAGATTTAATCGAAATTCCGACAACAGGTGTGGCTACGATCATGTCAGACGAGATGCAGAACATATGGGACATGTGCGGACCGGGTATGACCAATTACAAGCCATAGACATTTTCACCTTGATTATAAGCGCATTAAGTAATTATTGCGCTTGTTTTTAAAAGCATTCTATGTGCAAAACATTTTGTGTTGATGAAATGAGTTGCGCTTTGAATGGGCCATTAAAAGATGTTTGAGTCTGGCTCTGGGTCGTTTAAAAAGCCACAACGCTTCCAATACGATACTACCAATCGGACATATCTAACCTCAAAAGTGAATTCCCTGTTTCTCGCAAAGTCCCAATTTATGAGAAGTTCAGCGGGGTGCTTAACAAAGAAAAAGCCCTGTCAGCCTCCTTCGTCGGCTGCCGGGGTTTTTAATTGTTCAATCCTTACAAAAGCAAGCTTTTGACGTATCTCCAATAAAAAACCCCGTCGCTTTCGCGACAGGGCTTTTTCTTTGTAGACAAGAGGTTTGAAATATCTAACATGAGCTTAATCAGAGACATGGTAGAATTAGTTGAGATGGCAGAGGGTTTATAATGATTTTCTAACATAAGAAGAAAATTTTGTATTTAGCCTGATATTGGTCTAATTTTGATAATGAACCAAATAGTATACTGGTGTCAAGTATAATTGAAGGATATAACTATGACATCTTCATCAGCTACCGCCAGAAGGACAATAAAGGCGACAGGTGGGTGAGTGAATTCGTTGAGGCTTTGAAGACTGAGCTTGAGTCAACATTCAAAGAAGAAATCAGTGTATACTTTGACATCAATCCGCATGACGGAATCCTGGAAACGCATGATGTTGATAGTTCACTTATAGAGAAGCTGAACTGTCTGGTATTTATTCCAATAATCTCCCGTACCTATTGCGATCCGAAATCTTTTGCATGGGAGCATGAGTTTAAGGCCTTTGTTGAACAAGCATCACAGGATCAGTTTGAGCTAAAGGTTAAACTGCCCAATGGCAATGTAGTAAGCCGGGTGCTACCAGTGCGTATTTACGATTTGGAAGCTAATGACATTAAATTATGTGAATCAATATTACGAGGGGCGTTAAGGGGAGTTGAATTTGTCTATGCAGAACCAGGAGTAAACAGACCGCTTAAACCAGATGATGATGAAAGGATTAATCTTTATAAGATTAAATATCGAAATCAAATAAACAAGGTTGGTAATGCGATTAAAGATGTAATCACGGCAATACAACATTATACACCACAATATGATGAGATATTACCAGAAGCTAAAAAACCAATATTTGTACCTCCAAAAAAATATAAAGCCACAATTATTACTGTATCGGTCATATTATTAGTGTTGATAATATTGGGCTTATTATTTATTCCTAAAATTATTAATAATAAAAATGAGCTTGAAAAATCAATAGCAGTATTACCTTTTTACAATTTAAGCGGCGATCTCAATCAGGAATACATAAGTGATGGTTTGACAGACGAAATCATCAGCCAGTTATTTAAAATAAAGTCTTTTGATAAGGTTGTTTCTTTAAGTTCTGTCTTAACTTTCAAAGGAACTGATAAAAGGATCCCCCAGATTGCTGCGGAACTAAATGTTAATTACATTCTTGAGGGCACTTTTAAAAAGATTGGCGAACAAATAAGAATTACAGCTCAGTTGATAGAACCCAAAAGCGATTACTATATTTGGCAAAATGAATATGATCAACCAAGTAGCGAATTAAATACGATTCAAATAGATATAGCACTACAAATTGCAACTGAGTTAAAGACTGAACTCTCACCTAAAGAGATAGGACAAATCAAGAAAAAACCAACTGAAAACCTGAGAGCATATGATTTTTATCTTTTGGGACGGTATTATTGGAATAAAAGGACAAAAGAGGGTTTACAACTAAGCATAGGATATTTCGAGCAAGCTATTAAATTAGATGAAAATTATGCTTTGGCCTATGCTGGTTTATCTGATGCATATTTTGTTTCCGGAGACTGGCTTTTCATTTCACCTGACACTGCTTTTCAAAAAGCTCGGGAATTTGCCCAAAAGGCTATATTACTTGATAACACTATTGCTGAAGCATATACAACTCTTGCAGGACTTACCAGGAATAACAAAGAAGCCGAATCTATCTTTATCACTGCGCTGGAATTAAATCCCAATTATGCTACTTCCCACCATTGGTATGCTAATCTTCTAAGCGATATGGGAAGGTTTGATGAAGCGCAAATTCAAATAAATCAGGCTCTAAGACTTGATCCTTCCTCAGCGATTATAAATTTTACCTGTGCGCTAATATATTATTACAAAGAAGATTATGACAAAGCTCTTTTTCAGTTGAAAGAGACATTAAAATTGGATCCTGAAATTAATCCTTCTATAAAAAACCAGATGTTTCTATGTTATATTCAAAAAGGACTTATAATAGAGGCAATAGATGCGTACAAAGGAGTAATAGCAAATGATTCATCTTTGGTTTCTTATAATAATCATGCTCAGAAAATTTATGAAAACGCTGGAACCTATGCTCTTCTGAATTTTATTATCAGTTTAGAACTTAGTAATCCTAACAAACCTCCATGGGATTTAGCAATAATGTATGCGCTCTCTGGCAATAATCAAAAAGCATTGGAAGTTCTTGAATACATGGTAAATGCGAATGTGCGTTTTAATAGTATGAAAGTTGAGCCTGCATTTAAAAGTCTCCGAGCTGATCCACGATTCATAGCATTGCTGCAGCAACTTGGACTGGATGAATAATATAAGACAATTTATGAGAAGTTTAAAGGGTATAAAAGAAAAACTCCCAATCAATAAGGAGTCCTCTTTAGTGGCGGAGGGGGGATTATTTCATGATCCTCATTTGGTTTGCAGCCCAAGTCAAAATCCCTGCCCTGCTGCGCAGGGCTTCGGTCTTTTTGCTTTTATCCCTCATTCAAGCAGGCTTGGTTCGGGCTAAAAACAAAAATCCCTCACCGCTTCACGGCAAGAGATTTTGACTTGTAGCGGAGGGAGCGCTATCAATTTCATAAAATACTGTAAAACAGCGTAAATTGAATTTAACATGAAATTACGTTAAATACAATAGAATCAGTTATATACGATTTAGCGGTGTATAAACGGGTAAAGAAATGTTAATAAAAAACAAGCAAATGTTTCCAAAATGTTTCCAATTGATTTACCTTTGGTTCAAATAAAAATACGCTACACATGCCAACGACAAAATTACTACTCCAGCAACCCTATAAAAAGGGCAACGGCAAAGGGAAGATTCTTAATGACGTTGAAACGCGTTTGTACCTGTATTTGATTCTTGACCGTGCACATAAAGTCAAGATTAAGACGGGACATGTAATTTACCCGGCTCAATGGGATTTCAGAACCCAGAAAAAAAAGAAATCAAGGGTAACGCTGCCGGTACACCCGAAGCAAATAAGAAGATCAAGGATTTTAACAAGGAACTTCAGAAGCTGAAAGAAGACATGGAGGCGGAGTATTCAAAAATCGTTAAAGACTTTCCCGATATGTCATTCCCCCAGATAGCACAAATCTTAAAAGACTATGGCAAAAAAAAGGAAAACCCCTACTTGGATACAGACAAAGATTTCTTTCAGGTATTTGACGAATACCTTGTGTCTTTGAAAGACGCGGAAGCCTCACCGCGTACCGTGCAGAAGTTTGGGACTCTGAAAAACAGCCTGATAGAACTTGCAAGTGTGAATGAGAAATATAAGATTTTGTCATTCAGTATGATTAATAAAAGCTTCTTGGCTGCCTATACCAAATATCTACGCAACCAGAAGCCCCGTGGACGGCAGAAAACTCGCCCTGAAGGCGACCAATACGGTTTGTTGAATGATACCACCGGAAAGTACATTGAGTGTCTTAAAACGTTTCTAAGGTGGGCTGAAGAGCATCCAAAAGAAGATGACCCCTATAATAAATTCAACTTCTACCAGAGGTTCTCGAATTCAGGCACGAAACAGGAAAAAAAGGCAGAGGACATTGTCACGCTGACCCTATCAGAATTAAGACAGTTTTATACTTTTGATTTTTCAGACCGACCATCTTTAGAGCGTGTTCGGGACTTGTTTTGTTTTGCCTGTTTTACGGGGCAACGCTGGAGCGACATTGAACTTCTCGACAAATCTGAGATACAAAAAGACGAATGGCATTTCAATGCTTACAAGACGAAAAAGGATACTGTAATTTATTTTACAGGCTATGCAGCCCCGGCGCTGGATATTCTGATAAAGTATGATTATAAGTTACCGAAAATTTCCCTTCAGAAATTCAACTTATATCTTAAAAATGCAGCGGAGATTGCTGGTATTAACGCTCCGGTGACGATACGGCGTTACGTTGGTAAGAAGGAAATCAAAATCGTACAACCAAAACATGCGTTTCTCGGTAGCCATGCAGGACGCAGGACATGTGTCAGCATCCTTCTGAATGACTATAATATGAACATTTCCCATGTTAAAGAGATAACGGGTCATTCTGATTTAGATACCCTTCAGAAATATGTTAATTCAGACAATCAGTCTCGTCGGAAGGCCATGTCAGAGACCACCAGTATTATGGAACCCCTGAGAGTAGTTAAACAGAAAGCAGGATGAAAAAACCGGAAGTCATTGCCAAAGAAATTGCCGAGGCCAGAAATAAAAAGGATTCCGGTAGAGAGAGTAAACGGCTTATCATGGCAAGGCTGGACGAAAAAAACCAGCGTGAAAAGGATATTGAAGCCGGGATTGTTTCTCAATACTATTTTCTCAGGGACATAAATACCATACCTGAAATCAGCCAGAATGATTTCCGTTTTGCTGAGATAGTTTGCAATGCATATGACAAGCTGCCTTTTAATGAATTATGCTGGTTAATCAGAGACATCAGGTATGGAATTCAGAAATACCAAACAGACTTTGAGGCTGGAATGTTAGCAATGGATTCAAGCTTCTGGGATATGATAAATGCCAACGTTAAAAGTATCAGCATTACTTCAGATAAGGGCACTATTGAAATAACATCTGACCATCCAATT
>CAWGRY010000001.1:0-194375 GCA_963825165.1 uncultured Bacteroidales bacterium | reverse complement strand
AATGAAAGTAAATTTTAACACACCATTGGTGAGATACAATGGAGAAATCCTGAAAGACAATGAAGGTAAGGATGTGCTTGCAAAGCATGTAGTCTGCAATGTTCTGAGCTTAGTCGCAGAAGCTACAGCGGCAGAGAAAATTGAGATCGACCAGCTCATTCACGAAATCTGGCTTTCACTTGGCGAGATCGAGCTGGCCCCAGAGAAAACAGTAATGATCAGGAAATACATTCAGTTGCTTCCGGTCAGCACATTCGTGCCACTTTATAAAATGCTTGGATAACCAGTAAAACAGAAATACAATGGAAAAAGAACTTTATCAACCCAAAGATGCAGACAGAGAACCTGTAAACATGATGGAATTGTCTGCCCCACATGATGTAGATGGAACCAGTGTTTCAGCGGAGAGCGACCCTATAAACGGATTCGGCGTAAGAATAAGTGCAGTCGGAGCTGACATTCGTTTTGTAATAGGCGTCAGTCCAATAACGGCAGGAGCAGACGCCCACATCGTTTTCGCAAACACAAGTCAATGGATGCCTATTAAGCCGGGGCAGGTGGTTGCTGTAGTTGGAGGAATAGCAAACATTGCAACAGCTGGCAGATAAAAGAAAGAGACATGCATAGTATCGGAAGGATAGGAAATATCGGGCAAATAGGAATTATCGGAAGTCAAGGAAATAGGGCTTGGCTGAACGACAGTCCTCTTATTGTCGAACTGACGACAACTGCTGCAAACCAGTCTATTGTTCTGCCGCATCTCAATACTGACTACTATCAGGAAGTCACTTACCATTATGACTATATAGTTAACTGGGGTGACGGTTCGGCAGAACAGGCTGTCACAACATATAATCATGCCAACCGCACTCATGTCTATGCAGTCGCAGGAGCATATCAGGTAAGCATCAAAGGTCTATGTGAGACATTCTATATTGAAGGTGGAGCACTTGCACCTTTTGTCACCAAAGTAATTGCATGGGGAAATGTCGGGCTGAAAGAAATATCCTTTCAAGCATGCACAAATCTCACTGATCTGGCTGGGGATGGTTACGGTCTGAGAAAGCTCAGTACCCTCTATTGCGCCTTTTATAATTGTACCAGTCTCAGAAAAATTCCTGCTACCTTATTTCAGTATTGTAGCCAAGTTAGTTCATTCACCTATCTATTCTACAACGCGCCTATTGAAGCGCTCCCGGCTGGCTTACTTGACGGATGCCATAATGCAGGTTCATTTTATGCAGCATTTGCAAATACAGAGATAACCACAATTCCAGCCGGCTTCTTCGATCATTGCCCGAAGATTTATGATTTCTATTATGCTTTTTGGTCCAGTAAACTTGAAACAATCCCGGCAAGGCTGTTCGACCATAATACTAAAGTTGAGACTTTTAGCACTTGTTTTGCTCAAAATATTGCTCTTGAAGCAATACCGGCAGGGTTATTCGATCATTGCCCAGAGGTAACAGACATGAGTTATGTTTTTGAGCATTGCCAGATAATTGAGAGTATCCCGGAAGGCTTGTTCGACCATAATCCGAAGGTTACAAGTTTTGCAAATGCCTTCTACAAAAACTATCTGCTTACCTCAATACCGGAGAACCTGTTTGCAAATTGTCCATTAGTGACAACCTTTGGCAATGACGATGGAGGTTGCTTTAGTGAAACAGCTATTACGACCATTCCTGCAAACCTGTTTGCCAGTAACCCATTAGTAACAAGTTTTCTGGATTGCTTTAGAGACTGCGATCTACTGACATCAATTCCTGCCGGCTTGTTCAGGAACAACCCTCTTGTAACAAATTTTGAAAACACATTTGGCAGCTATACCGCAGCGGTAGGTGGGTGTTTAGCACTGACCGCTATCCCAGCAGGATTATTTGACAATTGTCTGGCAGTAACAAATTTCAATACCTGCTTCAGAAGATCACTGGGCTTAGACGGCAACGCTCCTGCATTATGGACAAGAACTAACCCAGCACCCACAGGACTTGATTGTTTCTTAGGCTGCACCGGGCTTGATAACTATGCTTTAATCCCGGTGGCATGGGTATAATAAAATGACGGGTAATGTTTTACTAAAAACAAAACGAGAAAATGACAAAGGTTTGGGAAATTACAAAAAAGGTAGCCGGCTGGATTGGTACGAAACTGAAAAGCACTTATGCAGCAGAATGGACAGTTATCGGACTGGGTGGTTGGTTGATCTTCACTCAGGCAAAAACTCTGGGCATAGTGATCGTGGTACTTGGTATCCTGTACCTGATAAGCGCTATCAGTAAAAGCGACACAACAGTCAAATAGTCTGGAAGATTAAGAACATGGCAACAAGGAGCAAATTATCGGAGATTAGCGAGTATGCGGGTATCGCTAAAATACTGGCAACAATATTCATATCAATAGTTACCGGCGTGTGGGGAGTTGCCATGTTCTATAATAAAATGGAGAACAAAAAGGCCGCAGACAAAACAATGATCGTGGAGACTCACGTCATGGTTAAGGATATGAAAGTTCAGGTTGACAGTATTATGATCTGGATGCGAGAATTTGACGGGCAGTTAAATGCCGTCAATGAGAATACGGTCCTCATAGGCAATTATGTAGAGGCCGTTCATGCAGGTATCAAAGAGGACCTGCGAACAAGAAAAGACGCAGAATTTCAACACTATATCAAAATCACTTCAATAATAGAAGACGGGTTAAAAAAAAAAGAACAGCTGGACTCCCTTGAGTCAAGGCAGCAATTAGACAGTATGAACTTTAAGATCAAAGTAAGGAAGCTCACAAAATGACGAAATTAGACATTATCCTCTCATCCGTAACCCTTATCATCATGGGGTTTACTTTTTACTTCAGTTATAAATATCTAAGCGACAAGCTAAAAAAGGTCGGACATAAAACAGTGTCATTTGCAGATGAAGCCCGGTACAATAGGATGCTTGACCAGATAATGTTTACTCTACAAACTGAGCTTCATGCCTCAAACGTATTCCTGGCTCGGCTTCATAATAACGGACACTGGAATAATGGTCGCAGCATGAAGAAATTTACGATCATGCTGGAAAAGCTCTCAGGAACATCCCCGTCAATTCAGCAGGACTACAAAGACGTTCTTTGCTCTCGATACCCGGAGGCAATGGATTTCTTGCTTTTCTACCACACATACCAGCAAGCAGACATCAGTTTATGCAAGGATGCGAATATCAGGCGTGACTTTCTGACTAAGTACGGTTACAGCTCCTTGTATTTTTTCCTAATTGAACAGGCAAATGGAGATCAAACTGAGGAAGCATTTATAGGGATACTCTATAAAGAGCCTCATGTATTGTGCCGAGAACATGCTGACCTTATCAAGTCAAAGCGATTTTCCATTCTGGGCTTGCTCAATATGGTAGAACCGAAAGTTGTCACTAACATTTAAAGCGAATAAAATGGGTTCAATAGAAAGGGTTAAAAACTGGAAGACAACCGTCATCGGAGTCACTGTGCTGGGGCTTGGCATCTGGAGGTATGCAGCCGGGCTGATTGATACGGGTGCGTTTATCTCACTCATGCTACTTGCCTATACTTTCATTCTGGCGAAAAACAGTTTGCTGGAAGGAATCACGATGGGGTACTATAAGATTAAGGAAGCATCAAAACCACCGGCTGAAGAACCAACTGAGAAAAACGAAGCCTGACATGGGAATACTGAAATACTATGTTATTCATTGCTCTGACACTCCTGCCAGAATGGAAGTCACAAAGGGGATGCTCGAGGAATGGCACTTAGGACCCTGCAATTTAGGTGACGGAAGGGTAAAATACAAAGGGAAGATCTATAGGTCCCGGCAAGCTCTGCCAAAAGAATTTCTTAATGAAAACCCTATTGCCATAATCAAAGGTCGTGGCTGGGACCGGCTGGGCTATTCTGAGATCATTCACTTAAACGGGTTCAGAGAAGTCGTTACTCCTTTTGATGAAGATGCTTTTGTGGAAACAGACGAGATGACATGGGGCGCTGCCGGGTTTAATGCAGTCAGCCGACACATAATGCTTGTAGGAGGTAAGGGGGATCTTACCAGATTTGAAGATCACTTCACTGAGGAACAGGAAAGGACTTTGCTTTCATGTATTAAGCGAACAATCCTGCACCACCCTGATATTACTATTGTAGGCCATAACCAAATGTCAATAAAGAAGTGTCCAGGCTTCAATGTATATGATTGGCTTTATGATAACCGTATGCAGAAGTTTGGAGTGATCGAAGTAGAGACTGAATGATGGAGGTCCTGAAATGTAAATGCGGCAACAAGGTCCTATTCACTGAAGGAGAGAATTACGACTGCATGGGATGTGAAGACTGCATGACAACCTTTGCTCATCCGGGAGAGCATAAACTGCTCCAGCCTCACAAATGGATAAAAGTATTTGATGACTCACTTGGGGTAATTTATACACGCTGCACTATTTGCGGTATTGAAGATAAAATCAGAATTTAAACTTTAATAGTATGAAATTGACACTGAGGCAGTATATATATATATGTATAGCTATTTTGATAGTCGGGTTGACGGTCTGGGGCAATGAAATGAGGAGAGGATACCTGAGAGAAAAGGCGAAAAGTGAACGGCTTACCTACAATCAGGACCAGTTGCTGGATCAGGTCAACCAATACAAGCGTCTTGACATAACTCAAAAAGAGTTGCTGGCAAGCATAACAATTGAGCAGGACAGCCTGATCAAGCTACTGAAGATTAAGCCAAAGCAGGTCGAAAGGATAGTCGAGCGTATCCATATTGAGATTGACACGACCGAAAAGACGCAATTACTGGCTACAAACGACAGTTTGCAGAAGGTCATCCGAGAGAGGCTTGACCGGGAATATCCTTTTCTGGATCAGGCCGGGTGCTTCGTTTTTGCGGGGAAGGTGAAGATAAGTGACGGGCTATCACTGAAAGTCAACCGGCGAGAATACATAAATAAGTCAACTGAGATTGCCTATATTGAACGTGAAAAGAAATTTCTTTTTGTCCGATATGGGAAATGGCAAGGGAAACTGTTTATAGATAACGAATGCGGAACCGATATAATAAAAGAGTTGGACATCATAAAAAAAGACCGCAAAAAATATTTGCAGTCTTCAGGCAATTAATGTCCCTTTTTGTCCCTGATTTAGTCCCTGACCTCTGTAATTGTCAGATAATCAATGGGTGTTGCGGAGAAAGAGGGATTCGAACCCCCGGTCCAGTCGCCCGGACAACGGTTTTCAAGACCGCCGCGATCGACCACTCTGCCATTTCTCCTCATACATGCCTTAACCATGGCTAAGGCATAACGCCGCAAATATAGTACTTTTTTGCTTTTTCCCCGCTGAGACCATTTTTTCCCGCTTTTGGATGGTTTGTGCAGCGACTGTAATTCCCCGTAAATGGGCCTCTGACAGAGCCACAAATGCGCATTTCTCTTAAAAATGGGGCGGAGTTATCAACAAAAACGCTCATTTATCATAAAAATAAGCTTTTGGGGATTAAAAAAAAGATAAAAAACTTGCTTTTGTTTAATTATGAAATATATTTGTATGTAATTAGAAGATTTTGGTCTAACCCTTAAATTGTATTGACTATGACAAAAAAAGAATTAGTAGGCAGCATTGCAAAAAAAGCAGGTGTTTCACTTAAAGATGCTAACGTTGCTTTGAACGCTTTCGTAGGTGCATTTGGTGACGCTATGAAAAAAGGTCAGAGACTCCAACTCCCATCAATGGGTACATTTAAAGTTGAGAAGAGAAGTGCAAGAGTTGTTCGCAACCCGCGCACCGGCGCCAAACTGAATGTTCCAGCCAAGAAGGTTGTTAAATTCAAAGCTGCTCCGGCTCTTACGAAAGGCCTGAAGTAAAAGTTTCAGGGGTGCACCAGCACCCCTTTTTTATTGTTAAAAAATGATGCCGCCTCAAACGGCATTATTTATTTAAAAAATATCAAATTTCCGGGTGAAGTGATTTTTATATTTTTTTATTATATTTGTTAACCACGAATTTACGCAACCGCATCTGCCTGAAATGAATTGTATTATTGTTGATGATGACCCCGTATGGCTAAGAACCCTTGAGGAATTCGTAGGGAAATCTTCATCATTGACACTCGTCGGTAGCTTCTCGGATTCCGTGTCAGCACGTAACCTGCTGATGTCAAGAGGAGATATCGAACTGATCCTGCTCGATATCATGATGCCTGAGATGGATGGCTTTGACTTCCTCTCAAGCCTGGAAAATCCCCCTCATATCATTTTTGTTTCAGGCAGCGAGGATTACGCCTTTAAGGCATTTAATTACAACGGCATCGATTATCTTCTCAAGCCTATCTCTTATCCGCGCTTCTGCCGGGCCATCGAGAAGATAATGAAATACTACGCTCCCCGCGCCGTACCATCAGCTGTCGGTGAAGAGGAGATCTTTATCAAGAAGGCTTCGTCACTTGTACGCCTTAAGCTTAAGGAAATACTTTATGTCGAGGCACTTGAGAATTATGTCAGTGTGGTCACACGCGACGAGAAATACACCATTCACTTCACCATGCGCGCCATTGAACAACAGCTTCCTTCAGGGCTCTTCGTGCGTATTCACAGATCATACCTGGTCAATAAAAGCGTTATCAGATCCATCAGCGAAAACAGTCTCACCATCGTTGTCGGAAACACACCCAAAATCCTGCCCGTCGGAAAATCTTACCGTGACGGGATCATGAACTACATCAACATAATGACGCGTTAAATGCCGTCACTAAGGCAACTCTTCCTGGATCATCTGGGCCAGACCTCTATGTCACCTCTTCTTCTTGAGATTGAAAGGGCAGAGGGTTCTTTTCTCTATGGCAGGGGAGGAAAAGACTTTCTTGACCTTATTTCCGGAGTATCGGTAAGCAATACCGGCCACCGCCACCCGGAAGTGGTGGCGGCCATCAAGGAACAGGCAGACAAATACCTTCATCTCATGGTTTACGGCGAGGTGGTGCAGAGCCCCCAGGTGGAGTATGCGGCACGCCTTGCATCGCTTCTCCCACCTTCACTGCAGTCGGTTTATTACGTCAACTCCGGCAGCGAAGCCATCGAGGGAGCAATGAAACTGGCCCGCAGATATACCGGGAGAAACGAGATCATATATTTCCGTAATGCCTACCACGGTTCAACCACAGGAGCGCTGAGCGTGCAGGGATCAGAGCTGTACCGCAATGCATTCAGACCACTGATGCCGTCAACAACAATGGCTGAGTTCAACTCGCCCGGGGCGGCTGAGATGATCGGCAAAAATACCGCTGCAGTGCTTGTCGAGCCGGTTCAGGCTGAGGCAGGAGTCATCCAGCCGGCTGAGGGTTTTCTCGAGAGCCTGCGGAAAGCCTGTGACAGTCATGGCGCCATGCTTGTCTTCGACGAAGTGCAGACAGGCTTCGGCCGTACGGGCAGCCTCTTTTCTCTTTACAGATACAATGTCATTCCTGATATCCTGGTCCTGGCTAAAGCCCTGGGCGGAGGACTTCCACTGGGAGCTTTTATTGCGTCGCCGGACATTATGTCGACCCTATCTCACGACCCCTCGCTGGGTCATATAACTACATTCGGAGGACATCCGTTATGCTGTGCGGCAGGACTGGCATCGCTGGAGGTAATAATCCGGGAGAAGCTGGCGGAAAACGCAAATGGGAAAGAAAAACTTTTCAGGGAACAACTTGCTCTCCTTCCTGTGAGAGAGGTCAGGGGAGAAGGCCTTCTCCTCGCCGTTGTGCCACAAGATAAAAAGATCATACCCGGTCTGGTGGCACGTGCTCCTGACTACGGACTGCTGCTTGATTACTTCCTCTTCTGCGATGAAGCCTTCCGGGTTGCCCCGCCGCTGACAATATCCCCTGATGAGATCATCCTTGCCTGCCAGAGGCTCGGGAGACTCATGCAAGCTGTGTCCTGAGCTACTGACACTCTGTCATATTTGGTGCCTGCGGCACGTACTTTGGAGATCGTGGACAGGATAATCAAAAAACTATATATTATGGAAAAGGGTAAAATCGGAGTTACTACAGAGAACATTTTTCCTATTATCAAAAAGTTCCTTTATTCAGATCATGAGATATTTCTCAGGGAACTGGTTTCCAACGCGGCGGATGCAATTCAAAAACTGAAGACACTCTCTTCAGCCGGTGATTTTAAGGGAGAACTCGGAGAGTTGCGTATTAAAGTTGGCGTCGACACCAAAAAGAAAACAATCACAGTGTCGGATAACGGCATCGGGATGAGCGCTGAGGAGATTGACAAGTACCTCAACCAGATAGCTTTCTCAAGTGCAAACGAGTTTCTTGACAAGTATAAGGACCAGACCAGCGGCCTGATCGGGCAGTTCGGCCTTGGGTTCTATTCGTCATTCATGGTCTCTGATAAGGTGGAGGTCATATCAAAATCATACCGCGAGAATGTACCGGCAGTGAAATGGATCTGTGACGGCAGTCCTGAATATTCAATTGAAGAAGCTGTCAGGGACGGAAGAGGCACGGACGTCATCCTGCACGTCGATAAGGAATCAAAGGAATTCCTTGATGAAAGCAAAATAGAAAGCCTTCTTAAAAAATACTGCAGCTTCCTGCCTGTGGAGGTACAGTTCGGTAATACCAAGGAGTGGAAAGACGGCAAGATGGTCGATACAGGCAAGCCAAAAATTATAAATAACACCAGTCCGGCATGGACACGCAAACCTGCTGATCTGAAAGAAGAGGATTATGTCAAGTTCTACCATGAGCTCTATCCCATGGGAGAAGATCCGCTGTTCAATATTCACCTGAATGTCGATTACCCGTTCAAACTTACTGGAATTCTATACTTCCCTAAAATTCGCAACAACTTTGAGATCCAGAAGAACAAGATACAGTTGTACTGCAACCAGGTCTTTGTAACCGACTCCGTTGAAGGAATAGTGCCGGATTTCCTGACATTGCTTCACGGGGTGATCGATTCGCCTGATATACCCCTTAACGTCTCAAGGAGCTACCTGCAGAGCGATTCCAATGTTAAAAAGATCTCCAGCCATATCACCAAGAAGGTTGCAGACCGCCTGGCAGATCTATTCAAGAAGGACAGGGAGAGCTTTGAGAAGAAATGGGATGACCTGAAGCTCTTCATCGACTACGGAATGATAACCGAAGAAAAGTTCTTTGAGAAGGTTTCAAAATTTGCCCTCTACAAGAACACGGCAGGCAAATACTTTACCCTTGAAGAATATGATAAGATCATCAAGGAGAACCAGACTGACAAGGACAAGGCTCTCATACACCTTTATACTACTGACGCTGTTGCACAGCACACATATATTTCCAAGGCTACGGAGAAGGGATATGATGTGATCGTTCTTGACGGTCAGCTTGACACCCACCTTATCAACACCCTGGAATCAAAGGATCAGTCGTCACGGTATGTAAGGGTTGACAGCGATGTCATCGAGAACCTTATCAGGAAAGAGGAGAAGCATGCCTCAAGGCTGACCAAATCGCAGTCAGATGATCTCACTCAGGTATTCCGCAGCCAGGTAACTGACAGTGATAAAACGCATTACCAGGTCAGGGCCGAGAACCTTGATGAGAAAGACCTGCCGCTCATCATCACGCAGAGCGAGTTCATGAGGAGGATGAAAGACATGTCGCAGTTTGGCGGAGGATATTCGTTCTACGGTGAGATGCCTGACAGCTATGACTTTGTGCTGAACACCAACCACCCGCTGGTGACATCCCTGGCAGATGAGCTTGAAAAAGAATATGCCGATGAACTAAGAAAGAACGGGGCAGGCATTGAAAAGACAAAGGTGGAGATTGAATTTATGGAGAAGGAGCACGGCAAAAAGAAACCTGAGGAAATATCGCAATTCGAAAAGGATGACCTGGAGAAACTAAAAGGCGATTTAAAGGCGCTCGAGGAGAAGAGGAAAACCTTACTGACAGGCTTCGGCGCCGGTCATCAGGCTGTCCGTCAGTTGGTTGACCTGGCCCTGCTGGCAAATAACATGCTTAAGGGAGAAGCCCTGAGCACGTTTGTAAGGCGCAGCATCAGCCTTCTTTAAACAGGATAATTCTCTTGATAACGCTGTACCGGCGCCCGAACAGGGTGCCGGTACTTTCATTTATGCAAAACACTTTTACATCATATAACGCGCCAGCTCTGCCTTAACATAGTTCAGTGCAGCGCGGCACGGTTCTGCATCCATATCCATTACCTCCTCGATGAGAAGACGCGACAGCTCTTCACCTGTTGCAGCAGGGGGTAGCTTTGTTGCTATGTTGTTTATGATCCTGACAACAGTACCCTTGGCATTCTTTACCATCTCCCACGCTTCATTGCTCATATAGATCTGCTGTGATAGGTTATGCTCGTACTCATTCCTGATATTGGCTATCATGGCCGAATGAAGCTGATGCGCGGTCATCTCGGGCTTGCCGGTCCGCATGATGAGCGATTCGGTAGAAATGCGTTCAAGAAAAAGAACGATCCTTTCATAGGCCTGCAGCTTTATGGGGGTAATTGTCTTGACAGTCTGAAGCAGAAGGTCCTGACGCCTCCTGTCCTGATCATCCTGCAGCATGTGTCTTATTACCAGCCAGGCGGTGATCATCACCAGCAGGGCAGGGAGCGTTATCTTCAGAATATCGTAGAATGTTTCCATGTCATTAGTGCATTAAGCAGGTTAAGGCATGCAAATTAATCATTTTTATCATAGGCAGATAAACGGCAGGGAGAGTGTTATAAACCCTTTTCTTTTTCACTTTTAACAATTACATTTGGACTGTTCGCACCGGTAATTAAATAATAGCAGATAATTATGGAACATATTTCCAGGAGAGTACAGTCGCTGTCGGTATCCCAGACACTGGCTATGGCCCAGAAGAGCCGTGAGCTGAAGGAGCAGGGTATAGATGTGATAAGCCTCAGCCTCGGGGAGCCTGATTTTTTTACCCCTGATGATATCAAGGAAGCAGCCAAGAAGGCTATTGACGATAACTTTTCATTCTATCCGCCTGTTCCGGGTTACGCCGATCTCAGGCAGGCCATTTCACACAAGTTCAGGGAGGAAAACGGCCTTGATTATTCGCCTGAACAGATCATCGTCTCCGCCGGTGGCAAACATACCCTGATTAACATACTCATATCCGTGGTGGATCCGGGTGATGAGGTCATACTCCTTGCTCCGTACTGGGTGAGCTACCTCGATCATATTACGTTCTCTGAAGGGAAGCCGGTTATTATTCAAACCACGATAGACAGTGATTTTAAGGTCACTCCCGGTCAGCTTGAGAAAGCCATGACCCCGCAGACGCGGGTGCTGATCTTCAACTCCCCGTCCAATCCGACGGGCATGGTATATACAAGGGAAGAGATGGCAGCCCTGGTGAAGGTGATTGAAAAGCACCCGCAGGTTCTGATAATCTCTGACGAGATCTATGAGCATATCACTTTTTCTGGAACACATACAAGCCTTGCCACGTTCTCATCCATTGCTGACAGGGTGGTTACCGTCAACGGCGTTTCAAAGGGATATGCCATGACAGGATGGAGGATCGGTTACATGGGAGCTCCGTTGTGGCTGGCCAAAGCGTGCAACAAACTGCAGGGTCAGTTCACATCCGGTGTGTGCTCCATTGCCCAGAGAGCTGCCCTGGCGGCGATAACCTCCAAAAGCGACTCCAGGACAAAAATGCGGGAAGCATTTCTTCGCCGCCGCGATCTGATATGCGGTCTTCTGAATGAGATACCCGGACTGAAGGTCAGGGTGCCACAGGGGGCATTTTATGTTATGCCAGATATAAGTTCATTCATTGGAAAGAGCTATGAAGGCAAGGTGATGAAGGACGCAGATGACATCACATTCTTCCTGCTCAGTGAAGCCAGGGTGGCGATGGTCAGCGGCACTGCTTTTGGCGCATCAGACTGCATCAGGATTTCATATGCAACCTCCGATGATAAGATAACGGAGGCGGTAAGAAGAATTAAAGAAGCATTGGGGAAACTCAACTAAAAAAATTGCAAATCGCAAATCGCGAATCGTCAATCGCAAATCGCAAATAAAAAAGCTGCCGGGTGGCAGCTTTTTTTCAGTATTTATTGAACGAGATCACCTCCTCCGCAGGTTTGCGTGATTTCTTCCTGACAGTGTTTTCAGTGTACCCCATCGAGAGTACAAGCTCAACCTTTTTCGATTTAGGTATGCCCAGGATTTTCTTTATTTTATTCTCGTCCAGCCAGCCTATAATACAGGTTCCCAGTCCTTCCGCGAAAGCCTGGTAAACCAATGATGCTGTCGCAATGCCGATATCGATCAGGGAATAGTCTTTTTTCTTTATCAGGTCTCCCGCCCTGGAGGTGAAGTTCGATTTCTCCCTTACAATTACGATAAGCACAGGAGCCTGGCGAACGAAACCATTCATGCTGAGCACTTTCGACTCTGTAGCACTGGCTACCTCGAGACGCAGTGCGGGATCATCGACCACGATGAACTTCCACGGCTGTCCGTTACATGCCGAAGGCGACAGCCTTCCGGCTTCAGCTATTCTCTCTATCTTTTCCCTCTCAACCGGCTTATCGAGATATTTTCTTTCACTCTGTCTGACGCTCATCAGCTCGAGCATCGCCTGGCTATCTGTCATTCCCATGTTCAATGAAGAGTGTTTTCAATAGTTCTCGGCATAGATCTCACAATATGAAATCGGATGCAGACATGCCGGACAGTTTTTCAACGGCTTGGTGCCGAAATGAACATAACCGCATTTACGGCAATACCAGAAGACCTTTTCACCGCGCTCGAACACTTTATTGCCCATCACATTGGAAAGGAGCTTCCTGTACCTTTCTTCATGAACCTTCTCAGCTGATGAGATGGCTTTGAATGCTGTGGCAATTTCCTTGAAGCCTTCTTCCTCAGCTACTTTGGCAAATGCCGGATAAAGCTCTGACCACTCCTCATGCTCGCCTGCAGCAGCAGCAGCCAGGTTATCGCCGGTAGTCAGGGTCTTGCCTGCAGGGTATGATGCCGTTATCTCCAGCATGCCTCCTTCAAGAAAGCTGAAGAAGCGTTTTGCATGCTGTTGTTCCTGCATTGCCGTTTCAAGAAATATGGCAGCTATCTGCTCGTAACCTTCTTCTTTTGCAACTTTTGATGCAAATTCATAACGGTTTTTTGCCTGTGATTCACCTGCAAATGCCTTCAGGAGATTCTTCTCCGTACGTGTTCCTTTTATACCTTCCATTTCAGTTTTATTTTAGTTTTACGATAGTTTACAGGGCGGTAAAATTAGTATAATTTAGCTTTTCTTCCACTTTATGAATTTCTTCTCTTCACCCCTGGCAAGTCTTCCGATGTTCTTCCTGTGGGTTACGACCAGGGTTATGGCGATTACCACGGAGAAGATCTTCAGCAGGAGCGAGGGTGTGTGGAAAACGGTCATGAGCAGTACCGGGAACATTACTCCTGCAATCATTGAGCCAAGCGAGACATAGTTGCTTATCAGCAGCACCACCAAAAATATACCCGCACATGACAGGGTCAGTAACGGGTGGAGGGCGAGGAGCACACCGAAGGTCGTGGCCACACCTTTGCCACCGTGAAAGCCTGCGAAGACCGGGAACACATGACCGATGATTGCTGCCACACCGCATGCTATCTGCAGCGTTGTCATCTGTTGCGATCCCTGCGGGGCAGCATTGAGAAAGACCGGGAGGGAAGCAGCCAGCCATCCTTTGGCAAGGTCGAAGACAAGCACCGGGACGCCGGTCTTCCATCCCAGCACCCTTATTGTGTTTGTGGCGCCTGCATTCCCGCTGCCGTGTTCCCTTATATCAATACCGTGGAACAGCCTTCCTGCCCACACAGCAGAAGGGATGGACCCGGCCAGGTACGAAAGGATCAAAGCCAGAACAAATAGGTATACTACCATTATATTTTGTTACAACTCCGGACCCGAAGATACAAGTTTTGCCGTTTCAGTGTTCGAAGTGAATTTCCCGAAATTCTTAATGAATTTCCCGGCCAGGTCTTTAGCTGCTGTCTCCCATTTCTCCCTGCTGCCCCATGACTTGCGCGGATCAAGCAGTCCGTCCGGCACACCTTCGACTGCGACAGGTATGCTCAGGTTGAAGACCGGCAGGTTGACAAACTGCACATGGTCAAGCGACCTGCTCAGGATAGCGTCGATGATATTTCTTGTCGAGGGCAGATCAATACGTTTGCCGGTACCGTACGGGCCACTCGTCCAGCCGGTGTTCACGAGCCATGCATTGGCTTTGTGCGCCTTCATCTTACGTGTCAGTTCATGTGCATAAATGATCGGATCAAGCATGAGAAAGGCAGCACCGAAACAGGCTGAGAAAGAGGGGAGAGGTTCTACAATACCCCGCTCGGTTCCGGCAACCTTGGCCGTATAGCCGCTGAGGAAAAAATACCTTGTCTGCTCCTCGGTCAGCCTGGCTACCGGTGGCAGGACGCCGAAAGCATCAGCCGTCAGAAAGATCACCGTGGTTGCATGACCGGCTTTTGATACAGGCCGCACTATGTTGTCAATATGATAGATCGGGTATGATACCCTTGTGTTCTCTGTTTTTGCATTGCTGGCAAAGTCTATTTCCCCATCACCGGTGACCACTACGTTCTCGAGCAGGGCATCACGGCGGATGGCCTTGTAAATGTCAGGCTCATTCCTGGGGCTGAGATTAATGCACTTGGCATAACACCCTCCCTCAAAGTTGAAGATGCCGGCGTCGTCCCATCCGTGTTCATCATCACCAATCAGAGCCCTGTCAGGGTCAGTTGAGAGCGTAGTCTTGCCCGTTCCGGACAGGCCGAAGAAGATAGCCACATCTTCATTCTTCCCGACATTGGCTGAGCAATGCATTGATGCGATGCCTCTGAGAGGAAGGTAGTAGTTCATCACGGAGAAGATGCCTTTCTTCATCTCGCCGCCGTACCACGTGCCTCCTACAAGAGCCATGTTCTCAGTAAGATTGAACAGCACGAAATTCTCGGAATTCATTCCGAACTGTTTGTATTCGGCATTGGTGGTTTTCGATGCCATGAGTACTACAAAATCAGGCTGGAATGATCCGAGCTCAGCCTCTGACGGCCTTATGAACATGTTCTTTACGAAATGGGCCTGCCATGCCACTTCCATGACGAACCTCACATTCAGCCTGGTATCAGCATTGGCCCCGCAGTAACAGTCAACCACGAAAAGCTTCCTGCCGGAGAGCTGCCTCAGGGTGATCTTTTTACAGTGTTCCCATGCTTCAGCTGTTGCAGGTTTGTTATCGGATACAGTGGCCGTTTCCGATTTCCACCATACTGTTTTCTCAGTTTTGGCATCATGTACAATATACTTGTCCTTGGGCGACCTGCCTGTAAAGATACCTGTATCAACCGCCACGGCGCCGGTATTCGTAACGGTGCCTCTTTCAAAACCTTCATTTGCCGGTGATGTCTCCTCGGCAAAGAGCTGCTCATAAGACGGATTATAGATGAATTCCTTAACATCCGTGATACCATACTGGTCCAGAATTTCTTTTGATTTCATAACAGGTATTAGGTAGTGGTGATAAAGTTAACAATATTAAGTAATACCGGATTGTGATAAATGTCAGGCCGGCAATATATTGATATAATATTGTGACAAGCTAAATAGTTATCTTTAAATGTTATTACTGCATGACATGAGAGCTTTCGTTTTTTTACTGCTTGTATCCCTTGCCCTGAGCGCATCAGGGCAGGAGCTGAGAATAAGGTCGGTTACCAAAGTCAGGCCTCAGGATAACGGAACATACATGCTGACAGGCACGGTGCCCGGCTCACGTTTTTTACTTGTGACTGCGGAGGGTTATAAAGGCCTCTCTCTGATGGATACACGGCGCGGGAAGATCCGGCAAATCAGTTCTGACCCTGGTGCCGGTTATGAACCCGCCATCACAGAAGACGGTAAGAGTGTGATATACAGGTCAGATATTTTTGCCGAACAGAAAAAATATACTTCCCTCTATAAATATGATCTTGTAACCGGTGAGACCTCAACTCTCCTGGATAAAGAAAGAGGTGTCATGCCAGCAGCTGTCTCCGGTAACCGGATACTGATAAAATCAGAAAACAAGAGCAGAGTTGAGACATCAGGCTCAGAGTTACTTAAGAGCACCGGAGACGATATTTTTGTTGTAATCGAGGATCTGGTCCCTGTCCTTTATGCAGGAGGTGAGAGGAGGCCACTCAGGCCCAGCGGAGATGGTTATTACATCTGGGTTTCGCTATCGCCTGACAAATCCAAAATCGTTTACAGCTTTCAGGGACGCAATACCTTTATTTGTAATAAAGAAGGTCGTATCCTTTACGATGCGGGCAAAATCAATGCCCCGAAGTGGCTGAATGATTATATAATAATAGGTATGGATGACAAAGACGACGGGCACAGGGTGGTCTCATCAGAAATTGTCTACTATTCACTTCCTGCTGAAAAGAGGAGTTACCTGACTGATACCGGAAACCGGACCGAAATGTACCCGTTCCCGTTTTCCGGCGGAAAGAAGCTTGCTTTTTGTACCGATAAAGGTGAAATTTTTATAATGAAGCTCAGGGTGAGATGAAGAAGTGGTTCATGACCGGGCTCATTACGGTAAGTCTTTTTTTTCCGTCGGTTCAGTATGGTCAGAAGGCCGATTTTGCCGGCATGAGGATTTTTCTCAATCCCGGCCACGGAGGAAATGATTCGGATGACAGGCACATGCTCGCCACTGACTTCTGGGAGTCGGAGGGCAACCTTGAGAAAGGACTCTTTCTCCGCGATTTGCTGACAAACCGTAATGCCACTGTATTCATGTCGCGAACAACCAATTATACTTCCGATGACCTTCCGCTCTCGTCCATCGCCGCCATGGCCAATACAGCCAATGCCGATATCTTTGTTGCAATTCACAGCAACGGATTTGACGGTACACGCAACCAGCCACTTGTGCTTTTCAGAGGATACGATGACCAGCCGGTATACCCTGCCTCAAAGGTCATGGCTCAGATACTGTGGGCCAGGCTGTTCGAAAAGGGCAACTGCTGGACGAATACCTTTGAATGGGTTAAGGGCGACTGGACCTTCTATCCGGAGTGGGGTGACAAGGTCGGTCTCGGCGTTCTCAGAACACTGACAATGCCGGGTGTCCTTTCTGAAGGATCATATCATGATTATATTCCTGAATCATGGAGGCTAAAAAACAATAATCACCTTCATCATGAGTCGTGGGCTATATTCAGGGCCCTGGCTCAGTACGGGAATGTTTTACCCGAACCAACAGGGATAATTGCAGGAACGGTAAGAGACAAAATGTCTTCACCTTCGTACTATTTCAAACCTGGAACGAGAGACGAAAACATGCCCTTCAACAATGCTGTGGTCACCCTCATGCCTGGTAACATAGCCGTCACTCTCGATAACCTGAATAACGGATTTTTTATGTTCGATTCGCTGACACCGGGAAATTACGAGATTATCTGCAGCGGGATACCTGATTTCTTAAACCAGACTATTGACGTTGCTGTAACCGCCGGGAAGACCACACTGGCAGACTTCCTCCCGGTATTTGATACTACCAGGTTCCCTGTGGTTCTTGATTTTATTACCAGCACAGCCGACAGTCTGCCATTTAACCAGGAATTTACTTTTGTGTTCAACATACCTATGAACAGGAATGTTGTCGAGACCAACCTGATGTTCAGTCCTGATGTCAGCGTTGTCTATGAATGGGATGAGAGGAGCAAGGTACTGACAGTTAAACCGGAGGTTGGATTTGCCAGCATGACTAATTATCAGCTGAGGCTGGTCACCGGCGCCTGCTCACAATGGAACGTACCCCTCTTGTCTGAGTTTCAGTACAGCTTTGTTACCAAATCGCGTACAAAACTTAAAATGGAAAGAATCTATCCCTCAGAAGGGTTTTCGGGGGTGACATTGTATCCCAGGATAACTGTTTTCCTTGATGCGCCTCCTGACCAGGCTTCTGCCTCTGCGGGGATCAGGCTTGTCAACAGTCAGTCGGAGCCGCTTGTCAAATCAGGGGAGAAGTTTACAACCGTTAACGGCAAGAATATTTACAGCTTCGAGGCTGACCAGCCTCTGAATGTTAACAGCCAGTACCGTATTATCCTCGATGCCGGTGTGAAGGATATCACGGGTCTTACGCTTGGTGAGAACAAAGAGTACGCTTTTACCACCCGCACAAAGGCATATGAAACCGGCACGGTGGTGGATCCGTTTGATGACATATCGGGTTTCTGGGATCCGGAAGCCAGCGGCAGCACCACAGGCACTGACAATCCGCTTACAACATTCGCCCCTTCCTATGATATTCTCCGCAGCGGCAGCGTGGCAGGCAGGCTTGACTATGTTTTCACGGGTGAGAGCGGAGGCATATGCAGGGTTTTCGACACGCGCAAGCCGGTAATAGGCAGCAACCTGTCTTCATCGTTTGCGATGTGGGTGTACGGTGACTTGAGCAATAATGTGCTTGAGTACTGGTTTTATTCGCCGGGAAGTGTTAACCAGATAGTCTTTGCAGACACTGTTGACTGGGCGGGATGGGATCTGGTTTCAGTGCCTTTCAGCCGGATAGGAGGCAATGGCGACTGGCAGTATCACAGCCTGGTCATTAATCAGACCCCCGGAGGGGCAAAGCAGGGGACAATGATTTTTGATGATGCCATGGTGATTACCCCGACAGCAATAAGGGAAGACATTGAGGAGGGAAGCGGTTTTACGATTTATCCAAACCCTTCATCGTCATCGGTAACTGTGACATATACCTTAAGGTCCGCTGCTGAGGTCTCTCTTGACCTCTTCACTCCTGACGGAAGAAGGGCTGAAAACATCTTTCACGGGAAAGAAAATCCCGGACCTTGTTTACATAACTGGACGCCGTCAGCCGGACTGCCTGCCGGCAGTTATATAATCAGGCTGGAAGCGGGGTCACCTGAAGGGGTATCATCCTCCTCATTGATGTTTATAAGGATCAGGTAAATCAGGTCAAAAAAAAAGCTGACGGTGTCGGGGCTCTTATTATTTTCGATTTTGGATTGTCGATTTTCGATTCTTTTTTCTTTTCAATCGCAAATCGCAAATCGCAAATCGCAAATCCGATTCATGGTCTACTTCTTACCGAATTTCAATGATGCCTGTGCAGCGGCGAGACGTGCTATCGGCACTCTGAAAGGTGAGCAGCTGACATAATTAAGTCCGTTCTTAAAGCAGAACTCCACTGATGCCGGGTCACCGCCCTGTTCGCCGCAGATACCTACTTTCAGCTTAGGAGTTGTGGCACGGCCCTTCTGCACTGCCATGGTTATCAGCTGTCCGACGCCATCCTGGTCAATTGTCTGGAACGGGTCAGCAGCAAGCATCTTCTTATCCAGGTATTCATTCAGGAAACCTCCGATGTCATCACGGCTGAAACCAAATGTCATCTGTGTCAGGTCATTGGTTCCGAATGAGAAGAACTCGGCGGTCTTTGCCATCCTGTCGGCAAGCAGACAGGCACGCGGTATCTCAATCATGGTGCCGTATTTGTTTTCGATCTTGCTGAGGCCGAACTTTTTGCATACTTCGTCATGGACCCTGTCGTAAATCTTTTTCGTTACATCCAGTTCAGAGACATCGCAGGTGACGGGTACCATCAACTCAGGTATCGGATTCTTACCTTCCTTCAGCAACTCTGCAGTAGCTTCAAACATCGCCCTGATCTGCATTTCTGATACCTCGGGGTAGGTTATGCCCAGGCGTACTCCGCGATGCCCCATCATCGGGTTGGACTCGTGCAGAGCCTCACCGCGTTTGGCTATTGCCTCAACAGATATGCCGAGTGCCTTTGCAAGCTCGGTTTGTTTTTCGACTCCCTGGGGAACAAACTCATGAAGCGGAGGGTCAAGGAGACGGAAGGTCACAGGAAGATTGTTCATTGCTTCAAGTGTACCTTTCATATCTTTCTTGACGAACGGGAACAACTCCTCCAGAGCAACCCTGCGTTCTTTCTCGCCTTCGCTGAGAATCATCTTGCGGAGAAGGAAGAGAGGCTTCTCTGATCCTTTACCGTAGAACATGTGCTCTGTACGGAAGAGACCGATACCTTCGGCACCGAATTCGCGAGCCACTCTTGCATCATCAGGGTTATCGGCGTTGGTGCGGACACCCATTGTGCGGCATGAATCAACTATCTTCATGAACTGCTGGAACCTTGGGTTCTCGGTTGCATCCATGAGCTTGAGTGCTCCGCTGTATGCACAACCTTTTGTCCCGTTCAGGGTGAGAACATCACCTTCCTTGAATGTAATGTCTGTTCCGGCGATTTTTACCTTCCTGCCTGCGAGGTCAACATGCAGTGCTCCTGCGCCGACGATGCAGCATTTGCCCCAGCCGCGTGCCACAAGAGCAGCGTGTGAGGTCATACCGCCGCGTGCTGTGAGGATACCTTCAGCGGCACGCATACCTTCCACATCTTCAGGATTGGTCTCTTCGCGAACGAGGATTACCTTTTCACCTTTGCGGTTCCATGCAACTGCGTCTTCAGCGGTGAATACCACTTTTCCGACAGCAGCGCCGGGACCGGCGGGAAGACCTTTTACGATAGGTGTAACAGTCTTTTCCACTGCCGGATCACAGATAGGATGGAGCAGTTCGTCAAGCTGTACCGGGTCAACCCTGAGGACAGCCTTCTTCTCATCGATAAGGCCTTCGGCAAGCATATCCATGGCCATGTTCAGTGCGGCGGTGCCAGTACGCTTTCCTACGCGGCACTGCAGCATGTAGAGAACACCTTCCTGAATGGTAAACTCGATATCAAGCATGTCATGATAAGCTTTCTCGAGGATATCACGGATATCGCTGAGTTCCTTATAAGTTCCGGGCATTGCTTCCTGCATCGAGTGCAGGTGCTTGTTCTGCTCGTTCTTGGTAGCCTCGTTGAGAGGATTGGGGGTGCGGATTCCTGCCACGACATCTTCGCCCTGTGCATTAACCAGCCATTCGCCATAGAAGAGATTCTCACCTGTGGCGGGGTTACGTGTGAATGCGACACCGGTAGCTGATGAATCACCCATGTTGCCAAATACCATTGCCTGAACGTTAACTGCTGTTCCCCATGCGTCAGGAATTCCTTCAATACGACGGTAGGAGACAGCTTTCTTGCCATTCCAGCTCTTGAAAACGGCCTTGATTCCGCCTTCCAGCTGCTGACGGGCATCATCGGGAAATTCACTGCCCAGTGATTTTTTTACTTTCTTTTTGAATTCCTCAGCAAGATACTTGAGATCATCGGCGGAGAGGTCAGTATCTGACTTGTATCCCTTCGCGTGCTTGTACTCATCGAGCATCTCGTCAAGCTGCTTGCGAATGCCTTTACCGTCTGTCGGCTCAATGCCTTCTGCCTTTTCCATAACCACATCGGCATACATCATAATGAGACGGCGATAGGAATCCCATACAAAACGGGGGTTGTTTGTTTTCTTGATGAGTCCGGGGATTGTTGCCGAGCAGAGGCCGACATTCAGCACTGTGTCCATCATACCGGGCATAGAGCTGCGGGCACCGGAACGGCATGAGACCAGAAGAGCATTATCCTTGTCACCATATTTCATTCCCATGGCTTGTTCCGCCTTGGTCATGGCTTCCCATACCTCTGGCATGAGCTCTCCGGGCAACTGACAGTTGTTGTCATAATACTCGGTACAAACATCAGTGGTGATGGTGAAACCTGCCGGTACCGGGAGGCCCAGAAGACACATTTCAGCCAGGTTGGCTCCTTTGCCGCCAAGCAGATTTTTCATATCTGCCCCGCCCTCAGCTATCTTCTTGCCGAAGGAATAAACACGCTTAACTTTTGACATAATTTATAGGATTATATTAATTATTGAATTGTTTTTCAGACCGCAAAATTAAAATAAATGTGGAGATTATAAAACACCTTTTTCTTTATGTTTTGATCTGGGATGGTACATCATCAGGGTGTCGCGCAGGTAGCTCCGGTCTATGTGAGTATATATCTCGGTGGTGGTGATCAACTCATGACCCAGCATCTCCTGCACTGCCCTCAGGTCTGCTCCGCCTTCGACCAGGTGTGTGGCAAATGAGTGACGGAGTGTATGAGGACTGATTGTCTTCTTTATTCCGGCCGCGTCTGCCAGTCTTTTTATCAACGTGAATACCATAACCCTTGACAGTCTCTTTCCCCTGCGGTTAAGGAAGAGGATGTTCTGGTCAGTGATGACTGGCATTGTTATCCTCCGGGCGAGGTAGTTGTCGATCTCCCTCAGTGCAACAGACCCTACCGGCACCAGCCGTTGCTTGTTGCCCTTGCCTGTCACGACCACAAAACCTTCATTGCGATGGATATCGGTCAGCCTCATGTTCACCAGCTCCGAGACACGCAAGCCGCAGCTGTACATTGTCTCAATAATGGCCTTATTCCTGTGCCCCTCAGGGGTACTAAGGTCAATGGCATTCACCATCATGTCTATCTCATCCACAGACAGGACTTCCGGCAGTTTCATACCTGTCCTGGGCGATTCGAGCAGGGCAGAAGGATCATCGGTGATGATCTTTTCGATAAGCAGGTACCGGCAGAATGACCTGATGCCTGAGATGAGCCTGGCCTGCGTGCGTGCAGAATCGTGGCCTCCGGCAGTGAAGGCAATAAAATCGCTCAGATCCTGATATTTAAGATCTGAAGGACCTTTGTCATTCCTGTTTTCATGAATATAATCGCTGAGCTTGCGTACATCATTCAGATAAGCCCCGACACTGTTTGATGAGAGTGACCGCTCAATCCTGAGGTAACTCCCGAACCCTTTCACAGCTTCCGCCCATTCTCTTGTCATGATCTGATATGAACCGGCTCAAAGTTATATCATATTACATAACAGTCATAAATCCGGTCATTTCTTTATTTTTGCATATCAGGTCATAACCAGTGGCCTGTAATAAGGCTATGAAGATAGAGATCATAAACGGGCCTAATCTGAACCTTCTTGGTACCAGGGAGCCGGGAATTTACGGGAACAAAGGATTTGAAGCCTTTCTGAAGGAGATTGAAGCACGGTTCCCGTCAGTTTCATTTAATTACTCGCAGTCAAATATTGAGGGTGAGATTGTCACAATGGTACAGGCCTCCGGCATGCATTCAGACGGCCTGATCATCAACCCCGGCGGCTATACCCATACATCCGTGGCAATAGCAGATGCCGTAGCTGCCGTGAAGATTCCTGCCATTGAAGTGCATATTACAAACCTGCTTTCAAGGGAAGAGTTCCGTCATACAAGCCTCACCGGACGGTATTGTCGCGGAACGATCATGGGCCTTGGCCTGGACAGCTACCGGCTGGCAGCGGAAGCACTTATGGAGATACTGAAAAAATAACAGGATAATGAAGAATAATATTCTGACAAAGCGAACGAAAATAGTTGCCACTATCTCGGATAGAAATTGTGATCCCGGGTTTCTCCGCCAGCTGTTCGAGGCAGGTATGGATGTAGTGCGGGTCAACTCCGCCCACCTCGATCCCGAAGGAGTGACAAAAATCGTCACCAATGCCCGTGCTGTTTCAGACAAAATCGCAATTCTGATAGATACCAAGGGACCCGAGATACGAACCACGGTCTGCGATCAACCCTTGAAATTCATTAAAGGCCAAAGTGTTAAGGTTGCCGGTAATACAGATCAAAAAACATCCCTGGAAGTCATAAACCTTAATTACAGGGATATTGCATTGCATGTCCCGGAAGGATCCTGCATACTTATCGATGATGGTGAGCTTGAGATAAAAATTACCGGTAAGGATGACGGCATGCTTGTGGGAACGATTGAAAATGACGGGGTGCTCGGCTCAAGGAAGACTGTTAACATACCGCAGGTCAGGATCAACCTTCCCTCAGTGAGTGAACGTGACCTGACATTCATTGACCTGGCGGTAAAGCTTGATGTTGAGTTCATTGCACACTCATTTGTGAGATCGAAGGAAGATGTCCTCGCTGTTCAGCAATTGCTTGACAAACATGGCAGCGACATTAAAATCATAGCAAAGATCGAAAATCAGCAGGGGGTGGACAATCTTGATGAGATCATGGATAATTCTTACGGGATAATGGTGGCCCGTGGCGATCTTGCCATCGAGGTACCCTTTGAGAGAATACCCGGTATCCAGAGGACAATTATTGAGAAATGCATCGCGAAACGCAAACCTGTTATTGTGGCCACACAGATGTTGCATTCGATGATCACAAACCCCCGTCCGACACGTGCAGAGGTGAGCGATGTGGCAAATGCAGTTTACAGCCAGACTGATGCCATAATGTTGAGCGGTGAAACGGCGGCGGGAAAATTTCCGCTTGAGTTTGTAAGAACTATGACCAGGATTGCCGTGGAAATTGAAATGGAGAAAGACGAGTATATTGAAATGCCCGCCGGATCACTCAGCGGGGAAGTATCAGCTTACCTGGCAAAAGTTGCCGTGAAAACTTCAATACGTATAAATGCCAAAGCTCTGCTCGCCGACACCGTAAACGGTACTGCGATCAGAAATATGGCCGGCTTCAGGGGCATCAAACCCGTTGTTGCCCTGTGCTATTCGTACCGCACGATGAGGGAGCTTGCACTGTCATATGGCGTGGTGGCTGTGTTTATTGAGAAGAAAAAGTCTGTTGATGAGTTCATCCGTGTTTCTCTCAGGGACCTGCTCAGCAAGCACGATCTTGATGACAATGACATTATTGTCGTACTTGCCGGCAACTTTTCAAGGGCTGGCGGATTTTCGTTCATTGAAGTCGGTACTGTCGAATACCTGAAGGAGAGGGTCAGAATAAGTGAAAAAGATCTGATGGCTTGATTTTTGCTGTGAAATACCTTAAGCCGGCATGAAAATATTATCATTTGCAATATTAATTCTTCTGCATCCTGTACATGTGTCACTGACTGGTATTGATTACGACAGTATGAACCAGGTTTACTCTGTTTTTGTTAAAGTATGGTCCGACGACCTTGATGCAGATATCACCCTGTGGAACCCCTCAGGTGAGCAGGTGACAGGGAATGAGAATGAGATATATTATAAATATCTTACAGACAGAATTTTAATAATTGAAGACGGAAAACAGCTGAAGATGACTTTACTGAAGTCGGAAACCGACGGCCTCGAGCACAGGTTTAACCTTGAAGCCAGCGGAAACAGGGCGGTAAAAAACGTTACCGTGATCAACCGGATCATGACACGGCTTTATGAAGATCAGGCGAACATGCTGCTGTTCAGTTTTAATGGCACAGAAGACGGATACAAGTTTACAGCTGCTGATACATTGAAGAATTACAAGGTTAAATGAAAGGGGATTGAGATGATAAGAAGAGTTACGTCAGCATTTTTGCTACTGTTTATGATTTGGGCTTCTGCGAACGCTACGCATAACCGTGCAGGAGAAATAACCTACACACAGATATCTGACCTGACTTATGAGGTCACAGTCACCACCTTCACGTATACTCTCAGTAAGGCTGACAGGCCAACACTTGATGTTGAATGGGGTGATAACTCCATCACAAACGTAGCAAGGATCTCCGAAACCTATCTGCCGAACAATTACAAGAAGAATGTTTATATTTCAAGGCATACCTATCCCGGACCTGGCATATACAGGATAGTGGTACAGGATCCAAACCGGAATTACGGGGTGGAAAATATCCCCAACTCCGTAAACGTTGTATTTTCCATTTCCACAATACTTATTGTGAACACTTCTATTGGCAGGAACAGCACCCCGGTACTTTTAAATCCGCCATATGACAAGGCTGCCCTTGGGAATATATTCATTCATAATCCCGCTGCCTTTGATCCGGACGGCGACAGTCTCTCTTACAAACTGACCGTATGCACAAAGGAGGACGGTAAGCCAATCGCCAATTACACCCTTCCACCTGCATCCAGGAAGTTTTATGTCGATTCTATTTCCGGAGACCTGGTATGGGACGCACCTACTAAAATTGGCATTTATAATGCTGCAATGGAGATACAGGAGTGGCGCGGTGGAATAAAGATAGGAATTGTGGTTAGGGATATGCAGATTGAAGTATATGAAACAGACAATAATCCTCCTGTCACTGCCCCACTTACTGACCTGTGCGTGGAGGTCGGTGAGACTGTCTCACTTAATATTTCCGCGACAGACGAAGATGCTGATTCTGTAAAGCTTATCGCAACCTCCGGGATCTTTACATCAGGTGAGTGCAAAGCAACATTCACCACCATCAGCTCCGCACCGGGCCTTACCACGGCGCGATTGCAATGGGTGCCCTGTCACAGCAGCGTAAGGCACCAGCCTTATGATATCATCATTAAAGCTGAAGATAATAACGGTGAGCTGCAACTGGTTGATATTGACAACATGAGCATCAAGGTGCTGGGGCCCCCGCCTGTGCTGTCCGATGTCATGCCGCAGGGAAATTTTGTTCAGCTGATATGGCAGAACTACGGTACCACGGAAATTGCCGGGTTCAGTATCTACCGACGTGAAGGAGCATCATCACTTGTTGCTGACACATGCTATGACGGCATACCGCCCTCATCAGGCTTTGTCAAGGTAGGTTATGTATCCGGCTACGGTGCCCTGACATTTACTGACACCAATGGCGATGCAGGTCTTGAAGCCGGGACTGAATACGCCTACAGAATCGTGGCAGTATATCCCAACGGTACTGAAAGCAAGCCGTCAAATGAGATCGTAACCGCACTTATCAAAGGCTTGCCCCTTATTACGCATGTCTCAATACGCAACACCTCCTCGACCAACGGATCGCTGACGCTGGCATGGCAGAAGCCCCTTCACCTGGACACCATACCTGCAAACGGGCCTTATGAATACCGGATCTACAGGGCAGAGGGGATCACCGGTACCGATTACCAGCTTATTAATACCCTGCCTACAGCTGATCTCAATGATACCGTCTATATTGACACTCTGATCAATACCCTTGACAAGGGTTGGATTTACAAGATTGAGCTGTACAATAATGAATCCGGCAACCGTTTCCTGATTGGTGATCCGGGAATAGCATCATCACTTTTTGCCGGTGCTTCTCCGGGGGACAGGAAAGTCAGGTTTGAGCTTAAACGCAACGTGCCCTGGATCAACACCGCTTACGATTTCTACCGGTTTAACGGCACCGATTGGGCGCTGATAGGAAGCACCTCGGGCCAGCTCAGCTTTGTCGACGAAAACCTTGTCAACGGTACGGAATATTGCTATTATGTTGTTTCCACAGGAGGTTATCAGGGTTCGGGTACACCCAGGAACCTGATAAACTTGTCACAGCGTATTTGCATTACTCCCGTCGACAATGAACCTCCCTGTACACCTGTTCTGACGGTTTCATCACAGTGTGACAGTCTTTACAATATGGTTCGCTGGACTATCGCTGACCAGGTGTGTTTTGAAGATGTGGCAGCCTATAAGCTTTATTATAAGCAAACCAGTGAAGAGGAACTCGGGCTGCTTGTCACAATAGATGACAGGAACATTCAGAAATATATCCATAATCTTCCTGACTATGTCGCCGGATGCTACGCGATATCCACGCTGGATAATGTAGGGAACGAAAGTGATCTGTCAGCAATGATATGCGTCAACTCCTGTAATTTCTATGAGATCCCTAATGTCTTCACCCCCAACGGTGACGACTTCAATGACTGGCTTGTCGCCAAGACCTCCGTGCTCGTTGAAAAAGTGGAATTCCGCCTCTTCAACAGGGCTGGTGTGCTCGTTTTCAGTACACAGGAACCAAAACTCAACTGGGACGGGACCTATAAGGGGAAAATTGTACCTGCAGGTGTCTATTATTATGACTGCGAAGTGTTTGAACGCAGGATTTCAGGTACCGAGCAGTTCCATCTGAGCGGCTTTGTCCATGTACTCACAGAAAAAGGGGCAGGGCCTGCAGTAGTGGAAGCAAAAAAGTAAAACGCAATGAAAAAAGGTGTTGTTCTTCTGATAATAATTCTTGCATCACAGATGATTGCCGGACAAGGCAGGTATAAAGAGATGCTGAGAGCTGTAGCAATGTCGGCCGCTGGCAATAATGATGAGGCTGCCGGGCTCCTTACCGGTTTGATAAATGCCGCTCCTGATCCTGAGCTCTTTCTTCTCAGGGGCGATGCTTTCCTCGCTTCAGGAAAGGTTAAAGAGGCACAGACTGACTTTATGGCTGCCGAGAGCATGAAACAGGGCTCGGGCTTGTATGGACTTGCCAGGTGTGCTGCTGCCGGCGGCGATGCAAGGGCAGCCGTTTCATACCTTGAGGCACACCTTAAATCACAGTACAGGAAGAGCGAACCTGAAATAATGCTTGACAAATCCTTCGGGTCAGTTCAGGCTTCACCTGAGTGGAAGAGCCTATGGAAAAAAGACTGGTACAAAGGCTACGAGAGGAAAAGCTGGGAGATAGACCATTACCTTAAAATCGGAAAGACGGATCTTGCCGGCGAAGTATGCCGCGAATTGTCTGCTGTGTATCCTGACATGCCTGTTACAGATTATTGCAATGCAAGGATACTCACAGCCAGAGGCTTGTACCGTGATGCCGCAGCACTTCTGACGCCGCTGACAATCAATCCGGATGCACCCGCATCATACCTGACCGCCCTGGCGGAAGCACAGGCCGGAGAAGGGAATTATTACGCAGCAGCGATGGATTATGGAAGACTTATCGACGCTGAGTATCCTGATCCGCAACTCTATCTGAAAAGGGCGGCAATGCTTGTCAAAGCAGGCGACCGCAATACTGCGAAGAATGACCTGGAAACATATCTCGGGCTCGACCCGGAGAATTCTGAGGCTCTTGGCCTGATCGGAAGGACCTATGCGGAGGAGGGAGCGATATATGAAGCCCTTCCTTATCTTAATTTGAACATCGAAAAGCACCCGGGCGAGGCGAAGGCGTTCAGCATACGGGGAGACGCATGGCTTGCCGCACGCACATGGGATAAGGCTGCGGAAGATTATACAATGAGCCTCGATCTCGATCCGGAGAATGCCAATGTAAATCTGAATCTCGGGATAGCCCTTGTAAACAGCGGTAAAACTGAAGATGCCTGTCACTACCTCCGCAAAGCGAAAGAACAGGGTAACAAAGACGCAACAAAATACCTGAGCAAATACTGTATAAGATAATAATTTTCAGCCGGAGCGTGTCACCTTACGTGTTTCGCTATCCTGTCATACAGATCCTTCGGCTTGAAGGGCTTCAGCACATAATCATTGATGGCAAGGTTTTCAATCTTGTCATGAGCCTCTGACATCACTGCGGCCGTCAGTGCAACGATAGGCAGGCTGTTTATCTTCTTGTCAGCCGAACTCCGTATGATGCGTGTCGCCTCTATGCCATCCATCACCGGCATGTGAAGATCCATGAGGATAAGGTCATATTGGTTTTTGTTTACTTCATCAAGGGCCAGGCTTCCGTTCTCAACATGAGTGACAATCACTCCCCAGCTTTCAAGGAACTTATTGGCCACGAAAAAGTTTATCTTGTTGTCTTCGGCGACCAGTATTTTCTTCCCGACCAGCCCCTTCATTATATCAGCGGAGCTCTTGTCAGTTGCCCTGGCGTCTGTGGAGGGCAGACCGTATTCTATTGAAAACCTGAAGACGGATCCTTTGTCCGGCTCGCTCGATACACTTAAACTGCCTCCCTGCAGATCGACGAGACGCTTGCATATGGCCAGGCCAAGTCCGGTGCCGCCATACTTACGAGTGGTGTCAGGGGAAGCCTGTGCATAGCTTTCGAAAATCTCCTCCAGTTTATCATTTGCGATCCCGATGCCTGTGTCAGTAACGGTAAATTCCAGGACAACCTTGCCATCACGCTTTTCCTTTACACTGGCATTAAGCGAGACACCACCTGCGGAGGTGAACTTCATGGCATTGGAAATGAGATTGGTAATAATCTGGTTCAGCCTGACAGGATCACCAATCAGCGATACAGGAAGATTAGCCGATTTCTCAACTGTAAACGATATCCCTTTTTCTTTGGCGTGGTGGCTGTATGATCGCTTGACATCTTCCAGCATGGCGGCAAGATCGAACTCTGTCTTTTCGAAGACAATCTTGCCGGCCTCCATTTTATTATAGTCAAGGATATCATTGACCAGGGTCATCAGGTGGTTAGCCGAAAAGCGCAGCGTATTGATGAATTCCATCTGGTCCTCACGCGGATTACTCTGGTACAGCAGGTTGGTAATGCCTATCACCTCATTCAGCGGTGTTCTTATCTCATGGCTCATCGTCGACATGAACTGTTGCTTTGAAAAAGCAGCCTCCTCAGCTCGCTTGCGTGCAGTTATAAGGTTGTCAAGCATCTTCCGGCGCTGCAGGGTGAGCACTATCTGGTTTGCGATGAATTCGAACACCTGGAGGTCATCGTTGTTGAATGCGTCAACCTTCTTGTAATCCTGCAGGCATATGGCACCAATAACCTCATCATCCATTTTAAGCGGGACACCCATCCATATCTTGCATGGCGAGCCCACCAGGCTTATGGCTCCTGTTTTTTCTATTTTGAGGATGTCATTTTCATCAAGCAGGACAGCCTTGTTGTTCTTGATAACCCAGCCCGTGAGAGTGTTTTTGGCATCGGTCTCCTTGAAATGGTCAAGCTCATCGGCAAAGAACGGGAAGGTCAGCGTATCTTTCTCATGATTGTACAGGGCAATAAAAAAGTTGTTTACATTCCATAACTTACTTATTTCCTTTACAATAGTAGGGTAGATGTCAAAGATGTCGGAATCCTGCAGTGCGACAGTGGATATGTTATACTGAATCTCCTGCATCAGCCGGCCTTTGATCTCACGGCTGATATCGCGGTAGATCCCCAGGAAAGCGATCGTCTGGTCATTGGAGATCACGGAGGATGCGATGAGAGATACATTGATTTTGTTTCCCTGCTTATCCCTCCTCACAGTCTCCTTGGCTTCCGTACCATGTGAAAGAGCTATCTCATCTACCTTAACAGCTTCATCCTTGAGCTCATCCGGGACAATCAGATCGTCAACCATCCTGTTCAGCGCCTCCTCAGCTTCAAACCCGAACAGGTTTGTGAATCCCTTGTTGATACGTATAATCTGCCCGTCGAAATCTGTAAGTACGATAGCCTCAGGAGCAGCATCAATCAGATGTTCGAGCATTGCCTTCTCCGTTGAGAGCTTCTGCTCATAATCCTTGTGCTTGCTTACATCGGTAAGAACGCATCTGTAACCGGTGACCCTGTTCCTTATAACAATAGGTCCGGCATGAAAAAGCACTGAGACCCTGCGTTTCTGTTTGTTCAGAAGACAATACTCATCGAAGGTGATCTGCCCTGGCCTGGTAAGGTCGGAAAGCTCCTTCATCAGCCTGTCAAGGTCTTCGTTCATGAACAGCTCAGGGAGGGAAACCCCTTTCGTCAGATCGTTGTTGTCAAACCCGAGCGTGATCATTCCCTGGGTGTTCATGAAAGTGACATGTCCCTTGGTGTCAATCTCCATGATCATCTCCGGAAGAAGCTCGGCAAAGGTCTCAAAGACAATCCCCTGTTTCAGAATCTCATTTTCCCTCTCTTTCTGATGCTGACCGGCTTCCCATGTTACTACAATATCGCCTGAGGAAAGAAGGAGGCCGATATAATATCCGTTATCATCTTTTCCGTCATCCGAGACAGGTATTTTAAACGATCCTACTCTTTTCTGAATATTCTCAAGGAGTGTAAGCAGGGCTTTATGTTCACCCAGAGGTGTCTCGCTGATCTCCTTTCCGAGAACCTCATCATGGTCGAGCTGCTCAACCTCCTCCGCGCGGAAGTTAAAATCAATGATATAGAATTTATCGTCGTCAGAACGCCTGAGGATCATGACATAACTGCTCATCGAATCAAAGATCTCCCTGAGGATCTTTTCTGATTCAGCCCTGGCATACCCGTCATTCAGCGTACTTATATCATTATAGTAAGTGATAAGGTAGATGCTGTCACCGAAGAAGAAGGTTCGTGCACTGAAAAGGAAAGTACGTTCCTCACCTGTACGCATACGAAGCCTGACCTCCAGGTCGCTTACCCTCTTCAGACGCGTAAGCATTCTCAGGTATTTCCTTCCCTGTACCAGGTCAACATACAGCTGGATGTCTTCCGAGGTCCTGCCGATGATCTCTTCCCTTTTATAGCCTGTGGTATCAAGGAAGGCCTGGTTAACCTCAATGTATTCAAGCGTCTCAAGGTTGCTGAGGGTGATGAGCTGGTTTGTTGAATTAAATGCCAGCTCAGGAATATCTGTCAGATGTTTAAGGGAATTCAGAAAAGCAGTTGAAGTATCAGTCTCCTTTCTTTTCTCTTTGCGGTTTTCCATCTGAGTACCTATCTAAATCGTTCAATATATCAGGATTGAGGCAGAATTAACACCTGTAAAAATAAATTATATCTGACACAATTATTAAACCCTGCAGGGTTTATAATATTGCATCTGATTTATGTTTTTTGAAGTAGGAACACCATATTGATATACCGCAGGTGCTGCATGCCGGCTTGCGGGCAGTGCATACATAACGTCCGTGCAGCAGAAACCAGTGGTGGGCCAGCGGCCTTTTATCCCCGGGTATCTCTCTGGTCAGTCTCAGTTCGACCTCCAGCGGATTCCTGGCGCCGGGGGTTAACCCGATACGCCTTGCAACCCTGAAAATATGGGTGTCGACTGCAATAACAGGCTTGTTCCAGACTATGGATGCGACGACATTGGCGGTCTTGCGTCCTACCCCCGGAAGCTCCATCAGTTCGTCGATTTCCGAAGGTACGACCCCGCCAAAACGGCCTGCTATCACCTCTGCCATGCCTTTGAGGTGCCTGGCTTTGTTATTGGGGTATGAACAGCTTTTTATGATCTCAAAGATATCTTCCTGTGCAGCCTGTGCCATTGTTCCGGCATCGGGAAACTTCTCAAAGAGGGCCGGTGTGATCATGTTGACACGCTTGTCGGTACACTGGGCTGATAGAATTGTTGCAACAATGAGCTGGAAAGGATCACTGTAGCCCAGCTCTGTTACCGCAACAGGCATATTCACTTCAAACCATTCCAGCACACCCTTGTATCTTTCCTTTATCTTCACCTGATTGGCGGTAATTACGGGTTGAAAGTAATATTTTTTTATATTTCAGACTAAAATGGCTACTCAGGTGAATAAAATCATGGTAATTCATTATCCTATTTACTATTTTTCGCCCCTATGCAACGGATTAAGATAAACATTGATTCTGGCAGTTCACTGATCATTACAGGAGGTGATCTGAACGATCTTCACGCATTACTTCCTTCGGGTTGCAGGATATTCATAATCACTGACACGAATGTCAGGGGTTTGTATGGTGACAGGTTCCCGGCAGCAGAAGTGCTGACAGTTCAGCCCGGAGAAGAAAGCAAGACGCTGGCGGTCATTGGTGATTTGTGTACCAGGCTGCTTGAAGCCGGTGCAGACCGGTCGGCTTTCATCCTGGGCTTCGGCGGGGGTGTGGTCTGTGACATCGCAGGAATGGTAGCTTCGGTTTATATGAGGGGTCTGCGGCACGCCTTTGTCTCTACAACACTCCTTTCGCAGGTCGATGCAAGCACAGGAGGGAAGACAGGTGTAAACCTGGGAGCATACAAAAATATCATTGGTACTTTCAGGCAACCAGAGTTTGTGCTGTGTGATCACAAAGTGCTCTCGACACTTCCTGACGAGGAGTTTCAGTCAGGAGTTGGCGAGCTGATAAAGAATGCCATCATACGCGACAGGGATCTCTTCTTTGATATTTCATCAGCGCTTGACCGTATTTATGACCGTGATCCTTTGATACTTGAAGATCTGATTTACAGGGCTGTCAGGATAAAAGCAGGTATTGTCAGACGTGACCCGCTTGAGAAAGGTGTGAGAAGGCTGCTCAATTTCGGGCATACTTTCGGCCATGTTCTGGAGAGGGCATACAACCTGCCTCATGGTATTGCAGTAATGGAGGGCATGCTGATCGCTTCAAGGCTGTCAGTGTGGTCGAATGAGCTTCCGCTGCCTGAAATGCGCATTTTTGAGATGGTTCTTGAACAGGCAGGTTTTCCCGGGGAGCATGTACTTCCCGTTAATGCAGTCAGCATGATATCAAAGGATAAAAAAAGCCAGCGCGGCTATGTCAGCTTCGTGCTCCTGCGTTCGGTCGGGAAAGCTGTCATCAGGAAATTGCCGGTATCGGAGATAGGGGCTTTTGTCAGTTTTTACAGTGAAGGTCAAAAGGAAATCAAACAGAAATAACAGGGAGATGAACACACTTGGCGTTGTTTTCAGGGTTTCAATATTCGGTGAGTCACACGGCTCATCAGTAGGAGTGGTTATTGACGGCTGTCCCGCCGGACTTCCTTACTGGCGTGAGGAGCTGATGGCTGATCTGTCGCGCCGCAAGGGTATGGTGCCCGGTACCACCATGCGCAAAGAATCCGATGAGCCGGAAATCATCAGCGGTATTTATAACAATTTTACCACCGGCTCGCCACTGGTTATCTGCACCAGGAACAAAGACACCCGCCCCGGCGATTATGAACAGTTCTCAAGCATACCAAGACCGGGTCATGCCGATTTCACAGCAGGATACAAATACAAGGGCTTCAGTGATATGAGGGGAGGCGGGCATTTCTCCGGCCGCCTGACATGGGGGATGGTTGCAGCAGGATATTTCGCAAGGAAGATACTCTCACCCGCTATCATCACTGCAAACCTTATTGAAGCAGGAGGGGAGAAAGACCCTGCAGCAGCCATCGCCAGGGCAATGGAAACAAATGACACTGTAGGAGGCGTTGTTGAATGTGTGGTAAGAAACGTTCCAAAAGGACTTGGTGAGCCGTCTTTTCTCTCCGTGGAGGCTGCACTCGGGCAGATAGCCTTCGGGATTCCCGCTGTTAACGGTGTTGAATTTGGCGCCGGGTTTGCTTCCTCAAAAAGCTACGGCTCACTGAACAATGACCCCTTCGTCGATGCCCGGGGTAAAACCTCGACAAACAATGCCGGCGGAATCAATGGAGGAATAACCAATGGCAACGACCTTGTAATGAGAGTATCAGTCAAACCCGCAGCAAGCACCGGTGTGCCTCAGAAGACATTTGACAAGGAGAAGGGCGAGATGGCCGAACTGGAGATCACCGGCAGACATGATGCCTGCATAGCAAGGAGGATTCCCGTGATTCTCGAATCTGCAGTAGCAATTGGCCTTGCTGACCTGCTCATGATAGACAGGGGCATCAACGGACAGAGAGAGAGGGTGTAGAAAAACCGCCAGGGCCCGGCGTGCTGTGATGACTCTCACAGAGTCATTATCAGTATGCGCTCTGTACTGTCTGTAATCCTGAACCGGTCATCGATGCGGTAACCCATGACCCACATCACATTGTTTCCCGAAAGGAGAAGAAGCACCTTATCCTTTTCTGTCACAGGGACTTTCAGGTCGATGAGAAAATCACTTATTTTCTTCAGCTGTGTCATTCCCAGCGGCGCAAATCTGTCGCCGGGTTCCCAGTGTCTTACCGTTACAGGAAAATCAACCAGCGACAGATCTATGCACGCTGTCAGCCTGCTTCGCGGAAGGGGTTCATCAGACGGTCCGGTGATGCGCAGATCGGTGAAGAGACCTGACAGCCGCATCTCATCTACTGTGGAAAAAATGTATGAGGGCGGCTCATCATCACTTCTGACCGTAATGAGTATCCTGCCCCTGTCCCTGAGCAAACAGTGGGTCGACGTTAATATATATCTGCCTGACGAAGAATCAAAGAGAGCGATCAGCTCTTCAGTCTGCTGTGATGAGAGTCCGTATCTTTTAAAAAGCTCATGAATGTGGGGAGATGCAGGTTTAAGTGACTTCAGCTCACTGACATCAGCTTCAATTCCGTCACCGGACGGCCTGAACAGTTCTGAGTGAAGCTTTTCAATATAAATATCGACCAGCTTCGCAGAGGAACTCAGGTGAGTCATGGTTTCTGTAATGGCAGCTACAGAGTTTTGATTTACTTTCTCAATCTCCGGTAAAACCCTGATTCTTATTCTGTTCCTGGTATATTTGACTTCAGCATTGGAACTGTCTTCGCGGAATTTGATTTTTTCCCCGGAAGCATAAGCGGCAATCTCGCTGCGTGTGGCAAAGAGCAGTGGCCTGATGATATTATTATGCCGCGGGCTCATGCCTGTAAGGCCGTTAATCCCTGTGCCCCTGATCAGGTTTATGAAAAAGGTTTCTATATTGTCATTGAGATTATGAGCCACGGCCACGGAGTCAAAGCCTTCCTTTTCAATAAGCGAGTCAAACCAGTTGTAACGCAGTTCCCGGGCTGCCATCTGAACCGAGATGTGCTTTGAGGCAGCATATCCCAGGGTATCAAACCTGGTAGTAAAACACTCAATTTTTCTTTTTTTGGCGTAGCTGATAACGAACTTTTCATCACCTTCAGATTCCCCGTCCCTGAGAGAGAAATTGCAGTGTGCTATTGCATGATCTGTACCTGCCTTCCTGAAAAGGAAAGCCATCACCATCGAATCTATGCCTCCGCTGACTGCAAGCAATACCCTGGTGCCTGCGGTAAACAGTCGTTCCTGCTTTGAATATTCGATAAACCTCCGGTACATTTTCTTTTCCTGTGCAAAGTTAAGAATCAGAAACACAATAAACTGCTGCCACGTTAAAAAAGAGCCGGTGCACTGAATGGTCACTGGTAAATAACCACGCCCGGCGGATCAGGCTCAAAACCGGGGGGCTTAAGGCGTACAATCCCGTCAATGGTAATCCATGACGATTCGGAGTAGGGCGGCAGGTTGGGATACCACGCCAGCCTGATTTGTATCGTGTTCAGAACAAGCCGGTCATTTCTGATCCTTACACCGGCCCCCAGGGCTGAGATATGATTATAGTCCCCGGAGTTCAGAGGTCCCCGGATAAGAAATCCGGCATCAGCAAAGGCGAAAATGGCGAACCTGAAGCCGAGACGGGGCCTGGCAGTGAAAAGGACAGGCTCGAAGGTGGCAATAATCCTGTTGTTACCTGTGATTGAATCATTCCTGAAACCCCTTATTAAATCATTATTGCGCAAATAAAGGTATTCATCGGTATATCTGTTGAACCCCCTGATGTAATAGAGATTAAAGAAGGTGCGGATCTTCGACCCGCCGGCTTTAATCAGTGGCGTGAAATACCTTAGCCTGGCCTCGAACAAACCCTGTTCAGTGTTCCCATGGTTATAAAAGGTCGAGAAGCTGATACCGCCATATATGTATCCGAACCTGGTAAAAACATTCCCGAATGATGCTTTCAGTCCTGCATAATTCCTGTACTTGAACTCATTCAACTCCCGCCCGCCCATGATCTCAAGCATATACCCGTACGGAATGTCCTCGGTTCTTCCATAACTGTATATCAGTGAGGTGTTGATGAATCTTTGTGACGAAATGGCAAGACTTCCCGTGACCAGTTGATAGCTCTGGAGGCGGTAGTATGAATTATTATCTATTGCCGGCCTCCTGAAGACATTGTTACTGTTGTATCTGGCTGAAAGGATAAGCCTTGTAACGCTTTCACGGTCAAGCATGAATGACCTTGCTCCCCAGTAATCATGGTATATGAAGCGCAGAGGTGATGGGGTGACCATAGTATCAAGGTCTTCGGAGGTGTAACTCAGTCTTATCGATGCTGACCATGCGTATTTTGTCTCTGAGGTGGTAAATCCTCTGCGGTAAATCCCTCCAAATTTTGTTGAGCCCAGACCGTCAGAGAAGTCGAATTCAAGATCCGAGAAGGTCCGTGCGATATTCCTGACAGCATACCTTATTCCAAAGCCCGGATATGAATATTTATCGAAGTCATACGGAACCGTCACTGCAAGTTCGTGCCCAAGCCCTGCGAAGTTTTTATCATAGAGTTTCACTGCCCCGCTGGGGATACCGTCGAAGTGGAAGCCAAGTCCGTATGGATAGGTTTCGCGTACAACCACAGCGACATCCACGAAGTTACTGTCCGCCGGAACGATGATGATGCGTGCATCTTCAATGAACGGCAGATCTCTCAGCAGCCTTTCATTGTCTGCCATCTCGAGTGATGATACAGTATCTCCTTCGTGAAATATCAGGTACTGATTAAGCACAAACGGGCGGGTTTTGGTGTAGGTCGAGTTAATCCGCTTTTCTGATCTTGACTGATCAGATTCAACAGGATTATCGATGTCAGTACCGAAAGCATCAAGCCTTATCACTTTCCTGGTCCTGATCACCTTGCCTTCGAATTCATCATACCGGGATGTGCTATTCATTTTCTCCCTCACATTTCCTGCCGAAGGTGGTGCGACGAACAGCATATCATACAGAAGGCTGGTTAGTTTTCGTTTTTCAGACCTTACCCTGAGGGTATCGTAAAATGCACGCGAAATGGTATCCGTACTGGAGCCTTCCTGTGCGGTTAGATCAAGCTCAGAGCCTGCAAGAAGAAGGCAGATAATTATTAATGATCCTGGGAAGAGACTATTATTGGCGCATTGGTTCACTGGTGGCTTGAATTGCTTTCCAGGACATCATCGGAGTTGAACTGGAACCCCAGTCTTTTTCCCGTAATCAGTCTTGAATGCTGTATTTTAGATTCTGCCTGACCCACCGAAGCGATCTTTATTGTATCGTATGGCGGTACCAAAAGATCGAATTCCAGGGAGTAATTTATGGCCGTATAAACAATTTTCTGAAGAGACTCCTTACTGAATGCCTCATTTCCATAGTTGGTGAAGAGCATGCCCATCTGTCTCTTGCCTTCCACGAAGTACTGATTCTCGTGGTTTATGAAGATGCGGGCGATAAGGTACCCGAGGTCATCGAGCCTTGAATATTTGAATGAATCTGCCAGGAAGTTGTAGATATGGATGATACCGCTGTAGGCATTGTATTTATTCTTCTGGATATAAGCAGTCTTCCATGCCGGGTGATCCCGGTCAAACTGGAATATGTTCGAGTGCATACTGAAAAGAAGCATGTCGGCGGCTACTCTGATCTGGGCATCAAATGTGCTTCTGTCGGTATATTCCATGCGTATCCTCTGATCCACGTCTGACAGGTTGAGGTTTACCTCCCTGGAGAGATTTTTCAGTATTTCCTTCACCATCATAAAAGCTTCTGCAGTGTTGTCAAATACCTTTGTCTTAATTACTGATTTGTTCTTCAGGGTATCGACTATCATCATCTTCCTCTGTGTCGGATCATCTACCATGGCAAGTATTATTACTTAATCCCCTAAAATAGTGTTTTATTAATTATTGGCAAAACACCCTTCAATTAACGCAGCGGCGTCAATTTAAGTATCAACAGTCAATATGCCCGTGCAAAGAGTACTCTCCTGTGCGATGGTTTACCTGTCAGGATGCATTTGCCCTCTTCAGCGGGTGTATCGAAGGCTATTGCCCTGATAGTTGCTTTAGTCAGGTTTTTGATCTGCTCCTCAGTGCCGGAGGTTCCATCCCAGTGAGCCATTACGAATCCTCCCTTGTTCTCAATGATTTCACGGAACTCATCCCAGCTATCAACAGTATACGTGTTTTCGGTTCTGAAATCAACCGCTTTCCTGTAAATATTCTTATGGATATCTTCCATCAGTCCGGTGACGTATGTAACAACGTTGTCACGGCTGATCGTTTCCTTGGTGAGAGTATCGCGCCGCGCTACCTCTACAGTACCGTTTTCGGCATCGCGCGGACCAATGGCGAGTCTCACAGGTACACCCTTAAGCTCATAATCAGCGAATTTGAACCCCGGTTTCTGAGTATCACGGTCATCATATTTCACTGACATGCCGGCCTTCTCAAGCTGGTTTTTCAGGTCTGTCGCTATCTCCGAGATACTGCCCAGCTGTTCATTTCCCTTGTATATCGGGATTATTACCACCTGTATCGGGGCGAGCTTTGGTGGCAGGACCAGTCCGTGGTTATCGGCATGAGCCATGATAAGTGCACCGATGAGCCGGGTGGTCACCCCCCATGATGTAGCCCAGACGTAATCAAGCTTACCCTCCTGGTTGGTGAACTGTACATCAAATGCCTTTGCAAAGTTCTGACCGAGAAAATGACTTGTACCGCCCTGCAGCGCTTTGCCATCCTGCATCAGAGCTTCAATGGTGTATGTGTCTATGGCTCCGGCAAATTTCTCACTTTCTGTCTTCACCCCCCTGATCACAGGAAGCGCCATGAAATTCTCTGCGAAATCAGAATACACTCCCAGCATCCTTATTGCCTCTTCCTGTGCCTCCTCCATTGTTGCATGAGCCGTGTGGCCCTCCTGCCACAGAAATTCCGTCGTGCGGAGAAACAGCCTGGTACGCATCTCCCACCTTACTACATTTGCCCACTGGTTAATCAGGAGGGGGAGGTCACGATAAGAATGTATCCAGTCCTTATAGGTGTTCCAGATAATTGTCTCGGAGGTGGGCCTTACAATCAGCTCTTCCTCCAGCTTCGCCTCAGGGTCGACAATGATTCCTTTACCGTCAGGCGAGTGCTTGAGACGGTAGTGTGTCACAACCGCACATTCCTTGGCGAAGCCCTCCACGTGAGCAGCTTCCCTGCTGAAGAACGACTTGGGAATAAAAAGCGGAAAATATGCATTTACATGCCCGGTAGCCTTGAATTTCCTGTCAAGCTCCGCCTGGATCTTTTCCCAGATGGCGTAACCGTAAGGCTTGATGACCATGCACCCCCTCACCACTGAGTTTTCGGCAAGATCAGCTTTGATCACAAGATCATTGTACCATTGTGAATAATTTTCCTCCCTGTTCGTAAGAAACTTCGCCATTAGTTTGGTATAGTATTTGAATTTTGTTAATTAGCAAAAAAAGATTGCGTAAAAATAGACAAAACTTGCGAACCAGAAAGGGAGGCACACAATGAAGACAAAAATTTTACTCACAGCTACAGCCACGATGGTGCTTGCATGCACAGCATTGGCCGCAGATGCAGGTAAAGGCCACGGTGATAGGGGGAGCGGTTATGGCAACCAGCAGATCGTAGTGAACAACTATTACAACGAAAGCGGTTATGAGTACGCCTCACGCCTTAAAAGATTTCACAATTCATATGTGGTGTTCGACTTCTATTCACCCCTGTATACGGAAACCTTCTGGTATCACTACACACCTTATACATGGGGGGTATCAATCTATGACGACTGGTATTATTATGGCGGGGGCGTGTCGAGGTACAACTGGACGAGCGGCTTCGGCGGGTCTTACTGGTGGGGATATGATCCATGGTGGGATTACGATCCCTGGATGGGCTACGGGTGGAATTCATGGTATGCTCCCGGCGTGAGCTACGGCATCAACTATTATCTCGGCAGACCGTATTACCATTACCCGATGGCATGGAACAGCTGGTATTATCCAAACTGGAATGCCTGGAACCCATACTACGGATCTGACCATTATAACAATCCCTACGGGCCGGGATACAGGGACGACTATCATCACAACAACAATAATAATAACAATACGGGCTATAATCCTTCAAGTCCTTATGATTCCCGCCACAGATCAGGGTATTCCACCTCCACCCGGAGGAGTACCGGATCTCAACCCGCCACTCCCATAGACAATACCGGGTCATCACAGCCCGGCAGCGGACGCAAGAGCGGTACCGGGACCTATACAGAACATGGCCGCAGAGGTGTCCCTGCAACAGATGGCTCCAGTCGTCGGGAGACTGAGATTCCCGGTGACACAAAGGCTAGTGACACAAAGGCGAGTGAGACAACCGTGCCGCGCAGGGGGTCACCAGGCACAAAAACCGGGACGGCTCCGCAGACAACAACGGAGACAGCTCCGCGCACAACAACCGGCACGGCGACTCCTGCGAATGAGACTGCCACAAGGCGAAACCCTGTGGAAGCTGAAAAACCTGCCAGCGTAGTAAGGATCACCGAGCCTGAACAGCCCCGCCAGCAGACTCAGACCGTCGTAAGAACCAACAGACAGGTAAAAGAGACAACCATGCGACAGAGCCCGACAGGCAGCTCCTCCGTGACTGAACAGTCGACCGTCAGGAAAAGCAGTCAGCCAGTTACTGTGGAAGCCGCCGAAAGTACACCTTCCTCAGGCAATGAATCAGAGAAAACCGGTTCTTCAACCAAAAGCAGAAGGTGAGCTGTAAGGAGCTTTTAATCTTTGGTACGAAATTTGTATTATATTGGGTGTAACAAAAGAAGGGCATAACATGAAAAACTTCAGGTACATAATCCCGGTCATTCTGGTGATAGCCAGCTCGTGTACATCACAGCTTTACACCGGAACCAGTAATGATGATCTGTATTACAGGCCATCTGATGAACCGGTAGTAGCGGTGCAGACTGCTGCCCCTGCCGGTACCACTGACCAGTACTATGATAACATGCTTGCCGGTGACACACTGGTAGCTGACGACTATGCACCTTCACAGGAGTACCTGGCAGGAACAGGCTCTGAAGCTGCAGTAGTCAACAACTATTACGGTTCAAGCGCTGCAGAAAGGATTTACCTCTTTAATGACGGTTTCTATCCTTACTGGGATTACTACAGTCCTTTCTCACTTAACATGTCATTCGGTTTCGGTTACGGTTTCGGATTGGGCTTCGGCTGGGGTTACCCCTACTACGGATATGGCTACGGTGGGTATTATCCATATTATCCTTACTACGGATATGGTTATGGCGGGTACTATGATCCATACTGGGGTTACGGGTGCGGTTACCCGTACTATGGCTACGGCAGCGGTTACCCGCCCTACTACGGCAGCGGTTATCCGCCCTACTACAACGATGGCTCCAGTCATTATGTGGCACGCAGGGGAGGTTACAGCACCACCACCAGGGGATCATATACAACACAAGGCGATGGCAGAATCAAATCAGGCACTGCATCTGAAAGCAGTTACTCAAGAAGGACCGGGTCATCATCACCTGCAACTCCGTCTGCACAAACCGGAACAGGCACAGCAACCAGGAGACCGGCAGCTGCTTCTGAGAAAAGCACTTATACCAGGTCTTCATCAGTTCCGAACAGCGGGCTGACGACCGGACAGGGTTACACCCGCCGCGATCCTTCAGGATCGAGCGCACAGACCATGACCAGAACACAGGCCGGCACTCAGACCAGAACACAGGCCGGCACTCAGACCAGAACACAGACCGGCACTCAGACCAGAACTCAGACCGGCACTCAGACCAGAACATCTCAGTCCACGGTTCAGGGCCAGACGCAGAGTGTGAATAAACCGCAGTACCAGACTACCGACAGGTCATATACTCCAAGTTACAACAGCCCCAGGATGAGCTCAAAACCATCTTACAACAACAGCCGCACATCTGAATCGGTTCAGGGTACCACTAACTACAACAGAGGCACGACTACTACCAGAAGCAGCAGCGGAAGCACTTCGTCAGGGTATACGCCCTCAAGATCTTCATCCTCGTCTGTTCAGTATTCTGCTCCTTCGCGCAGCAGTTCGGGAAGCTCGGGCAGAAGCAGCGGCAGTTCATCATATTCAGGCGGCAGCAGAAGCAGCAGCAGCTCCTCATATTCCGGCGGCAGCAGAAGCAGCAGTTCAGGAAGCTCCGGAGGATACAGCGGTGGCGGAGGCCACAGCTCTTCAGGATCATCATCATCAGGCAGTTCATCATCCTCATCGTCACACAGTGGCGGCGGCGGAAGCAGGAGATAACATACATAAAATATATTGACAGTTGTGTTCCTAAAAAACCGGAGCAGCAGGGTTCGTATACTTAAAAAGACAGAAAAGATGAAAACAAGATTGACACTTATAGCAGCTGTTTTGCTTCTGCCACTCAGTTTGTCAGCGCAGAACATAGACGACGCTCTCAGATATTCCAAACTGTTTTACCAGGGCACAGCACGCTTCGATGGCATGAGCGGAGCATTTACAGCCCTGGGCGGAGACCTGTCTGCGATATCCCTTAATCCGGCCGGCATAGCAGTCTTCAGATCAACTGAGTTCACGGTGTCGACACAGGTGAACTTTAAAGACAACAACTCCAACTTTTCCGGATACAACAATGAATACCAGTTCTCACAGTTCAGCCTTGGCCAGATAGGCCTGGTAACATCCATGACAATGAAAGGCGGATCAGCCCTGAAAGGTTTAAGCTTTGGCTATTCCTATAACAGAACCAATAACTACGATACACATATAATTATTGACGGTATCAGTGATGCAAGCTCAATGGCTGATTACTGGGCTGACCTGGCAACCGGATACAATACCTGGGAGCTGCAGGACAATACCTCTGCAGGTTATATGGCTTATCAGCAATTGCTGATCGATACCCTTTCAAACAGTTTTACCGATTACGCTTCAATTTTTTCCTATTACGGAGAAGACAGCCCGGTTTACGGTCAGAAGACAAGCAGAACGATTGATAACCAGGGGTTCACTGGAGAACACACAATCGTTTTCGGGGCAAACATGGCTGATAAGCTGTACATCGGGGCAGGGTTCGGAATAACAACATTGAACTATACCGGTCATTACAGGCATACGGAAATCGATGCTGCAAACGATATTTTTGACTTTGTGGACTTTACTTACACTGACCATTTTGATGCCGAAGGCTCAGGATGGAACTTCAAGATAGGGGCAATCTTAAGACCTGTGGAGATGATGCGTATCGGCTTCAGCTTCGCAACCCCTACCTATTATAATATCGATGAGTATTATTTCAGTAACCTTTCTTCCTACCTGGACCTGAACACTCCAAATGATCCCACCGATGATTTCGAAGGTGTTACAGAAACGGATCCCAATACTTACCATTACGAATTGAACACCCCCTGGAGGATAAACACAGGTGTTGCATTTCAGATTGGGACCATGGGTCTTATTAGTGCTGACTACGAGTATGTTGATTATGCCAATGCAAAATTCGAACACGGTGCTGACGGGTATGACTTCTACACTGAAAATGAGGAGATCAGGTACGAACTGAAAGGTGCCAGCAATTTCAGGGTTGGAGCTGAATTACGGTTCGGACCCGCTTACATCAGGGGAGGTTACAGATATTACGGATCAGCATTCAGAAGCGGTTCCCTCAATGCGGATGCAGATTACAATGGCTACAGTGCAGGGATAGGATACCGCCAGGACAAATTCTATCTCGATCTGTCTTTTTCAGGCATTATCAATTATGAGAATTATCTGATGTACCCCAATGCCTGGCTTGAACCCGTCAACATGCATAATCATGACAAAATTCTGACGGGAACAGTAGGTCTGAAGTTCTGACCGTAATATTATTTCAGTTCTGATCTTATTGCCAGGGACCCCAGCAGCAACGCTCCGGTCCCTGGTCCGTTATTGAGCAGCACATCAATAATACTTAACCCCGGGACGAATCCAAACCTTTCGGAAAATACCTGAATATAAGGCATATCCTTATAGCCATCAACACACGAAGGTTGTTTGGGAGTTATAAGGTACCGGTAGTCTTCCGTGGAGATGCCTTCGGGCAGGTACTCCTCCGTAAAAGCTGTTTGCGTGGTAATACCTGTTGCATCAGTCACTGCTGCAAGTGCCTCAGTGTTGAGGTCAAGAAGGAAGGTGAACGGCTTCCTGATCACAGCACCGATAGCATCAAAATAAAATTCATAGAACGGAGCGGTGGCATAAGCCGAGGTCAGGCTCCTGAGATGCAGTTCCCGCCACCGGCGGCTGTTGTCAATCTTAAGGTCCCTTAAAGGCGTCTTGTGGAAGGAGCCTCGCAGAACGGGGACGGTCAGCGTCAATGCACCGTTTGCCCCGAGTATCCGGCACCGGTTCCGGTAGGTCTGTTTATGATAATTCTCCCATTTCTCGATCAATACCTTTCTGCTGTGTGCAATAAGAAAGAAGTATTCTGCCGGAGGAAAGTAAGCTGTGGATAATATGACCACCCCTGTCATTGCACCCTAGAGACTGTTAATCCTGCTTGCCGCAAAGCCGGCCCCGAACCCGTTGTCAATATTTACCACTGTCACCCCTGCAGCACAACAGGTCAGCATGGCAAGCAGGGCTGACAAGCCTTCAAATGATGCTCCGTATCCCACACTTGTGGGCACTGCTATTACCGGCATATTCACCAGTCCGCCAACTACGCTTGCCAGGGCTCCTTCCATTCCGGCAATGACTATTGCCACCCTGCATGCCCGGATCTCCGGGAGCTTGTCTACGAGCCTGTGAATGCCCGCTACCCCGGCATCATATATCCTGATGACATTATTTCCGAGCAACTCTGCTGTGATAGCCGCCTCCTCAGCAACAGGTATGTCTGAGGTGCCTGCCGTGATTACTGCAATACTGGTAAGGGGAGATACAATATCCTTCTTTTTAATACTGATAATCCGGGCTGTTTCAAAATAAACGGCATCAGGAAAAAAAGGACTGATATAATCGAACATCTCCCTGCCTGCCCTGGTTCCCATGATATTATTTCCATGCTCTTCCATTGCAGAAAAAATGGCCCTGACCTGCTCTGCCGTCTTGCCGGCACAGTAAACTATTTCCGGGTACCCGGTCCGCAGTTCCCGGTGATGGTCTATCCTTGCAAAACCGAGGTCACTGTACGGGAAATCGTGAAGCTTTTCAAGAGCCTCATTTACACTTAATGATCCGTCACTAATGCTTTTTAGTATTGTTTCCAGTTCTCCGGCATTCATTATTTTAAATATTTTTGTTCATACTTCCGCTGCGGTAACCCTCGATATCAATAGTTATGTATTTATAACCCATGTTTTTGAGAGCTGTAATTATTTTTTCTCTCATGCTTGCTTCCATTATTTTAGGGAAGAACTCCGTTCTGCACTCTATGCGTACCATATCGCCGTGCACCCTGATACGTGATCCTCCGAAGCCCATTCCGGTAAGGAAGATTTCGGCTTCTTCGGCCTTCCGGAGTTCACCGGGAAGTATCGAAGTGTCATGGGGAAAGCGCGTCAGGAGGCAGGCATTGGATGGTTTGTCGCTTATGTCCAGACCTGCTTCGCGGGCGAGCGCCCTGATCTCATTCTTGGTAAGACCTGCCTCGAGAAGGGGGCTTCGTATGTCTAACTCCTTAAGAGCCCTCATGCCTGGCCGGTAGTCATTGACATCATCAGCGTTTGTACCGTCAAATATGACTGAAATTCCAGCCTCGCCGGCAGCGCGCCTGACAACACCAATCACCTCAGTCTTGCAGAGATAACATCGGTCAGGAGGGTTGCCTTTTACTGTTTCCGGGATACCCATTCTGATTGTCCTGTGCATAACCCCGTACCTGTCACAGAACGCTGCTGCCTCTTCAACCTCTGAAGCAAACATATATGGCGTGCTGACTGTGACTGCCAACACTCTGAGTCCGGTGATACCTGAGGCAACACTCACAAGAAAAGTGCTGTCAGTGCCTCCGGAAAGCGCTATTGCAGCTGCTCCGGTGTCAGAAAGAATTGTTCTTAGTTTCCTTAGTTTATCGTGTGGCGTCATGTTCTTTTATAGCTTGGGCGGTTATCTCCTGCATGACCTGTTTCATCGGTATACCAGTCTCTGCAGCAATGGCAGCACAGCGGTCAGCTTCAGGTTTTACGGAGACAAGACGTCCGTTGAAAAACGATTTTTTGATGACTGCTTTGCCGAAGCGTGTATCAATCTCCTCAAATTCGCGGTGAAGCGTCTCTTTCATGAACGGGAATATCCTCAGCCCGATGGTAGTGGATTCACTGAACAGTATTTCCCTGACGGCCGCGACCTGGTGTTCTTCGCAGATAACGCTGATTGTCATTGCCGGCCGGCCTTTTTTCATTATCACCGGGGTGAACCATACATCACCTGCACCGGCGCCAAACAGCCTTGCAGAGATGTACTCTGACAGTTCAGGGTTCATATCGTCAACATTGCACTCAGCAACAAAGGCCTGGTGCCCTGTCATAATATTTTCAGCCGTTTCGGCGAGATATACCCTCAGGATGTTCGGCCTCGCAGGATTATTCTTCTGACCTATGCCGTAGCCTGTTGTCTTAATGGTATATTTCAGTCCGGCAGGAACTGGTTCGGCCAGGGCGGCAAGAATGGCTGCACCCGTGGGCGTGGTAGCTTCGAAGTCAACGCCACCGGTATGCACCGGGAATCCGGTGATGATGCGTGCTGTGGCTGGCGCCGGCACCGGCAGAAGACCGTGCTCGCATCTGACCATCCCGCTTCCAAGCTCAATATCAGAGACATAAACCTTCTCTACCCCAAGCTCAGTGAAGCATATTGCTGCGCCGACAATATCTATAAGGGAATCTATGGCGCCTACTTCATGAAAATGTATCTCCCTGACGGGTTTGTCATGAATGGCAGCTTCCGCTTCGGCAATGAGAGTAAAGATCTTCATTGACAGTGCAATAACCTCTGCGGGCAGAGAGCTTCCGGTAATGATTTTTTCAATTTCATCCAGGTGCCTGTGCCCGTTGTGATGGATATGACCATCAGGGTGTTCATGCTCATGCTCATGCCCAGTGACCTCTTCAATCATCACTGTCACCCTGGTACCCGTAATGCCGTGCCTCTGGTCACGGGAAATGTCCAGCTTCCATCCCCCGAGATTAAGCTTTTTCAAACCACTGATCAGGATATCACTGCTGACTCCCAGATCGAGCATGGCGCCCAGGTTCATATCACCGCTTATTCCTGAAAAGCAATCGTAATAGAGGATCTTCATTATTTTAGTTTTTTTAACATTCAGGTCATCACTGCCAACAAGGCGGTACGGCAGTGCTCTCAGGCTGCTAATATAAGAATACGCTCGCGATATATTAAAAAAAATGTTTATTTTGCACCTTCGCTTTTTGGGGTAATATTTCAGACAGAAGGTAATGAGAAGAAGACATTTTTTGCGCAGCTCGCTTGGAGCGGGTGTGGCCGCCGGAGCCCTAATGAGCTTTGGCGGTTATCAGAGGGTTTTAGCGGGCAAGCGTATTCCGGCAGGACCCAGCTATGACCTTATTGCTGTAATGAACGGTGAGCCGGCAGAGATGTTTGATATGGGCATTCAGGCTCTCGGTGGAATGGGCTCTTTCGTCAGCAAGGGACAGAAGGTGCTTGTGAAACCCAATATAGGCTGGGACGTGGTGCCTGAAAAGGGAGGAAACACCAATCCTGCTCTGGTTAAGCGTGTTGTTGAACATTGTCTCAGAGCCGGTGCGAAGGAGGTTTATGTCTTCGACAATACCTGTGACGACTGGTTGAGCTGCTATAAGAACTCAGGAATAGAAAAGGCGGTGAAAAGTGCAGGCGGCAAAGTCGTGCCAGGTAATTCGGAGAGCTATTACCAGGAGGTTGCCATACCTAACGGCAAAAAGCTTACAAAGGCAAAGGTACATGAAATGGTGCTTGACAGCGATGTCTTCATCAATATACCCATACTGAAACACCATAGCTCTACCAGGATGACCGGAGCACTTAAGAATATGATGGGCGTCGTATGGGACCGCGGTTACTGGCACAGTAATAACCTTAACCAGTGCATCGCAGATTATGCGCTCTTTACCAAAAAACCCACTCTGAACATCATGGATGCATATAACGTCATGATGCGCAATGGCCCCAGGGGTGTCTCAAAGGATGACCTGTCAAACATGAAGTCACTTCTGCTTTCAACTGACTGGGTGGCACTTGATGCTGCTGGTGCCAAGTTGATGGGCCTTGAGCCTTCCAGAGTTGAGCACCTGGCAATTGCCGCAGGAATGGGCATCGGCAAGATTGACCTAACAACACTGAACATCCACAGAATTAAAATGTAGGAGTTCATGCGGTCATCTGCCCTGAAACATATTCGCGTTATCTTTTCTGTACTGGTTCTGCTGCTGCTGTCACTTCTGTTTATCGATTTCAGGAGTATTGTGCCTGTGAAACTCTTCGGTCCGCTTCTTTATCTTCAGTTCATCCCCTCACTGCTGAAATTCGTCATTGCAGGTGTCGTGACAGCGACAGGATTTATTGTTGTCGTGGCTCTGACCCTGCTTTCAGGAAGAACATACTGCTCGTTCCTTTGCCCTCTGGGTATTTCCCAGGACGTAATCAGCAGGATAGGAGGAGTATTTAAAAGACGATTCCGCAAATACGGATACAAAAAACCCTATACAATCCTCAGATATTTTATACTTGTCCTGACTGCAGGAATACTGCTCCTGGGAGGGGTTTATGTGCTGACAATACTTGACCCTTACAGTACCTTCGGCAGATTCATGACCTTTTTTGCCAAACCAGTTGTGCTGGTACTGAATAATCTGCTGGCCTCACTTTTCGGCAAGTTTGACATCTACACCCTCTTCAGGGTTGACATAAAGCCTTATGAACTTGCAGCTTATGCTATTCCAACAGCGTTCCTTGTGCTTATCGCATTTTTGGCATTCAAGCATGGCAGGCTTTACTGCAACACTGTCTGTCCGGTAGGAACGTTTCTTGGTTTTTTAAGTAAAATATCCCTGTTCAGGATAAAATTTGATGAGGCAAAGTGCAGCCGCTGCGGACGGTGTGCGATGGCCTGCAAATCATCATGCATCGATTTTCTGAATAAACATGTTGATACAAGCAGGTGCGTCAACTGCTTCAATTGTATTGAATCATGCACGGATAAGGCAATGTCATATGGTCTTGTGAGGCTTAAGTCTCCCAAACCGGATCAGGAACCGGATGCTTCACGGCGCAAGTTTGTTGCAGGGTCTCTCATTTTGCTTGCCGGCGGTTCCCGGATTGGCCGTGCCCAGGATACCATTATTGTTCCAAAAAAGGAATCAACAGTAAAGGAGGACAGGCTGTACCCTGTAACACCTCCCGGCTCCACAGGCATAGAATCCTTCACGGCAAGGTGCACTGCATGTTCGCTGTGTGTCTCAGCCTGTCCTACCAGCGTCCTGCAACCATCGGTGAACGAGTACGGTGTGGCAGGTATAATGCAGCCAAGGATGGATAATCACAGAGGTTTCTGCAATTATGAATGCACAATCTGTACAGAGATCTGCCCTACCGGTGCCATCATGCCACTTATGCTTGAGGCCAAAAAGCTGACTCAGATAGGCAAGGCCGTATTCATCAAGGATAATTGTATAGTTGAAACGGAGAAGACCAATTGCGGAGCCTGTTCTGAACATTGCCCCACAAAGGCATGTGACATGAAGCCTTATGAAGGCAAGCTTCTCATACCTGAAGTTGATGATAAAATTTGCATCGGTTGCGGGGCCTGCGAATACGCCTGCCCGACAAAACCGTTCAAGGCTATTTTTGTTGACGGAAATCCTGTTCACGAGGCCGCCAGCAAGCCTAAATCGAAAGCGTTGGAATCCGCTCCGTCTGATTTTCCTTTCTGATATACGCTGAGTCACACCGGATACCGTCAACTGCAGGCGGAGGATCTCCAGACTGATTTTCTGTTTCCCCGGGGTGGTCTAAATGTTATATTAAACCCTAAAACATGATATTTATCTTTTGAGACAGTGTTAAATACGATTACTTTGCGCTGTCATTTCCATTGGCAATTAAATTTTCACTTTTATGAGACCAACGCACATCGAGCATATCGGAATTGCAGTAAATTCGCTTTCAGATGCCATACCATTCTATGAAAAGGTTTTAGGCCTGAAATGTTACAGTGTAGAGGAGGTTGCAGACCAGAAAGTAAAGACTGCCTTTTTTATGGTTGGCCAGACCAAGATTGAGTTGCTGGAATCAACCGATCCTGAGGGACCGATAGGCAGATTCATTGAGAAAAGGGGAGAAGGGATACATCATATAGCGTATGCTGTTGAGAATATTGAAGAGGGGCTTAAGGAAGCCGAAGCTGCCGGTGTCAGACTGATTGACACTGCGCCACGTCAGGGAGCTGAAGGACTGAGCATTGCGTTCCTCCATCCCAAGTCAACTTTTGGTGTTCTCACGGAGTTTTGCGAAGACAAAAACAGGGATAATAATAAACTATAAGGTTAGATGAATAGCCAGGAAAGAATTAAACAACTCCTTGATTTCAGGGAGAAAGCACGAAAGGGTGGTGGTGATAAACGCATTGAAGATCAGCACTCAAAGGGCAAGCTTACGGCCAGGGAACGTATTACAATGCTCCTTGACGAGGGGAGCTTCGAGGAATACGATATGTTCGTTACTCACCGTACTGAAGACTTCGGTCTGGCCGATAAGAAGTTTCTCTCTGACGGTGTGATAACGGGTCATGGAACCATTGACGGACGTATAGTGTTTGTGTTTGCACAGGACTTTACAGTCTTTGGGGGCTCGCTCTCAGAGACATATGCACAAAAAATATGCAAGATCATGGATCAGGCCATGAAAGTGGGCGCACCGATCATCGGCATAAACGACTCAGGCGGTGCCAGGATACAGGAGGGCGTTCGCAGCCTGGCAGGTTATGCTGAGATATTTGAGCGTAATATTCTTGCCTCGGGCGTAATACCCCAGATATCAGCCATCTTCGGCCCGTGTGCCGGTGGCGCTGTCTACTCCCCGGCTCTTACCGACTTCACCATCATGGCCCGCAAAAGCAGCTATATGTTCGTCACCGGACCCAGGGTCGCAAAATCCGTAACAGGAGAAGATATCACTATCGAAGAACTGGGAGGAGCAGATATGCATGCCACAAAATCAGGCGTGGCACATTTTACTGTTGATGAGGAGGAAGAAGGCCTGATGCTTATCAGAAAACTTCTCTCCTTCATGCCTCAGAATAACCTCGAGGAACCTCCGCAGACTGAATGTGATGACCCTGACGGCAGGTTTGAAAATGACCTCAATGACATCATCCCTGAGAGTGCGAACCAGCCTTATGACGTCAAGGAGGTTATTGTAAGGGTCGTTGACTACGGCGATTTTCTGGAGGTGCATGAAGCCTATGCAAGAAATATTGTTGTGGGATTTGCGAAATTTGACGGTATGCCTGTTGGTATTGTGGCCAATCAGCCTGCCTACCTTTCAGGGGTCCTTGATATTGAGTCATCTCGCAAAGCAGCGCGCTTCATCCGCTTCTGCGATGCATTCAATATCCCTATTGTGACTTTTGTTGATGTACCGGGCTTTATGCCGGGCTCTGTCCAGGAGTATGGCGGCATAATTATTCACGGAGCCAAGCTTATGTTCGCCTATGGCGAGGCAAACGTACCGAAAGTGACGGTTACACTTCGCAAATCATATGGAGGAGCCCATTGCGTGATGTCTTCAAAGCAGCTCAGAGGCGACCTTAATTATGCCTGGCCTACTGCAGAAATAGCTGTGATGGGCCCACAGGGAGCAATAGAGGTCCTCGAAGGAAGAACAATAAGCGAAATAACCGATCCGGCAGAACGGAAAAAATACGTGGCAGATAAGGAGGAAGAATACCGCTCGAAGTTTGCCAATCCTTATGAAGCAGCAAGATACGGTTATCTTGACGATGTGATTGAGCCAAGAAATACAAGATTCAGGATCATCAGGGCTTTGAATACCCTGTCAACAAAGAAGGATCCGCGTCCGATGAAAAAGCATAACAATATCCCGCTTTAAGAATAACTGATATGGAAGAGAAAAAGGGTCTGAGAAAACTTTTCAGGGGGAAACAGGCAGTGAAAGACGAGGCTCCGCATATTGATCCGGGAGAGGTTTCCGCAGCAGTTGCCATGGCCTTATACCTGCATTTTGGGGAGATGCATGATGTTGAAAGCGGTGTGGTGACAATTAAACGTATCTCAAAGTTATATTCCCCATGGAGCTCGAAGCTTTATCACATGAGAAACCTGTAATACCAATGTATCGCATCAAAGAATAAACAGATGAAAGAATATAAATTCACGATAAACGGAAACCTCTACAAGGTGGATGTGCTGGATACGGAAGGCAACCTGACTAAAATAGAGGTTAACGGTACTGCTTACGATGTAGAGCTTATCCGGGAACCGCCTAAGCTTATGCCGTTTAAGGTTCCGGCTGCACATGCAAAACCCGGGAATGCCGGATCACCCTCGCCGGCCGGGAAAAGCGGCGGCCCGGTCGTTCAGGTAAAGGCGCCACTGCCGGGAATTATTGTACAGGTGCTGGTTAAACCGGGTGATGAGGTAACAAAAGGCCAGAGCCTTTGCACCCTTGAAACCATGAAGATGGAGAATGCCATTAAGGCGGAGAACCCGGGAGTTGTGGCTTCTGTCAAAATCACACCCGGACAGACAGTGAACCAGGATGAAGTACTGGTTGAACTCCGGTAGGAGCACTAATGCAAACTAAGAGAAAACTACCAAAAACAGCAGAGATGACACAGAGTGTGACCGGCAATGCCGGGCCAAAGGTCAGGTCGGATATTGAAGTGACCCTTGAGATAACAAGTTCGGGAGGCCTTGAGCTAAACATAAAATCAAAGGTTAAGAGCATGTACGGCAAAGCCATCGAAACGCAATGCCGCGATCTCCTCACGTTCTTCGGCATTAAGAACGCCAGGCTTTCTGTCAACGACAGCGGGGCTCTTCCGTTTGTCATTGCTGCAAGGGTGGAGGCGGCCGTGAGAGCTCTGGCAGGTACAACCACTGCTTTCCTGCCGGAAATGATTTCCGAAAATAATTACCCCTCATCAAAGGAGAGGTTTCGCTTTTCAAGACTGTATCTCCCCGGTAACAATCCCGGCATGTTCCTTAATGCAGGCCTCCATTCACCTGACGGTGTAATTCTTGACCTCGAAGACTCTGTTGCCCCGGATAAAAAGGATGAAGCAAGAATACTTGTCAGAAATGCTCTCCGTTCAGTGAATTTTTACGGTGCAGAGAGAATGGTGCGTATCAACCAGGGTGAACGCGGCCTGGCGGACCTTGAATATGTCATACCCCATAATGTTCATCTTGTCCTTGTCCCGAAATGTGAGAATGCTGAAACACTCAGGACAGTTGATGAAAAAATAAAAGAAATAAAAAAGAGGGAGGGTCAGACCGAAACTGTCTTCCTGATGCCCATCATAGAAAGCGCGGGAGGTGTCGAGAGGGCCTATGAAATAGCTACTGCGACACCGGATGTTGTTGCTCTCGCCATAGGACTCGAGGATTATACGGCTGATCTTGGCGTCCAGCGCACTAAAGAAGGCAAAGAATCTCTCTACGCCCGTAATCGCATTGTTGTTGCCGCCAAAGCTGCCGGCATACAACCAATTGACTCCGTATTTTCAGATGTGGGTGATATGGAAGGGCTGCTTGATAATGTATTGTCATCAAAAGCCATGGGCTTTGAAGGAATGGGGTGTATTCACCCCCGGCAGATAGCAGTTATCAGGGAAGGTTTCTCACCGGCCCCGGATGAGATTGAAAAAGCCAGGAAGATAATTCTCGCATACCGTGATGCCCTTGACAAGGGCCTCGGTGTTGTCGCCCTGGGTTCAAAGATGATCGACCCGCCTGTGGTGACACGGGCAGAGAAGACAATAAACCTGGCAATAAGACTGGGATTACTGTCTGACAAATGGAGTGAAGAAGAGATTAAGGAATAACATAAATGCAGACCTGGTCATGAAAATGGTTAAGAATGCCGCCGGGCGCATGGTTCCGGATGAGATCAACGGGAGAGAGGCCATCCCTTTCAAGGGTGTGGGTAAACACAGGCCCTCCGGAAGAAAATACGCTCCTCCGATACCTACGTGCATTGACTACCCCGCGGATAACAATAAGGTAGTGGCTTCTCTGAAAGAGGCCCTTGAACTATGCGGACTGAAAGACGGGATGACCGTTTCATCGCATCATCACCTTCGTGACGGCGATCTGATAAGCAACCAGATATTTGACATTGCTGCCTCCATGGGCGTCAGAGACCTTGTCTGGCTCCCTTCAGCATCGTTCCCGTGCAATGATCCTGTGATTGAACACCTGGAAAACGGGACGATCAACCGTATAGAAGGAAGCATGAACGGACCCTTAGGCAGGTTCGTCTCAGAAGGAAGGATGAAAGGTATGGCGGTGCTGCGCTCTCACGGCGGCAGGGTACAGGCCATACAGGACGGCGAGGTGAAAATAGATATAGCCGTGCTGGCTGCTCCTGCTGCCGATGCATTCGGAAATGCAAAAGGCACCGGCGGACCCTCAGCCACGGGAGTGCTGGGATATGCCAAGACTGATTACCTCTATGCTGATAAGGTAATTGTTGTCACGGATCACCTTGTTGACCTGCCCTGCTTCCCTATGGAGATAGAAGGTAACTATGTTGATTATGTGGTTGTTGTTGACAAGATAGGTATACCTGAAAAAATTGTTTCCGGAACGACACAGATCACCAAAAGCCCTGACAGACTCCTTATTGCCGAGCTGACGGCATCATTCCTTGAGAAATCCGGCCTGATGCATGACGGAGCCACTATGCAGGCCGGAGCAGGTGGTACAAGCCTCGCCATCGCAGTTTTTGTCCATGAAATGCTCAGGAAAAAGGGATGGAAGTTCCGGTTCGGCTTCGGAGGCAGCACAAAATATATGGTGCAGATGCTGAAAGAAGGTCAGATGGGATATATTCTTGATGCCCAGGCGTTTGATCTGGATGCCGTAAGATCAATCGAGCAAAATCCAAATCATATACCTTATCCGGTGTTCAATGCATATAATTATCATTCAAAAGGTAATCTGACCACAATGATGGATATTATGATCCTGGGTGCGACAGAGATCGATACCGGCTTCAACGGTAATGTGGTGACCCACTCTGACGGGCTCCTTCTTCACGGGATAGGAGGGTGGCAGAACTGCCTCCATGCCCGTAACGTGATTATACCCGTTCCGCTTTTCCGCGACAGGATACCTGTCATCGTTGATCAGGTCACAACCCTGTGCGGCCCCGGTGAACTTATTGATGTCATCATTACCGAGAGGGGGATTGCCATCAACCCGCTGAGACAGGATCTGATTGATTCCGTAAAAGGCAAGGGACTGCCGCTGGTGACCATTGAAGAGCTTAAGGATACTGCGGAGAAAATATGCGGAAGACCTGCGAAGGCAGCATTTGACGAGAAGGTTGTCGCTGCAATCAAATGGGTTGACGGCACGGTAATTGACGCTGTCAGGAAAGTGAAAAATTAAACGCTGTTGAAATGATCAGATACAAATGCCCGGTTTGCGGTTATATCTATGACCCTGAGGCAGGCGATGAATATGCCGGCGTACCGCCCGGTACACCATTTGAAGACCTGCCCTCAGGATGGGCATGCCCGGTATGCGGAGCTCCTGCCGATGATTTTGAAGAATACGATTAGGTACGTTCTTCAGGCAAGTGCCTGAGAACATCCATCAGCAGATCCCAGAACATCTGTACAGTTTCGATCTCAATCCTTTCCTCGGGAGTGTGAGCTCCCCTTATTGTAGGACCGAAGGAGATCATATCAATCCCTTTGTATTTTTCAAGTATAAGACCGCACTCAAGCCCTGCGTGGATTGCTTTGACCTGCGGCACCTTTCCGAACAGCTTGCGGTATGAATTTATCATCAGCCTCAGGATGGCGGAGTTCATGTTCGGCTTCCATCCGGGATAACCGTCTGAGTGTGTCACCCTGGCGCCGGCAAGATCGAAGCTTGCCTCAGCCTTCATCGCAGCATAGTGCCTGGCTTCGTCAGAAGAGCTCCTCTGGGTGGTAACGACATGGATCATTTTGTCTTCAGTCAGACGTATGGTCGCCAGGTTGCTCGATGTCTCGACCAGGTCAGGTATCTCTTTTGACCAGCCCAGCACACCGTGCGGAACAATGCTTAGTGCGTTCAGCAGCTTGTGCTGTGTCTTAGGATCAATAACAGCTGACGGTACGTCTGCAGGTGTGGCTGAGACCTTAAGGTCAGGCTCAAGAGTACCGTACTCATCACGTACCAGGGTATTGTATGCCGCTGTGTCTGCAAGGATCAGTTCTTCATGAACAGGATTGAAAGTGATAGTGAGAAATGCTTCCCTCGGGATAGCATTTCGCAGGTTTCCGCCGGTGAAGTTGCTGATCTGTATGTTGTATTTTTTTTCAAGGTCCTGTAACAGTCTGGCAATGATCTTTATGGAATTGCCGTAACCCTTATGTATCTCGTCACCCGAATGACCGCCGTGAAGACCGGTAACCGAAATATTCATCGCTCTGTGCCCTGCCGGTACCTTTTCAGGTGTATACGGCAGCATCGCCTGCGTATCTATTCCTCCGGCGCATCCTATAAAGAGGATGCCCTCATCCTCAGAGTCGAGGTTGAGGAGTATGCGACCGGTGAAAAAGTCAGGCTTCAGGTTTATCGCACCTGTCATCCCTGACTCCTCGTCCACCGTGAACAGGCATTCTATGCGTCCGCATTGCAGGTATGGCTCGGTAAGCACCGCCATCTGTGCGGCAATACCTATGCCATCGTCCGCACCGAGTGTAGTACCGCTGGCACATACCCACTTCCCGTCGACAACGGGGATAATTGGATCCTCCTTCCAGTTATGAGGGTGTGAAGCATTTTTCTCTCCTACCATGTCAAGATGACTCTGCAGGACCACCGTGCTGATATGCTCCTTGCCCGGATAGGCTTCCCTGATTATAAGAATATTGCCAACACCGTCTTCTTTGGCCTCAAGGTTATGCTTCTTTGCGAAATCAAGCAGGTAGGCCCTTATCTTTCCTTCGTTCTTGGAAAGCCTCGGTATCCTGCAGATCTCTTCAAAGTATCCCCACAGCTTCCTTGGTTTTATTTCCCCCAGTTGAACCATGCATTCTTTGTATTAAAACTTCACAGAGTCTTTTGAAGCGGCAAATATAGTTTTTTTCCCGTGCATCCTTCATGAGTTTTTATCTGCATAAGTCTTTTTTTTAACACAATAAAAACTATATTTTTACGCGATAACGAATTAACAAACATAAATATCACATAACATGGCTAAACGCAAGATTGTGGCACTGCCGGGTGACGGGATAGGCACCGTGGTACTTAAAGAGGCCGTACGCGTACTCGACGCGGCAGGTTTTGATGCAGAATATATTTATGGTGACATCGGATGGGATTTCTGGTGCAGTGAAGGCAATCCCCTGCCTCAGCGGACGATTGACCTGATCGCTGAACATAAGATAGCACTTTTTGGGGCAATAACCTCCAAGCCTAAAGATGAAGCTGCAGCCGAGCTCTCTCCTGCACTGCAGGGCAAGGGTTTTACTTACAGCAGCCCCATCGTTGGTCTGAGACAGCATTTTGGCCTTGATATCTGCGTGAGACCATGCCGGAGCTACAAGGGCAATCCTCTTAATTTCATTCGCCGTGGCAGGGATGGTAATCCCGAAGAACCGATGGTTGACGTTGTAATATTCCGTCAGAACACAGAAGGACTCTATGGAGGTGTAGAGTGGTCAAACCCTCCCCAGCAGGTGTATGATGCCCTTATGACACATCCCAAATTCCGGGAAAATTTCGGCTGGTGCCCGAAGGAGGAGCTGGCGGTATCAACACGTATCCTGACCAGGAAATATACCGTGCGCATTCTGAGAGCTGCATTTCAGCATGCAGTAAAATACGGTTACAAATCAGTGACTGTTTGTGAAAAGCCTAATGTAATACGTGAGACGTCAGGTCTCATGTGGAAGATAGCCAAGGAGATGCAGAAGAACGAATTTCCGGCAATACAGCTCCATAATACCAACATCGATGCACAGATGATGTGGCTCACGAAGAATCCCGAGGATTATGGTGTTATTGTTGCCAGCAATATGTTTGGAGACATTGCCTCCGATGCTTTTGCAGGACTGATTGGCGGGCTGGGCTTTGCCTGCAGTGCCCAGTTCTCGGAGGATGGCATCGGCGTCTTTGAACCCACCCACGGATCAGCACCGAAATACGCAGGTTACAGTGTACCTATCGTCAACCCGATTGCTATGATCGAATCGGCATGCATGATGCTTGAATATATCGATGAAAAGGATATTGCCGCACGCATCAGGAAGGCTGTAGCCGGGGTGATTGAGGAAGGCAAAGTCAGAACCTATGATATGATGAAGCTCGCAGGCAAACCTGAAGTAGTTACAATGGGGGCAGCCTCTACAATTCAGATGACTGATGCAATTATTGCACACTTATAGAAACCGGTTATGACAGAAGAGATTAAAAAACTTTGGCCTGAACTGGAGTGGATCAAAGATCCCGGTCTCAGGGAGAAAACAGCCCGGACATGGGAACTGGCACTGGAACGCAGCGTGCTGACAGCAGGTGATCTGAACCGCATACCCTTCACCTTGCTTTGCGGCCCCGATCTTAAGGTGACCTTCATGGATCACAAGAGGTGCGTAGTACATGTTGCGCGGGAGGCAGGGGAAAAGATGAACCAGTTCTTCAGGGATGAACTTCCGGTGAACATGGATGTGCTCATTGCCGGAGCTATCCTCGCTGATGTCGGCAAGATGCTGGAATATGAGCTTGACGCGCAGGGTAAGGCTGTACAGGGTAAATACGGACAGTATCTGAGACATCCGTTCTCAGGCGTCAGCCTGGCAGAGGAATGCGGTATACCGCCCGAAGTGTGTCACATAATTGCCGCCCACGCTCATGAAGGTGATCTTGTCAAGCGCACCACGGAAGCTTATATAGTGCATCATGCCGACTTCATGACCTTCCTGCCCTTCAAGAGCCGGCTGCTTGTGTAAATTCTACAGCCCTGTGCTCTGAGCCCTGAGCTCTGAGTTCATGGCTTTGCGGACATTTTCAAAGCCCATTTTGTCAACCTTGCGGTCGTAGGTCATGAGACCGTTTGTCTCTGTCTCAACATCCGTGGTCTGCGTATACACTGAAGCGCTTAATCCCTTCACACTGACAAGGTCCCTGACGATGGCATAGAACTGCTCATATCTCCTCAGCAGGTCTGTGCTGTCACTCATTTTCTGGTAACCCCAGTTCTTCTGCTCCCAGGTGTGACCCGGCACAGGGAGGCCGAGCCCGCCGAATTCACCGAGAACAATGGCTCTGTCTGGTTCAGCTGCAGGTGCAACCGGATCGGGATAGTTGTGCACATCCCTTACATGACCGGTTCCGCGGTCAGTCCATCCTGAAGCACTGTTGACCAGGCGCGTTGTATCATAATCAGTAACATAACCTGTGACAGCCGCGGTGTTGTACTGACCCCATCCCTCGTTATAGATTACCCACATTATTACAGAGGGATTATTGAATTTCGTGTCAATCATCCTGCTCAGCTCTGTCATGAACTGCGCAGAATCACCCGCACTCTTTTTTATATCCGGGTCATTGCCGCCTATATAGTCATCACCGCTTGGCATATCCTGCCAGACCAGCATTCCCAGGCGATCAGTGTGGTAGTAAAATCTCCTGTTCTCGACCTTGACATGCTTGCGCATCATATTGAATCCCATCTTCTTCAGCATCTCAATATCATATCTCATTGCCTCATCAGAAGGAGGAGTGTAGATGCCGTCAGGCCAGAAGCCCTGGTCAAGCGGACCGTTTTGCCATACAAAGCTGTTATTCAGCATTATACGTGTGATGCCATCTTCGGTGACACCCAGTGATACTTTCCTCATCCCTGTGTAAGAGCTGACCTCATCGTTAACTTTGCCTCCGGTGATGAGCCTGATCTTCAGGTCATACAGAACAGGATTGTCAGGGCTCCACAGTTTTGGATCAGTTATACCAATTGTTACAGGCATACCTGTCTCCCCCGCAGCGGTTCCGATTATTGTTCCGTCAAGAGAAACAGTCACCTCGGCAAGCGAAGGGGCCATATCAATTGGTGGGCAACCCTCAGGGCCATTGCACCTCTCTTCCAGTACTGTGACATACAGCTTGTTGTTGTCTATATCAGGTATAATACGCAGGTCACCTATCCATGAAATGCCTGCAGGTTCCAGCCACACACTCTGCCATATACCCGAAGAAGGAGTATACCATATCCCGCCCGGTCCGGAAACCTGTTTTCCTCTCGGTTGCCTTCCCTTATCAGTAGGGTCAGTTACCCTGACAACAATACTGTGTCTCCTGCTCTCTGAAAGGAACTGGGAGATATTGCATGAAAAGGGATCATATCCTCCATGGTGAACCATCGCGAAATTATCATCGATCCATACGGATGTCTCCCAGTCGGATGCCTCAAAATTCAGTATTATCTGTTTGTTTCGCCACACTTTGGGTAGCTCGAACTGACGTGAGTACCAGAGTGCGAGTGAATCTGTCATTCTCAGTCTTACACCTGAGAGCGCCGATTCAACCGGGAAGGGTACGAGTATTTCCCCTTCCGGAGCCGGACGGGATTCTTCCTTCCCGCAGATGGCATAGTCCCACAGACCGTTAAGACTCATCCACTCTTCCCTTACCAGTCCTGGACGAGGGTATTCAGGCCATGGGGCAGAGGGGTCAACCTTTTCACCCCATACGGTGAAAAGCGGATTTTCGGCCGGTTGCCATACCGGGCTTTTATCACCGGTACATAAAGTCATCGACAGAGCTGTAACAGAGACAGCCAGAAACACCTTAAACTTCATCTGGAATATAAATTATTATGTTCAGCCGAGTTTCATCTTCTCGACCTCTTCCATATTGCGCTCATGGTTAACGGCCTTACCCATTGGCGTGTAAAGCCAGTCGATAAGGTCCTGGTACCTGGTAGTGATTTTACCGCGTACGATTTTCATCACTGAGTTCATCATGCCGTTTTCTTCGTTGAAGCTCTCATTGAGTATGCCCAGTGCCACTGGTAGCCAGCGGTGCGGGAACATGTACCCGTATTTCCCGTTGATGCGGTATTCGTTGACCTCACTCTCTATGAGGTTCAGCACGGCACGCTTGCCTTCCTCGGTGGTGGCTGACAGGTTGCGCTCTTCAAGATAAAGCTTGAGCGCATGCTGGTTCGGTACAATCAGTGCAACCGTGTAAGGCTTCTGATTGTTGTAGAGCATGCACTGGTCTATGTATTTCGACTGTTCTGCCATTGCCTCTTCAATTCCCTCCGGGCTGAATTTCTCTCCGTCATCAGAAATCAGGAGGCTTTTGAACCGCCCCAGAACATACAGGAATCCATCTTCCGTAATGTATCCCATGTCTCCCGTATAGAGCCATCCGTCGCGTATCGCCTCACTGGTTGCTACCTCATTTTTCCAGTAGCCCGACATGACATTTCCTCCCCTGATGACTATCTCTCCCTTTTCACCTGCGGGCAGCGTGTTGCCGTTGTCATCACATATCTTAAGCTCCATATTGTTGACAAGATAACCGGATGATCCCAGCTTATGCCTTTTCTGACCGTTGGATGAGATAATGGGTGATGCTTCAGACAATCCGTATCCCTGGAACATAGGAACACCTATGGCATAGAAGAATCGCTGCAATTCAATATCCAGCAACGCTCCTCCGCCGATAAAGAATTCAAGCTCGCCGCCGAAAGCCTCACGCACTTTTGAGAAGAGTATCCTGTCAAAGAGGTCAAGCAGAGGTTTTTTGATCTTCTGTAATCCCATTCCCTTATTATATCCTTCCTTGTTGTAGGAATATGCCATCTTCAGCGCAGTATTGAAGAGCGTCTCGGTCACTTTACCTTTTTCCCTTATGCCTTTTTCTATGTTCTTCCTGAAGTTCTTGGCCAGCGCTGGTACACTAAGGAGAAGATTAGGCTTGATCTCCTTCATGCATATAGGTATGTTGCGCAGGTTCTCCATAGGTGTTTTGCCCGTCTTCACCGAAGCGATGCTGGCTCCCTTGCCCATGAAGGCATAAATGCCCGCCGTATGGGCAAAAGAGTGATCCCACGGCAGGATAAGCAGGGTCTTGTAGTGCTGCGGGATATCCATCAGCGTATATGCCTGGTACACATTGGTGACATAGTTGCTGTGAGTGAGGATGATTCCCTTAGGGTCGGCGGTTGTGCCGGATGTATAGCATATGTTTGCAGGGTCTGATGGAACAATGGATGCCGTAAACTCTTCAAAGGTCTTTCTGTTGACCGGGTTATCAAGCCATTCACGCCCGGTTTTTCTTACTTCATTGAAATGTATCTCGCTATCAGAATATTCCTCCCTTGGATCCATAAATATAATCTTACTGATGGCGGGGCACTTGTCAATGACTTCGAGTATTTTGGGTGCCTGGCCGCTGGAAGTTATCACCATCTTCGATTCTGAATGAATCAGCCTGAACTTTATCTCTTCCGGATTCAGTTTCACAGACAGGGGTATATTGACACCGCCGGCATACAGAATTCCCAATTCGCCTATCACCCAGTTATTCCGTCCCTCGGCCAGGAGGCTGACATGGTCTCCTTTTTTAATGCCCATCTGCAACAGTCCGGCTGCGAACTCATGAACCTGGCGTCTGACTTCCTGATAAGTGGTCCCCTCATATTTTTCCTGGGGCTTTTCCCATAAAAAAATATTGTTCGCATACTTCTCAACATTCTCTTCGAAAAACTGGATTAATGATTTCATCCGATTACCTTATTTTATGGTTTTTAAAAAGCAACCCAATTTAATAAAGAATTTACAAGCAAGGTTACCTTTATCATAATTTCATTGCTTTGTTAAGCCGATTCTCCTATCTTTATCCTTTATAATCTTGAAAAACTATCATTTATGAAGAGACTGATCCTCGTACTACTGGCAGTGATTATGCTCCTTACCCCTTCATGTGATTTCATGAAAAGCATTAATCCTTTCGGAAAGAAGAAACGGCAGACAGAAGCCCTGCAGAAGCAACAGGAGGCATACCGGGTTGCAGATTCTATACGTGTTGCTGAGGAACAGGCTGCGGCAGCTGATAAGGCCCGGCAGGAAGAGCTCAACAGAATTGCCGAACAGGAAACTTTGGAAACCGGAATTTACCATGTCATTGTTGGCAGTTTCCTTACGCCTGCTTATGCTGATGATTGGCTTGGTCATATAAAAGGTCTGGGCTATAACGCCCAGCTGGTTGATATGGATGGCGGAAGGTGGCATCTGGTTTCGGCAAAATCATTTCCAACCATGCGCGAAGCATGGAATTCGGTGGGAAGTATCCAGGAGAATATTAACGGGGAGGCCTGGGTTTATAAAAAAGAGTAAAGTCTACCTGTATATGGTAGCAGACCTGTCAGGGCCGACAGAGACTATTGTTATCGGCACCCCTGTTTCTTTTTCAATATATTCAATGTAATCCCTGAGCTCTGCAGGCAGTTCATCCCATTTCTGAAATCCTTTGATATCACACTTCCACCCGGGCATGCTCCGGTAGTTAAGGGCTTCGATATCTGCCAGGCAGTAAGGAAGCTCGGAGACTGTCGCACCGTTGACGGTGTAAGAAGTACATACCTTAACCTCACTGAAGCCTGACAGAACATCAGCCTTCATCATGAAAAGACGGGTCACACCGTTGATCATGATGGCATATTTCAATGCCGGGAGGTCAAGCCATCCGCAGCGACGGGGGCGGCCAGTGGTAGCACCGTACTCATTACCGAGGTCACGCATCATCTGGCCGTACTCATCATTCAGCTCAGTCGGGAACGGACCGCTGCCTACCCTGGTGCAATAGGCCTTGAAGATACCAAAGACTTCTCCCGTGCGCCCGGGCGCTACCCCGAGACCGGTACATGCTCCTGCAGCCACTGTATTTGAAGAAGTGACATAAGGATAAGTCCCGAAATCAATGTCAAGCATCGTCCCCTGCGCACCCTCCGCCAGTACTCGCATGCCCTTGCTGAGACAGCTGTCGAGGTAGTAATCTGCATTTATCGTTTTAAACTGCTTCAGGTACTCCATGGCATCAAACCATTCCTCTTCAAGCTCCTTCAGGCTTTGACTGGAGCCGTACCCTTTAAGCCTCATTAGATGCTCGCTGACAAGTGCCTTATACAGGACGGTAAAATCTTTTCTGAAAAGATCACCAACTCTCATGCCGCTTCGCGCAGCCTTGTCAGTATATGCCGGACCAATGCCCCGCAGTGTGGATCCTATCTTTGAATCTCCCAGCGAGGTCTCGTGGGCAGCATCGAGCAACTTGTGCGTCGGGAGAATCAGGTGTGCCCTGAAAGAGATTAGCAGTCTCTCGATCACTTTCCTGACGTCGATACCGAGACTCTCAACCTCATGGCGGAACACCACCGGATCAAGCACAAGCCCATTTCCTATTACGTTGATCTTACCCTCGTGAAAAATACCCGAAGGGATCAGATGAAGCACATGTTTGGTGTTATTAAATTCAATTGTATGTCCGGCATTCGGGCCTCCCTGGAAACGCGCAACAATATCATACTCCGGTGCTAACGCGTCAACTATTTTTCCCTTCCCCTCATCTCCCCACTGGAGCCCTAACAATATGTCAATCTTCATAATAGGTAATCATCACCAGTTTGAAAAACAGTGAGCAATTTACAAATTAATTAAGATGATTTTCAGAAAGTAATCACTTGTTGATAAGTTCTGAAGACATGTTTCTCCAATAAGATTATTTTCCGGGTTGCTTCCCGAAAATGTAAAGCGAGTAATGATGAAGCAGGAAATCATTCTCTGCGCAGGCGCTTTTAATTATCTCATTGATCCTTGGGTCATGAAACTCGAGCAGGGCACCCGTTTCGGTGTTTATCAGGTGATCATGCTGTCCGGCCTGGTATGTCTTCTCGTATTGCGCCTGGCTGCGGCCGAATTTATGCCTGACAACCAGCTTGCAGTCGATAAGCAGCTCAATAGTATTGTACAGGGTAGCCCTTGATACGCGGTAGTGCTTGTCATTCATGAAATTGAAAAGCAACTCAATATCGAAATGTCCCTCCCTGGAATATATTTCATCGAGGATGGCAAACCGTTCCGGGGTCTTCCTCATCGAATGATTGCCGAGATACTCTGTAAAGATCTGTTTTACAATTGCCCTGGCGTCTTCACTGACCATTATTCACTGTGATTTGATGTTCTTTTGTTCCCTGAGGGTTTGTTATTCAACGAATTCTTCAACTCTCTTCACGCTTGAAATACCCTTGATGTTTGAAAGTTGCATGATAAGATTGTTCAGGTCACGGGTATGATGCACATACAAGTCGATAGTACCCTCAAATATTCCGTTGTAAACAGAAACGTTGATATTACGTATGTTTACATTGAGCTCCATCGAAATAAGATTTGTTGTCTCATTGATCAGTCCAATTCTGTCAATGCCGTTAATGCTTACCCTGGCCAGAAAAGAGGCCAGTTTATGTATCGTCCACCTGACCGGTATGATTCTGTTGCCCTCGCTTGACATCAGCTTGACTGCAACAGGACATTTGGGTTTATGAACGATTATCGAATTATTCAGGTCAATATATCCGACAACTTCATCTCCGGGAATGGGATTACAGCACTGTGCAATAGAATACGAATCTCCGGTGCTGTCAATATTTTCGCGCAGGAGGTACGGGTGGCTCTTATCGATCGGTGCTGCTGCTGCCGTTGTCTCCTTTTCCACTGGTGCTCTTTTGACGACTGTCCCGACAGCAAGCTTCCAGTATTTGCGCAGGCTGCCTTCGGGTGCTTTTTTAAGCACCTTGCGTATATCGTTAAGGTTAATAAGCCCCAGGCTGATGCGCGAATAAAGCTCATCCTTGTTCAGGAGGTCATAGTAGTCGAGCAGCTTCTTGATGATATCCGAATCGGGCAGGATGCCAAGCTCGCTGAGCTTCTGCTCAAGCATGGTTATGCCCTTTTGGATTCGGTCAGTGGATTCATCCTTGAGCACATCTTTTATAGCATTCCTGGCTTTTGCCGTGTGCACATATTCAAGCCAGTCTTTCTCAGGTTTGCCAATATTTGAGGTAATGATCTCGACCTGGTCACCGCTCTGCAATGTCGTCGACAGGGGTGAAAGCTTGTAATTTACCTTGGCGCCAATAGCCTTATTGCCTATATCGGTGTGTATCTCGTATGCAAAATCGAGTGCCGACGCTCCTTTTGGCAGGTTGACCAGGAGACCCTTTGGCGTAAACACCATTATTTCCGAAGAGAACAGGCTCATCTTGAACTCATCGAGGAAGGTCATCGGGTCCGACATCGGGTTGGCGAGCATCTCACGGATATGTTTCAGCCACTTATCAAGCTCATTCTCTGACAGCGTGGTGTCGCCCTTGTATTTCCAGTGTGCGGCAAATCCCCGCTCAGCAATGTCGTCCATTCGCTGGCTGCGTATCTGCACTTCCACCCAGCGCCCTTCCGGCCCCATGACGGTCAGATGCAGTGCTTCATAACCGTTTGATTTGGGCCTGCTCACCCAGTCGCGCAGCCTGTCAGGCTTGGGAGTGTAAATATCTGTTATAAGCGAATAGATCTGCCAGCACTGTGCCCTCTCACTCATTTCGGGGCCGGGCTCAAAGACTACCCTGACAGCCAGAAGATCAAACACTTCCTCGAAGGGGATATTCTTTGATTGCATCTTCTTCCAGATGGAATAAATGGACTTGAACCTTCCGGAAATGTCAAAGATGATGTTGTTGTTATTAAGCCTGTCAATGATGGGGAGGCTGAACCTGTTTATGAGAGAAAGGTTCTTCTTCTCGTCCATTTTGACTTTTTTCGCTATCTCATCATAGATGCGCGGGTGCCTGAACTTGAAACTCAGGTCCTCCAGTTCGGTCTTTATGGCAAATAAACCCAGCCGGTGAGCCAGGGGTGCATACAGGTATACGGTCTCTCCGGCAACCTTCATCCTCTTGTGCTCAGGCATTGAATCAAGAGTGCGCATGTTGTGCAACCTGTCGGCTATCTTGACGAGAATGACCCTGATATCATCAGACAGGGTCATGAGCATCTTGCGGAAGTTCTCAGCCTGAAGCGAATTGGTTTCCTGGTTGTAGGTTCCCGAGATCTTTGTCAGGCCGTCAATCAACGTTGCTATTTTCGAACCGAATTCTTTGGAGATCTCCTCCAGCGGCACACCGGTGTCTTCAACGACATCATGCAGCAGGGCAGCTGCAACAGACTTGGCACCAAGACCTATCTCCTGGTTAACTATGCGCGCAACATTGATCGGGTGAATGATATATGGCTCGCCGGAGTTACGATACATGTTGCGATGTGCCTCGTTGGCAAACCTGAAAGCCTTGTCAATAAGCTCCTTGTCCCCGGGTTTATCACACCTGTATAAGTTGTCTCTAAGCAGGCTGAACTCAGATTCGATACGACTGATATCATCTGCAGTGAATATGTTAACCTTCTTTTTAACCATCAGCCATTATCCGCAACGGAAATTCAAAGATACTAAAATCAGATTATTTCTTTTTGTGCCATTTCAGGGCAGGATGGTTACGGTGCCGGTCATCTGTTCTGAATGGCCTGAGGGCGTTGTTAGCTTCAGGCTCCAGAGGTAAACGCCTGAAGGCATCGGCTTGTCGTTATGCCGGCCATCCCATCCTGTACCGTGGCTGCTGGTGTGAAAGAGAAGAACACCTGTACGGCTGTAAACCCTGAACTCATATTTTGAGGGCGTGAAGGTAATTACAGGGCTGAATATATCATTCATGCCATCGTCGTCAGGAGTAAATGCATTTGGCATAAAAATATTCTCGGTAGCCCTGACAAGAGTGATATTTGAACGGAAAAGAGGAACACCGGCCGGCGCCTCGGGATCAGCGGCAGTGACATAATAGGCTACTGAGGCTGATGAAACTGCGGAAGCAAACACTGAGTAATCTTCTGACCAGAGGGTGTCAGAAACCAGCCGGGCCACTTCTTCCCAACCCTGTCCGATGTCACGCCAGACGGAAAAGACTGCATCACCGGCAGGCAAAGGGTCATTCCATAAAAGATCAATACGTGTTCCTGATGTGGATGAGGTGAGGACAATATTTCTTGCGGGAGGTGATGAGGCGACCTCCCTGCCGCAGTTATTCAGGGCAGAAATGCGGTAAAGGTTGATGCTGTTCGTGTCTCCGGCAGTTACTGTGATGGTTACTGTCCCATTTAACCCGGCGGCTGTGCCAGTCATAGTCCATCCCTGTGACACGGGTTTGTAACGCTCAGTAATATAACCCAGCATATCGGTTGCCTGGTCATAGCTGCCCTTGACCAGAAGAGAGCCATCTTCAACGGCTATGGCATCAGTCCTGATCCATGAGGGTGCTGTCTCACTCCCGGAGGTGACACACTGCATGTTGGAAGAGGAGAGGCCTCCGGTATTACCCGAGGCTGTCACGTAAAAGCAGTACCGGGTTGCAGGACTGTAGTTGTCAAAGAAATATGAAGTATCTGCCATTGAAACAGTCCCGTAAAGTTCTGCCGGTGCCCCGCCGGTACCCACCCATATCTCATACCTGTCAGCCGGATGAGCCTGATTAAAGTAAGGTGTCCAATCCAGTTCGATCCGCTGTTTGCAGGAATCATTTTTAACTGCCAGGTAAATGGTGCTAAGGGGATTGCTTAGCGGGCTGATATTCAATGAAGAGTCCATAGCTGCAACTACATAGGTAACGCTCATATAACGGGCCGCGGAGAGGGTATGAGTGTATTCTGTGATAAATGGCGATCTGACTGTATCGATTTCGAATGCTGTACTGCTGCTATAGGTATAAATAACGTAGCTGCCTACGTCGCCGGAGGTTGAAGGCAGCCACCTGATGGTTGCATAACCGGTCGACGGATCCACTGTGACATTATCAAGCTCAGGTGAAAGAGGCTGAGTTTCATCCTGCCCTGAGGCTGCCGGCATCAGGCAGAAAAGAAACGTAGTCAGCAATATGACCTTAAGCATATTCATCTTGCCCCGGCTATGATTTCAAAGGCATTATCTATATTAAAATACGTATTAAACAGCTCTTTTATTTTACCTGGGGTAATCGTCCTAACCGTCTCCGCAAAACGTGCAAAATAATCATTGCCGGTATTATAATCAATGATCCCTCTTATTGCCTCGGCCCTGTTGAACGGGCCGTCGAACATGCGCGCAATCTCGCCCATGAAATGGTTCCGCACTATTGTCAGCTCATCATGCCCGACCTCCTCCCTGCACAGCTTTGTTATCTCTTTCCTGATTTCCGCTATCGTCTCTTCCCGGTAGTTGTTGGCGACCTCGGTCATAATGGCAATATATCCAAGGCCGTGAAAAGCTCCAACAACAGAGTTGATCCCGTAAGTATATCCTTTCTCTTCCCTTATGTTTCGCATCAGCCTCGAACCGAAATATCCGCCCAGTATCATATTGGCGACCTGAAGCCCTCTAAAATCCGGGTGATCACGTGTAATACCTTTCCATCCCATTCTTACTGCACTCTGCACCGAGTTCCCGACCTCAGCAAAAATGCGCCCGGTTTTTGCAGTCTCAAACTCCGGTTCAGGCATCTCAGGCTTGTGCCACACGCCGGTGCCGTTTCCTGAGAAATACTTCTCAAGTACAGGCAATGCCTTCTCCGGATCACGTCCGGCAACTGTAATATACATATTGTCAGGCTTGTAATGAAGCGAATGAAAATCACGGACAGCCTCAGTTGTAATGGTCTGGTAATCCTCAAGTTTAGTGACCCTTCCATAAGGATTGTTATTTCCGCACAGCGCCCTGTAAAACTCTTCCCTCCCTATTACAGATGTCTTTTGCCTTCCTGTCAGGAAAGCCTGTACTCTTTTGTCGATCAGCATCCTGAATTCTGTCTCAGGGAAAGAGGGGTGAAAAAGCACTTCCTCAGCGAGAGCCGTCACCTCTTCGAGTTTCCTTGAAAGAGTGATCATAACCAGGCTGGCAGTCTCCTTGTCAGCTGAATGATTTAATACTGCACCGGTGCTGTCGATAAGATCATTGATAGTTATTGCGTCATGATTTTCAGTTCCTTCGGTCAGCATGGCGTTGGCGGTGGAGGATGCCATATGCACTTTCTCCCTCCGCTGCCCTGCATCAACGACAAACTCTATCCTCAGCAGGTCGACGGTGCCCTTACCGAGCAGATATACAGGTACGCCATTACTCAGGCTGACCTTTTCAGGAAAAACGGTTTCACCGGCAGAAGGGGTGATTATTTCAGGCGGTTGATGTTTGATATGTTTCTTCATTTCACCAGGGGAAGATAATGGATCACACTGCAATTGTCAGGAGTGAAGGTGCGTGCAGAGCTGTCAATGATCTCCCCGGCAGTGACACTCATATATCTGTCAATTTCCGTATTAATCCCGGCAGCGTCACCCAGGAGCTCATGGAAAGCCAGGCTGAAAGCCTTATTTGCAGCGCTGAGATATGACATCAGTCTGAGGGATTCATAGCGGTTCCGTGCTTTTTCAAGCTCTGCGGCAGTTACCGGCTCTGATGTCAGCAGGTTCAGTTCATGCATTACCGCTGCCTCGGCCTTTTTTATGTCAGTTCCGCTTTTCAGCCTGCCGCTGAAGATAACCAGCCCCGGGTCAATCTCACCGGAGAGGTAGATGTCAGCATCACTGAACAACTCTTTTTTTCTCACCAGCACGCCTGGAAAACGACCCGAGTCGCAACCTGAGAGGATATCTGTCATAAGATCGAGTATATAGAAGTCGCGGCTCTCCCTTCCTCCGGTATGAAAAGCCATTATTAACTGGGCGGCCGGAACATCACGGTAAACAGTGATCTCACGGTGTTCCCTCTGCTGTGGCTCCTCAGGCAGCATCCGGGCAATCCGTTCTGATGACGGAATATCACCGAACCATTTTTCTGCCATCCTGAAGACATCATCAGGCTTAGCGGGACCGGCAATGCTCAGGATTGCCGATGAGGGAGTATAGTGCCTGCGGTAAAACTGCCTGACACTATTGCTGTCAGCCTTTTCTATATGATCAATATCCTTGCCTATGGCGGCCCACATGTAGGGATGCACTCTGTAGGCAAGCGGCCTCAGCAGCAGGTAAATATCCCCGTACGGCTGGTTCAGGTACCGTTGCCTGAATTCTTCAGTGACCACGCTCTTTTGCGTAGCCAGCCTGCCTTCAGACAGGTCGAGACTGACCATCCTGTCTGACTCGAGCCAGAGGGCGATCTCAAGATTGTTCGCAGGAAGGGTTATATAATAATTGGTGATGTCATTGTTGGTGAAGGCGTTGTTCTCACCTCCGGCAAGCATTACCGGTGTGTCAAAGACCGGAACATTATCGGAGCCCTCAAACATAAGATGCTCAAAAAGATGAGCGAAGCCAGTCGCCTCCGGATCCTCATCCCTTGACCCGGCATCGTACAGGAGATTTGTCGTGACCATCGGCGTACTGGCATCGTAATGTGCGATCACCTTCAGACCGTTAGCCAGGGTATGTCTTTCGAATTCAATCATGAGTACAAAATATTTCAAACTTACCAAAATAAACAGCTGCTCCTCATTTTATTATATATTTGTGGGTGTCATCATCGGGGCGCTTTAATAATGTCAAGTTTGAACTCTCTGATAATAAGGAAACTAAAACAGCTCCAGTCTTTCTTTGCTGAACAGCAAACCCTTCTTTATCTGCTGAGTTTCGTGGTGGGCCTCGCCAGCGCTGTGGCTGCAGTCGTGATGAAGAACGCCATCCATTATACACATGTTCTCTTCACTCAGGGGATCATGAAAGGAGCAGGAGGCATCCTTTCACTTGCTTATCCGCTGGTTGGCATATTCCTTACAGTGATGGTTGTCAAATACATTATTCGTGACAATATCTCGCACGGTATCAGCCGCGTGCTCTCTGCCATCTCAAAACGCAAAAGCTACCTTAAAAAACATAATAACTGGTCATCGATCCTTGCCAGCTCACTGACGATAGGTTTTGGAGGATCTGTAGGAGCGGAGGCTCCGATTGTGCTTACGGGCGCCTCCATAGGGTCAAATATAGGCCGTTACTTCGGGCTGAACTATAAGAATGTGACTTTGCTGCTGGGCTGTGGAGCTGCAGGCGCAATCTCAGGTATTTTCAAAGCCCCTGTCGGAGGTATCCTTTTCACACTCGAGGTGCTGATGCTTGACCTGACGATGTCATCCATCGTGCCTCTGCTTATTTCATCGGTCACAGCCGCCACGGTAGCCTATTTCTTCATGGGTAACGATGTACTGTTTTCATTCCAGGTAAGGGAAAGTTTTCTTCTGCGGAACCTGCCATATTATCTCATTCTGGGGATTTTCTGCGGATTTGCGGCCGTATATTTCACCAGGGTGACCCTGGGTATTGAGAAGCTCTTCAGAAAGATCCGTAACATCTGGATCAGGATGATTACCGGTGGCATCATCCTCGGAATTCTTATTTACCTCTTCCCGGCACTGTACGGTGAAGGATATGGTACCGTTATGGCTCTCCTGAATGCTCAGCCGGAAAGTGTCACGGGGATTACCATGTTCGGCAGTATTGCATCCGGGTCGTGGGCTTTCATGGCTCTTCTTGCTGCTCTTATTCTGTTCAAGGTTGTTGCGTCTGCTGCCACCAATGGCGCCGGCGGAGTGGGAGGGATTGTCGCACCTGCCCTCTTTACCGGTGGCATGGCCGGCTTTCTTTTCAGCAATCTATTTAACAACCTCTTCGGACTGTCACTCCCTGACAGCAGTTTCACCCTGGCAGGCATGGCAGGGGTATTCGCCGGCGTCCTTCATGCTCCCCTGACTGCCATATTCCTTATTGCGGAGATTACGGAAGGTTATGGGCTTCTGGTACCTCTTATCGTTGTCTCCACTGCAGGATACATAACAACAAGAGCCTTTCAGAAGCACTCAATATATCACAAGCAGCTGGCTGCAAGCGGGGAGCTGATTACTCACGATAAGGACAAGGCGGCCAGTACCCTTCTCGACTGGACCAAAGAAGTGGAGAAAGACCTCCTGACAGTCAGCCCTGATGGGAACCTCGGCGACCTGGTGAAGCAGATAGCCCGGTCAAACCGCAACATCTTCCCTGTGGTTGATGAATTCAATGTCCTGGAAGGAGTGGTACTGCTTGACGATGTTCGCGACAAGATGTTTGACTCTCAGCTGTATGACAAGATTTACATCAGGGAGGTCATGACCATACCGCCTACCTATGTTGATATCCGCGACAGAGGCGATGCTGTGCTTGAGGCTTTTGAACGTTCGGGTGCATGGAACCTGCCAGTGCTTGACAGGGGAGAGTATGTCGGTTTTATTTCCAAATCAAGGATCTTCTCTGCTTACCGTGAACTGCTGAGGCAGTTCTCGGACGAGTGATAAAATTTTGTAATATTTAAGTATATTTGCCACCATCCCTGCCTTGATTTCCGTTTCAGGATCATGCAAAAAAAATAAATTGAACAATTAAGATGAAAAGAGACACCGCCATATTCGATATGATCGACCGTGAACGCGAGCGCCAGACCGACGGAATAGAACTGATCGCTTCCGAGAATTTTGTCAGCCCGCAGGTCCTTGAAGCTATGGGTTCGGTACTGACAAACAAGTATGCTGAGGGTTACCCCGGAGCAAGGTATTACGGCGGATGTGAGAGTCGTTGACCAGGTTGAACAGCTGGCCATCGACAGACTGAAGCAACTTTATGACGCCGAATATGCCAACGTCCAACCGCATTCGGGGGCTCAGGCAAACATGGCAGTGTTTCTGACAGTGCTGAAACCCGGAGATACATTCATGGGTCTCAACCTTTCTCACGGAGGACATCTCTCACACGGATCTCCTGTCAACTCTTCAGGAATACTCTACAGACCGGTATCCTACGGAGTGAAGGAGGAGACAGGAAGGGTTGATTATGATATGATGGAAGAGGTGGCACTGAAAGAGAAACCTAAACTTATCGTCGGTGGCGCTTCGGCGTACTCAAGGGAATGGGATTACAGGCGGATGAGGGAAATAGCCGACAGAATCGGGGCATTACTGATGATAGACATGGCGCACCCGGCAGGACTTATTGCAGCCGGCCTCCTCGATAATCCCCTGAAGTTTGCTCATATAGTTACATCCACGACACATAAAACACTCAGAGGTCCCAGGGGCGGAATCATCCTGATGGGCAAGGATTTTGTTAATCCGTGGGGAGTGAAAACACCAAAAGGCGAGGTGAAGATGATGTCGGCCATGATAAATTCGGCAGTGTTCCCGGGCATACAGGGAGGCCCTCTTGAACATGTGATAGCTTCCAAGGCAGTCTCCTTCGGCGAAGCGCTCACACCGGAGTTTCGCCATTATCAGCAACAGGTGAAAAAGAATGCATCAGTGATGGCAGATGCCTTTATCAGCCATGGTTATAAGGTGATATCTGACGGGACTGATAATCATTCGATGCTGATTGACCTGAGAACAAAATTCCCCGACATATCGGGTAAAAAAGTTGAGAATACTCTTGTAAGAGCTAATATTACCGTCAATAAGAATATGGTGCCGTTTGATACACGCTCACCATTCCTTACATCAGGTATAAGGGTTGGCACCCCGGCTGTCACAACCCGCGGACTGAAGGAGCATGATATGGCGCTGATTGTGAGCCTTATCGATGAGGTGATAAGCAGGATTGATGATGAGACTGTAATAATTTCGGTAGGGGAGCGCGTAAAAAAGATGATGAAAGACTACCCGCTGTTCGCAATGTAGAATGCAGTTACAACCCGGCATCTGATGGAATGGTATATGTTTCCGGCTGTCGTGGCTGCCGGCCTGTTTGCAGGTTTTGTAAACACTCTTGCCGGAAGCGGATCTCTTATTACTCTTCCTTTGCTTATGTTCATGGGCCTGCCGGCCAACATCGCCAACGGCACCAACAGGATTGGTGTTTTTGTGCAGAGTGCAGTCAGCAGCTGGAGCTTTAAGAAACAAAAACTGTACACTGCCGGGGAAAGTCTCTGGATGGTCATTCCTGCCGTCATAGGATCATTACTGGGATCACTGGCAGCCATCAGGATCAACGAGAGGATTCTGGAACTGCTCATTGGCGGGCTGCTTATATTCATGTTTTTTGTAATCCTCTATAAACCTGAAAAATGGGTGCGTGAACACGCTGCTGCATTGAGCCACAGACGGAAGTGGTGGGTTTCGGTCATCTTTTTCTTCATCGGCATATACGGCGGATTCATTCAGGCAGGCGTGGGATTCTTCCTGCTTGCTGCCCTGGTGCTGGGTGCAGGGCTTGGTCTGACAAAGGCCAATGCACTCAAGGTGGTCATTGTGGCGACGCTGACCCTCGTGGCTCTCATGGTTTTTATAATCAGCGGACAGGTTAACTACCTGTACGGGATTATACTGGCGGTCGGACAGGGTGCCGGCGGATGGCTCGCCTCAAAGGTTGCTGTCAGCTGGGGACCAAAGGTAGTCCGCATTATTCTGCTGGTGGCAGTGATGGCATCAGCCCTTAAGCTGACCGGCGCAATAGATTTTGTGATTGGCCTGTTCTGAAAGCGACACTAACGGGCACTCAGTTTGAAATTGTACCAGATGGTACCTTTCTGCAGGAGGGGAGCATTGTCATTGCTGTCGAACTTGGCTTTCATCGCTGCATCACGCGCTTCCCTGAGGAGATTTTCGTCCAGTGTGGTCGATCCCTTAACCCCTGCAACAGCCTTGGTGACAGTTCCTTTTCTGTCGACGGATATCTCCACAACAACCACACCATCAATCTGATAGTCATACCTGGGAACGGGGAAGAGACTGAACTCTTCTGTCTCCAAGCCTGTACGAAGGCGCTCCGTCACCAACTCCTCCGCCTGGTCCGTAATTACGGACGCCTGGTGAGCCTGTTTCCACACCCTGGTTACCTTCACCTCCGGCTACACCTTCGCTGGTACCTGATTCTCCTACATTACCGGCATTTCCAAAGGCGTTCCGCGTGCGGTCATTTATCTGGTTAAGCCTCTTTTGCTCCTCCTCACGCCTTATCCTCTCGGCATTTTCCTCTGCTATGCGCCTTCGCTCAGCCTCAGCCTCCTGGCGTCTCTTTATTTCTGCAGTGCGTGCCTCTTCCAGCTTCCTGAGTTCTTCAGCACTTGGTTCTTTCTTCTTTACCTCCGGGGCCTCTTCAAATTCCTGGGTCAGAATAGCATCATCTTCGACTGTCTCTCCTGCCGCTGGCGGGGAAGGTAAGGCTTCAGCTACAGGTGCTGGCTCAAAAAGTCCTTCACCGGTCTCATCAAACCCGAAATTCACAAGCAGACCTTCCTCAACCTCAACAGGCATCGTTGGTCTTACTTTGAATGATACAAGTACAAGAAACAACACCAACAGCAAATGTACCACCACACTTACTGCTATCCCCTGTTTCTTTTCTTTTGTCAGGGTCTCCTGCTGATTATTTTGGCGTTGTGGCAAGTATAAGCTTATATTGGTTCTTTGCCGCGATATTCATAACATTAACAACAAATTCAAGCGGAACAGACCTGTCAGCATGAACTGAAATATATATTTCCGGATCCGTGCCTACTTTGGCCTGAAGTGCAGACTCGAGATTTTCAAGTGCAATTGGTTGATCTTCAATAAAGTATTGATGATCCTTGGTTATAGATACAGTTGTCATCGGCCGGGCATTCGACTGGGTCGTTCCCTTGGGTAACAAAACCTTGAGCGCCGTGGGCTGCACAAGCGTCGAGGTAAGCATGAAGAACAACAACAGCAGGAAGACAATATCTGACATTCCTGCATTGCTGAAGGAGATACCTACCTTGTTTCTGGTACTTATTGCCATCGAACTTTACTTAACAGGTTCATTCAGAATGTCCATGAATTCTTCAGAAGTGGACTGCAGGCGGAACACCACATGTTCAACTCTGACCACAAGATAGTTATATGCAAAATAACTTATGATACTTACAATAAGACCCCAGACAGTCGTCAGAAGTGCAACATAAATACCTCCGCTGAGGGTGCTGATATCCAGGCTGTTGCCCGCCTGAGACATTTCATAGAATGCCTGAACCATACCGATAACCGTACCGAAGAAGCCAAGGAGCGGTGCTGCACCTGCAATGGTTGCCAGGGTCGGAAAACTTCTTTCAAGCTTATAAATCTCCATCTTCCCCACATTCTCAATTGCCTCTGAGACATCTGCCAGAGGCCTGCCCAGCCTGGTGATGCCTTTCTCGATCATCCTGGCATGGGGAGTGCTGGTCGCCCTGCAGAGCTGCAGGGCAGCATCAACCTTGCCTTCATACATGTAATCCTTGATGCGGTTCATGAAATTATTGTCAACTTTTGTGGCCTTTCTGATCACCAGAAACCTCTCTGTAAATATGTACAGGGCTGCGAGGGAGAGTACGCTTATCACGTGCATAACCCACCCGCCAGCAAAATAGAGATCGATAAGTGACATCGTCATCTCCTTTTCAACTCCGGTCGCCACAGTACCCTGCAGCAAAATGTTAGCTAATATCATTTCCTTATTGATTATGTAATATGTTTACTTTGTTACAATTAATTACCCTCATTGCGTTTCGCCGCGAATATATAAAAAAAACGGCCATTCATTCCCCGAATTATACTGACGGTGTAAAAAATAGACCTGTTGTTGAAATGTTATTGCCCCTCAGCGTCTTTTGGAGCTTCGGGAGGTTTTTTCTTCCTGGTTTCAGGAGCGAGGAAAAGATCCTTGAATTTGTCGAAATCGCGCCTGAAGAATATACCAACTCCCTGGGTATATGGGAAAGTCTCGTAAAAAAGGTTGTTATTAGAACGGTTGAACACCTTGAAGCGAAGTTTTTCGGTTAACTTGAAATCGATATTGAAGTCACCGCTGATAGTGCTGGCCTTTGTGTTTGACATTTTCCCGCCCAGGTCAACGTTACCGTTAAGAACAACCTTGTCATTGAGCAACTGTGTCGAAAGGGCTACCTCGACTTCCTGGGGAGTGATCTCGTTGCCGGGCCTGTAATTAAAACCGATATCGAAGTCGTTGCTTATCTGCGAGAGCCATTTACTCAGCTGGTTTGACAGCATCTCCGTTGTTGTCACACCTATGGCTGAGGCACCTTTGGGATCAGACAGCAGATTACCCTGCGACCCGGATGAACTTGAAACGTACATCTCGGGGTCCGGGTAGAAACTGTTCATGACAAGAAGGTAAAGGAACTGCCGGCTGAGCTCTTCCTCGGTGTTGATGGCAAGTTTCAGGTATTCTTTCGTCTCCTCATCTGCTGTAGGCAGATTGATGTCAAATTTAATGACCGGATTCATGAGCTTCTCTGACAGACTGAGAAGGCATTCCACTGGTATCCGTGCTCTGAAGGCTTCGTCCGGATAAATATCGTACAATGAGGCCTTAAGTCTGTAGATGGCCCTGATATTGATATCGGCATCGTCAATGGCCCCGTTCCATGATATTGTTCCTCCTTCCTCTACTGAGAACCGTTTGTTCAGTATATTACCAAGGGTGAACAGGTAATCGCCATTCTCGATGACATAAACGCCTGCCATCTTCAAATCTCCCCTGGTGTTCAGGCTTATATTCAGTTTTCCTGCTCCGGTACCCCTTATCACATCACCGGCTGTGGCGTCCATGATCAGCTGTGCCTCAGCCGCAGGCGTGACCTCAAGATCAAAATTCAGCTCTATTTTACTGCTTTCATCCTTTTTCAGGAAGATACTCTCCTTTTCCCTGGCCGCTGCTTCTTCCTTTTTTGTATTGACAAAAACGACGTACGGGTAATCACTTACAATTGCCGATGAGTTCAGGGGAACAAAAAACTCAGTATTGTCTTCCGTTCTGGCAGAGACGTTGAAGGTAAGCTTTTCGGGAGTGCCCCGTATACTGGCAAAGCCGCTGGCATATGCCGTACCATAGAAATACTCATTATCCTTTGGCCGGGTGTTAAGAACAAGCATCTTGTTAACGGTAAAATCGAGGTTTATCCTGAAGTCATTAAAGGAATTATGGTAAAGTGTGCCATTAACCGTCCCCTGGTTCTTCTTTTCGTCATATATCTTTATGTTCCTGAACTCAATTCCTTCCGGATTAAACCTGATACTGTCAGAGAAACTGTATCTCGTCTGAAGGAAGTCGACTTTCATTGAGGCATCTTCTGCCATTATTGAACCGTTTAACAGCAGCTGTTTGAACCTCCCGTGAATTCCAACTGTTCCTGAACCGACACCTCGCAGTCCGGATGCGAAAGATTCGACAAAAGGATTAATAATATCGAGCGGCATCCGGAAAGTGGAGACGGTCATGTCGGCAATTTTTGTCGAAGGGGAATAAGTGCCACTTATATTAAAGAACTTCGAACCTTCATAATTGTTGGAGACATTTATTACTACCGCTTTCTGCTTAGAGTCCCACACACTTCTTACGTTAACAAGGCCGTACGGGTTACTATTTACCATGAAATTACTGACATCAATGCTGCTTTCGAAAAGCATCTCGTCAAAAACATCTGAAACAATAATGGCCCCTTTCATTGTACCGCCGAAGGTCATATCCATTGAAACCTCTTCCTTACCCGGCCTGGGTTTCTTAATGATATTGTTAAGGTATGACAGATTAAGCCCTTCAAAGCTAAGGGTCAGTTTATCATCCTGATCAGGGGAAAGCCTGCCGTCAAGTCTGATATAATTGGTTTTGCTGTTAATAAGGATATTGTCAAAATAGGCGCTGGTTGAATCAATTACAATGCGGGCAGGACTTATCGCCCACTGAACATGGTTGATATTGAAATATGCCGGCAGAACCCCTATTATGAGGATGGGCCTGTTCAGGTCATTAATGCTGAAAAATCCTTTGGCCCTGATATTGCCCATCGTCCGGTCACCGTCTTTATTATCCCATCTAAGTCCGAGATCAATCGTATCACGGTAGCCACCTGCTTCAAGAATAAAGTTTTCCATCTCTGACTTGTCGGGCAGGAGAACAGTGTCTGCGGTTACTGTAAGAGCCATTCTGTCATCACTGACCGATCCGTCAAGCTGCATATTTCCCATCCTTGTTCCGGCATACTTAACAGACCCTGACCTGAACTGAGCAAAGGTTTCCGGAGGCTCAGAACTAAAGTGACCGCTGAGGCGGCTTCCATCTGCTATGCTCAACCCGGTAGCAAAAAAATCATTCAGCTTGTCAATTTTTTTAATGCGCGCATCAAAAGTGAAATTGCTGGCCAGCACAGTTTCAGGTTTTATCTTTGCCGGCTCCGGAAACTTTGACGGAAACAATTCTGCGAGTATCAGACCGGAAGTATTCTTAATATCATCAAATGAAAATTCGCCCCGCACCTCTGCATCGGCAAAGTCTGATTTCAGGGTAAGCAGCGGAACACCCCTGTCCCTGACTGAGCTTAAAAGGAAATCATATATGTTTATCGTACCGTTCGAATTCTGAATGCTTGAGTTTATCAGCCTCAGATCGCCGTCCATATTATCTATCGCAGTGCCTGCGAATGAGGCAGTGAGAAGTGCCGTAGCCCTGAAAACAGTATCGCTTTCGATTATATTAAGCCTGACGAGGTCAGCATGGGCGATGTTCATTGTGAAATCAAACTCCGGCATGCTCTTCTCAAGATCAAACCTTCCAAGGATATCCATGTCGATGTTTTTGTCCCTTAAAGAAACGGAGCCGTCCCAGATCCTGTCGATATAAGTTCCTTCGAGAGAGACGTTGCGGTAGAGGTAATTGTTTATCTCTACACTGTCGATAATGCCGCTGATATTCGCTGAAAGGTGCTTGAATGACTTCATCGAACCTTCAATGTTGCCATGAAGAGACAGGCCCCCGAACATCTCGCTGTTCCTTGTAATAAAGGCAAGGTCTACGTCTCTGGCTTTTAGCAGGCCTTTAAAGTTGAACATTTCCTTTCCGCCAGGCCTGAGTGACAGGTCAGTATTGAAACTGCCTATTTCAGTTGTCAGGGTACCGAAACTGACAAAATCAGTTGTGAAGCCTGTAAAGCTGCCTTCGTATGAAATCATGCCAAGGTCATGCACTATCACAGGTAAATTTATCACTTTGGAGCCCGGCAGACCTACCTGTTCAATATCCTCAGCCTTTGTCTTCATTTCATGGAAAACTATATGGAGATAGCTGTCGCTGACAGAAGGAAGACCCGAAATATCGAAATCGAAACCCATCCTCGTCGAACGGGCATACCCGATATTGATGTCCCGTCCTTTCAACTCTGCCACAGTCCCGCTTACCCTTCCTGAAAGCCTGACAGCTTCGGTGACGCCTGCCAGTGGCCAGACAAATTGTGCAAGGTCGCCTGAATGGAGCCATAAATCTTCAAGTACGATATCGAACCTGACCTTATTGACGAAATCAGACCATCCTGCCTCGCCCTGTGGACGCAGAATTATCTTTTCCGCCACAATTGAACTGGAGTCTGTCTGAATATCAACCTGTCTGAACGCGAGACCGTTACCAACGACTGTGGTACTCATATTGAGCCTTTTGCAGTTGAAGCCGCCGGATTCAGTGAAAGTCATGTTCCTGATGTTCATGCTTACGGAATCAGGAACTATTTTCAGGTTCCTGATCTTTGTGTTGACAGAACTTATTCTCAGATCATTGAAGTTTATATACCCGTGCCGTGACCCGATGGTGTCATCCCTGTCTGTAAGCGAAAAGGAACCGTTAAAAATTTCAATATCCGAAATGCCTATTTCCAGGTTCTTTGTAGTGTCAGCCGCCTTGTTGCTCCTTAGTGCATCGATATAAAATGAGAGGTTCATGACCCCTGATGTATCCTTTATCATCCTGAAGTCAGGTTCGTACAGATCAGCCCTGCTGAACCTGAACACTTTTCCCGATGGATTGAATTCCCTTAACCTCAGATCAAGCTTCTTTACTGCAAGCAGGGTATCGCCGTTATGATCCCTGAAGAGTACATCATCGAGCACAATTTTGTTGAAAATAGTGTAGGAGGCTTTGCCAATGCGGATCTCAGCCCCTGTCTTTCTTGACAGGGTCTCAGTAAGATACTTTACGATAAAGTCCTGGAACCTCGGGGTCTGTGCCAATAATAAGGAAACGGCCGGCACTATAATAAGCACCGCAATACTTATGAGAAGTATCCTGCCGATTTTTTTAATAATTTTGGCCATTCCTGCTGAAAATCACGCCGCAGGCGAAGTTAATAAAAAAGGATATATCAAAAATGGTGCCTGGCATAACCATACTTGCGATAGAATCATCCTGTGATGATACCTCTGCCGCCATTATCAGCGACGGTTATGTGCTGTCAAACCTTATTGCCAACCAGGATATACATAAAGCGTACGGCGGGGTTGTCCCCGAACTGGCGTCAAGAGCACACCAGGCAAACATAATCCCCGTTGTTGATCAGGCATTGTCGAAAGCAGGTAAAAGCCGCGATGACATCAGCGCAGTGGCGTTCACCCGCGGACCGGGCCTGCTGGGGTCATTGCTTGTCGGCACTTCCTTTGCCAAAGGTTTTGCCCTCGTACGCAATTTACCACTTATCGAAGTCAATCATCTGCAGGCTCATGTGATGGCGCACTTTGCCCTTGAGCCAGGCAGGGATAATCGTATACCTGGATTTCCGTTCCTTTGTCTGCTGGTATCGGGCGGACATACACAGCTGATCGTGATGCATGACCATCTGTCGATGGAACTGATCGGAAATACTATAGACGATGCTGCCGGAGAGGCTTTCGATAAATGCGCCAAAGTAACAGGGCTTCCATACCCCGGCGGCCCGGTCATTGACAGGCTGGCCGCCACAGGAAACCCCCATGCTTTTCTCTTCGCCAAACCGCGTGTCAAAGGACTGGACTTCAGCTTTTCGGGCCTCAAGACAAGTTTCCTCTATTTTTTGCGCGACAGGGTAAGGGAAGATGAGAATTTCATTGCCGGGAACATAAACGACATCGCTGCCTCGCTGCAAAACACTATCATTGAAATACTTGTCGCAAAACTCGTGAGAGCATCAAAAGAGACGGGCATAATGGAGATCGGGATTGCAGGCGGCGTATCGGCGAATACGGGACTAAGAAAAGCAGTGCAGAAGGAAGCAGTAAAGCGGGGATGGAACCTGTTTCTGCCGGAGCTGCGCTACACCACCGATAATGCAGCAATGATAGGTGTGACCGCTTATTACAAATACCTCAGGTCCGAATTCGCTGACCACAGTGTGGTTCCCCTGGCACGCATGTAAATATAACTTTCAGGGTTTACTGTAAAAGGCCTCCCTGCCAGGGTAGAAGTAACGTTTCCTGGCAATCTCTTCGGGATAAATGAAATAGTCAAGGTCAGCCTCGGCGCACTTCTTGCCTTCACCGTCAAAAAGATTGCAGAGCAGCCTGGCGCTTTTCTCTTCACGGCTGATTATAGAAGCTTCTATGGTGACGGCTCCCTTACTGATATATACAGGTTTAAGATATTTCACTGTCATTGAAGATGTTACTCCGGAGGTACCTGCTTTGACGTTGACGCACCAGGCTCCCGTCTCATCCAGCAGGGTGGCAATGATTCCTCCGTGAAGAACGTTGGTATACCCCTGGAAATGAACTGACGGCTGCCACTCAGCATAAAGCTTCGCGTCATCTTCCTCAAAGGTGAGCTTCAGCCCTGCCTGGTTTTCCGGTCCGCACCCGAAACATAAATTCTGCCCCGGATCAAATGGATTCCTGATTTTTCTTCTCTGCTGCATCTTTTATTTTTTTCCTTTTTTGCATCCGGGCCAGCCAGGAGCTCATATAGAATATTGATATCACCATGTAGCTTACTCCGATTGTAAGTGTCAGTATTGCAAGAGAAACTGATGGTTCCTCGTCCGGACTGGATGCCATCCTGTGCCGGTACAAGTAACCAAAAACAGTCACGAATATTACCGTGATGGCAAGCCCCAGACCGAGAAATACCATAGTACCATCAATCACAATGGTACTCTGATACAACTGACTTTTCGTGAAATTCCTGTAAGTGGTCTTTGCATATTCTTCAGCTCTCTTCCTGGCTTCAGCCTGTCTGTAGGTAACCCATGCCTCGTAGTTCTTCCTGACCTCTTCCTGCGTTATATTGCGGCCGTGCGGGTGCGAGGTGAGATACTCATAAGCCTCGGTGATCATGATAAACTTTTCCGTGGCCTCTTCCGAATGGTTTCGGTCAGGATGGTATTCCAGGGCTTTACGCCGGTAAGCTTTCCTGATCTCGTCATCGGAAGCACCCTGTCTGACGCCAAGAGCTTTGTAATAATCCCATAGATTCATATGCCCGATTGGAATTACTAAATAAGGATATTTTATCTACAGAATCCTTTTAATGCTTTGTTTTTTTCCTGATTATTCTATTTTTGCAGTTTATAATGAATCTAAATAAGCCTGTTGATGGCCAATTCTCATGTACTTTTTGCTTTTGGACTAACGCTTTTTGCTGGACTTGCCACCGGAATAGGGGGGATGATCGCCTTCTTTGCCAAAAGGACAAAAACGACGTTTCTGGCTTTTTCTCTTGGCTTTTCTGCCGGGGTAATGATATTTATCTCGTTCACAGAGATTCTTACAAAGGCAGGTGAGGTGCTTCAGCTTTCCTACAGTCAGGAAAAAGCCGCATGGCTTACTTTTACCGCATTCATAGCCGGAATAGCCTTATCAGCAATAGTTGACAAGATTCTGCCTGCGGAAGGCAATCCGCATGAGCTGAAAAGGGTGGAGCAGATGAATCCGGGTAACCGTAACCCTGACAAACCCGAGTGTAAAAGCAGCGGTCAGCAACACCCGGGCCATCACCGGTCAAGGGACCATAAGCTGATGCGAATTGGCACCTTCACTGCCATCGCAATCGGTGTGCATAACTTTCCTGAGGGGATTGCGACATTCATGTCTGCCATGTCTGACGTAACAGTGGGTATCAGCATCGCTATCGCTGTTGCCATTCATAACATACCTGAAGGTATTGCCGTCTCGGTGCCCGTATATTATGCTTCCGGTTCAAAGCGGAAAGCATTGCTCTGGTCAGTCCTTTCAGGATTTGCAGAACCAGTGGGAGCATTGGCCGGTTATTTCATCCTTGCCATGTTCGGTAGTGACATCATCCTGGGATTTGTTTTTGCTATGGTTGCCGGGATTATGATCTACATATCATTTGACGAGCTTCTTCCGGCAGCCCACAAGTATGGCAAGCACCATGTTGCCATTTATGGTCTCATAAGCGGTATTATTGTAATAGGAATCAGTCTTATCCTTCTGAGATAAACCCTGGATCAGTCATTTTTTATGTAAACAGCGCGAAGGGAAACTAGTGCTGGTAGTTTTTAACAGCCTCAGGTTCATGCTTATGTCTGAACAGGACGGCAAAGAGTATTGCCACCACGAGTGCATATCCGGCAAAGGACATCCAGATGCCTGGCCAGTCTTTGACGAGACTTGACGGGTCTTCAAACCACTGTTTGATAACCTGCCCGGCTATGAGATTTCCAAGGACGGCGCCTATCCCGTTGGTCATCAGCATAAAAACACCCTGTGCCGAGGCAGTTATCTTTGAATCAGTGTTTTTTTCCACAAACAAGGCTCCCGAGATATTGAAGAAATCAAATGCCATTCCGTAAACAATACAGGAGGTGATAATCAGTATAAAACCTGTGACCGTATTGTCGGCCAGGCCGAAAAGACCGAAACGCAGTACCCATGCTATCATACTTAACAGCATCACTTTCTTAATTCCGAAACGCTTCAGGAAAAAAGGAATTGAAAGGATAAACAGGGTTTCGGAGATCTGAGATATTGAGAGTATTATAGTGGAGAAGTTATTAATGATCCCACCTTGCGGGAAAACTGTAGCATCCTGGAGAAAACTGTCGCCGTAGGCATTGGTCAGCTGCAGGGCGCCGCCCAGCAGCATGCTGAAGATAAAAAACAACAGCATTTTCTTTTGCCGAAATAGCACGAAGGCTTCCAGCCCCAGGTTCTGAACCCAGGTCTTCCTTGCAGTTGTATCGCCTTCCACTTTTTTCACAACCGGCAACATGAAGAATGAAAAGAGAGCGAGGCCGAATGCGGAAACAGCGGCTATAATGAAGGAAACCTTGATGCTGTATCCCAGACCCCATGTTTCGGTGAAGAAGTTTGTTACCCACATTGCCATGATAAAGCCTACCGTACCCCACACCCTGATTGGCGGGAAGTACTTTGTGGGATCTTTCCCCTCACTTTTCAGCAGTCTGAAACCGACAGAGTTGTTCAGACCGATTGTCGGCATATAAAAGCACATTGCAAGCAGCAGTAGCCAGAAAAAGGGTTTTGGTGCCTCAATTAGCGGCAGGAAGCACATTGTTGCCCCGAACAAGAGGTGAAGTATTGCGTAAACGTAATTTGCCTTCCATTTATCTGCAAGAATCCCGAACAATGTGGGCATGATAAGTGAAGCGAAGCCCATGGTTGAGAAGACCAGGCCAAACTGAGCGCCGTTCCATTGTCTCTCCACGAATCCGTATGTACCCAGTGTTATCATCCATGACCCCCACATAAAGAACTGAAGGAAGTTCATAATTATAAGCCGGTTCTTGAGCCCCATTTTGCAATTGTTTAAAATTCAGTTATTTTGTTCCGAAAAGTCTGTCACCGGCGTCACCGAGACCGGGTACTATGTATCCCTGGCTGTTGAGGTGACTGTCGAGAGCTGCCAGGTAAATATCCACATCAGGGTGGTCTTTCTCCACACGCTCCACGCCTTCGGGCGCACCTACGATACATACCAGCCTGATAATTGTGGCACCTCTGTTTTTAATTGCCGTGATAGCTGCACTGGCACTGCCGCCGGTTGCGAGCATCGGATCAAGAACCATAACCACAGCTTCAGCCAGATTGGAGGGGAATTTGGCAAAGTACTCAGTAGGAGCCAGTGTCTCATGGTCACGGTAGAGTCCGATATGACCTACCTTTGCCGTAGGGATGAGATTGGTTATCCCGTCAACCATTCCAAGTCCTGCCCTCAGTACCGGAACAAGAACGATGTCCTTTGACAACTCCGATGTGGTGCAGGAAGAAACAGGCGTGTCGATAATGACCTGGCGCATAGGCAGATCCCTTGTGATCTCATAAGCCATCAGACCCGCAATCTCACTTACGTTTTCCCTGAAATCCCTGGTCCCGGTCTCCTTTCTCCTGATAAGCGACAGTTTGTGGGTAATCAGGGGATGATTGATAAGCTTCAGCATAGTATGATCATTGATCTTCTTTCGGATATACTGCGTAGTTATTTAATAGCAGGAATTTAGCTTCAGAAACGAGGAGAATCGCAACAGACCCGACACTTTATTTAAATGCTGCGAACTTGTACGTGAACCCTACCCCGATGACTTCCTTGAACTGTGCACGTTTGCCCATAATTGCTTCGCCCTCATTGCCTTCATCAACTTTAATAAGAACATCGTCATCATAGATCAGGAGGGTGTTAACAGTTGCTGACAGGAACTTATTGACCTTGAGTACCAGGAATGTCTCCCAGCTAACATCAATATTTTGTGGGTTATGGAGATAATTTGAGAACAGGTCAAGCCTTGTTGCAAAGCTTGTATTCTTGAATAGCTCATCCTTCTTATATGTCAGGTTGGCATAGGCGCCAAACTCACCCCTGAACTTTTTACCCGGTTCAACGCCAAAGGCGCCAATGTCAGAAAGATACTGGTCATTGACGATGGTGTTTTTTGATGTCAGCGGAGACAGGAAAGCTGAGAATTCAGGTGTGGGCTTATAGTCCATACCAAGGGAGAACAATAGATAAGCGGGGGCCAGTAAACCAGAGATCTTATTCTCGGTGTCGGGATAGTTATAACCGTCAGACATCTGTGTTTTGAAACTTAAAAGTGCAGAATAGTACCACTTTCCCGAAGCCTTCATGCCATATTTCGACTGAAAATCGATCCTGTCATCGGTCTTGGTCCACTCCGGGGTACCCTCTTTCAGGCGCATCATGCCGTAGCCGAGAATAAGGGCATTGTCCCATGCAGACTTATCTTTCTTGTAGTTGGCGGTCAGGTTGACCAGTCCGTTTAAACTGTAGGAGTTTTGGCCCCCGGCTGCCCAGTTGGTGAATGAGCTCTGACCCAGGTTGAGTGAAAAGATCCCACCTGTGCGCCATACCGTATCAGTTACCTGATTCTGTGCCTGGCAATTGAAGCCTGCAACAAAAAAGGCCGCTATAAAAACAAAAATTATTCTTTTCATCATTATTATAATTTATTAATTAAATATTCTATTTATTATCAAGGCTTCCGAACACTTTCTGAAGAAGGGGGGTGACCCTGGCCGAGACCTCTTTTCTTATCTTCAGCTCCTCACCCTCTACCTTCAGGAACATGCCGTCAAGTGCCTTTTTTGTCAGGAAGTCGTCAAGATCGGTGGTTACAGGCTTAAATCCTGCCAGCCTGCCTGCTATACTGTTGGCAACGGTATTCCATTTGCCTGTAAGTGTTGTCCAGGATTCCTGTGCTGAAATTCCGGCAACTATCTCTTTGTTGGTTGAGATGCTTATCTTTGGCCTGTACAGGTTGTAAAGCTCATTATATGTGGTCTTTACAAGATATTGAGTTGCTGCATTGTCAGCACCTTTAAGGATACCGAAAGCATCGGTAACGGTCATCTGCGTCACCGAGTTGACGAAAATAGGAGCGGCTTCTTTTGCAGCGTCCTCGGCCGCCCTGTTTATGCTAAGCACAACATCCTCCAGCAGCTTCTCGCCGCCGGGTATTTTACTTACATTTTCAACTATCACCTTTGCTTCGTCAGGCAGGGGTATCTTCACTGCCAGGTCGTTGTAATAACCCCCCTCCGATGACAGTCTTCCGGCGGCATTTTTTGCACCCACGATCAGGGCTTCTTTCAATCCGCTGATAACGTCAGCCTCAGTCAGTTCCTGTACTGTTGACGCCGTCTGCAGGATTTGCGACAGCTCGGCACAGCCTGTAAACAGAAATACTGACAGAATAATAGCAGCTATTCTGTATTTCATGTTTAAAAGATCTCGTAAAACAGACAAATCAAAGGGACTGATAAGGCAATAAAGACTCAGTCCCGGAATCTTTTATCTCGAGGATCTCGATGACAACATATTTGCTCATGCCTCTCCAGGGCAGCGGTTTGATATATTCCTTGTAACGGACTTCCACAAATTTGCCGCTGGCTCTCTCAAGTGTCGATGCAATGCTGTCATTTACAATACTGAACTCAAATTCATTGCTTTGTATCGCTCCCGGTGCGGGTGTCTTGAACCCGGTTTGAATGAGCTTTCCTTCCCAGGTCTTGAATATATATCCTTTCCTGACGAGGTAATTCAGATCACCCGCCTTTACTCCTTCACCAAATACAAAGTAATGCCTCCACCAGAAAAGCCCGGCAGCAACAATCAGCAATAAAAATAAGCCGATCCTAAGTCCTTTTTTCATAGTTGGCAGTTTAATTAAATCAGTCCTTGACCTCGCCCTTGAGCTCGTCCTTATCGTCGTCCCTGAATTTTTCCTTGACCTCTTTGAATGTGGCTTTCATTGTGTCCCAGATTGAATCTGCACCTTCCTTAACTGCATCCCATGCTTCTGCTCCTGATTCCTTGAGGTCTTTAAGCTTCGACTTGCCCTCAGTCATTTTGAGCTCGAGCTTATCAATGTTTTCCTGATATTTTAACCTGGTCTCAGCTTTTGCACCTTTGGCTTTTTCCCTTAGCCTGTCAATATCAGCTCTCCATTCAGCAAGCTGAGATTCAATTTTCCGCTGATAGTTCTCTTTTTGTTCCTGGTTTTCCATGGTCTTAAGAATTTAATAATGATTGTTAATAAACAGCTATTTTTTTATTAATACAGTTTTACGGTATTCAGTTTGTCCTTGAATTGCTGAAGAACAGAAGTTTGTTCATCGATCTTCTGTTTCAACGCAGCCTGCTCATTCTCATTCAGGGGTATGGATTCGTCTGCCTCTGAAATTGATGATTCAGATTTCTTAATTTTATTTTCCGTTTTACTTATCTCTTTCTGCAATTTCTTTTTGCTCTTGTTCAATTCCTTGATCCGGGCTGCTTTCGCCTCTTTGTCCGGCCCTGCATCCAGACCAATCATGTCATTGTTTTCCCTGGAGATATCTGATGAGAGCTGACTGAGCTGACTGTTCAGTACAGCGAGTTTATCCTGTTCGTTTGAAATTGTGGTTCTGCTGTTCTGAGCCTGCTTCTGGGTTTTTGAATGGCTGTTCTCGAGACTGCTTAACTGACTGTTCAAATCCTTCAGCTTCTTTTCTTCAGCCGCTACTTCATCCTTGACGAAATCTATGTATTGCGTCTTAGCAAATTCTTTCAGGAAGTCTCTGGCAGCCGTCATCTGTGAGTCACCGAGAGAGGGCTCAAGGTACTCGTCCTTCTTCAGCTCGACACACACCATCAATTTGTTGAGTGTGTCCTGGTTTAACAGCTTACTGTACATATTGACAGGATTCGGTGAAATTTTTTTCAGCATCGCACCGAAAATCGTCATCAATCCGTCTTCCGTAACAACTTTTGATTTGGTGCCCGATTCTATAACCTTGATCCAGTTCTTTAATGTTTTATCATAATTAACTTCCGGGATTGTTACGCTTAGTCCGGGATGCAAGTATTTGCCAACAAGAAGGCTGTCTTCCCTTATGGTAATAGGCTTCTGAGCTCTCAAATTCAGCGCTGGAAGCATGAATACCACGCATAAAATGAGGTAGAGGTTTTTCATTACAAATTTTTAGTTTAGGTGCACCGATAAAGGTAATATTATTCCTGAATATCTGCAAATTCAGGGCTCAGAATCTTTGATTTCAACACTATTTTACCCCCTGAAAAGAGCGAGGGCTTTCAGCGTCGCATTTTCACCCGCTTTTATGATCTCTCCGGCCTTGTAAAAGTCATATATTTCGAAAGATTCTCTGGAGACATTAATCGTTATGTCTATCTTGTGATGCACCAGGGAGAGGTCGGTAATCTGCCTCAGCATAATGCCGATGCTGCGGTTGCTAAGGCTAAAGAGGCCAATACTGCTATTGTTGTTTCCGGGTGTCTCTTTAGACAGCTTTGTCTGGATACTTCTGATCTTCCTGATATATTCATTATCAGCCGGTTTTTCTTCAGGTTCCTTTTTGGGTTCAGGAGGTATATCTGCATTGACGTTGACAATTGCCAGGAGGTCGTTTTCGTGACGTTTTATCCTGTTGATGGGTACAGGATTTACCAGCCCGCCGTCTACATAAAAATCTTCTCCTATCCGGAAGGGTTGGAAAATGGTTGGGATTGAAATGGAAGCCCTGATTGCATCATAAAGACCCCCTTCAGTGAAGACCTTCTCTTTTCCTTTGAGAATATCAGTTGCCACTGCGCAGAAAGGTATCCTGAGATCTTCGATGTTCCGGTCCGGAACAATTTCCTTTATCTTTTCAATTATCTTCTTTCCCTTGACGAGGCCCCTGCTGCTGAGGGTCACATCCGTAAGCCTGAGTACTTCCATCTTATCGATTGTAGTTACCCATTCTTCGAATTGCGGCAACAGTCCTGATGCATAAATGCCGCCAACGAGAGCACCCATTGAGGCGCCGGCAACAGAGGTAATGTTATAACCCTGCTGTTCGAGCATTTTAATTGCACCAATATGGGCAAACCCCCTGGCTCCCCCGCTGGACAGAACCAGAGCAATATTCTTTTTCATGGCTGCGCCGGTCACTTCAGATTAGAGTCTTTGTTTCAGTTCCCTTGCTGCAGCACTGAAAATTTTCATACTCTCAATGCTTGTCCCGGGAGTTATCTCACAGCCTGCAGACACTATCGCACGCCTGCCGGCTTCTTCAAAGAATGACCGGGTGCTTTCGCGTATCATCTCCTCATCTCCGTCCTGAACAACGGACACAGGGTCGCACTTGCCTGAAAATACCTGCTTTTCTGACAACAGTGTCAGGGCCTCAGCGACAGAACCTGTCCGGTGATCAATGTCAATGATATCAGTACCTGTCCTTATTACATCATTAAGTATTGCCGAAATATTTCCACATATATGAATTTTTGCATAAGCTCCGCAAGAGTGTATATGGTCTACAAGAACCTTCTCACGACTGAAGCAGAATTCCCTATAAAGCTCCGGTGATATAAGCGAACATACTGAATCGCCGATACCGATGCAGTGAGCACCGGCTTTAACCTGCCCGGTAATGAAGCTGACAGCACTTTCCGTTATAACATCAAGGGCCTTGTGCACCCTGTCCGGATATTCGTAGAGGTCTGTAAGTGCAAGATTGATATCCCTTATATCGCAGTACTCCGCCAGGGGGCCCTCCACCCATCCGCAGATGAAGAAACTGCCGGAAGTTGTTTGCCTGTACTGCCCGATCTCTGCGAGACGCTCTTTCATCCGGCCATGGTCTGACGTCTTTCTGACAGTAAGACGGTCGATGTCGGTTATTTCTCTTACAGCATACCGCTGCACCTTAGGAAGGTCATTTTCCGGGTATGAGAGCACAGTGCCAAAGGCTTCAGCTTCAGCATAAGCGTCAGACATTGTATTTACCCAGTCGGACTGAAAATCTGTGGCACAGAGAATATTAACACTGCATTTATGCCTGGCACTAAGGCAGAAATCTTTGTACCTCACCCCGGCATATGCGGCTGCAAAGCGCATCAGGATAGGGTGGAAGGGTACCCTGTCTGATTTCCTGCCCTCGATGAAATCAATAGTCCTGTTGAGTGAGTTCATGGTCCTGCCTGATAATTATACGCCTGCAATTCTCTGCTTGTACTCCGCAAGCGCCTCGTCAAGCCTGTCCCTTGCCGTGGTGTCGCCCGGCACATTATGTGAAGGATGAATATAAAGCTTCACTCCCCTGTCGGCAAGTATCTCAGCCACTGTGGTTATCGTCATCCAGACGCATGTGACGAAGGCCATAGTCGAGACAGGTCCTATCTTGTCGTAATGATTCTTAAGCCTGACTGATGCATCTTCAACAGGAGCACAGGTGTCAACCACAATATCAGCTATATCAAAAATTGTCTTGCCTGACGAGTGCCTTGTCTTCTTGCCGGCGGCCGCTGCCGCTGAGCCGAATACGACAACCTTCATCCCTCTTTTCTTTGATTCGAGGGCAATGTCAATATTCACGTTATTAATTCCGGAGTGGGAGAAGAGCCACATGGTATCGCGGCTGTCGAAAGTGTAACCTTTCATGATCTCCACCCCGTAACCTTCAACCCTCTCAAGGAAGACGAACTGATGAACTCCCATCTCACCCGTTATGTGAGTAAAGAAACTCAGGGGGATCTCTATCATCGGATGAAACCCGACAAACCCGCCGATCCTAGGATACATCTCCTCGATGGGCAGGGTGGCATGACCGCAGCCGAAAGTATGAACCCACCTGCCGCACTCGATTGTATCAGCCATCACCACAGCCGCCTTCTTAATATTATCCATCTGTGTTTCTTCAATCCGGGACATGACACCCCGTGTATTCTTCAGCCATTCATTTGCTAACATGCTTTCCAAGGTTTATAGTTATTTATGATTGTGCTTTAATTTTCTGAATATTAACAGGGCGAAGATGACAAGAACGGCCAGCTCAACAAATGTAAAGGTCGTGAGGTGCGTTATCCCGTAGTTCTCTGCTACCAGACCCATCGAATAGTTTACAAGGATATTCCCGATGAGAGCTACGGCCATAACGAAGCTGAAAGCTGTCCCGGAGATATCAGGGTACCTGTTTCCCACTATCCCGAGCATGGTCGGGAAGCCGGCGGCAAGTCCTGTTCCGAGAAGAGCAAATGCCACTACTGCCATGGCTATTGAACCGGAAAATCCTATGAGGACCAATGCAATGAATATTACCAGGAATGATGAGAAGAGAAGTTTCTTCTCCGACACATTCCTGAGAACACTGCCGATCAGCAATCTGGTGACTGTCATCCCGGCAACGTATGATGACAGGGCTAAAAGAGCGCTGCCCTGCGGAACAGAGAGCTGTTCAATGAGATAGGTTGTCGTCCAGTTGTTGATGAGACCTTCGAATGCGCTCTGGAAGAATAGAAAGAAGGCAATCAGAAGGATCACACTGTCCCTGACAAGCCCGCTTATCATTTTCATGGAGATACCTCCGGACTGCTTCGCAGGAGGAAATACAACTGCAAAGAAGATGAATGCAGCCACCAGTGTGAGGAATCCGGTTGCAGATATAATAACTTCAAAATCAACCGATTTCTCAAGGAAGCTCAGCAACAGCGGTATGCCAAGAGCCCCAATCCCGAAGAACACCCCAAGCAGGCTAAGGTCAGCGCCTTTGCCTGTAGTGCTTATGTCAGCGACGACAGCATTGGTGGCTCCGTTGATCGCTCCGCCGCCCAATCCTATCAGAAGTACGGAGATGATAAGGAGTCCAATTGTCCCGGTAAGAGCCAGTCCCTCAAAACCGGCAAACATCAGCAGCGATGAAATGACCAGCAGGGGTTTATATCCGTATCTGTCACAAACCGGCCCGAAGAGGAGTGACCCTCCGATTATTCCCAGGGGCATTATTGAGAACAGCGTTCCTGCCTCAACGGCATCAAGGGAGTGTTTGACCATCAGGTCAGGCAGTACGGAGCCCAGGGTAAGGAGGCCAATGCCAAAGAGAAGCATGCCCAGGCATGCTGACCAGAAGACCGGTTTACGGCTGTATACCCTGGTCATTTGTTTTTCTTTAGATCGTCAAGAAATTTCTTTGCGAGAAAACCGGCGCCGTACACGCCCGCATCACCAGCCAGTGCAGAAGCTTCGAAACTCACCTTCTTCATGCTTATCGGCTGGGCCCATTTCTCCGCTTCACGCCTGATGTCAGGGATAAGCTCTGTCGCCGGCCCGAAAACGCCACCACCGAAGATGATCTTTTCAGGATTGAACAGGCTGACAAGATTGGCTGCAGCCATCCCCCAGTATTCAACAGCTTGCAGTATTATTTCGGCAGCAACAGGGTCACCGCTGTGGTAGGCGGAGAAGACATCCTGCGTTGTTATCTTCCCGGCTTCACGGGCCCGCAGCTCACCTTCGTATGCAATATGTTTCAGGAGGTATTCGGCAGCCTGTTTGGCAATACCTTCACCTGATGCATAATATTCAAAGCAGCCGCAGACAGCATACCTGCTCTTGAAAGGCCTGCTCAGTGCCATCCATCCTATGGCGCCTCCAATACTGTCGGCTCCGCGTAGTATTTCACCGTTGACTAAAATTCCAGCACCTATTCCCGTGCCTATGGCCAGGTAGATCACATCCTTGCATCCGCGGGCATTTCCTTTCCAGACTTCACCGGATATATAGCATGCCCTGTCGCTTACAATGAATACGGGTAACTGCTCAGCCACGGTCCTTATTTCTTTCATGAGAGGGTAGTCATCCCATCCCGGTATATTGGGAGCCCATACTGTTCCCTTTTCCTGACGGCTTATTCCTGGAACGGATACGCCTATTGCTTCTACCGGATCATTATTACTGCCTGCCTGGGCCAGCATCAGGGCTGCGGTCACGGTTATCAGGTTGCCAACCTCCGTTCCCCTGCGGTTGCCTATGGCGAGGGTCTCTTTTGCACTTATATTGCCTGCGTCGTCAAACAACGCAAAAGCAATTTTTGTTCCACCAATGTCAATTCCTAAAAGTGCCATGATATCAGTTTGTTATTGTCATTTTTTCATTATAGAAAATCCCTTTCAGTTCAAGATCGCTGTCCATAATTATGAGATCGGCCCTGGCTCCGGGAGAGATAACGCCGCGGTCAGTTGCATTTATCAGCTGTGCAGGGTAGAGAGAGGCCATCCTTAATGCCTCTTCACATGAGATGCCGGCGTGAGTGACACAGTTTTTTACAGCTGCGTGCATCGACAGCTTTGAGCCGGAGAGTGTGCCGTCAGGCAAGGTGTAACGATCATTTTGTCTCACATGCTGATAAGCACCGTGATCATTTTCCTCAACGGCATCCGATATCAGGAAGAGTCTCTCCTTCATGATCTTCTTGGCCATTGTCAGCATGGTGTAGTCCACATGAATTCCATCGGCAATGATGCTTGCACAGGCTTTATCGGAGCTGAAGACCGCGCCCGGAAGACCGGGATCACGGTGGTGCAGAGGCGACATGGCATTGAAGAGATGCGTGGCTGTCGTGATGCCCTTTGTGAACCCGTCAGTGGCCTCCCTGAAGGTAGCGTTGCTGTGGCCTGCGGCAACTGTCACCCCGTGATCCGTGAGTATGCTGATTATCTCAGGAGTGCATACCTCAGGAGCCACGGTCATCATTTTAATAATGCCGTCCGCCTCTTTAAGAAGGGCGGTTAATCCGGATACTGTCGGGCGCCTGATAAGCTCTTTGACATGAGCCCCTCTCTTTGCGATGCTTATGTACGGACCTTCGAGATGCAGACCTATTACTGCCGGGTGCGGATTATCCCTGATGGTTTTGAATGCACTGCTCAGGACTTCATCTGTGTTTGTCGGAAGAGCCAGGAGAAAGCCGGTCGTACCGCTGCCGAGGATAGCCACAGTGATGGCTTCCAGCGCCTCTGGTGACGTGTTGGTAGAAAAAAGAAATCCGCCGCCGCCTGCAATCTGCAGATCGATATGACCAGGCGCAACCAGAAACCCTCCGCAGTCAATAGTCGTTACTCCGGGAGGCAATAATGAAGGATCAGAAAATCCCGTAATCCTGCCACCGGAGATAATGAGTGCCTTGTCTCTTACCATCTCGCTGCCAGTGAAAAAGGCTGCATTTATTAAAGCCGTGTGCATCTTGATGTGCGGATTTTGTAAAAAGTTAAAACCGCGCTCCAAAGATATAATTTTCCCGTCGTGATAAATTTGTGTAAATTGTAATCTCTTTTACAATATCAGGTATAAATAAATTCACCATGGAAAACAGCAAGCGCAGGGAGTTCCTTAAGAAGAGTGTCCTCGGTATAACCGGAGCAGCACTTCTGCAGGGAAATGTCAGATCAGCAGGATCCGCGGATATAAGGCAGGAAAGGATTCCTGAACTTCCTTCGAGGGTGCTGGGCAGGACAGGCATCAGGGCACCTCTGATCAGCCTTGGTGCCGGGAGTGCCTATGATCCCAATTTTGTCCGTGCTGCCTATGATGCCGGCATCAGGCTTTTCTTTTCCGCAACATATTACGGTGAAGGGAATAATGAAAAAATGGTTGGCGAAGGCCTGAAAGGTCTTCCAAGAGATTCATTCGTTGTCGGAACAGCGGTTCCCGCTGACGGGTTTGACAACAGGCAGGGGGTTTTCGGTTCCGGTTTTGATCCCGATGCCTACATCAGGAAAGCTGAGGCATGCCTAACGCGGTTCGGCCTTGATTATGTCGATTTCTTTTTATTTCCTTTTGCCGGGAAACGCGAATCCCTTTTGCATGAACCGCTGTTAAAAGCGCTTGGAAAACTTAAGGCAGCCGGTAAGACCCGGTTTCTCGGTGCGGCTACTCACAATAACTGTGAGGATGCCCTGCGGCTGGCTGCAGACAGCGGGATATATGACATAGTCATGACCGCATACAACTTTACCACAGAGAACAAGGAAGCGATGAATAAGGCGTTAGCCTATGCTGCCGGTAAGGGAATAGGTATTCTTGCAATGAAGACTACTGCCGGCGGGTACCGTGACAAAAACCGTACACAGCCCCTGAATACCGATGCGGCCTTAAAGTGGGTTCTGCAAAATGAAAATATTTCAACCATTGTTTCCGGGATGAGCTCTGTGGAGCAGATGAAGAAGAACCTGACAATGATTAATGATCTCAGGATGACGAAGGATGAAATGAAAGATATTGAACTGGCAGTTAACGCTTCAAATCCGGGTCTTTATTGTCACCAGTGCCGGCGGTGTGTGAAGCAGTGCCCTTACAACCTGGAGATACCGGCTGCCATGCGAAGTTATATGTATGCCTATGGCTACCGGAATACCAGGCTGGCGAAAGCAAACCTTGACGATGCCGGGTTTGACGGAACCAGCTGTGAGAGTTGCTCATCATGCAGCGTGAAATGCTCGGCAGGATTTGATATCAGGGGAAAAATCCGGGATATCTCCCGTCTGAGAGAAGTCCCGGATGAGTTTCTTTCAGCCTGACAGTATCTTAAGTAAAACTCAGTTAACTGTTTCTTTTCTTGTCAGATAAAGATCATGGAAGTCAAAGCTGAAATCTGTCAGCGGCGAGATGGCTTCCATCGTTATCGATGATGGCTTACCGTCTTTATCAAGCACGAAGACCACAAATGCGTCGGCGTCGAGGGTTCTGTCATCCCATTTGACAATGAAAGTATTTCCCGTGTAAAAGATCATCTCTCCGCGAAGCTTCGGCGATCTCACTGAATTGAACCTGAGTTTTCCATCAGCTTGTGAGATGACGATGTCCCCAAACCATTTGTCAGTGTAGGTGCCGGTGTACAGAGCCGGGTCAGTGCACCGGGTTCCCTTCTTCTGATGTTCTCCGACCTTTACCCATATTTCATCGGTGACCTTCTTTGCATCTGCCCGGTTGCGCAGAACCCACTCATTCACTTCTTTAACCCTGTCGGCGCCCTTAATTCCGAAGTAACTGTCCTTGATGGTGTTTGTTATTGCCGTAAAAGCCGCACCTTCCTGCTGGTTGGTAAATACGATTATTCCGAGTTTGAGCTCGGGGATCAGCGTCACCTGCGTTACTATACCCATCAACCCTCCGGTGTGGGATGCCTGGAGATAACCGCTTACATCTGCCAATCCCCATCCTAGACCATAACCGGAGAAATGTGTTTTATAGGTTGTGCGGCCTCTGACCGGTATTATTGTCTGCGGGGTCCACATCTCGTTATGCACTTCCTCTGAGAAGATCTGTTTCTCCAAATCTTTCCCGTATTTGCCGTTGTTCATCTGCATGATGACCCACTTGCTCATATCTGCCACAGAGCTGAATATTCCACCGGCCGGATTATGCACATCGCTTTCATGTTTTGCGACAACCTGCAGGACACCGTTGACAGGCACATGAGCATCAATGATATTTGTCCGGTCTTTAATCCTGTTGATTGATGCGGCTGACCTTGTCATACCAAGAGGCTGCATTATTCTCTCCTCAATGAATTCTTCCCAGGTGGTGCCTGATACTCTTTCCACAACCACTCCTGCAACTATATAAAGGAGATTATCATAATCGTATTTTGTCCTGAATGAAGATGTCTGTTTCAGGAAACGGAGGTTATGGATGATATCATCCCTGGTAAATGATGCTGAATCAGGCCACATCATCAGGTCGCCTGCCCCGAGACCCATACCGCTGCGGTGGGTGAGGAGATCCTTGATGTTAAAATCTTCGGTGACATAGGAATTATACAGCCTGAATTCAGGAATAATGTCGATGACCTTCGTGTTCCATGTGATTTTACCTTCATCGACAAGGATGCCCAGTGCGGCCGAGGTAAAGGCTTTGGAGTTGGAGGCGATTGCAAACAGGGTGTTCTCATCCGTCTTCTTTCCGGTGGCTATCGAGCTGACACCATATCCTTTCATATGGATCACCTTATCGTCTTTCACTACCGCAACGGCAATTCCCGGTACATTGAAGACCTTCATTGTCCGTTCGACAAGGCTGTCGATAGCAGGTGAGGTAAGAGGTTGTGAAAGAGCTGAAATGACCAGTAGCAGCGCCAGCGTCGTCGAGATAATTTTCTTCATGATATAAGATCTAAAAATTTAATACTGCGATAAGAATAACCATCACCACAATCGAGAAAGAATTTAGCAGGATAAATGCATGTTTTGACCTTTTTTCGGTCTCGGGAAGACTTATGATCTTCCGGAACAAAAAAATGAATGCAATATTAAGGATTAGCAGCAGTGCACCTGCAAACGCCGGAAGGGGTAAAAATATTCCGACAAGTATCCATAACGCCAGTGATGAGGTGACGATCCAAACGAATACCAGCCGTTTAATCTTCGCGCCATCCATAGTGCTGTACACGGTTTTAATGCCGGCTTTTTCGTACTCACTGCCGTATCTGACCAGTAGCAGCCAGAAATGGGGCATCTGCCAGAGAAACATGAAGAGGGCGAAAAGCATGATTATAGTGTCGGTCAAAGCACCTCCTGCTGCTGTATATCCTATAACAGGAGGAATGGCTCCCACCATCGCACCGGGTACAATGGCAAGGGTGGTGCGTTTCTTTAATCCGGTATAAATAACATTATAGAGAAGCACATTCACCAAACCAAGGATGATTGGCATGCGGCCGCTGAAACCAAGCAGGAGGCTGCCGGAGGCAAGCAGTACGGCAGCAATAACAATCGCAGTGAGCCTGGTCATTCGGCCTGAGGGCAGAGGCCTGCCTGCAGTCCTGGGCATAAGGGCATCACTGCCCCTCTCTGTGTACTGGTTGAGAGCTGAAGCACCCGACGACAGAAGAAAGACACCTGCTGCCACCAGAGCCAGGCCGCTGTAAGATCCTCCGGAGAAAATGAGGAAGCCGGTCACTGAAGAAAACGCGACGGCCAGCGAGAGCTTCCATTTTGTGAGCTCTGCAATCATGGCTGCCGATGAGCGGTTAATTGCCATCCTGGCTGAGTGTCTTCAGGTATCCGGTTATGACAGCTATGTCAGCCTCTGTGAGTAATGCCTTGTACGATTGCATCAGGTTCTTTGGAAATCCGGCCACCACTTCAATATTTGGATTGTAGATCGAGTTGATTATATAAGCATCATCAGCAGTCACCGTCTTTTCTGCATTTCCGGAAACAACTGTACGTTGTGAACCGTACAAACCGGTAAAGGACGGACCGACCAGCTTCGTGGCGTCAAGCGAGTGGCATGCCAGGCATCCTGTATTCCTGAGCAACTTCAGTCCTTCAGGCTCAGGTACATATGCTGCTGAGGCAAGCTCCTTGTACCATTTGTCAAATTCCTCCTGTTCCACAATACGGGTCTTCGATGTCATGGCTGAATGCAACAGCCCGCAATACTCTGTACAAAGGATCTCATAATTACCGATATAATTTGGAGTGAACCACAGGAAATTGTTATATCCGGGAATAGCATCTTCCTTGACCCTGAATGCCGGAATAAACAGGCTGTGATTGACATCTTCCGACACCAGCTCGAGCTTTACCGGTTTGTTGATGGGCAGCACCAGTTCCTTCGATTTCAGGCTGTCGCCGTAAATGAATTCCCACTCCCACATACGTCCGACAGCCTTGATGACCATTGCATCAGCCGGCACCCTGCGCATCGGTACAAAAGCTTTCAATCCCACCCAGAACATTAACATCACCAGTGCCAGGGGAACCGCAGTCCATAAGATTTCAAGTTTCATGTTGCTTGAGAACTGCATTGCTTCTTTCCCCTTTTTCCGGGAAAAATGAATAACAGTGTAGATAATAAAGGCAGTTATCCCTATAATGAAAATGAAGGCTATAATAAAGATGAACAGGAATGCCTTGTCTACTCCCTCTGCCAGATTTGATGCCCCTGTAAACATAATAATCCTTTTTATCTGAAGTAATAATCAACGAATGTTATGATGACCACCAGCGCAAACAGTACGAACACTCCTGTTACTGCCAGCCTGAGAAACATGTTCTCAAACCTGAGATGCATAAACTGGGTAAGCACTATGGTAACCTTGGTACAGGCAATTACAAGTGCCAGGACTACGGTAAAAGGTCCGAGATGAAATCCTGTGGCGAGCACTGAAACAGTGGTAAGAGCCAGGAGAATGGCCAGCACAACCGCCAGGGATGAATATGTTGAAATATGTTTCTCGTCGTCTTTCATGGCTTTCTCAGGTTATCAGGTAAAGGAGAGGGAACAGAAATATCCATATCAGGTCTACAAGGTGCCAGTAAAGGGCGCTGTTCTCAAGCATCAGGTACCTCGTACTGTTTACACTGCGCGCCCACACCCTCACCACGTTTATTGACAGCAGTACCATACCTATGAGCACGTGCAATGCATGAAGGCCGGTCATCATATAGTAGAGGCCGAAAAACAGCAGCTCACCGTGTGATAAGTTCTTCAGTACCGGTGACCCCGGATAAATGCCGTACTCAAACTTGTGCGACCATTCGAAGTATTTATTCAGTATAAACAGCGCTGCAAGAATAATAGTCACAGTTAACAGGAAGAGGGTCAGCCCCCTGTCACCTTTCTGCATTGCAGCCAGGGCCATAGCCACCGTCATACTGCTGACAAGCAGGAAGACGGTGTTCATGGTTCCTATGAGGGCGTTCAATTCGCCGGCTCCGGTATGAAATTCAGCAGAGTACTTCGCCCTGAAGATGGCATATACAAGGAAAAGTCCCCCGAAAAGGAAAAGCTCGGTGAACAGGAATATCCACATTCCCAGCTTGCCAGTCTCGCTGTCGGTATGGTCTGTATGGGATTGATGAACTGCCATGGATTATCTTCTATTTGGGTTCATCCTTTTTACCGAAAAAATAAGGCCTCGATGTTATCACAGGCATCTCGTCAAAGTTCTCATGCGGCGGTGGTGATGGTATCGTCCATTCCAGTGTGACACCGTGCCAGGGATTGGCAGGAGCAATTGCTCCCCGCCGCCTGGCAACAACGAGGTTGATCACCATGAGAATCAGTCCGGCAAACAGTATGAAAGCCCCGATGGTTGAAATGAAGTGTCCTGTATGGAACTGGGGAAGGTAGTCATACGCGCGTCTTGGCATTCCCTGTAACCCGAGGATAAACAGGGGGAAGTAGAGAAGGTTAAACCCGACGAAGTTGAAGCCCCATGCAATGTTAGCCACCTTGTTATTATACATCCTCCCGAACATCTTAGGGAACCAGTAGTGTATTGCGGCGAAAAAGGCAAAACCCATACCCCCGAATATAATGTAATGAAAATGGGCCACTACAAAAGCAGTGTCATGGGTCTGAATATTGGTTGCAAGGGACCCCAGAACCAAACCTGTGAAACCGCCAATCATAAAAAGAAAAATAAATGCAATGGCATACAGCAGGGGAGGCTTAAGATCTATTGACCCTCCGTACATTGTTGATATCCAGTTAAATACTTTCACGGCACTGGGTATTGCCACGATAAATGTGAGGAATGAGAAGAACCATCTGGCGCTGTAGCTCATGCCAGCGGTGAACATATGGTGCCCCCACACGAAGTATCCTACAAAGGCAATGGCAAGGCTTGAAAGCACAATTGCCCCGTAGCCGAACACCGGTTTCTGGCTGAAGGTGGGGAATATCTCCGTGACGACACCCATGGCAGGCAATATCATTATGTACACTGCAGGGTGTGAATAGATCCAGAAAAGATGCTGGAAGAGCACCGGGTCACCGCCGAGAGCAGGGTCGAAGAAACCGATATTCAGCACTCTCTCTGCTATAACCATAAGAAGGGTTATCCCTATTATCGGAGTGGCGAGAATCTGGATCCAGGCTGTGGCATAAATCGCCCAGGGAAAGAGAGGCATCCTCATCCATTTCATCCCGGGTGCGCGCATACGGTGAATCGTGACGATGAAGTTAAGCCCTGTCAGAATTGACGAGAAGCCCAGAATGACAGCGGCAGTGAGAGCCCAGATGACACTCGTTGACGATTCCACGCTGTAAGGTACATAGAAGGTCCAGCCGGTATCCGGCGGTCCGTTGCCCAGGAACTGGGAAAGAACTCCCAGGCAGGCTCCGGTGATATAAAGGTACCACGAGAACAGATTTAGCCTGGGAAAGGCCACGTCTTTTGCACCGATGAGCAAAGGCAGGAAGAAGTTGCCGAAAACGGTCGCCAGACCCGGGATGACGATCACAAATATCATGATGATCCCGTGGATGGTGAAGAGACCGTTGTATGTCTGCGGTCCCATGATCGTGCGGCCCGGAGCAATCAGCTCTATGCGCATCAGCACTCCGAGAAAGGCAGCAATAAAAAAGAAGACGATGACGGCATAGAGGTACATCAGTCCTATACGCTTGTGATCGGTGGTCAGCAACCATGACCATATTCCTTTGTGCCTGCCCTGATATTCCAGGTAGCTTACCTGTGTTTCATTTACCATACCTGCCACTATTTATTTTTTCCTCCGTCTGATCAGCAGAAATCCCAGTATCACCACAACCAGGAAAATGGTAATTACCCCTACTATCCGCGTTACCTGCAGGGTGTACGTTTTACTGGCAGGATTATATCCGAAACAGTATTCCAGGATCTTGTTGGATGTTGGGCGGGCTATGCCTTTCTGTGCCTCGATGATTGCCATCTTGACATCAAAGGGAAGATATGTGATGCCGTAGAGGTACCGTGTTATCTTTCCGGCAGGACTGAGTATCGTTATCACTGCCGGATGAGCGAAGTCCAGTCCCTGAGGGATATACTTAAACCCTACTGCCTGAGTTATGGCATCGATGTTCTCCTGTTCACCGGTAAGGTAGATCCAGTCTTTCTGATGCTCCTTGCTGATCCGCTGCACAAAATTCACTTTCTTCTCCCGTGCTTTTTCCGGTGTGTCGCTTGTGTTGAAGCTGATGGTGATGATCTTGAAATCATCGCCTAGGGTCATATCCATTTTGCTTACCACATCTGCAACGCCGTCCATCAGCGGACTGCAAATGTTAGGACAGTCAAAATAGACAAGGCACAGTATTACCGGTTTGTCAATCAGCTCTCTCAGCGTAACCTTCTGGTTTTCCTCATTGAAAAACCAGAGATCCAGCGGGATAGTGTCACCAAGGTGTTCAACAACACCTATCTCCACATCTTTGAACTTATAGTCAGCTTTCTTTAAATCCTGTGCGATAATAACCGGCAGGATAAAAAGCAACAGGGTTGCGGCAACAAGATGTTTTATTCTCATTTTTTCGTTGTTTGTTTTTCTTCATCATAATACATGCCTGCTATCATCAGTGATCCGCCCATCAGCGAAATATCCTTAAGCAGCGCAATAAGAACCAGGGGTCTGTCGGTACCTTCAATAAGATGAGGGATATGGATCGTAAGAATAAAGGTGAGCAGAAGCCCTGCAAGGATCAGCGTTGACAGCTTAACGAACTTTTTGGTGATGATACTTATGCTCACCGCAATGAGTATCAGCCCCGTCAGAATTATTGTATAACCGCCTAAAGGTATGAATGAGGTCAGCATTCCGACGTAGTAATCCATCATCACGAAGTGGTTGATCCCGAAAATCGCAAATGGCAGGGCGAAGAGGATCCTCCCTATAGGCTTTAAGTTTCTCATATTTCTGATTGTTTGTGATTTATTTCCGGTTCCGTACCGTTTTTAAGTTTACCCCTGAGAGCAGTGCCAATAGTATATATATCACGCAGTTTCATCATTACCAGGAAAATAAATCCCCATACGGTAAGAACACCCAGGGTATAGGTAAGGAGGATCCAGACAGGGGCTTTTCTGACATTGTTCCACATGGCTCTCCGGGCCACCAGGCTTACAGGTACGGTTATCACACCTGCTTTAATGACAGTATCTTTTGAAACGACACCAAATACCTCCTCATCTGTAAATTTTGCACTGATACTCAGGTTTCCGGCTGTATCACCCGGCATATTTGCCGGGATCATGAAGACCGCATTGCCGTTGGCGTCAGTGATTTTCTCCTCATCGACGGGCAGCTTCCCGAAATGACGCGAGACAAAAAGCCTTACTGCGGCCCCGGTGACAGGGACAGTCTTCTCTGCATCCGCCGCATGGGCCATAACGGTCATGGCATGGTCCGCAGCGTTATAGGCAATCTTCATGCTGATCACGGCTCCCGGATAAGCTGATGAAGTGATAACCTGCATAACCTTCTGGACATAGTTGCTGTTGAAGCTTCTGATATAGGAGACTGTCTTCCAGATATCATCAGTCGAGAGAACACTCCGGAATGAAGGCATCTGTCCTCTTCCAGTCGTAACTTTATGGAAGATCTCTCCGTCGCTGTTTCTCTGTATCTTATCAGTGGCAGGATCACCGGGCGGGGGGACCAGTGCCAGGAAGTTTCCTTTCCCGGGGTTGCCATGGCAAGACATGCAATTGAGGGTATAGAGTTTCTCACCTTCTTTTCTTGTCTCGTCTGTGAACGGGAAAGTACTCAGCCTGCCTCTTTTCTCTTCCGGTACGATCCATTCCTGGCTCCGTGTAAATGACGGGAACAGGATCAGGCACCAGATGACCGCAATGACGCTCTTCATATTCTCGTTTTGTTACTTTTTTTCGATATTAACGGATTCTTTATTATCGTCTTCGGCCATTTCCCATATAGGTATTACCGGGAACAGCTTTGAAAGAACGGTTATGATGATCAGCACAAGCAGTATTGAAGCCAGGGTTACGGCAGATTCAATAAGCGTTGGCCTGTAAACAATCCATTCCGGCGGAACGTATTGAACAGGCAGGTTCGGATGAGCCTGCGGAGGGATAACAATGATAAGGCGCTTGAGCCATGAGGCGCAAAGCACAAACAAAGATATGACGAGCATCGGCACCGGTCTTCGGATCTTCCTGAACAGCAGCAGGATAATTGGTACTATCAACCCGAGTATCTGTATTCCCCAGAAAAGCGGTGCAAAATGCCCGGTGAACAGTTCGCGGAGGTGAATGGCATCACCTGTTTTAAGCTTGTACCCGGGTACCAGGAACTCGTTCAGGTTAAAGTACAGATAAACTACAGACACAAGCACAAGCACCCTGCCTATCTTTTCAAAATGATCTTCGGTAAGGTACTTTTCGAGCCTGTAATTTACCCTGAAGAAATACATGGCAATAATCACTGCTGCCGTTCCCGAGACAAAAGCTCCTGAGATGAAGTATGGCCCGAATATCGTGCTGTCCCAGCCAGTCCTGGGCGTAACGGCAAAGAGCCATGATGTCACTGTGTGTATTGCAAATGCCGTCGGGATGATGAGTATCAGAAGAATCCGGACAGCCTGCTTCATAATTTTGTACTGTGCCTCATGGTGCTCCCACCTGAATGAGAGAATCTCATAGGCTTTCACAAGGAAAGCAGGTCTTCCTTCCATCCTGCTTTTTGATATGGCAAGGTCGGGTATGAGCGGAAAGAACCACAGAAGCAGGCTTAAAACGAAATACGTTGTCACAACTGTCACATCCCATAAAATTGGAGATTGTACCCGCCCGTGTATAAACACATAGGGCAATCTGTCAGGCCGGCCCATGTCAGATATGATCACCAGCCCGGCTACGGCGGCAAAAGCAATGGCAATTATCTCAGCGATACGTGAAATCGGTTTAACCCACTGGTATCCAATAAGTCCGAGAACTGAGCTGATAAGCATTCCCACCAGGCTGGTCGCAACGAAGAAAACGAAGTTGGCGATGTACATACCCCAGCTGGTAAAGTCCCTCAGGCCGGTAACCCCAAGTCCCTTCCTCAGCTGGACACTATAGGCGAGGAGACACAGGGCCAAAAGGGCGAAAAGAAATCCCATCCAGAGTATAAAACCCTTGTTTATCCTTACATTTCTTAATACATCTGCAGCAATGGAATCAATTTTCCTCTGTGCATCAGGATTATTGAAACGGGTTTCATCCATAATGTTTCCTGTTTAGATCGTTTCTTCCTTGTATTCTTTACTCTCACCCCTTTCAAATTCGAACAGCCTGTTCTTGGGAGGCAGGTAATATATCCTTGGTTTTGTTCCAAGCTCGGGCATGAGCCTGTATGCCCCGTTCTTCTCCAGCAGCTCGCTAAGCATTACCGTTTCTTTTGTAGTGCCGTTGGTAACGGCATTTTCGTTTTCATCACCGAAGTAATACACCCCATTCGGACAGGCCGTGACACAGTAGGGGAGTATTCCTTCACGCAACCTGTCGGCACTGAAGAGGCACTTGGTGACCGTTCCCTTTTTATGGGGCACGTTCAGCTCCACATCGTACTCCATGTCCTTGTCAGCCTCTGCCATCGAGGGTTCCTGCCAGTGAAATATCCTGGCCGAGTAGGGGCAGGCTGCAATGCAGAAGCGGCACCCGATGCAACGCTCGTTGTCGATAAGCACAACTCCGTCCTGTCTTTTAAATGTTGCATCAACAGGACAGACGGAGACACATGGCGGGTTGTCGCAGTGCTGGCATTGCTTGGGCATGAAATAGGCTGGCGTATTGACAGATTCCTGCATAACCAGCGTGTTGAGGTGGTATTCATAAGGGCGCAGGTGATGTGCGTGCTGGCATGCCTCCACACATTTCCTGGCATTCCTGCATCTGGAAAGATCGATCACCATGACCCACTTCCGGCCGCTTATGCCTTCACGGCCCCGGCTCTGCAGCATCTTCAGATCAGGCTTGAAATCCTTCATCTGCTCAATGGGTATCTCGACAAGACGGTTATCCTCGGTAAGGACCCTGACCATGCCTTCACGGTGTTTCCCTTTTTCAAAACGGTGACCGGAATATACGGCTGCAGCACCCGTGACTGTTACTGCTCCGGCGATGGTGACCTTACGGATAAAATCGCGTCTCGACGTTTCGATTACCTTATCCAGGTCAGGTTTTCCATCATCCTTCTCCTGCTTCTCTTCAGACATAACGGATTAATTGAGGTGGAACAAAAGAGTTGATAAATTTAGATCAGTCAGCATCGAACTGTACATAATTCAGGTTTTATGTTGGTTAACTAATCGATCAATTCGGGTCTATAAATATATAAAATTTTACTCCAACCATTATTTGTTAATCAGCTTCTTATTTAGGTAGGTATACATAATAGCCCACATGTCAGCCTCCTGTGCATTGGTGGAAGCAGCTCCATGACCACCCTCTATCGTCTCGTGATAGTAAACCGGGTGACCCATGTCAATCATCCTGGCAGCCATTTTCCGGGCATGACCGGGGTGCACCCTGTCGTCTTTTGTAGAGGTTATAAAGAGTGGCTCAGGGTATTTTGTTTTCTTCTTTAGGTTCTGATATGGTGAATACTTACTTATAAATGCCCAATCCCCAGGCTTGTCAGGATCGCCGTACTCATCCATCCAGCTTGCCCCGGCAAGCATGTGGGAGTAGCGTTTCATATCAAGAAGAGGCGCACCAATTACCACTGCATTATAAAGATCGGGTCTTTGTGTCAGTGCCACGCCTGCCAGCAATCCTCCGTTGCTCCATCCGTAGGCGCCCAGATATTCCGGCGAGGTTATCTTTTTGCTTATGACATCTTCAGCAACGGCAAAGAAATCGTCATAGGCATTCTGGCGCTTTTCCTTCAGGGCTGCCTGGTGCCATGCAGGACCGAATTCGCCTCCGCCACGGATATTGGCAACGACGTATACACCTCCCTTCTCAAGCCAGCCGATTCCACAAACGGCGCTGTACCTTGGCTGTTCGGAAATATTGAATCCTCCATAACCATAAATAAGTGTCGGATTTTTGCCATCAGAAACCATGTCTTTCGGGTGAACAATGAAGTAGGGAATTACAGTGCCGTCTTTCGAAACTGCCTCAGACTGTTCGACTGTCAGCCCGGAGGCATCAAAATAGTCCTTCTGCTTCCTGATAGCTGTAATTTGTTTTCCATCACCATGGTAAAGAGTTGATGGTGTCACAGGATTGCTGAAAGAAAAGAAATAGTCATCCGACTGATTATCTGAACTGACAAGCGAAATTGTTCCGAATTCAGGGACAGGTACTGCCTCTCCGGTCCATTGATCACCTGCTCTGCGGAAGATCTTCATTTTGCTTTGCACATTTTCCATTGTAGATACTACTATGAAATCTTTTGCTGACATAAGTGATTCAAAGCTTGCCCTTTCCCCGGGCTGATAAACAGTTCTTACTGTTGTTTTGCCGGAAAGGAAGTCCGTAAGATTATAGCTGACTACAGTTCCGGATTTATAATTTTCATTTTCAGATTTCCAGTCTGACTGAAGATAAAAGAGCAGTTCGTCTCCGTGCATTCCTTTATACTCCAGGTCCGACGGAACGTCAATCCTCCTTATTCCATCAAGGGTATAGAGGTACATTGTTATCTTGTACGTACTTATTATCTCATGAATTAAGACATATTGTTTTCCGTCTGTATAATTACCTGAGAGGTCAATTGCCACATTCGTAGTATCTGTTTTATAGATTAGCTCTGCCGCGGCAGGATCGGCGCCTCTTTTCCACAGTTTCACCATTGAAGGATATCCTGAGGTAGTCACAGTACCGGTACCGTAATTTGTTGCAACGAGAATATTGTCCTTATCAATCCAGGTGGCACTGCCTTTGCTTTCACCGACTGAGAAACCACCGCTCACGAATGTTTTTTTTGAGGCATCGAATTCTCTGATCACGCTTTCGTCCTTGCCGCCATCGGACAGGTAAAGCAGGCAGAGGTTATTATCCGGTCCCAGCCAGGCGGCTCCTCCAAATACCCATTTCCTGTTTTCTTCTGCTGAGAGTTTGTCGAGATCAAGCACCACTTCCCAGGCATCTTTCCCGTTCAGGTAATCTTCTTCAGACATCCGCCTCCATAGCCCGCGCTCATTCTTTTCGTCCTGCCACAGGTTATATACATAGTCACCAACCATGTCAGGATAAATCACCCTTTCCTTGTCATTAAAAACAGTGAGGTACCTGTCTCTTAATTCAGTGAATACTGGCAAACTGGTAAAGGCGTCATCCGAGACCTTGTTCTGTGCCCTTGCCCAATCGAGAGCCTTCTCACCCTCGACCTCCTCAAGCCAGAGATATGGATCAGCATTCTCAGCAGAGTTATTCTTTTCTCCTCCGCAGCCTGTCAGGGCGAGTACTAAGGTTATCATAGCAGTCAGGGTAAGTTGTCTTTTCATCTTTTATCGGATTGGATTAGTATTTTCACAGTTACGGCTATAATCATCAGTTCTCCGATGATGAAGAGGAACCAGTTATAGGTTCCGGGTAAATAATTTGTCATCATATTAACCAACTGTTCCCTGGCATCCGATGAGCTTTCAGATGCCAATACGCCGCTGTCGATAACCAGTTTCAAATAATCAAACACAAAAGTGTACAGAATAACTGCCGCACCTCCGGCGATCAGTATCCAGTCAATCGGCCGCGGATTGACTTTAAAACCTTTTTCCAGTTTGTCTGTTATCAAAACCGCCATCAGGATCATGGTAACGGAACATATTACCGGAGCAAGAACAGGGCTAAGCCATAACACCGGTATCAGGAACAGGAGGTCCCACGTGAGGAGCGAGGCCGGCCAGCCAATGAGAAGCTTCAGGGCAACATAATAAAAGATATCCCATACGCCGAATGTAAACAGAAAATACATCAGCCTCCTGAGATTGTTTCTTCCTGCAATGATGCCCACGGCTGCCAGCATAATCAGCGTGGCAATCTCTCTGATCCATTCAATTCTGACCATTTCCGGAGGCAGCAGTTTCAGCGGAAAATAGAATCCCTGAGGGTAGTACAATTCCCGGAGATAAATAACAACGATGCCTTCCAGGAAGCCCATCGCAATGGCAAAAACACCCAGCCATACAAACCTGGACCTGTTACTTTGATCAAAGCTTTTCACAGCAGAAATTATATGCTGTTAAATTACAAAATATATGGAAAAACAGCTTTTCGCTCCTGGGGATAATCGGCAAAACGGCTCCTGTACCACCTGTGGTGTGCAAGTGCCCGCGGCACCAGGTTGCAGAAGGTCCAGATGAAAAAGGAAAAAGCAGGCAGTGACCAGCATAAGACGGCGTAGCCGCCCCATTCGATTATCTCGCCGAAAAAGTTGGGGCAAGATACTTTCTCGAAGTACCCGCCGCGCGGTATCTGGTAGTCGCCGTTACTTTTTTTCCTCAGGTGGATCAGTTTTTCATCGGACGAAATGTTTATTGCCATTCCCGTGATGAAAATAATCAGGCCGGCGATGAAGCGCGGATCTCTTAACCACACGACAGTGAAATGAGTATTAAGTGAGCCTGCATAATAACCTAAAAAGCCCGCATTCATTAAATTGAAGAAGACAGCCATTAGTGCAATTACCAGCGGCATCTGCTTACCTCTGACCCTGATTCGCCAAGGAAAGATCACCGCCCTGTTTACATAATGAGCGACGTATAAGGAGGCAATGATCCAGACTGTCACTGTTTTCTCAGCCGTCCCGGTAAATAATAAAGAAAGAAACACTATCAGGGCCGGGACTTCCATAATGAACCACCCGATCCTGTCGGGTATGGTCACTCCCCATTTTCTGTTCGAGTGCCTGCCGTAGGGGGCAGTCACGAACAGAAGAACGAGGAAAATTATCAGGGCAATTACTGTCCAGAGCCAGACTAAAAGGTCAAATGTCGGTTTATCCATCAGAGGTATTTGTTTTCTTTAAACCATGCTATTGTGTCAGCCATTGTCTCCTCAAACGGACGGGTTTTGAAGGCAAGGGCCTTCGCAGCCTTTTTGCTGGAGATATTCTTATGGCCGTGCTTCAGCGTATCAAGCGACATTGCAGTATACAACGGGACACTCTTTGTGAGGGTGGCATGGAGGTTCAGAAAGATGGCACCGAAATACGCTACTGACATTGGCAGATACAGCCATGGAGCTTTATGGCCTCCGAGTTTTTCAATCGTAGCAGCCATGGTCTTCAGACTTTGCCAGCTCCCCCCAAGCAAATAGCTTTCTCCCGGAACGCCGAGTTCTATTGCATTGATTGCGGCAGAGCATACATCCCTGACATCAACCCAGTTATATCCCCCGGGCAGCAGGCTAGGATTCTGGCCTTTGAAGAATCTTATGACTGCATTGCCGAGCAGCGATGGTTGAAAATCATTGGGTCCTAAAACTGCTGTCGGATTTAATACAACTACCTCAAGCCCGGGTGATGATGCATCCGTCATTATCTTCTGGCCCATGGCTTTTGATCTTTCATACGATGCCCCGCCTTCCAGGGCAAGACTTCGTGTTTCATCCAGCTCAACGTCAAGGGGCTTCTGTTCATAGGCATGTATTGAACTGAAGTGAATTATTTTTCTAACCCCTTCAGCCTTTGCTGCTTTGAGGAGAGTGATACAACTGTCGGTATTTATTATCCGGCATTTTGCATCGTTTTTCCGGATGCTTATGCAGGCTGCAAGATGAAATACTATTTCACAGCCGGAACAGAGTTTTCTGAGATCTGTTTCACTGTTAATCTCACCGTTAACAAATTCGAGGCCAAGGCCCTCAATGCCTTTTGTACTATTGTGGATCAGAACTTTAACCTCATGACCCCGGTCAATCAGCATTCTGCACAGGTTGGCGCCAACGTGCCCTGAAGCGCCGGTAACAGCAATTTTCATGGTAACTGGAAATTCAGTCAAATGTAACGATCATTTTGAAATACGGTTTATCATACCCCTGAAAACCAGTTCATGGAAAGGCATTACAGAGTACCAGTACAATCTGCCCCTCAGTCCCAGCGGCCTGAAAGTGGCTGTCTGTATCAGCAAATCGTTTTCAATCCTGAATTCAAGCCATGCCTCTCCCGGAAGTTTCATCTCCGCATAGAGTAACAGTCTCTTAGCTGCTCTGTCAGCAACAAGCACTCTCCAGAAATCGAGTGCATCGCCAGGTTCTATCTGGTTATCGTTCTTTCTTCCCCTTCGAAGACCCACACCACCATTCAGTTTATCCATAAAACCTCTGATCCCCCACAGCCAGCTGGCATAATACCAGCCGGTCTTACCGCCAATTGACCAAAGCCTGTTAAGAACCAGCCCTTCATCGGTGATTCTTTTTGTTCTTCTGTCAGACAGGCAACCGTATTCGGGCACTTTTATCAGATCTGATATACCTTTTTGAAGAGTGGCCGTTGACAGGGCATCGGTCCAGCTTGATGGCACATTGTGATTCTCGATTTTTTCAAATGCCACCCTGACAGATTCTTCAAAATTCAGCAGCCGGATATTGAATTGTTGCTGAAGATCATTTTCACGGCAGATAACCTCTACTTTCATGCTGTCAACAAGATTGACAGCCAGCTTGTAAGAGGTGGAGGTCACAAAATAGAGCCAGTATGAAGAAAGTTTAGGGGTCATGACCGGAACGACATAAACCCGGCGCTTTAGATTTCTTACTGCCGCAAATCTCAGGAGCATCTCCCTGTAAGTCATAATATCCGGACCGCCAATATCAAAGCTTTTATCAAATGTGGTTTCCCTGAGCAATACCCCACTGAGAAATTCTATGACGTTCTGAACTGCTATTGGCTGTGATCTGGTATTAAGCCACCGGGGAGCAATCATAACGGGAAGTTTTTCGACAAGATCCCTGATTATTTCAAAGGAGGCGCTGCCGGAGCCAAGAATTATCCCTGCCCTGAGCGTAGTAAGATGATAAGTGCCCCTGGCCAGTTCCTCCTCCACAGCCTTGCGTGAGGCAAGATGCTTTGATAACTTGTCAGTGTTGACAATTCCGCTCAGATAGATAACCTGTTTGACATGTGTTTGATTGATTCTGTCCCTGAAGTTTATTGCAGAGGTCATTTCCATTGAATCAAAATCACCGGTTGATGCTGACATTGAGTGAATGAGATAGTATGCAGCATCAATATCTTCAGGGATTTGTTCAAGTGATGACCTTTCGAGGAAGTTAGCCTCAATCACACTAAGGTTATCATTTCTTAATCCGGAGGTGTTAAATCTTTTGGCGTCCCTGACGCAGCACACAACCTGATGCCCCTCTGCCAGCATCACCGGCAGAAGTCTTTTTGCGATATATCCGGTTGCCCCGGTCAGTAGTATTTTCATTCTGGCTGTTTCTAAAATAAATGGCTGAAGCCTGCAGTAACTTATTCCTCGTTGAAATGAATTTTATCACCAGTGGAATGAACCCATCCTCAAACGCCGGTAACTTAAGACTGTCACTCTGCTAATTTATCAACATTCAATCAACTATAACAGCTATAGTGATTTATTTCATATAATATTGTTTGCTTGTTTTTATTTATTAATCTGGAACCTAGTTTATTTTAATTTCATTAATATATGTTGCCAAAATACTCACTTGATAAAAGAAAGATTAAGGTTCTGTTGCTTGAAGGAATTCATAAAAGTGCTGTTGACTTCTTTACAGCCAACGGATATACAGAAATAGAAACCCTTTCAGGCTCACTTGATGCTGCTGCCCTGAAGGCTAAAATAGGGAACGTAAATATAATAGGAATTCGTTCACGCACTGAGATTACTGAAGAAGTGCTGAGTGTTGCCGACAAGCTCTTTGCGATAGGCTGTTTCAGCATCGGAACCAACCAGGTTGACGGTCGTGCGGCACGGCTCAGGGGCATCCCAGTCTTTAATGCTCCATTTTCAAACACACGCTCCGTAGCTGAGCTGGTCATTGCCGAATGTATCCTCCTTATGCGGAACATTCCGGTTAAGAACGCTGCCGCACACAGGGGGAAGTGGCTTAAGTCAGCCAGTAATTCATTCGAAGTTCGCGGCAAGAATCTGGGCATAATAGGATATGGCCATATCGGATCGCAGGTATCGATCCTGGCAGAGGCTATGGGCATGAATGTCTATTATTACGATATCGCAAAGAAGCTAAGCCTGGGCAAGGCTGTCGCCTGCTCATCTCTTGATGAACTGCTCTCAGTGGCTCATCTGGTTACCCTGCATGTCCCTGAGACGACCATGACGCGCAATATGATTGGCGAGAAGGAACTGGGACGTATGAGGAAAGGATCCTGCCTTGTTAATGCATCGAGGGGTTCCGTTGTCAACATTCCTGATCTTGTATCTGCCCTGGAAGGCGGACATATCCTGGGAGCAGCTCTTGACGTATTCCCGGATGAACCGGCTTCAAACGGAGATCCCTTTGTCTCAGACCTGAGAAATTTTGATAATGTCATCCTTTCGCCTCATGTAGGAGGCAGTACCACCGAAGCGCAGGAAAACATCGGAACAGAAGTGGCTGAAAAGCTGGTGAGGTACAGCGATACCGGAGACACAATCGGCGCCACGAATTTTGTACAGATATCGCTTCAGCCTAACTTCAACGTGCAACGGTTCCTCCATATCCATAAGAACGAACCGGGAGTGCTGAAAGAGGTGAATTATGTGTTCACGTCAAAGGGAATAAACATTGCAGCTGAATATCTTCAGACTGACGCTGAAGTGGGGTATGTAATTATTGATACGGAGAGCAAGCTTGACAGCAGTATCATCAGGGAGTTGAGGGCAATAGAAGGAACAATACGGGTCAGGATGTTGTTCTGATATTATTTCAGATAACGAAAGGTATGAATCTTTTTGTTCGTTTCATATATTCCCTGTAGCTGTCGCCAAAATAAGCAGTACACTCCTTCTCGTCCCCCGCTGCAGTAAACCATAGAAGGACCGATGAGAGCAAGGCCACTAATGTCATTATGACCGTCGGGTGCTTGAAGTAAATACCCCAGGTAAGAAAAACCAGCGATGAGTAAAGGGGATGCCTTATGTACTTAAATATCCCCGTTGTTACCAGTTCAGTGGTCTTCTCAAATTTAAAGAGATTATCGTCTACCCTTACTATTCCGGGTTTACGTGCTTTTCTGAGAAGCAAGACACCTGCTATCAGCATGTAAGCAGAAACCGCTAGCAGTAACCACGATATTACCTGGTTCACCGACAATGGTTCAGTAAACCAGAATTTGTAGTTTGCTATGAGGAGTACGATAATGCACTCCCAGCTGAAAAATCGCGGGAAGCCATGACTTTTTATATCAAAAAGGGCCCGTTTTGAGAGGTATATGACGGGCAGGCTAAGTGCGATAAACAAGATTACTTCATCCATTTCAAATCTTTGTCAAACCTGTAAGTTGAGCCTTTAACTGTTTCCATGAAATTCTTATTGCCTCCGTACACCATATTCAGAGGCGCTCCTGAAAGAGACCTTATCACAATTTCTTTCATTTTCGCTGCTTCCCATTCAATGTCAACCTCAAAATTGCCTCTCGCTTTCAATCCTGTTACTGACCCTTCCGGCCATGCATCGGGCAGCGCAGGCAGTATGTTCACCACACCGTTCTGGCTCTGCAGAAGCATCTCTGCGATACCTGCCGTACCACCGAAGTTTCCGTCAATCTGGAATGGCGGATGGTTGTCAAAGAGGTTTGGCAGTGTCGATTTCTCCAGCAGGAGCCTGAGGTGCCTGTAACATTCATTTCCGTCATGCAGTCGTGCATAGAAATTGATTATCCATGCCCTGCTCCAGCCTGTATGTCCGCCGCCGTTAGCAAGCCGGTGCTCAAGCGTTTTACGCGCAGCAGCAAAAAGTTCAGGTGTCTCCGGCGTGATCTGTGTTCCCGGATGCAGCCCGAAGAGATGTGACATGTGCCTGTGGCCGGGCTCTGCCTCTTCATATTCCCTTATCCACTCCATTATAGTTCCGTTGGAAGCGATCCTTACAGGAGGGAGCTTGTGCAGCGTGTACTGGAGACTGTCAGCCCACCCGGTATCAGTATTAAGGATATAAGCAGCTTTCTGACAGTTCGTGAGCACCTCGCGTATGATCTGGTTGTCCATCGTCGGCGCATAGGTAAGCTTGAATTCTTTTCCGGAGACAGGATCGATATAGCTGTTTTCCGGGGAGTAAGTGGGAGCGGTGACAAGATACCCTTCTTTATCCGTGATAAGAAAAGTCCGGATAAAGTCGGCCGCTCCCTTCATGACCGGGTAAGCTCTCTCACGCAGGAAGGAGGTGTCATTTGTAAACTCATAGTGTTCCCACAGAGGAAGTGTCATCCATGCGCCTCCGAGGGGAAACATGCCCCAGTAGACGCCGTCGATCACGGCAGTCTTACCGAACACGTCAGTTGTATGATGCATTGTCCATCCCTTCGCACCGTACATCTCGCGGGCAGTGACACTTCCCGGAACCGTAAGCTCTTCCATGAACGTTGTCACCGGGTCGACAGTCTCGCTGAGGTTGCATACCTCTGCAGGCCAGTAATTCATCTGCAGGTTGATGTTGACATGGTAGTCCGAACCCCAGGGAGCCAGGTAATCCTTGTTCCAGATACCCTGGAGGTTTGCGGGGAGCTGTGCCGGATGGCGTGACGAGCCCATCAGCAGGTAGCGTCCGTACTGAAAATAGAGCGCGATAAGTCCCGGGTCATCTCCGCCTGCCTGGAACCTCCTGAGACGCTCGTCAGTGGGTATGGTATCAGCCTTGTTATCCTTTCCAAGACGCAGACTGACCCTGTCAAACATCGAAGCGTGCTCAGCGATGTGATTTTTTCTGAGCAGCTCAAAAGATTTCCAGGAGGCTGTACTGATGGCATCAGTGCACTTCCTTCGCGGATCAATGGTTCTGTCGAAATTCAAGCCGTCAACATTGTAATCAGTAGCCGCATTGAAGAACATTACCAACTCCGTTCCTCCGGTATATTTCAGTGAGTTATCATCAAGTGTCAGCTTTCCGTCGTATGCTGTTGGAAGGAGGGAGGCAAAGAACTTCATGTGTGCTCCACCCGGCCCCAGTTCAGGATCATCAGTGTCAACAATCAGTCCCTCCATATCAATACGGCCTTCCTCAACATTGACAGCTGCATCCTGGTCACGCACCATGGAGATGGACATATCCAGGCCTCCTTTCTTCTTTGATCTCATCGAAATAACCATCACATTGTCAGCGGCAGATGAATAGACCTCATATTCAATTTTGTTCCCGCCTCTGTTGAAACTGACTTTGGCTATGCCGGTCTCAAGGTCCAGTTCCCTTCGGTAGTGTGTAATCTCTCCGGTGGTATCGGTAAAATGAAAGTAAATATCACCCACCGTCTGATACGACCTTAGCTTTATGGGTATACCGGCAACATACTTCTCCGAAAGTGCAAAAGCCTCAGGTATCCTGCCTTCAAGAATAAGCTTCCTGATTTCCGGCATGTGCGCGAGGGCCCCGGGATTATTGTTCGGGATATTCATCCCGCCCCAGAGTGATTCTTCGTTTACCTGTATTCTTTCAACTGCAGGGTTTCCGAAAATCATCCCACCGAGCCGGCCGTTCCCCACGGGAAGTGCTTCTGTCCATTCCCTGGCGGGAGTGTCATACCACATTACATATTCTTTGTGTTGTTTATAGCCGGAGCCGCAGCCTGACAACATTAAAAAGGTTAGAATCAGCAGGATAAAAGTGTTTTTATTCATTTTCAGGTTTAATGTTTTCTGACGGATCAAATCTCATGACAAATCCACCGTTTGGGCTGATGGTGACAATTGCTGACTTTTCGCCTTCCAGAGTCACCTTCTTAAGAACAAATGACCGTGGCGTATCATCCTCAGTGACAAGAATGCCATTTGACTGGTCAATGAACGGAAGCTTCATATTAAGCTCTGCCGGCTCTTTGCCTGCGTTGACACCTGCCACGTACCACACCTCTCCGGTTCTTCTTGCAATCGCGAGGAACTTTCCCGGGAAGCCGTCAATAAATCTTGTCTCATCCCAGGAAACAGGTATTGCGCTCATCATGTTTCTTACATAATCCGGCGTCCCGGCCATTCCATTCGGAGTCTCGGCATAGTGCTGGACTCCGGAGAGAAACAGGACCGCCATGGCCAGTTCAGCGCCGTTGCCTGTCACCCTTTCAAAATTGTCATAGGAGGTGAAGCATACCGGTGTGAAATCCATGGGGTCAAAGGCGTTGCGTATGAATGCTGCAGTAGTTGCCTTTGACGGGACCTTATCAGCACTTACCTGGTCAAATGTCGCGTACTCGAGCCCGCGTATCGCCTCCATGGATACCAGGTTGGGCCAGGTGCGGTGCAATCCCCTCGGAAGTGTTGAGCCATGGCAGTTCACCATCAGGTGATGCTTATGGGCATCAGCAAGTATGTCCTGGTAATAATCCATCATCGACTGTCCGTCGCCTCCGAAAAAATCTACCTTGATGCCTCTGATGCCCATCTCTTCAAGCCTGGAGAATTCGGCCTCCCGGCTTTCATGGGTCAGCAGCTTGTCCTTGGGATGATAAGGTACTGTATTCCAGTCGCCTGCCGAGTTGTACCACACTATCAGTCCGACATTCTTTTCAGCTGCCAGGTGTGACAGCTCAGCCAGTTTATCCCATCCTATCGTCGTGTCCCAGTTGACATCGACAAGGCAGTATTCCCATCCCATCTCCGCGGCATAAGAGATAAAGTCCTTCTGCACCTCAAAATTCACTGAACCATCTTTCATCAATGCCCAGCTCCATGATGCCCTGCCCGGCATGACATAAGAGAAGTCGCCCTGTTCAGAAGGTTTTGCAAGGTCAGTGCCATGGGTTGATTCAATTATTGCACCGGGACTGCCACCCATGGTCAAGATACGCCATGGGGTGGTCCATGGCAGGGTAGACTGCGGATACACAACACCGTCAGTGAAACCTTCAGTGGCTTCAGGGAACGCTATTACCATCTCATTGGCTCCCTCACCTTTGTTAAGGTGGCTGCCGCAATAATTGCGTTCAGGCCAGCTCTCAGTCAGATTTATCCAGCAGGTTTTCGTATGAAACAAGGCAGGAAAAACCCAGCCGTTCTTTTCATAACTGATACTATCCAGGCGTACTTCTTCCAGATAATGCTCCTCGTACGAGGGGTTACACTGGTTCCATCCTGACTTGGATGCAGCACGTGGCTGGATCCAGCATGTGGTTCCCGCGACAAAATTGAAACCGGTTTTTTCAGAAGTGATATTTTTTACGGCATCTGAGGTGCCGGGAAATGAGTAACAGAATGCAATGCCGTCATCAGACACCTGGAAAATCACATCCATTTGCCCGCCGGAGACGTTGGAAAGGTGTAAGACACGCCTGTTGGCTGAATAGCGGGCCTCCTTCTTCTTGCCGTGCAGCAAAGAGTAATCATCACGGATGGTCAGGATTTCTGATGCTGAATCAAGTTTCAGCCCGTCATAATAATCACCATCCTCCCTGATTATTCCGAGCGACGAATTTTCAATCACCGGCTGATCAAGATAAAAGGCAGAATAAGCGGCCATTCCATCCTCGCTGACCTGTATGCTTACTTTTATATTGCCTCCGGGGCTCACTAAGATCACATCATCATGTTTGTTGCACGATATGAGTACCGGGATAAAACCTGCAATTACAATGAAATGCTTAAGGGTTTTCATGTGCTGGAGGGTTTTTTGTGCTGGTTTTCAGGGTATAATATTGTCTGAATTGCTGACGAAAGCTATTTTTTTGCTGTCGGGTGACCAGCTGGGAACGTTGATCGTACCCTGTCCTCCGTACAGGTAAGCAATGACCTGTGGTGTCCCGCCATCGACAGGCATCATCCTGATATATACATGTTTATAAAACGGATGATCGTCGGCTTTTACCTCCGGAGAGAAAGATAGTAATACGATCTGTTTACCGTCAGGCGAGACATGCGGGAACCAGTTGTTGTAATCATCAAAGGTCAGCTGTTCCTGTTGTGACCCGTCCGCCTTCATCCTCCATATCTGCATGGTACCTGTCCTGACTGAATTGAAGTAAATATACTTTCCGTCCGGTGAATATTCCGGGCCGTCATCCAGTCCGGGAGCATCCGTCAGCCTTACCTCTTTCTTTTTCCTGACCGATATTTTATAAATATCGAAGTTATCATGCCTGTCAGCAGTGTAGGTCAGGTACTTCCCGTCAGGAGACCATCCGTGAAGATATGAGGGACCCAGCGGGGTGATCCTTTCCGGGGTGCCGCCCTCTACGGGAAGGGTGAAGATGATGGATTTGCCTTCGTCTTCAGCGACGTGGTGGCTTATACCCAGCATTTTCCCGTCAAATGAGAGTACATGATCATTATTATTGCTTGTGGCGAAACCGCTGCTGATCACTTCTGGTTTACCCTTGTCGAGGTTGAATTTATAAAGCAGGCCGCCGCTGTTGTAGATAAGATATTTGCCGTCTGCAGACCAGTTGGGTGCCTGGATTGATATGGGCGACTGGTAGATTATCTTACGGAGGCCGGTCTCAACATCCATGACCTCCAGGTTGCTGCCGATAAAATCCCTGTATGGCACAAAGTCATCTTTTGCCGGTATGGTGATACGCACATTACTGAATCGTGCTTGTTCAACCACATTATTGTCGTGCGAGCAAATGAACAGCCCGGCATAAACTTCACCTGTCATTGCATCATTGATGATCATAACCGTGTCAAATGGTTCTCCCGTCACAGCACTTGAGAAGATGAACCTGTTTCCTTTCCGTTCAAGCTGAATCACATCAGGTGAAACAACCCCAGACTTCCTTTCGGACATGTCAGCTCCCGGAGACAGGCGGTACTGCAGTGACGTAAGGCCGTCGCCATGCACCGTGGCGCTGATGTGTTCCGAATTCGGATCAAGGCTTTGACGAATCATCCAGCCTGCTTTCCGGTGCAGATGAGTACCTTCCCCGATGAATTGCAGGCTGGCCGTAAGAATAAAATCCCCTTTCAGCTTCTTCCAGGCAAAATGAAACTGATCGTTATTGAACCAGATGTTGTCACCTGATCCTGAGATAGTATATTCCTGAATTTCGGCATCATACTGCAGGTCTCCTTTCAGGTTGCACGCTCCTACATCTGAGTGTCCGTCAAATAGACTTTTTGAATAGTCCTGCGCAGAGACACGATCGGATAATAAAACTGTTACTGCCATACAGATAATGAATATATTTCTACCCATTTGTTCAAGATTAAATTTTAAACTCAACTACTGTTTCAGGCAATAGTTTCTGCCCATCAGGCACTGAAAAAGCGGACTTACCATATTGGTTTCAGAAATCCCGCTGCCAAAATAATTATAAAATCATAAATATACGTCCTTACGTTTATACAACCGGTAAGACAAAAAAGTCAGAAGCAGTGATAGTGAAGTGAAATAAAGCATATTCCAGAGCTCAAGACCATATTCCGGGTTTACCGTATCAACATTGACATATTTGAACGGACTTAGATAGCCTAAATTTGAAAGACTGTCAGTGATTTTTGAAAGAGTGTAGGTAAAATAAAGAATCAGCACAAGGCCTATACTTAGTGTGGTTATAGGCTTAGACCTTTTAACAAGGGTTGACATGAATAATCCTGCTGTTCCGAAGAAAATATTAAGCAACAGGGTATAGAGTGACAGTATAAGAAAAGCCTGAATGCTGTAAGGTTCTCTCTGGACAATTTCCATACTTATAAAACCAGCCAGGGCAGTGACCGTGTTCAGTACCAGGACATTCAGTAAAACAACTGCTGCCTTGCTGAAAAAGATCTCGCTGCGTGTCAGGGGCCAGGAAAGCAGGTATTCCGCGGTCTTGTTGTACTCCTCTTTCAGTAAAATATTTGATGAGAGTACTATTGCATAGATGCTGCCAAGCACCAGCATGTATATCACATTATTGGCGGTATAAAATCCCAGTACCGAAAACAGGTCGTCAATGTTTGAAATACCCTTAAACTGCAATGCTCCTTCAGGCAGGATGCTCATCATTGCCAGGATCTTGGAATTGTTCTCCAGGAAAGTCCCGTAGACCGACATTGTTACAGATATCAGTATCGTAATGACAATAGTCCACATCAGCAGGCTGAAGGCATTACCTTTCAATTCTCTTATAAAGAGGTTTTTGTTCATCTGGCAGATCCGGGCTTAATTGTAGTAATGCATGAATATTTCTTCAAGGGATGGCTCTTCGATAGTCAGATCGGCAATTAATTTATCCCTGAGTTTTAAGACCAGGTCATTTATATCTCCGGAGTACATAAACTGCAGGGTTTTACCGGATACTACAGGAGTATTTTCAATGCCACCCAGGTCTGCAATTTCATTTTCAGCCTCTTCTGCAAATTCGATGTGTATTTTCTTCAGCTGCCTCTTCCTCAGTGTTTCAATATCTTCTACCTTGATGATCCTGCCTTCCTTGATAATGGCAACGCGCTTGCATAACAACTGCACCTCGCTCAGCGTATGTGAAGAAAAGAAGATGGTCATTCCCTTCCGGTTCTCTGACCTGATCAGCTCAAAGAACCTTGCCTGCATCAGCGGGTCGAGGCCCATGGTTGCCTCATCAAGGATAAGAAGGCGCGGGCTGTGAAGGAGGCTTTGAATGATGGAAACCTTCTTGCGGTTCCCCATTGACAAATCCGATATCTTCCTTTTCCTGTCCAGTTCAAATAATTCAGACAGCTCAGCTATGCGGGCCACACCATTCCCGGTCCGGTAAAATCCAAGGCAATAACCAAGAAATTCATCCACATCCATTGATGAATACTGATTTGCATCAGAGGGAACATAACCGGTGCGTAACCTGATCTTTTTCGAATCTCTGACTACATCCATGCCCATTATCGTGGCTCCTCCTCCGGTGGGGAAGATCAGGTTAAGCAATACCCTGATAGTGGTGGATTTGCCTGCTCCGTTAGGACCAATGAAACCGAATACTTCGCCTTCCTCTACTTCAAGGCTGACGTGTTCAATCCCCCGGTCCTTGCCATAGGTTTTTGTGAGATCCCTGATATCAATTATTGGCACACTCATCAGAAATTATCATTAGCATATATTCATTTTCAGGAATATGGTCTTAACTATGTTTTAATCCTGCTTTTATGGATCAGGGAAAGTTCTTCATATGACCTTGAACAGCCGTAGACAAGGTAACCCTTTTCAGAAAGTTTCCTGATTGTTTCTTTGGACCTTGGTTCAGCCTGTACAAAATCCCGGTCATGAAACTCCACGAGGATCTGGTCTATTGTTACGGGTGATGCCAGGATGGTGTCGGTCACATCATATTCAGACCCTTCAATGTCCATTTTAAGTACATCAATATGAGTGTGATGAAGCTCCCGGGTAATGTCGTCAAATGTCTTCATCATTACTTTGACGGACTGTGCGGCATCAACCTCTTTGTGCTTTACCAGGCTTCCGGAAATGGCCCTGGGGTTTGCAGGAAGGAAGAAATCAGCCTGACCGGTTCCGGAAGCACTTATTCCGTAAGGGTGGAAATGAAATCTGTCGGGCAATTTCTGATTGCCAATCCATTCGATAGACTTTGGAGTGGGATCGAAAGCAAACACCGAAGCCCCGTGCCTCCTGATACACTCGATATCAAAGGAGATATCCCTTCCCGTCCCGAATGAATAAATGACTGATGATTTGTCAAGAAGTGAGGGTACGATATAAAAACCGCCATAACTGGTTCCATACCATTTGCAGTTAACCTGTACAGAAGGTTTAAGATGGATAAAAGTATCGGGATCGGTCTGCCGGCTGATCTTCCTCTTTCTGCGGCGTGATAAAACTTCGAGCCACAGGTTCCCGGCTTTTTCCCTGGCTGTTGTGATGACGGAGCTTGTCATTGCAGGTTTCATACAAGGTCACAGGCTTCCGGAGGCATCCAGTGTGCATCCATCCCTTCCCATTTGATATTGCATCCGATAGGATTGGTTTTTGGAACCGATACAGGTTTGCCTGAAGTCAGTTCGCTGAGCGCCCTGTCGAGATCATTTACTGTCATGCGCGAGATATCGCGTGGTGAATCAACTCCTCTGCCGGTATAGACAAGCACTCTTTCCTTGTTGAAGACAAAGAAATGAGGTGTCCGTAATGCCCCGTATGCCTTTGCTATGGACTGGTTGCCGTCATAAAGGTATTTCCAGGGGAACTTGTATTTTTCCATCCGTGCCACCATATTCGGGAAACTGTCTTCCTCATAAGTATGCTCACTGTTTGAATTTATGCCGACAAAGACCACTCCTGCAGAACGGTATTTTTCTGCTGTGGCACGTGTCAGCTCATCGGAGCCTATCACGTAAGGACAATGATTGCAGGTAAAGAACAGCACCAGGAAGGGGTATTCATCAAAATCGGAGAGTCCGTATTCCGGACCTTCAGTTGAGGGAAGCCTGAAATCGATGACCCTCTGCCCGGGTTCAAGTGTGTAGCTCATCTCTGATATCTTTATTTGTTCATAAATATAAACATGTGTCAAAGGCTTTTGTTAAGCAGGGCATCCATGTTTACGGATACCAATTTAATCTTTTCATGTCAATGCCCTCGGTAATTCTATTCTAAAAGTCAGGCAAAGTTTAATAACTTTATGCAATAAGTACAATTATTAAAGAGTACAGATATGAATACTGACCGTCGTTTAAAGTTAACCTGCTTATTCCATTTAATAAGTGTTTTAACGCTGTGTTTCATTCTTATCGTGCCGGTAGCAGGCCAGCCATCCGGAGGCCCGTACGGGCCTGTCAGGCAATCATGGCCGTTGCCGGAGACCAATGGAAAAATATTCTTTGTCTCTCCTGACGGGAACAGAGAATCACCGGGCGAGACCCTGGCTGTACCTACTACCATAGAAGCAGCTATAGAAAGGGTAAAAACCGGTGATGTTATCGTTATGCGGGGCGGGGTATACCGTACAGGAGATCTGATCCTTAACCAGGGGATAACCATCCAGCCTTACCTTGATGAGCAGCCCGTCGTTAAGGGATCGTACATCGCCGGGGGGTGGAGGGATCTTGGCAACGGTTTATGGACGATAAAATGGAACAGGCTGTTTCCATCGGCACCTGCCGACTGGTGGCAGCGCGACAGAAGCGGAAAAGAGACACCCCTTCACAAATTCAATGATGACATGGTATTCATTGACGGCAGGCTCCTGCAGGCTGCCGGATATGAGGGCGAGGTTGATGAGAATTCCTATTATATAGATTATAAATCAGGACTGGTATATATCGGAACAAATCCGGCAAACCATATTGTGGAAATTACAGCATTCAATGTGGGACTTCACCGGATCACCGGTGAATGTCACGGCAAGGTATCGGATCATATCGGGCCCGTGATCAGAGGCGTCACTTTCACCCAGTATGCCTACAGGGCGATAGAAGTGGACGGGAAGGATCCCGAAGGTATCTCCCCTGAGAGTGATCACGGAAAGGATGTCACCGGGACCACACTTGAGCATTGCACAATCACATTCTGCTCGAGGGTGGCGGCATACCTGCGGGGCGACAGGCTTACCCTCAGAAACTGTAAAGTGAGCGATACCAGCACCGAGGGTATTTATATCCTGAGTTCTTCTGACGTGCTTCTTGAAAAAAACATCTTCGCGCGTAACAACATTGAACAGATAACTGGTTACTATCCTGCCGCAGTAAAGATCTTCAACCAGTGTTACAGGGTCACCTGCCGGGATAATCTGATCACCGATCTTCCTTTTTCAAACGGCATCTGGTATGATGTGGGCAACGTGGATGGTGTTTTCATAAATAACTGGGTGGAAGGCGTCGGCGACATCAACAGGAGAATATCCAACCTGCAGGCCTGGCCCGGTGAGAGCGGTTTCTTTTTTGAGATCTCAAAAGGAGCGATATGTGCAGGCAACGTATTTGTGAACTGCGAACTCGGGGTACATATCCTGAACAGTTGTGATGTCAGCATGTACCAGAATACTTTTGTCAACAGTACTGCCTGTGTCAGCCGCAACGAAAGAAGCGCCGTCGGCGATCATTTCGGATGGCACCCTGCCACGGGCCCGGGTGTTGATGAACGTGACGGCCACGTGTTTGTCAATAACCTGATGACCGGCAATGACGGATTTGACAGGCCGCTGTTGTTCGTGTGGCAGCGTAAGATACTTTGCGACAGACTCAAGGATCCTCAGTTTGCTCAGATTGACCATAATGTGTATGTGCAAAATCCTGTTGGCAGGACCATGCCCCTGATCATCTGGAGCCCCGCTGCAAATGAAAACTGCGTTGCGGCACTCGATTCACCTGCCGAACTGAATAAACTTCATCCGGAATTTTCGGCACACAGCCTGTTTTTTACTGAGGGAAGTGTTTACAAAAGCAGTGAGCTGGGAAACTATCAGACTCTGCCTTCATTCCCGGGTATAAAGGCTGCTTCTAAGTTACCGGCTGATATCAGTGCACTTCTCAACCGGCCCAAAAAAGGCCTGCCCTATATCGGAGCTTATCCTCTGTAAAATAAAAGACCCTGAAGCAAGACAGCCTCAGGGTCCAATACCGTTTTCGTTAACCTAACTCATGAAAGTAAGTATTTCAGGCCCATCTTCGCTTAAACTTTGATTTCAGTTGTGAAATTCGTATAACCCTCTGTTATAGTTTGAATCTATCAACCGAAGCTTACCTGTTTCGCTCTCACTCAGGCTTTTCAGATGTTTATTCAGAATAATTATCCTGAAAGGGAGCTGTCCGTTCAACTTTTCATTCAGTTCTGCCTGTGACAAACTCCTTACCTTGCCGCGACTGTAAAACTGACTTGAATAACTCTTTTTATTAAGATAATACAAATCAGTATTTTCAGTATCGGATTGATTTAGGATGAGATACTTGTCAGTGTTACTGTAGTGCTCAATCCTGTTGCCAGTCATTCCGGCAATAAATATGATCAGAAACAGGAATGGCAGTATGAGGCTTGTATACACTAGTACAGCTTTATATTTTATATCCGTCCACCAGTATGTTACAAGCAACGCCACAGGGATCATTACAGGAAGAACATAGGTGTGGATGAGGCTTTTGGAAACTGTGAAAAACAAAGGCGTCCATAACAACCACAGCAATAAGAAACCGATCCACCTATTCTTTAAAATCTCTGATCTGTTCATCCATGTCCTGGAGATGACAGTGATTATCCAGGGAAGAGTTCCTGCAACCAGGAAAAGCCAGATAATACCAAGAGGCATCTGCTTGGCGAAACCATACAAGTCACCTTTCCATCCGGAATCAAAGAAACGTTTAAAATGTTCGCCAACAATGAAATAGTTTAAAAATCCGGGTGATCTTACTTCTGCAATCCAGTACCACGGGGCTGCTATCAGAATAACCAGCAGAGAGCCTGTCAGCCATGGGAATGCCCTCAACACCTTTTTGTATTCTTTGAATAAAACCATCCAGATGAAGAGAGGAGGGAAGGTTAAGATCAGAGCTATTGGTCCTTTGGCAAGCATGCCAAGCCCGATGCCGGCAAAAAACAAATAATTCCAGGCAGTTTTTTGATTCTCATTTACGGTCTTCCAGAACGACAGCATTATCAAAGCCACACTTAATGCCAATGTTATGTCTGTAGATACAACGCCCATATGTAACAAGAATTCCGGCAAGGTTATGACAACAAAACTCGCGAAGTAAAGAGGCTGATCTTTCTTTCCGGCGAACCTGTTCACCATGAACGCCATCAATAAACTCAGGAGGAGGGAGGGCAGCCTTACAGCAAATTCATTGACACCCAACACCTTCATGCTTAATGCTGATAACCAGGTTGATAAAACAGGTTTTGCCCAGAACGGAACTCCATAATCAATCTGGGGAGTAACCCAGTTGTTTGTTTCAACCATAATCCTGGCTATCTCGGCATACCTTGCCTCGGTCTTATCCATTAAAGGAACGAAGCTGTTTAGTAATAATCTTAACAGAATAATGGCAATACATGCCCAGAGATAAAAATGGCGCTGCTGTAATAAAGTTTTAAGACCGTGTTTCATCTGTATTTCCTTTTTATCCGGAGTATGTCATACCAGATTCTGAAAGAATAAGCAAAGCTGACTTTGGAATCGGCAGTATCTATCCAGTCGTGTAATGGTATCTCCCGGCAGATCTGACGCATTTTCCCTGCTCCGTAAAGCCTGATTATCCTGTGGAAGATTTCAACATCAAACAGCCATTTTGAAATAAACCTTTCGCTGAAAACCTCTTTGGCGAGGTCCGAACTGAATACCTTGCATCCGCATTGAGTATCGTAAACGTGAATTTTCAGCTGACCGGAAATAACTGTTGCCAGGATCCTTCCAATGATGTGACGATAGGGCTTTCTTACTATGTTGCTGTCGATCTTCAGTATTCTGGATCCGAATGCAAATATCACACTTTCATTTATATACCGGCTTATTGACTGACATTCTTCAAGAGAGGTTGCTCCGTCTGCATCGAGATATGCAATTCTGTCAAACTGCAGGTTATTGGCAAAACAGTACAAAATCCCTTCGCGAATAGCCTCAGCTTTTCCTTTATTCTTTTCAAGAGAATTGATGAACACTCTGTCCGGGTCAATGCTTCTTACAGTATTTAGTTTTTCAATTGTTTTATCCGTGGACCCATCATTGGAAAATATGATTCTTGTGTTGTTATCCTGTTTCAGGAAAGTTTCATAACTGCCTGTCTTCAGTCTTTCGTATTCGTTGTAACATGGAATTACTATTATCAGAGAGCTGTTCATTATGACGGTTATTTACTTTTTATAGTTTCCAGCCGGAACGGTGAAGTAACTTTACTTACTGAAACGAAGCCCTTCATTCTAACCATTTGTTTCTTTCCATTAAATAAATTCCCTCTGTAATAATTTTCTCAAGATCTTCCGGTGGCCTGTTAAACAGGCCGATATAAAGAATATCTTTTTCAGGAATTACAATGTAAAATGCCCGGAATCCTCCCTGATCGCCGTTATGATAAATGAAATTCACCCCGGATTTATTTTTCCCGCCAGGCATCTGCCCATGGCCGATAAACCAGCTGTACCCGATAAACGGGCCAGTGCTGTCAGCCCAGTTCTCTGGCCTGTAGACTGTTCTCGAAATATCAGTCAGCTCCTTGCCAAGGAAGATATTTTGCCGGATAGCCTTTTCATACTTTGCAAGTTCTGTTACAGAGCTCCACACCCCTCCATTGCCTGCAGCAGCAAAAGTTGGATATTCGCCATAGTCAGATTCGACATATCCGCCATCCTTCAGTTCATAACCGTGAGCCACACCTTCCTGGGGATAAGGGCCATCAGTTATCTTGCTGTAAACCATGCCTGACGGAATGAAGATGCTGTCAGTGATGAATTTCTGCCACTGCTGTCCGGTTACTTTTTCAATTATCAATGCCAGGCCATTGAAGGCCGGATTTGAGTATTCAAATTTCTGCCCCGGCTCAAAATTAAGGCTGTCTGCCTGCTTCACAGGAGCAAAGTTCTCCTCATCCTTTGCACTCAGGAAAAACTCGAAATTATCATCCACATTCCTGTTGTCCGGCAGTCCTGAGGTGTGCGACAGCAGATGCTTTATCCTTACCCTGTCAGCAATCTCCGTGTTTTTGAAATCAGGGAAGTACTTGCTGAGACTGTCTTCAACCGAAAGCAATCCATTTTCCTGCAGAATAAGAATGCCGTTCGAAACAAACGTCTTCGAGATTGAACCGAGGTTAAAGAGGGTGTTCTCCGAGATCTTTTCTTTTGTCACAAGGTCGGCCAATCCGTAACTATGATTAAAGACCGTCTTGTCTCCTTTCTTTATCAGGACGGAGCCCCCGGGTTCATCTGCACTGAATTCTCGGGTCATCAACGAGTTGAGTTCGCGTGCCAGGTTATCCGCCGGTTTGTTTGATGCGCATGCTGTCATAAACAGGTATACAACAAGGATACAGGTGCCCTTTAACTTTGCCTTACTCATTCTGATAACCTGAAATGTCAAATACCTTCTTTCCGCCGACCCATGTCTGGAGTACTTTTGTGTCTCTTATCTTCACGGGATCAATTTCAGTGATGTCATCGCCCAGCACCACAAAATCAGCCAGTTTGCCGGGTTCGAGCGTTCCCTTTATCTTCTCATCGAAAGAAGCATAGGCAGCATTTTTGGTATAAGCTGTCAGCGCCTGCTCAACCGTGATCTTCTGCTCCGGTACCCACCCGTCCGGGTTCTTGTCATCCAAAGTCCTGCGGGTGACGGCAGCGTAGATACCCTCCATGGGAGTTGCCGGGGCTACAGGCCAGTCGCTGCCGAAAGCAACGACAGCTCCTGCATCAAACAACGACTTGAAGACATACATCGATTTGACCCGTTCGGGACCGATCAAAGGTTCAGCCCACCTGCCGTCATCGATGGCATGATAAGGCTGCATGCAAGCAATGACGTGCAGCTTTGCATACCTTTCGACATCACCGGGAGCAATGTGCTGCGAATGCTCTATTCTGAACCTCCGGTCCTTCACGCCGTTCTCATTTTCCACCTGCTCATAGATATTCAGCATCATATTGATCGCACGATCGCCTATGGCGTGAATACCGACCTGCAGGTCAGCCTTGTCGGCATTTGAGATCCATGTATAAAGATCCTCCCTGGAATTGACCAGAAGGCCGGAATCAGTTATCAGATCAGTGTACGGTTCAAGAAATGCCGCAGTATGGGACCCCAGTGATCCGTCAATAAATCCTTTCAGTCCGCCGGTCTTTATCCAGTTATCGCCTCTTCCGTCCCGCTCAACCTGCTTCTGCAGTTTCTCCCAGCGGCTGATTGTCTCCATGACATATACCCTGGTGATCAGCTTTCCGTCGTTTCGTACTCTCTTGATTGCATCAGCATAACTGGCGGCATCAACGGCATGTACAGAGGTTACACCGTTTGAAGCAAAGTAATTCATTGCAGCCAGCAGGGCTTTATCAACCTGCTCGTCCGATGCTGACGGTATCCTGTTAAAGATGTAATCCATAGCATTGTCCTTGAAAATCCCGGTCAGCTCCCCGGCTTCATTCCGCACAATGGTTCCGCCTTTTACATCCTTTACTTTCCTGTCGATACCGGCAAGCTTCAGGGCACGGGAGTTGGCCAGGCCCATGTGTCCGTCCAGCCTTTCCACAAAGACAGGGTTATCAGGTGTCACCGAATCTATCCAGCTTCTTTCAGGCAGTGTTGCCCATCCCTTGCCGTCCCATTCGCCTCCGGTGATCCATGTCCCTGGTTTAACTGTAGCAGCATATTCAGCAAGTCTTTTTATGAACTCCTCAGGCGTTGATGCATCCCTGAGCTGCACGGAAGAAAGATTTAATCCTCCCTGTAAAAAGTGTAAATGGGAATCAATGATGCCGGGGATGACAAATTTTCCTTCCAGATCGGTAACGAGGGTATTTTCGTTTTTATGTTTCATTATATCCCTGATACTGCCCACTGCAATGATAGAATCACCGGAAACAGCCATGGCTTCAGCCAGGGGCTGGCTTTCATTCCCGGTCCAGATTTTTGCATTTGTTATTATCATTTCTGATGACTGATTATTGTTCTGACATGAAATCACACTGAACAGCAGTGCAACTGTAACGAGGTATTTGTGGAAGTTTTTCATATGAGTTAGCCTGTATTGGTTGGATGTCTTCTTTTTTTATCAGACGTTATTATTTGCTCAGCAACTTCAGGGTTACCAGGTAAGCACAGTGATCTGACGCAATGGAATCGCAGATAACCTTAGTCTCAAGGGTTTCCCATCGCCCTGCCGGGAAATGCATGACATAGTCGATCTTTTTCGCCGGAGCATCAGAGGGGAATGTAGGCTCAGGGTTGTTTTTATTATATGATGAAGACCATTTCTCCTCGAGGATATTGATCGCGTTGCTGCCGGGCTGAGCATTAAGGTCTCCTGCCAGCACAGCAGGGTAGGGGCCTTGCGCAAACACTTCATTGATCTTCTCAGCCTGTGCTACCCTGTCAGTTTCAGGATTAAGATGATCGAAGTGGGTTCCGATAAATGTTATGGTATCTCCTGAAGACAGTACCACTATCGCTGCGAGGGCAGTCCTGGGCTCATTTCCCGGAGTAAAGGGCAGTGGCACATTCCTGGTCGAGATAAAACTGTACTTTGATAAAATTCCTTCACCGTATTCCCCGCCGTCATAATACATGGCCCGGCCGAACAATGGTGCCAAATCCGTCCTTATCCCCAACTCAGTCGCCAGATCAATACGTCCGGATCTGTTTGTGTTGAGATCAACTTCCTGCAATGCTACCAGATCCGGATCAGCATTGATGATAACCCTGGCTATAGCATCGAGGTTATAATCACCCCGGGTAGTTGCGCCGTGATAAATATTAAACGACAGTATTTTTAATACGGTTTGATTGTCACTCAGCTCCTGCGCGCGGCATGTCGGTGCAGCCAGCAGTACTGTAAGCAGAAGCGCGGTTTTAACTTTCATTTGTAACAGTTTTGTGTTGTCTCACTTCAGTCAGTTCAGCCGCGTCGAAATTTACCATTTTGTCTGGATAAAGCGTTTCACCCCTGGTCAGGCTTGTGCGTTGATCGCCCTGTTGCATAATCATGTTGTACTCTTCTGGTATCCTCTAATGCTTCGTCATTCTTTTCCTCCTTCTGCCTGGCGGGATTATTGCAGCTATCGGTAATAATGACCAGAGATATCACTATGATAAGTTGTTTCATTTTTTAAAATTAAGGAATTTTCCGACACGGTTAGTCAAATGACCGCAACAGGCAGTTCGCAGGGACACTTGTAATAGCTGATTGAGGCTGTAATAAGTATTTTCACCTTATAAATACTTTTCAGACTAACAATTATTAACTTGGTACGGTTCCGGGTTAGGTAAATACTTTATATGAAGCTATGCAAATTGATACTGATCTGACGGGCCAGGTTTGCTTATTTTTTAAATCCGTAAATCTCTAAAAATTGATACAATGTTTATAAAACTATTTATTATTGCCTTACCGGTCTTTTTTGTAATTGATATGGTTTGGCTGGTACTTGTGGCAAAAAAGTTCTATCAGGAACAGATTGGTTTTTTGATGAAACCAGATATTAATTGGTTTGCTGCAATAATTTTCTATTTATTGTTTATTGCCGGACTGATAATATTTGTTATTTCACCAGCTGTTGAAAAGCATTCCTGGGTTCATGCACTCCTTTTTGGAGCACTATTTGGTCTAATAACATATGCTACCTACGATTTAACAAATCTGGCCACTTTGAAAGACTGGCCTTTATTAGTTACGGTTGTTGATTTAATCTGGGGCTCTGTATTAGCATCTGCCATTTCGCTGATAACCTATTTTATAGCAAATAAAATATAGGATACATGTAATTGCTTCTCAGAATGAGCCACTTGGTCAGTGCGGTATCTAAATGTGCTTGCTTAACCAGTTAAAGAGATATTCGTTTCCGATGGTTATATGAATTCAGCGTTGTATTTCGGAAATCAATTATTAACATTATCAGCTTTTTTCAGCAGGAGACAGATCTTTATAGCTTCATCTACATGACGTTGAACCTCTGTCTGTGAATCGAATATATAAACTACCTTACCTGAACGGTCTGCAACATAAGTCACTCGTCCAGGAATTAATCCGAAAATCCTTCTGGGAACGCCAAATAATTTTCTTACAATATTTTCATTATCACTTAACAGGGTATAATTGAGTCTGTTTTTTTCTGCAAATTCTTTATGGCTTTCAACCGACTGGCTGCTAATGCCTATAATAATTGCATCTGCCTCATCAAATAGATCTGAGATATCCCGGAAATAGCAGGCTTCTCTTGTACAGTTCAGGCTTCCATCCTGCGGATAGAAAAAGATAACCAGTTTTTTCTTACCCAGATATGTGTTGATATCGAACAGATTTCCGTGCTGATCTTTTAGGGAAAAATTGGGAATAATGTCGCCGATTTTGATATGGGCCATTTTAAATTTATTAAATCATACTATAATGAGGAAACCAATGTATAAAGAATAATTAAGCAGGAATGCAACTCCTTCCAATCTGCCAATGCTCTTTCCTCTTCCTGTAGTATAAAATTACCTCAGGGTTACGCTCAGGTTGTTGTCACATGGTCTGGTCAGCCAGCCATAAATATCAGATGCTTCCCTCGATTTATTCTCAACATAAAAGTCTCCGGTCTGCCTGATGAGAACATACCTGTACCTGTTGCGGACGGGTTCGTAAATATATCCCGCATATGAGAGCGAGCCGAAATCACACATCTGATGCTCCGGAGTCGTCAGGTTGCCTTTTTGAGCATTTGCAAGTTTGACAGAGTAATATCCGAGATCACGCTTGCTGACCGTGCACGTTATTTCTCCGAGCTGAGCGAGGTTCTCCTCCATATCAGCTTCACTGATATAGCCTTCACTGTCAGGATAATTCCAGACAGAAGGAAGATCGAATTCCCTTACATCTCCGGATGCATCAATTATTGATCCCGAATGCTGATACCCCCAGGCGTGGTTTATATATTGAATCTCGAACAGAGCCGTTGGATGGAGATCATTGTTTATCTCACACCCGGCGACTATTAAAAGTACAAATAGCAGGGTCAGGTTTCGTATCATGGTTTTTGGCGGTATAAATGATATCATTACCGGTACAAAACAGAGTAAAAAGGCACAAATAACATGCCAGATAGCCGGAAGAGTTTCCCTTTAAATCATCCCGGCTGCAAGAGGGCGCATTTGATCATTTGTTTGTCAGCCTCTCCATAGCCTCTTCAAACGAATGTACAAAATTGACTGTCCTGCCACGGTTACTCTCCCTGATAAAATCTCCCAGGCTTTTACTTCTGATGTTGGTGAAGTCTCCGACAATAGCCAGCTTTACCTTGTAATTTGAGAATTTCTGAAGGATTTCCCCAGCCAGCCCGGTTTTGAGATCGAAGAAGTCACGGTGCAGACTCTTTTCGTGAATGATTAATCTGTCGCAGTCATGATATCCTGCTTCCACCAGGATGTCCAGCATATCACCGGCACCCGTTATTAAGTCAGATTCGGGTTCTAATTCAGCAATTTTAAAGTTCCCGGATGCCGTGTGATACTTTATCATCAATTTTGTATCTGTTTCAGCGATTTACTTATTCCGACGTAATATAAATCATATCCGCCCTTTCCTCCAGGCCGGTTCGAGGAAAAGATCATCAGATCATTTAGGAAATTATTGAGGAAATGAACCTCGTTCATTTCGGCTATTACGGGCCTGTACTCATCGTATTCCGTATTTATGGCATTTCCGAAATTTATTGGAGCTGACCATTGGTTATTGACATACTTTGAATACCACAGGTCAAAGCCGCCAAATCCGCCCGCCCTGTCTGAAGCGAACACCATGATATCACCCCTGATATAAGGGCACTTGTCATCACTTCCTGTGCTTAATGCCTCTACTTTCTCAATGACCACACCCGTGGAATGATTTATTAATTTATTCGGGTTGCCGGTGGCTTTGTAAATGTCAAAACTGTCACCCCTGTCTGATGTAAAATAAAGGACTTCGGACCTGGTCTGACTGTCAAAGAAAATTGTCGGATAAGCATCATCAGACCCGGAATTGATTTCTGAAATCTCAGCAGGTTCACCTGATATCGCAAATTCATCATCCACCACTTTCAGATCAGCCCAGTAAATGTCAAGACTTCCTCCCTTGTCAGAGGCATAAAAGAACCGTTTCTGAGCACCTGTGAGCTGTGTCGGATCAAAGAACCCATTTGCCGGGTCATACACCAGGCAAGGACCAAGTTCATTGCCTGCTGAGTTAATTGAATCAATAAGTTCCCATTCCCTGAAATCAGCATGCATTTCGAATTCTCCGGAAAAAAGAGCTGAGTAAGCCATGCAGTCGTAACAGATAAAGTCAAAATCCCCGGCAATTTTTCTGTTGGTTGAAAAAATAAGTGTGAAGTATTTTTCGGACCAGTCATAATCCAGGTCCGAATTATAATCATCTCCTGAGGAATTGACCTTCCAGAAATTCTGAGGCGTAACAGGTATAAGACCTGCGTCAAAATTCAATCTGTGTGTGTCGTAACAGGAAGTCAGTATTATTGGAAATACGAGGATTAGTGATCTAAAGGCTCTTATTCTATTCATTGACAGGTTGTTTTATAGCATGATAGTTAAGCCGATGTTGATATTCTGAAAACTGACAGGCAGTGTGAAATGCTGCTCGAAGCTTGTTTCATCGCTGAAGGTGGGAGTGGTGGAAAACCTGCTGTATGAGAGGTTGATTCCGTACTTTCCTGAAAAGTAATAGTTAATCTGCGCTTTTATGCCGGCGGATGCGGCTGCGGAATTATCCTTACTGACGCTGTTAATCACCCCTGTCTCCTCATCGTTGACAACCAGATCAGGATGATGACACAGCGCAAGCCCGATCACCGGAACAAATAAAACTTCAAAGTCACTTCCTATCGGTATCTTGAATACTAACCCGAAGGATGTATTGAGGAACTGGTAAGCTCCTGCTTCCGTCTTTATCCCATCCGTTCGGTTTAAAGCAAGGTAGTATTCATTTGTGTAAGCACTTTCATCGAATCCGAAAGCTGCATATCCGATACTTGCATTTAAAGCAAAATATTTACCGGTATAGCGGTAGTAGTCCAGTTCAAGGTTTCCTCCGGCAGTTGCAAAGCCTGCGTCGTAATCAAAGGTTGTTTGCGCAAATTCGTTTGTGGGTATCGAAACTCCCAGGTGACCGCTGAAAACATTCTTTTTGTTCTCATTCTGGGCTTGCAGGCCAATGGCAAAGGTGAGAAGCAGAATGCATGACAAAAGCTTCATTACCAGTCTCATGATTCAACAGGTTAACTTAAGTAAAGGTATGTGTTATTTTGTAATAATGACCGCAGACGCCGGTGTTAATCCGGTTGCACTTGCCTTCAGCGTTATTGTCCCCGGCGTCCGGGTACTCTGTACGATTACCTGCGCCAGGCCGTTAAAAACCCTGCGTTTCCATTCTCCGGCCGGGTAAGCCACTTTTACTGCGCCGGGGTAAGTATTCAGCTCGTCCCAGGTGTTTTGCTTTAACAGTGGCGTCGCCACAATCACATACTCATTTTTCCCCATGTGAACTACTGTCTTGTCAAGCTTGAATTCGTGACTGGCTTTATCACGCATCATACCGGAACATATGAGATGCCCATTGACATATATTGCCTGTTCCTCGCCCAATGATCTTGCATACAGGGCAATTTCAGAAGCATTACTGATATCCGGTACCACAAATTCACCTCTGATAATGATTCCTTTAACTGCCGGCTTTGAAATTGCTGTATCCCACTGGCTACCGGGAAAAGCCACCTGCCACTGTGAGTAATCGTAACCTTCTGCCGTTTCAGGACGTGCTATTGTGTTTTCTGTCGTTTTGATCTTCAGATTTTCAATAGGGCATAAGCTAATTGTTTCGATATACTGATCTGCTTCATGACTGGCAGGGTCGCCATTACCAACACCAATTATCCTGCCAGGGCCTTCGACTGAAAAGGTCACTTCATTTCCGGATGTCGGAACAAACCGATTCTCATCATCTTCTATCATCACGGTAACGACGGTGAGGTCCCTCATGTCTGGCCTGAGACTTTTCCTGTCAGGTATCAGCTGAATAACTGCCGGCAGGCCGCTTGTCTGTACTTTATCAGTTATAACCTCCTTATTACTGATATAACCTTTTGCCAATAATGTGCCCGGATAATATTTTACCTTCCATTCCAGGTGGCCGTTCACTTTCATGGGCTTTTTCCCAAGACTCTTTTTGTTCAGAAACAGCTCGACTTTTTCGCAGTTACTGTAAACTGTAACTGTCTTTTCCTGACCCTCTTCACCCTGCCAGTTCCAGTGTGGCATGATATGAATCACAGGCTCTTCTCCCCACCATGATTTCAGGTAATAATAAATATCTTTCGGGAAACCGCACTGGTCTGTCAGGCCTTTCTGTGCACCCACCGCCGGCCATGAACAGGGATTTGGTTCGCCCTGGTGATCAAAGCCGGTCCAGTAAAACAAACCGGCAAGAAACGGGCGGGCCAGGTAGTAATTCCAGCCATATTCAGTTCCGACATTTTCGGGCATACGATTCGAAGGAGCAAGGTAGCCGGCAGCCATATTTGTTCTGTATACCCCGCGCGTTCCCATGGTATTGGTCTCTTCAGTACCGACACCGGCCTGCCATGGAAATTTTGCATGATGCGCATCCATATCACCCTGCACAAGGTAATTGTACCCCATCACCTGCGTAACCATTCCGGTTCCGTAGTCCCATCCGCCGCTTACTGCCACAGTAAATGCCCGTGAGGAATCGAGGAGCTGTGCATAGTTTTGCATTGTGGTGGTTATCCGTGCCCCTTTGATATTGCTTTCAATAGCCCATTCTTCATTGCCAAGTGACCAGAGAATCACACTGGGATGGTTACGGTCACGTAACATCATCTGCCTGAGCATATCGAGGTGTTCACTGTTGGTTCCCATCAGCCTGTTTTCATCTATGACAAGCATGCCAAGCCTGTCACAGGCGTCAAGCAACTCAGGGGTGGGCGGATTATGGGAACACCGGTACGCGTTGCTGCCCATATCCTTCAGTCGCCTGATACGGAATTCCTGCAGCGCATCAGGTACTGCAACCCCGACACCGGCGTGATCCTGATGGTTGTTGGTTCCCTTTAATATGACATGTTTTCCGTTCAGGAAAAATCCGCTGTCAGCATCGAACCTGACTGTGCGAATACCAAAGGGAGTTTCATATCTGTCAATGATCGTATCTCCTGCTTTAACAACGGTGATCAGTTTATGCAGATAGGGCCTTTCAACTGACCAGAGCTTTGGATTGACGATGCTGACATCTGTATAAACAGTTTTTTCACATCCTCCGGCTAAATCACTACTGTGACCGTTATCTCCTGCGACTATCCTGCCATCTGCGTCTTCAATAAACTGCCCGACATTAAATATGACGGACTTATTGAATTCATTAATAATGGTCGTACGAATGGCAAGTTTTGCAGAATCGCCCGATAGAGAAGTTGTAATAAAAGTACCGTATCTGGCTACGTGAAGCGGTGCAGTTTTTGTCAGCCAGACATGACGGTATATGCCTGCACCTTCATAGTACCATCCTTCCTCAATTGTTGCATCGACGCGTACTGCGATTACATTCTCACCTCTGTAATTCAGATAATCTGTAATGTCATATGCAAAGGAATTGTATCCGCTGTGGTTCTCACCGAGGTAGAATCCGTTGACCCATACTTTGGAATCGCGGTGTGCACCGTCAAATTCAACAGATATCTTTTTCCCCAGGTCTGCTTCAGGTACGGTAAAAGTCTTCCGGTACCAGCCTATGCTGTTTCCCGGAAAGTTACGCCCTATGGCCCTGTAACCGTGACTGTGGCTCCCTGTGCTGTCAAACGGCAGCTCCATATTCCAGTCATGAGGCAGGTCAATCAGTCTCCAGGTGCGGTCCTCGAAATAAAAGTCGGCAGGTCCGTCACCGTAACCTGTCTTGGTATAGTATGAGAAATATGCTGTGCCATTATTAAAATCCTTTGCGGGGTCATAAGCATGACCCAAAGCGAACCTCCAGCCGAAATCCATATTGGTCCGTTCACGGACAACCTGGCCGTTAGCCCAGAAAGTTGACTGGCACAAAACAAATAAAAGAATGTATCGTAATTTCATCATGAATTTTTTAAAGAGGGGAAGAGGTCTCTGATATTATTTTCTATCATTGTCCTTATAATAGTTTTTTATAAGCTTGCCGAAAACCTTGTCCTTTTTTCGTTTCTCTGCAATTGTAGATTCGTAATGGGCTTTTTCCCTCTGTAACTTAATGTAGTTTTCATACGAGTCTTTATCGATTTCTCCATTATGTACAGCGGCGATAACATTACAGCCCACTTCATTTGTATGAGTACAGTCTTTAAATCTGCACTTTTGAGCAAGGTTTACAATTACATCGAATGTAATTTCCAATCCGTTTGCTGAATCTGCAATGCCTAATTCTTTCATTCCCGGGGTATCTATGATAATACCGCCGTTTTCCAGAACGAACAATTCACGGTGGTCAGTGACATGTCTTCCCTTATTGGTGCTAAGACTTATGTGCCCGGTTTTTAAGATGTTCTTTTTTAAGAGGTTATTAATGAGGGTCGATTTACCCACACCTGAGGAGCCAATTACGCAATATGTCCTGCCTTTTTGAATAAAATCAAGTACCTGGTCGAGCCCCTGAAGGGTCATGTTACTAAGCGGAATATACTTTATTCTACTGTCTCTTTTTTCGAGACTGCTTATGGCATCCTGTACTTCTTTTTCCGTGCACAGATCAACCTTGCTGATTACCAGTACCGGTTCAATTTTCGCGGAATAGCAGATTGTCAGGTACCGTTCAAGCCTGTTGATGCTGAAATTATTGTTTATTGCCTGAACAATGAAAGCCGCATCAATATTAGTGGAAATGATCTGAGTTTCACCCGGTTTGCCGACAGCCAGTCTTTCGAGTACTGATTTTCTGGGAAGTATTTCATGAATGACTGCCTGATCTGAATCATATACTGTCATTACAACCCAGTCGCCTACTGCAGGAAAGTCAGTCCGTGAGTTGGCGGAGAATCGCAGGTTGCCGGTAATCTCAGCCTCGTATTCTTTTTCGCCGTCTGAGACGACATATCTTTCACGGTGCTCCTGGGTTACCCTGCCGACAGAAAAATCTGAGAGATTATTTTCTTCCAGATAGGCAGTGAGATCTGCAGTAAAACCAAGGTCATTGATGTTCATTTCCGGGACTTATTTTTTCGATTGGTGTCAGCCCTGTACCAGGTCCTTCAGCATCCAGATACTGCATGTTTTGTGCTTTGAGCTGCCAAGCGGTTTATTCAGTTTAACAAAGCCTTCTTTCTCATAAATTCCAATTGCCTTTGCAAAATGGGGCAGGCTTTCTAAATATAATTGCTTATATCCGAATTCGATGGCTGAACAGATGGATTTCTGCATTAACTCCTTACCAATTCCTTTGCCCCTGGCATCTGCTGATAAATAAAACTTGACCAGTTCAGCACAATCCCCGGGCAATCCTTCAGATGGATAAATGCCACAACACCCGACAGGTTCATTATTGATTGCGGCAACCCAGAGTATTGATTTTGGTTTAAGAAACAATTCATACAGATTGTCAGTTGTAGGATCAGAATAGACTGTTCCTTCCCGTGGAGCGTCATGCTCTTTGAAAACCTCTCTGATAATAGCGGCTAACTTCAGATTATCCTTTTCTTCTATGGGTCTGATAATATAGTTCATTATTCAACTTTGCCAGAGCAGGCACTTCAACAGTTATTTTTTATCTTTCCAGTTCCACCATTTAAGTTTTTCAGGGTCTTGTTCCTTCAAAGGTGTGTCAGCATAATAAACTGCACAACGAAAAACGTACAGAAGGCATCTGTCCTGGATTTCACCTGAGAATTTATTTGATAAATCGTAAAGTAATTCAGGATCCTGACCCGATAAATCTGAAATGTTGCGTACACCTATGTTCCACAAATCATGAGCAATAGATTTGCCTACTCCGGGTATGAGCATAAGTGCTTTTATTGATTTCCTGTCAACCAATTAATGTAAGGATTTTCGGAACAAATACAATAAGTCCTATTATCAGAGCAGTTATTGCACTGATTAACACCCCGGCAGCGGCAAGATCTTTGACTTCCCTTATTGGGCTTCGCTTTTCAGGCGATACAAAATCAGAGAGTTTTTCAATGGATGTATTTATCGCTTCTGCAGTAAAAACCAGTCCGATTGCAATAAATATTGCCGCCCATTCCATTATGGATATCTTAAAAACCAAACCGGCTGTTATTACCAGTACGCCCACAGCTAAATGTATCCATGCATTGTGTTCGTTGACAAACAGCATCCTGATGCCATTAAAGGCATACTTAAAGCTCCTTAGCCTGTCGCCAATATTAAATTTCTTTTGATTTATGGCAATTGTGCCGGAATGTACCTGGTTTCTTCGTTTTTCTTATGTTAGATCCCTCACTTTTACTGGGTACTCAGGACTCATGCTCCGGCACATAAAGATACTTTGCTTTGATATAATAAGCACAGAGCAAAAGTAAAAAAGCGAACAAAATCATTCTGGCCAAAAAAGGCCATTCATTTACATATTTGTCACGCCTGGTCCGTTAGGCAATTTTGCTGCTTCCAATGAATAATCATCACCCTATGGAACACCGGTGATTTATTCTTTTCCAAGAATCGAACTGGCAGCATAATGTCCCATCGAAAAACAACCCTGAAGCAGAAAACCTCCGGTAGGTGCATCCCAATCGAGCATTTCACCGATGGCGTATATCCAGGGGTATTTTTTCAATGAAAAGTCATCATTTACCTCATTCAGGTCTATCCCTCCAATCGTTGAAATGGCTTCTGCCACAGGCCTCAGCGAGTCAACTGGTATCGCGAGTTTTTTGATGCTGGTGATGAATCCGGGAAGCGAAAGAAAATTTTCCCTGCTGGTGAAGGCTTTTATTATGGCCATCTGAACGCCGGTTAAATTGAACAATTGACCATAATCCCTGGTACTGATACTCTTTCCCCTGGCTTTATGCAGGAGATGTTCCTCGGTATTTGATGGTTTAAAATCGATAATAATATGTACAGGCATTTTTTTGTTTAGCATGTTACGTATGGTTGGTACCAACTGATAAACACCGTTGCCTTCCATGCCGTGGTCAGTAATAACCACCTCACCCAACACTTCAACATCGTCAGCAGATAACCTGATATTCTTGACAGGCTTTCCGGCGTGATATTGCCTGACAGCCTCCGGCCAGTTTATGTTAATGCCGCAATTGGACGCTTGAAAAGGATTTGTAGCAATACCCATTGATTCGAAAATAGTCCGCCATGAGCCATCTGAACCAGTTTTTGGCCACGAGGCTCCTCCCAGAGCGAAAAGAATGTAATCTGCTTTATGAATTACCTCCTGATTATTATTTTTCAGGGTAACATGCCTGTCGTTGTCAAACCCTGCCAGTTCATGCTCGGGATGAAACTGAACACCCTGCTCCACCAGCTTCGCTCTTATTTTGTTCAGGACATCAACCGGACTGAAACCTTTCTCCGGGAAAATCCTGCCGCTCGACCCGACGAAGGTAGGGATACCCATCGAGGAAAGCCATTGCCGGAGAGCTGAGGAGTCGAAATCCGATAATGCTCTGTTCATGAACCCGGCAGGTGAATATTTACCGGCTAATTCCTCACCCTGCAAATTATTTGTCAGGTTAAAACCGCCCTTTCCGGCTAACAGAAATTTTTGCCCGATGTTTTTTCCCTTGTCGAATAGAGAAACTTTGTGAGCTGCGCTGAGCAGGTCTGCAGCCATTAATCCTGCAGGCCCCCCACCAATTATGACGATTTGCTTCTTTCCCATCCGAAATTATAAGGATGCGGCAAGTTAAAAAAACTGTTATGAATAATGGAAGCCTGAAAATATATTGATTAGACTGTACAGTCCTGTTATGTGCGGTATTTTTTAATAGATTTTAAACTCCACGTATAAGTTTTGTACAGCCATAATGTTTCCTATATTGACAGTAATTAAACTATTATCAAGTGCTTGTTCATTGACTTCTAACATCTTAGCGTTACGTTCAGGTTGAGCTTCGCTTTTTGATATTTCAAAATTGCTTATTTTAGTAATAATCTTGCTTTTCTCCGGAAGTTGTGAAAGAATCTGATCTGCCAGTTTATTTGCGTTTTCCAGGGCTTTCAGTGAAGCAACTCCATTAATGCTGTCCATCTTACTGTGGCTATATGACAATGAGCCTATTGTCAGCTTTTCATTACTTAGAAGGTTTGAATATAATTCATCCAGGATTTTCAGGTCACGTACTTTAACATGTGTCGTGGCCGAAGCTCTGTATCCATTGAAAACCTGAGAATTATTTGTCCAGATATAATCCTTGCTCAGATTGACATTGGTTGTCAAAATGTCTTCTTTCTTAATTCCGAAACTGGTCAGATCATCATTAAGTCTCGAAGTGATGTCAATTAAGCAGGCTTTGGCTTGCTTGATATTCATATCTATGCAATTTGCATCTAATATTATGCTTGCTTCATCAGGCGCTATTTCGACAATACCGCTGGTCTTGAGAAGGAGTGTTTTGTAATCATTCCCTGGAGTGCAGCTGACAAACAGAACAACGAACAGAATTAGAGATAGACTTTTCATATTTTTAGTTTTTATGGGATATCGGTTAAATTACCTTGCCCTCATTTTATTTCCTTTTGGATCATGGGTAAGATCTGCCAGTCCAAGTTTTTCCATTAGTGGGGGAATGTACATTCCGAACCGCCCCCGGAGGCCTTTTTTAAGCCCATACCATCCACCGACCGGATTTTTTTCCGAGCGACCCCACGCTTCGACAGTGCCCTCTTTTGCAGGTTTCTGCTCATCAGCACTACCAAGCTCCATCCAATCTCCATGCTTTTTAAGCATTGCATGAAGATCAGTAAGACACCGGTAGTCATAGTATAAAACTGTCTTTCCGACAGTACATACAAGCACTTCTTTGCTGTCTCTGACATCTTTGTGGATCGTGAAGTCAGAGGTAAGAGGAGGAGTTTTAAGGTTCCAGGGATTTTCTTTTGTGCCTTGTTCTATTGTCATCGCTTTGGATTTAATTGATCAGGATGAATACAGGTAACATGTCTAAGGATTCAAACCCTTAACGAGCCGCGGAAGCCCCTGACAGCATAATAAGATTCTGCACCGTTATGATACAGGAAGACATGGTCATAGCGGCGGTCAGCAAAGAGGGCGCCGCCAAGTTTTCTGATCTCTGCAGGTGTTTTCACCCAGCTCGACGTTTTCGTATCGAAATTTCCAAGACTCTGCAACTCCCGGTATTGTTCTTCAGTTAATAGCTCAATACCCATGTCTGCTGCCATATCGGTAGCGGTATCTTTTGGTTTAAATTCTTTCCTGGCCTCCATTCCTTCACGGTCGTAACATAAACTTCTGCGGCCTTTAGGAGTTTCCTCCGAACAATCATAAAAAATATATTCACCAGTCTTTTTATCAAGACCGACAACATCCGGTTCACCGCCGGTTCTTTCCATTTCACTGAGTGACCACAGCTTTTCTCCGCCAGCTTGCTGATCCAGCTTTGCCCGTACCTTGGCCCATTCAAGACCTTTATGACGATTCATGTTTTTCTCAAAACGGGATTTCAGTGCTCTGAGAAGATTTTCACGTTGTTCCGGTGACAACTCCTTTTTTGCTTCAACCTTTAACATGGCTTCTATTTTATGAAAACAAGAAATCTTATCTTATTGGTTTAAACAATGAAGCCGGTTCTTAGTTCAATCCTTATAATTCCAGTCTTCAAATGTATTGTCTGACCTTTGATTTATAGTTATAAATTAATGCCCATCAGTGAAGGCATTCTATTTAATCAGCCTTGTAGATTTTTTTCATATCTGAAACTGAAGCTGAAATTATTTTTTTCTGGTTCTACACTCCTCAGAAATTTATCAATATCCAAGTCAATTGGTTTGGTTATAATTTCACTCATAATATTTCCTCCGTAGTTTGTATTATACTAAAATTAGAATTTTTGAAGCAGTTATGTTCATAATCATGTCAGAAATATTTCTTACAAGGCAATAAGGGTTGCCGGTCAGGGACTTAATGTGAAACTGTCATTGTTGGTCTCATCCGATAATCCCGATTATGATTCCAATCAATGGTACACTGTTAAAAGCCATAAGAATGCTTATTAAAGCTTACGTAATTTGTGGAGAGTCTGATGAACAACACCTGGCTTGGAGAAGTCAACTGGATATACCGCCTTGTCAGGCTTAATTTTTTTGAACGATTAGTTTTACCTTATAATCCTTTTGACCAATTTCTTGGCCAGCTCTTGGCAAGGGATCCACTTCAAGTACTTTCCAGGTATAATCCCCGGTTACGATCGGGTTGTTACTATAGAGCCTTATTAATGTGTCGATGCTTGTCAGGTTAATATTTATATTGAAGTACAGGTCAACATCACCACCCCAAAAACATACAACATCTTTTGGACATCGATAGTCCCTTATACTGTCAATAGAGAAGACCAAATTTTTATCCAGGAGATATTTCGTTCCAACCCTGCAATCATAAGGTTCTCCAAGTTGAATTTTTTCACAACCTGACAACATGCTTAACGTAATGAAGACCAGAATTGTGAATTTAATCTTATTGTAAAGCGATGCTTTCATAGCTAATGCTTATCCTGGAATAATGCCGCAAACTTTATGCCAACAATTCATTAATAAAACCTAACCTGAATATTATGCTTGAGGTAACGACTTCGTTTGTGTTAGTTGCTGTGTTATTGATTTTTAAAATGAGATGGATGGAGCTTTGAATGTATCAGGATCATTATTTAATCCGTGTCTATAGTTTATGACCTCGATCGATCTGGGGATGATCTTAATCAACACAAATTTATCCTGCCAGTCTTTTATGCCATTCCAATATTCTCGTTTCATTTGAATAAGTAATTCCCTGTTATCTATTACAGATGCAACCCCATTTAAGTTGACATACCCTTTCGCAGTAAGATGGTTTGCGAAATAAACGCAGACTTTAGGGTTGTCTTTAATATCCCTGACTTTGCGGCTTGTTCTTGAAGTGGCAAACCAGATAACAAAGTCATCCTTTACAGGAAATGGATTCATTGTCCGGATTTGGGGTTGTCCCAGTGAGTCAATTGTAACAAATCCGCAATAGGTAGTTTCATTAATAATTTCGTGAGCAGCGAGAATAACGGTGTCTCTGTTTACGGAGGATTGTCCAATCAACACGCAATAAAAGGAACTGGATGTTGAAACAAGGACAGAAAACGCAAATAAAACGAATAGGTTTTTCATGGAGGTAGATTAAAATGATGAATACTATTTGATATGATCAACCAGACAGGATTGACCCTCATGGCACCTGGACATGAATGTAAAAAATTCGTGCCCAAAATGTCCTTTTTTTGTGCATGTCAGTTCAAGCCTGGATTATTATTTTCCTTTAAGTAATTGTATTTATTTGGCACTTTTAACACATCTGAATCCGACCGCAAAGTCAGTCCATGAGGGTGATAAACCGTTACGATAGTAGGTTTGAATACACATAGCTCCGGAATGCCAGCTGCCACCACGAATAACCTTAAACCTTCCTGTATCCGGACCTTTGGGATTTTGGTCCGGAGAATTTGCATAATAGTCATGCCCATAATTGTCCATTGTCCATTCCCAAACATTGCCTCCCATATCAAAAAGTCCATACCCGTTTGGTTTAAAGGAACCTGCCTTTAAAGTAGTCTTGTACTTTTTGCCGTAGTTTACCAGGGTGGAATCAATTTGATTTCCCCAGGGATAATTACTGTCAGATAATCCACCTCTTGCAGCATATTCCCATTCAGCTTCGGTTGGAAGCCTTTTACCAACCCATTGCGCATATTTCACTGCGTCCATAAAGCTGACACCTACAACCGGGTGGTCAGGATAATCGAGGCTGCATTTAAATTGTTGTGATCCCCAGAATTCCGGTAGAGGATTGCCTGTTTGTTTACAGAACTCGAAAAAAAGTTTATTGGTAACTTCAAATTTATCCATGTAGAAAGCGTCAACTGAAACTATATGTTCAGGCTGCCAATCCGTGATACCGGAAGAGTTTTTCCCCATTGTGAATTCTCCAGCTGGTATCAGAGCCATGTCCGGATCCGGAACCTGTGAAAATAATGAGTTACAAATCAGGAATGTCAGCAGAATTAGTATTGGTTTCATATTATAAAATGTTTATTGGATATCGATTAAATTACGACTGGCTGCTAACCTGTCCTTAACAGTTGCATTTACCAGTCTCTTGAATGGATGGGCATTTTACTGTACCGTAAGAGCAAAAGACGCAACAATCGCCATCTTTTGGCTTAATAACCTGGCTGCAGTTTGTACACTCATAGAAAAATTGGCAGGAATCTGTCGGCATTGTTTCTTCTTTCTTAAACCCGCATGCAGGGCAGGTTATTGTCGATAATAATTGAATATCGGGAGGCATACTATGAAATTATCTAGGTTATGGATGTATATTTTATCTGGTAATGAGTTTTCTATGAAAGGTTGTATATACAGCCCTCTCAGGTGTTGGCGTTATGTTTTTAATTTAATTGGAATCCATATCTCTTCCTGAGAATCAGGATCATCATTCTTATACTTTTCCCCTAATATCTCGAAATGAGGTCTGTTATCCAATAAATAAATGGAATTAGGTATCCATGTTCCTAAGATAAATTGAAATGTTCCGGCAGCCGCAGTGGACAATCCTTTGTAAAGAAAAACAGCGTAAAGACCACCAGGAAGATTTATTGTGAACAAATCGCCGGGAACACTATCAAAGTCAGCGACTTCAACAGCAGCCCATTTCTCAAAAGTCATGTTTGGATCAAATCTGTCGAAGAAGCCAGAAGGATATATTTGTAAAGAAAATAAATCTGGATTGACTACATTATGAATCTCTTTTCTCAAAGGCATGAAGCTTCTCCAAAGCTCAAAAGTTTTATCATTGGAGAAAGTCATGTTCATACGTTTTCCAACTAGTTTCTTTGTTGTTGATGTTTCTATATGCGGTACCATTATTTTGTTTTCTGTTTCACATGATAGATGTAATGCATTGGTGTGGAAACACTTGCACCTGCCTGTCCGGCAGTATAATTGTGCAGGCGAGCTTATTGATTACACCATTGGCTTTGGCGGCTGATCAATTTTTACAAAGCTAGTCCCAAACATATCGCCACTCCTTGTTTTGTTTTTTCCAGACGGTATGGAATATACCTGTATGTTCAATGCTTTTACCTGAAGTGTCTTGAATTGAGAATACATATTTGCCGTAAGTATAGCCAAGTGTTCCACAATCTGAAACGCCAATGAAATCAGGAGTCCAGCTTAATTTTGCATTCGGATTGGCATTTTTGTCATAATAGTGTCTGATGTTTTCTTTGCCGATTATCAGTGAATCGTTTCCTCTTCTGATTACGGCATTTTTATCAGCGAAATAGTAAAAGGCTTCTGCCACACCTTTCTCAGAAGCCATTTTTTCAAACGCTTTTTCAGTTTGAAGAATCTCATCTCTGGCAGCTTCAGTGTTGACGGTCGGTTTGCATGAAAGGAGCAACAGAATTGAGAGCGGAAGAAAAAGAGCCTTTTTCATATTTACAATTGGTGTTAGCGTAAATTATTTAAAGTCATGAAAGTATGAAAGTTTATTCATATCCGCATAATGTCGGATTTGTTGCCAAGGGCTCGCTAATAAATAATCTAGTGTCGCTGAGTGTTTTGGGGCTGGAGCAGTGTCTCTTCATCGGGCGAGAGTTTCCCTGTCAGCAGGAATGAACGAAGCATACGGTGCCCCGTCGGAGCAAACGAAGCCGGGGATGCATTTTATGCCCGTCTGGCGTTCACATCACCAGACAAAAAGTGTGACATCTTGTCCCGTGCCGCCAGGCACAAAACTGCCCTCATCAGTCAGAAGATTCTCGCGGTACAGAAAGGCAACCGAAGCCACAGCCACAAGAATGGTTATTAAAACTGAAGTAATATACGGCGAGCTCAGCGAACCACGAATGGCGTGAGGAAGTTAATTGCATATACCGAGCTGTTAGCACATGTACTTTTATTTAATTCTTGTCACATGTTTTACCACGTATTTCTTCAAGTCTGGCTTTTGCTTCCTGGTCTGTCACAAAATGCCTGTTGAGTTTATCACAAGCATAATTGCTGCAATAAGCACAGTTTTCCAAGCTGTTGTCCATGGCGCACTTTCTGATCTCACAGCTGGCACAACCAGTAAATAATCTACCATCAATAATCTTACAGCCATCACAATCACAAATGATTTCTGGTTTTGGAGCTGTATGATATATCCTGGCTAGCATAGCTGCAATCTCAATCCTCATTTTGGCTTTGGCATCAAAATCTTCCTCAAGGGTTGCCAGATGAATAGGGCAGCTGCTACAATCGAGCCCACAAAACGCAATTGTTGATTCCATTTCTTAGAGATTGGTTATCACGCCACGCCCCGCGCGAACATAGTGAGCAGCGGGAAACACCTTACCTTTATTGTCCGTGTTATAGCGCGTTAATTATTTTTGATCCATTCAGTTATAGTATCTGCAAGGTCATCAGTTACATTGTTAAACCGGTGATCGGATTCAAATCCTTTTATTGAAATATTTTCCGCATTCAGTTGCTGCAACTTGCGGTAAAGCGGGAGTGTGTTTACTTCCAGAAAGCTTGTTTTGTCCTGCCAACCCACAATAAATAGCACTTTTTTTGTTTTTAGCTTTTCGGCATTTTTTACCAGGTCGTATCTGTCGATATTTTGAAGATATAGTTCCATCTGAGTTTTCAGATCACCTCTGAAAGGGCCTGCCGGTTCGAATGATTTGGCAATGAACTGCGTATAGCCCTTACGATAGGCTGAATCAGCGGCTACTTTTTTCAGGGAGACAGAGTGATCGTCGTTGGCAATTGAAATGATGTTTCTTACTTTGTCGTTATACATGGCGCTTTCAATGGCAATGGTACCACCAAAACTGTAGCCGCAGACCACTATTTTGGAAGTGTCAATTTTGAATAGAGCCTGATTTCCGGGTTCTGCCAGAAAGTTAACAGCAGCACTGACGTTATCAATACAGTTGTCGAAAGTGAAATTGCCTTCGCTCATATAGGATCCCTGGTAATTGAACACAAGGATATTAAATCCGGCGGTATTCAATTTTTCCGCTAATCCCAAAGGGCTGGACTGATTGCCGGGAAAGCCGTGCAAAAGAATTACCGTTGGCACCTTATCCGTTTTATTTACCGGATAGAATTTTGCATCCAGTTTAACACCGTTGTTTTTTAAATCAATGCTAACCGGGTTTACCTGCGATACCAGTTTCAGGGAACTGCCAATGAGGATTATAAGCAGCAGAAATTTTGGCGGTTTCATTGCAGGATACATTATTTTTTATACAGAACCCTGAATGCTCTCATCCAGGCAGCAGGAACGCACGACATGTGTGTCTCATCGGGGAAAACATGAGTTTCGACCTTGAGCCCTGGATAATTCCTGGACACCAGCTGGGCAGCCAGTATGTTTACATTTGCTACCATTGCCGAATCTTCGGCTCCTCCTGCAGTCATGAAAAGCGTTGCATTCAGGTCTCTGTGTGTAGCGGCATATTCCTTTTCATAGGTGTAAAGCACACCCTTGTCGTATTTTATTGAAGGGCTTCCGGCATAGTAAATGCTGAATAGTTCCGGTTGCTTAAATAAAACATACAGCGAAAACAAACCTCCGTAGGAATAACCGCCCAGCCCCCTGCCCGTTGCAGAAACACGGTAATTTGATTCCATGAACGGGAAAACCTCTTTTTCTATGCATTCCAGGAATTTTGCAGAACCACCGGTTTTAACTTCAAGCTCCCTGCCTGCAAATTTTGAAAAGATACCCGCCCAGTAGGTATCCGACGAAGGAACGTTGGTCGGGGTCAGATCTCTTGTCCTCCAGGCTCCCCAGTCGCCCATATCCCTGATCTTATATCCTATCCCCACAACGAAAATTTCAGGTTCGACAATCACCGGGACTTCGAAAGAGTTTGCCATATCTGCTATCATTGGGAATGACCGGTTCCCATCGGTACAGTACCAGCAGGGGTAAACCTTCTGTGTGTTGGTTTTATAAGTGGCAGGAATCTTAATGTAAAGCACCATTTCCTGTTCCAGGATCTTTGAATAAAAGGTGCGGGTTTCGGTTAACCGAACTGTAACCAAAGGGTAGTTATTCAAATCAGTTTGTAATGGCTGATCTTGTGAAAAAACATTCGGGATTGCGGCAACTGCGACTGACAGAAAAAAAACCAGCCGTAGGCCGCACCTGTTGACAAAAAGGTTTTTCATGGCGTTTGATTTATTTGGTTTTCTGACTTTTCAATAAAAGCACAATACAGCAAACGACCGCAATTATTTCCAGCACTTTAAATAAGGCTGACAAAGAAATCAATTCTGGTATTCCGAATTTTATCAGCGAAAGTGTCATTCCGGTAAACGGTACAATGATTGCAAGGTAAAGCGGGTACCTTTTCCTGCTGAACAGGAGAAATCCAACGATCATGTAAATAACACCAAATGCAAGAACAGGTATGCTTCCCGGGCTGTCAGGAGCCCGAAAATAGGCAATGATGTGCAGAATACCGGAAATTAAAAGAAGTATCCCGGCAAATAGACGCATTGTTTTCATATTAGTTTGATTTTAAGTTTTCAGGGAATTGAGAATTATGCTGACAGAGCCATCAGTATGCCCCGCGCGAGTTCTTTGAGCAGCGGAGGTGCATTGAGGGTATGCCGGGCCCCGATAGATCGGGGCAGGCTGTGACACTAGCGGAAGCCCCCGGCAGTGTCGGGGCGGGCCGTGGCGCCAGCCTGTGCCGCCATTACATATATGTTGTGGTGACTACAAAGTTTTCGCGGCACAGAAGCCAATTGCATTTACTGACCTGTTATAAACTGTGTTATTTACTTAAGTTCAAATCGGGCAACAATATTGTATTCAAGTTTAATCTTTTCAAATTCGATATCAGGTTCAGGAGCTTTCGATCCATAAATATTTGAGCTTGAATAACCACGTATTGCAATATTTGATGTAGATCCCGTCATGGCTCTACTGGGATTTTCTATCTCCAGAATATAAATAGCCCGACCGATATCTTGATTTATGGCTAAGGCAAGTGCTCTTGCTTTTTCTTGTGCAGCTTTAATAGCGGCTATTTTTACCTCTCTGCGGTAATCAGTAATTTTGCTATTCTCGACTCTAATTACTGAGGCATTTGATATTCCAAGTTTCTGGAGCCCTATAAAAACTTTACCAGCTGTTTTAGCATCATGAACAAGCAATTGATACTCTTTGGAAAGTTGAACATCAGCTTTGATGAACCAGTAGTACTGGAAATTACTGACTAAGTCCTTCAAAGTTAAGTCCTTGGATAGATCAAGGCCAAGCTCATTAAGCTTATCGTACATTAATTTCTCGATATCGGCCAGAGTTTTTCCTTTAAAATCCTTTTCGTTGATTAGGATCCTTATGTAGATGTCATCTGGAACGATTTCCATCTCTGCTTTGCCGGTTACTTCAATGTAGTTTAAATCGATAAAGTTTTTGTCTCCTGACTGAGCATAAATAAACGAGCAGGAGAGTAGTAATAGGGCAGTAAATATCTGTTTCATATTTGTATGGATTTGTGATTGCATGGTTTATAACGTTCAGCGGTATGTGTCTGTTGCCTTGTATCGCTGTGGCACGCTGTGCACCGTACCAAACGCAGAGAGGCCGGGGTGTTTTGCACTCGTGGTGCGATGCAGGGTTATGATGTTATTTGTTTATTGTCGCGTTGGCAAAAACCCCCGATAGATCGGGGCAGTCTGTGACAGCAGGAGGGAGTCCCAGGCGGGAACCGGGGCAGCGCGCTGGTTTTTGCCCGGCGGCTTTAGCCGCAAAGCCGGGCCGATAAAGCACCAACTGGTTTTGGTGTGCTGATCTGTCGAATAAGTGTGCAAAAACCAGCTGAGGCAATGACATATACCGACCTGTTAGGGGTAGTGATGTAATCTTTCACACTTATCATTCATCAACAATCTTACCATCAGATTTATTCTTATGCCAGCCAAACCAGCTATTGGGATAAATAATGCTTGTCGCCGAATACAAGCTGGGAATGCTTTACTCCAGCGTTGGAATACGCCTTATTAACTCGGCCCAGTCATTGCCGATTGCCTTTTGAATAAGCAATTTTGCTTGATCGAATACCGGAGGAGGCATCAGCATTTGCCATATAAGGGTCATGTTCTCGCGGTCATTGTGGTCAATCAAGGGATATAACCAGGCAACAAGCTCCGGAAAGCGATCCTGTGGTATTTGATTTGCCATGATACCGACTGCCTTACCCCGATCAGCCATTGATACGCGCTCCCTCATTAAACGATACAAATGTGCATCTTCCTTTCCTAAGTGTATATCGAGATGGAACTTGAATGCTGCTGTTGCGCGTGCCGTTGCCAATGCATCATTTGCAGAAACTGCGGTATTCAGGGCATCGAATGCAGCATCCAGACCACGGTGATCTCTCTCATAGGCCTCTGCGACCATGGGCGCAACGATTTCAACCGTCGGGAAGATGGACAATTCCTCGCCATGAGCATGCCAGGCAAGCACTTCATTAAAGAAGCGGAAGCGCTGTATTGTCGGTATGAATTCAATATTCCCGCGTGCTGATTCGAGTGCTGCTAAGTCAATCCGCGTCATGTCGAGTCTGAAAGCATTGTGAAATGCCATAATTGCATCAAGTGGTTCTGCCATTTTATGATCTCCTTTTACTTTAAATTTATATTAAAATTAATAATAGATTGACCTTGTAAAGATATAATAGGGAATTGTTTCGGTTTTTATCAAAGTTATTATCACCTCTTTCGACTTTCTTATTTTTTCCTACCCGCTTACAAAAAGCTTTGCTGATGTGAATACGTCATAGGTGTAACAGCATAGCACAGTAATTCTGGCAAAGCCTTCAATTAATTTGTTAATCCTTTTATTTTAAAAAGTTTCATCCTTTATAGGCTCTCTATCTATTAATAATCTTCCGTTAAAGACCTCGTAATCCGACAAAATAATAAGCGTACATTACTACTTCTTATATCATTACCCTAACGTTAGGCGGAACCGAGGCCGCGGAGCGGATGAGCTCATGAGCCACGAGCATAAGTGAGTGGCGAATAATGTGCAGTAGGCGCAGAGTCGCGGTGGTGAGCCGTGCCCCGTACCGAACGCAGAGAAGGTCGGGGTGTTTTTGCACTCGTGGTGCGATTCAGGGTTATGATGTTGTTTTGTTTATTCTCGCGTTGGCAAAAACCCCCGATAGATCGGGGCAAGCTGTGACACCAGGAGGGAGATCCCCGCGGGAACGGGGCCGGCCGACTGGTTTTTGCCCGGCGGCTTTAGCCGCTAAGCCGGGCCCATAAAGCACCAACTGGTTTTTGGGGTGCTGGTCAGGCGGATCGGCGCGAAAAAACCAGTCGAAGCCAATTGCATATACCGACCTGTTAGCTGTAGGGTTTATTATGCAGGTGAATCTTCATTGCCCATTCCCTGTGTTATGTGAAGTTGTAATAAATGAGTGATAGTATTCCCGAGAGGGATTCAATAAGTTATATGAAACAAAAACGTGTATTAGCTCAGTCTGCCAACGACTTTTGTACCGCAGGATGTTCTTCAGGAAGGCGTTTCCACATCTGATCTATTAGAACAATTGCCACAACAAATACAAACAAGACTATAATCATGATCTTCTGTTCCAAAGGCTGTAGTAACGCAACAACGGTATTTGCAGATGCGTGAGCGATGCCAGCGATTAGCACGCTCCCGTGACTCCGATTGTAACACCAGCAAAGAATAATGCCGGAAGGTATGTGGAGCAGGTATGAACTCGCCCAGAACGATATTGTCAAGACATCTCTTCCTTCCCCAATCCAAAGAAATAAGTGCCAAGGTACCCATAAAAGAGCCAGTATCAAACCGGCAACAAGAGGACTTGCATACGCTTGGAGCCTGGGAAGCGCGAAACCTCGCCATCCCACTTCTTCACCGGTTCCGTTAAAGAAAAAGAATTGTGACAGAAGTTTTACAGCAATCCATCCGACCAGGCCAAAACCCGTAGCCGGAAGGCTGGAAAATGAGGGTGACTGTTGACCCAGTAACCTGCTGATCAAAGCCGAAATCACCGTCAGGAGAGGGAAAACCAATAACGCGATCAGGATCCATGCAGGATTAGCACCTGATCTGAGTGACTTCAGTTGGAAACCTCGCACAATGGGGAAACGCGTATAGACGAGATTCACGATAAATGCGACAGGAAGAGCTGAGATAGCCACCAGTACTACAAGTGCAGTCGATACAGGTCCTTTATTGATGAAAACATGATTTGCAATAAAGACGAGTGTTACAACGATCCATGAGATGCAAAAAGCGATCCATGAAATCCTTTTTCTTGCCGATGATCTATCTTGAACCGGAAATGCATGCTACCATGATACCAGCAAGGGCAGGTCCACAGGTTGCCAGGAACATTAGGGGCAAAATAAGGTACTTCCCGCTCATGACTGCTTTGTACGAGAATCCCAAACCCCATGTTATTACGAATGTGATGATAAAAAAAGCTGTTACCTGGTGACAACCGATCCATTTGAACGTTTTGGTAATCATATAATTTCTTTTAAAGGACAAGTTTCAAATCAATCATTATAAAGACCGCGGAAAAGTAAATCTACCGCATTAGATTGCGTTATTTTTATGTTAACGGGCTAAGAGGAGTGAGGGTCGTGAACTGAAATGGGCTTGTATTAAAACCTTTGAAGAGAGAAGAAACTTAAAATTCACATTTCCATATTTTTGGTGTTCCGACAATGACACATGGCTGGAAAAGAATATGATACAATTTCACAATAACTGTCTGTCAATAGCAGGTATATGTGTTGCTTTATTTTCTTAAGGTATTGTTGTTATGGCAATGGCTGTAAACTCCATCGATCGCTTAATTACAGTATAAAAGTTCTTTAGAAAAGTTGCCCATATGTTTGTCCTATGCCTATTCTTTACAGCTAACGGCCCGGTGGTATAGGGAGTTGACGTCTGTGTCGCGGTTGGCATGTGTTTCTGCAAAGTCCTGATAGACCGACGAGAGTTATCATGTCAGGATAAAGTTGTCCAGATGGCTGAGTCCCGATAAATGGCCGCGAGTTGTCCCGTCACGATAAAATTGTCAAGATGACGATGCAAAAACCATGACAACTGCGCGCCGGCCAGTAGCCCTATTGACATTGTCACGGTAGCAGGATTAATCAAGGTACCGGAATTTTAATAAGTGGGAGTAATTTTGATCGCATAGACTTATGGAGCTGATTACTAAGCTGTCCGGGCTGCTGAGGGCAATTACCTATACCATCCGTGTTATGTTTAGGCGATAAGTTAAAACTACGAGTCATAGAGAATGTAGCTATTATGATGAAGTTGTCCAGATTGAATAGGTCTAGGAATAATTAAATGTCCGGCAGTCTTAATGCCACCTATAATCAGTGTCTTTCAAAGGATCAATATTCATTTTGTCGCTTAATATGTAACTCGAATACCACCAATCATAGTATGCTTTTGCAGCTACTTCCTGAGATTTTGTGTCATAAACTAAACTAAGTTCTTGAGAAGCTCTATAGGCAAGGATCGGATTCTGCGATGGGAACCTGCCAATTAAATATTTGCTATTAATTTCTGCAGCTCTTATTGATTCGATTGTCCATAAAACGTACATCCCAAGTTTACAGTCAGGAACCCAAAGTGATGAAATCCCATTGTGAGGAAAATTTGAAATTATCATAGTTGAGTTCCTGTATTTTAGCAATGCAGGAATGTCAGATGGCTGAAATGCCGGTAATTCATAAGCTTCATACGAGTTTGATTTTAATTGGTTGATATATGTCTCAACCTCAGGATTGTCTGCCTGTTTCTCACAACCAATGAGTCCAAGTAGTGAAATGAACATGACAAGTTTGATAGGTAGTCTCATAGTGTCAGGTTTTGATTGTTAATCTGTTAACAGCAAAAATTGTTCCAAAAACGAAACCTGATTGGTTTCTGCATAGTCCCGATTAATTGACAAAATCTAAGTGCCAGGATGAAACAATCATGATGATTTAGTCCTGTCATATAAGCAGGGATTGTCATAATATATTGCAAATTAAATTCTTATACTGTTATGTTTAGGCGGTTTCTATCCCATTGGAAATTGTGTTTTAATTATTTCGAATCTGTCAGGAAATACACAGCCCGCTTAAACATAACGTTAGGCGGTATGGGCAGTTGCCGCAGTGTGGGGGTGGCGAGGTTTTTGCCATCGAGCTTGACGACCACAAAATTTCATTCTGATAACGGAATTTTCAGGTAATGCAAAAACCATGGCACCATGAAGGGAAAGCCGGCCGGCGAACAGACTCAAAATCTGACTTGTGCCCAATATCTGGTTGCTTTTCCAGGAGTTTGACACTCTTCGAAATTTGAGCATATAGCTTTATTGAATAGTCCTTACTACCATTCCTTTCAGTGTAGAATTGAAGAATATCTGACAGTTTGATTTGCGCTCTTCTAGACCAGACTATCTTGCGTTTAGCCTTGCTTTGATTTCTTTGTCTAGCAATGCATTCTCAGTTACAAACCCTTTCTCAGCATCATCACGGGACGCAATAATTTCGTCTTTTTGTTCAGCCGTCAGATTAAGTACTTCTTCATTTGCTTTTGAATCAAGAATGGTTTTTAAGGCCTTTAGAAAATTGGTATCCCCAATTTCTGCTATCCTGTGGATAAGTTGTTTCTTTAATTCGATTGTTGTCATGACGGTTCATGCTTTTTACAAAGATAATCAATATTGGATTTATGCCGTGTTGCCTACAATTATTGCCAACGTTTGGCGGTATGGGTCAGTTGCCTTGTATCACGGTGGCACTTGTTTTTGCACTCGTTGTGCGGTGCAGGATTATACGGTTATTACAAAATTCTCGCGTTGACAAAAACCCCCGATAGATCGGGGCAAGCTGTGACACCAGAAGGGAGACCCCGGCGGGAGCCGGGGCGGCCTGTGCCGCCAGCCACAGAACTGTCCTCTTTAGTCAGAAGATTCTCGCGGCACAGAAGCCAATGACATATACCGACCTGTTACCAGCAGTTTTTTTCTAGGCTATTCTTACAGTTTGGTCCAACAGTTCTATATTGAAGTTGATTTTAGCATTTAAGGCTTTGAATACTTTCAATATAGTTTCAAACCTGGCATCTGTCAAGCTATTTTCAAGCTTTGAAATTTGAGCTTTCTGGACACCAACAAGTTTTCCAAGCTCTTCTTGTGTCAGATTGCGTTCTTTTCTGGCTTTTTTAATAGCTTCTCCAAGTAAGTCAAGACGAAGTTCAGACTCAAATGCTTCTCTTTTAGGAGTCCCACGCTTACCGATATGCTTATCGGTAATCTCCTCAAGGCTGTATGTCTTCATTTCTCCCTTTTTCATCGCTTTTGAGTTTTTTGTTCAAAGTATAGTAATCTCAATTTTTCTGCCTTTTCAATTTCTTTTTTGGGAGTTTTATCTGTTTTCTTAACAATTCCGTGAGTTGATATTACAACAGTATCAGGTTTGCCAGATTTGTCCCAGAAAGCAAATAGCCTATAATGTGCTTTATTGAATAAAGTCCTGAATTCCCAGGTTTCACCTGAAAGCTTCTTGAAGAGAGAGTTATCGTTGATTACCTGAGCCTTACGTACATTGTAAATTATCTTCTCTCTGGCTTTCCCGTCAATATTATCAAGAAACTCGGCTGCCTCTTCTAAGAATCGAACTTTGAATCTTTCGGTCACAGTCACTATTTTCTACAAAGATATATGTTTCTTTATTAGGAAACAAATGTTTATTCCATTTTTACCCAAAATTGCTGGTAACGTTTGGCGGTATGTGTTGTTGGCGCAGAGTTGCGGTGGAGCGCCGTGCCCCGTACCGAACGCAGAGAGGTCGGGGTGTTTTTGCACTCGTGGTGCGATGCAAGTTTATGCGGGAATTACTTTATTCTCGCGTTGGCAAAAACCGTGACACCAGGAGGGAGTGCCCCGCGGGAGCGGGGCCGGGCCGCACCGCGCAATGGTTTTTGCCCGGCGGCTTTAGCCGCAAAGCCGGGCCGATAAAGCACCAACTGGTTTTTGAGGTGCTGGTCTGTCGGATCAGCGCGCATAAACCAGTCGCGGTGCGGAGCGCCAATGACATATACCGACCTGTTACCGACAGTGCTTTTTAATCAAGTTGCAGTGAAAGTGTTAAATGCCCCCCAAACCCCTTACGAATAATCTTCATCAAGGTTGACAATCTTATATCTGAAGCATTATTCTCAATCCTTGAAATGTATGATTTGTTGGTTCCACATCTCTTGGCAAGCTCTTCTTGAGTAAGCCCCATTTTAAGCCTGGCATCCTCAAGTAACGCACCAATCCTGAAGATCTCAAACTGCTGTTCCCATTCCTCACGTTTTGGGGTACCTCTTTTACCGTATTTATTGTCGAGAAGTTCCTCAAAAGTTGTTATGTTATTTTCTGCCTTTTTCATTTTTGTACTCCTCCATAATTCTTAAAGCTCTTTCAATCTCTTTCTTAGGTGTCTTCTGTGTTTTCTTTATGTATGCATTCCCGACCACTACAATATTACCTTGATCAAAGAATGAAAAGATTCTATAAATGTTATTGCCTATCTCAACCCTAATTTCATAAAGACCTTTGGTACCCTCCATGTGTTTAAAATGTTTTTCCGGAACATGAAGTGTTACCCTGATTAATCCCAGTGTCCATTCAATTTTTGATTGAACATCATCTGGTTGTTCTTCATAGAAATCCAGAAAATATCTCTTATAGAAGATAATTTGTCTTTCAAAAGCCATGCCACAAAGTTAACTGATTAGACAACATTTTGCAAATCTTAATTTAATTTTAATTGGATGTGCCCCAGCATTGGCGGTAACGGCCCGGCAATATGGGGAGGTTGTGTTACTCGACGCCAGCACCGCCACAAAGTTGTCCCGGTAGGCCACAAAGCTGTCCCGGTGCAAGGAGGGTACGGCGCAGTTTTTGCCGTCATGGTACAAATTTTATTACCTACTCGCGCGATAGTGGTACAAGTTTGATCGGAGCCGCGAATTTATTCCCGGTTACAAATTTGGTGGCGTGTACTGGTGCAGTGTCGCGGTACAGACTATCTCGAAACTAGAAATCTGTCAATGTAAACTGAATTTTAATTGCGAGCAGATGCGCGTGTCCGGGTGCAAGAACCATTACAAATTTGTCTTGAGTGCAGGAGTAAAAGCAAAAACTGTGACGAACAACTTACCCATATTGTCCGTGTTATAAACCGTTGTTATTTAAAATTTTCGAACAGGCTAGACATTGGCCACGGTGAACACTTAAAGTTGCTCCACAGTCGGGACACTTCCTTCTGTCGGTTTCAAAAGAAAGAAAGCAATCCATTCCCTTTTGTTTAATCATCATTAGATTTTCAAGAAAACTGGTATTGTACCTTGTTCGGTATCTTTTATCAAGTTGTTTTAATCTCTGACATGGATATTTCTGACAATCAAAACAGAAATTAGAGTCAGTCTTTTTGAGTAAATCGCAATTTCTTATTACACAATGAACTCTAGCTTTACCTTCAATTATAAATCTACATCCTGGACATTTATTTTTCGGTCTCATGTAACCAATACAGCACCCACAATTCATACCGCAGGCAGCAATCATTGATGTTTCGAAAGAAACTGAAGTATTATACTTTGGACTTGTATTTCTCATGTCATGAAAGACTTTCTACTGTGCTCAAATTTAATCTCAAATTTACTTATTTGCAGGCTTTCAATGGTTTATAACGGTCCGGCGGTATGTGGCGTTGGCGCAGACCCGATAGCTATCGGGTCGCGGTGGCGCGTGTTTTTGCAGTCGTGGTGCGATGTAGGGTTAGGCGGTTATTAGTTTATTATCGCGTTGGCAAAAACCGTGACACCGGCGGGAGCCCCCGGCGGTGCCGGGGCGGCCTGTGCCGCTGGCCACAAAACGGTCCTCTTTAGTAAGAAGATTCTCGCGGCACAGAAGCCAATTGCATATACCGACCTGTTAGGCATTGTTAACCTTTTACATAATCCCAGTCCTTAATTTCTTCAAAGGCTTTGTAACCTTCCTTGATTGATGGATGGGTTAAAACAGAATCAATACTTACTTCTGGGATTAATGAATCCACAATGCCGTTCTTAATAAAGATAAAGTTGAATCCCAATTCGTTTGCTCCAACTAGCCTATAACCTTTCTTTTTTGCCAATTTTACCATTGCAACTGGGGAAGCTCCATGGTAAACTGGGTGTTTTCTGGAATACTCCGATTTTGGCTCAAATGGGACAACGATATCATTAAATCCAAACTGATTGTGAGTTTCAATAATAACGACTTTAGGATAAATGATTGATAAGGCATCCCAAACCCAATAGTCATTACCATCAATATCAATTGAGAGGAGTCCGATTTCTCCTCTAATTCCGGTTTCTTCAATAATTTGATTTACATTCTCAGGTGTAACCTTTTTACAGATGAATTTTGGTTTGTACTGCAATGGATTAGGGTATTTGTTATAGAAACGTCTACCACGTTTGACGCTCCACCTATCACAATCAATAAATAAACCATACCAGCCAAAATTGAAGAAGAGATTAGCACAATTGCTATTGATTCCATCATCTGCACCAATTTCCACAAACTGTTTGTTATCCATGCCGACTATGGAGAAGATGAACAGCAGTTTACCATCTTCTTCATTTTGTGAGAAGACCCGGAATCCAGTATCTAAGAGTCTTGGAATATTCCCCGATTTTGCGCAATCTTGATAGTAGTGAAATAGGTTACGTTGTTGGACTTGAACTGATGGATTAAACCTGTTCCGGATTTTCAGGATTAGGAACCAGTCTTTAAGGATATGCTTTAATATGTTCATCTTCATTTGTTAGCGGTTAATAATGCCTAACGTTTGGCGGTATGTGCAGTTGCCTTGTATCGCGGTGGCATGTGTTTTTGCAGGTAAGCTGTGGTGTAGGATTGTGCTTTTCGTTACAAATTTATCGCGTTGGCAAAAACCATGACACCAGAGGGGAGATCCCGGCGGCAGCCGGGGCAGCCTGGCTGGTTTTTGCCCGGTGGCTTTAGCCGCAAAGCCGGGCCGATAAAGCACCAACTGGTTTTGGTGTGTTGGTCTAACGGATCAGCGCGCAAAAACCAGCCGGAAGGCAATTGCATATACCGACCTGTTAGGCTGCGTGTTGTTTTGCTTTTTTAATGCTTTTAAACTCGTCCTTTTTGGTCTTCTTTTCTTCTTCTATATCGTAATCATTTTGAAGACCGAGCCAGAATTTTGCAGAATTACCAAAATAGTAACTGAGCCTGAGAGCAGTATCAGCCGTTATTCTTCTGGCACCCTTTATTATCTCAGAAGTTCTTGTCTGAGGAATTCCGATGTCTTTTGATAATCTGTAAGCAGAAATACTCATAGGCTTCAGGAATTCTTCAAGAAGCACTTCTCCGGGGTGTATATTTGGTAAAGTTTCCATGTCACTTATTTATGATAGTCAATAATTGTAACCTCACTTGCTAGTCCATCGTCCCAATTAAATGTTATTCTCCATTGATCATTAATGCGAATGCTATAAAGATTATTCATTTTACCGCTCAACTTTTCTAACTTATTGGAAGGAGGGACCCTGAGATCGTTAAGGTTTTGAGAGTTATTTAACATTCTTAGTTTTCTTCTGCCAATCATTTGGATCTCTGGAGGCATGTTTTTTACACGGTCACCGTGCCAAATTTTCTCAGTCTCTTTTGACCCAAATGAAGTAATCATATTACGTTTAACGTTACTAACGACAAAAGTAAGTATTTTTTATTTATCATGCAAACGACATTCGCTTGACATGCAGCCTAACGTTCGGCGGTATGTGGCGTTGGCGCAGAGTCGCGGTGGCGCGTATTTTTGCACTCGTGGTGCGATGCAGGGCTATGCGGTTATTACTTTATTCTCGCGGTGGCAAAAACCGTGACACCAGGAGGGGGTCCCCGGCGAGAGCCGGGGCAGGCCGTGGCGCAAGCCACAAAATCGCCTCTGTAGCTACCCCATTGTCGCGCCACGGAGCGCCAATGACATATACCGACCTGTTACCGTGCGTTAATTTCTTCTATTTATCAAATTTACAATCACCTTAATCATCGTATCCTTTTCTTCCGGCTTACTTACAGCAATCATTAATGTCAGTGCTACCAGTGCATTGTCTGCAATCCTTTTATTACCTGAGCTGTCGTAAAGTATGCCGTTACGTTCAAGAAAATATAGGAATAGGAAGGCAGCTATTCTTTTATTGCCGTCAACAAATGAGTGATTCTTTGTGATGAAATATAGTAAGTTAGCAGCCTTTTCTTCAATGCTTGGGTAAAGATCAACTCCATCAAATGTTTGATAAATTGTACTTACCGAGCTTTTTAGAGAGTTATCTTTCTCAATTCCAAATAAATCACTATTAGAAAACGCTATTCTTACATGGTTGATTTTTTCAATTGCCTCGGTGTATGTTAATTGGTATGTTTCTTTACCTGAGGTACTCTGTATTTCAAGTTTATGGTAATCATATTGATCCAATATTTCAAGGCCGTAAGCATAGTCCGCAATTATCTTTATAAGTTCTGTGCTTTCAGAGTTTTCAAGAACTTTGTAATTCAATACTTTACTGATAATCTTTACTGCATTCTGAAGCTCACGAAGTTGCTCATTCTGTTGCGAAAGCCTTTTCTGATTAAGTGCATACCCTTTAATGAGGTAGTCTTTCAAGATTTTGCTTGCCCAGATACGGAATTCAACCCCGCGTTTAGAGTTAACTCTATATCCTACTGAGATAATCAAATCAAGATTATAGTATTTAATTTTTCTAGTTACTTCTCTACCACCTTCTTTTTGAACTTGTGCAAAAAATGCACATGTTGACCTCTCTTTTAATTCTTGTGATCTATAGATGTTTGAGATATGTCTGTTGATTGAAGATCTGTCTGTTTGAAATAAATCTTCTAGTTGGTATTGATTCAGCCAGACTGTGTCGTTGTCGAGTTTTACCTGAATCTCAGTTTTACCGTCTTTTGCCTTGAATATGTTGATTTCAGAGTTAGTCATTGATACTTTTTCTCAAAAGTAGTGAAAACAGGAGTACGAGGTTATTAATGCACGGTAACGTTCCGGCGGTATGTGCAGTTGCCGCAGCATCGCGGTGGCATGAGTTTTTGCAGGCAATCTGCGGTGTAAGCATGTGTTTTCGTTACAAAGTTATCACGTTGGCAAAAACCATGACACCAAGTGCGGTGGCCCGGTCAGCGGGAATAGGAAGGTTTATACCTTGATGTTTGTCCCGCTGGCCGGAAGGCAATTGCATATACCGACCTGTTGTGCTGAGTGCTTTAGTCTAGATCCATGGTGATCGCCAAGTTTTCTTTTACTTTAGTCGCAAGGCTTTCGGGTAATTCACCTAGTTTTTTGATTAAGCGTTTGTTATCAATTGCACGCACTTGATCAATCATTATATCGCAGTTCTCGTTAAGATTTGCAGTGCCCTTTTTAATATGTACTCTTAAGATTTCAGATTCTTTCTGAATATTTGTCGTCAGAGGACAGATTATCGTAGAAGGGTGAGGTATTTTATTCAAGAGATTTGTTTGTACTACAAGCACAGGTCTTGTTTTACCAGGTTCTGTTCCTATTTGAGGGTTTAAATCTGCTAGCCAGATTTCAAATCTTTTAATTTGCATAATCTATCTCCTCGAATTCATTAAGTACAGAAAGAGAATCACCTTTTACTAAGGCAGATTCTTTCTTAAGCCTTGATTCTAAGATTTTACGTCTCTGAATTCTATTATAATATTCGAGAGCCTCGTTAATGTACCTATTTCTCGGCTTCTTGATCTTGGAGAGTATATTCTCGGTTTCTCCGAAGATTGAGTCGTCAATTTTTAATGAAACTGTTTTCATGATATGAATATTATTCTGCAAAGGTATATAAAAATAGTATATACTGCAAGTATATTATAAAAATATTAATCAGGGTTCACTTCGCATTCAGCACAACGTTTGACAATATGGCCAGTAAGGGATTGCGGGCGATTTCCTAACAAGGTACACGGAAAGTTGAAGCGGGCTACAAACCTTCGCAGACCAATGAAACCCTTATTGGCTATATTGTGTGTTACCAGCTGGCCTTTGTCAATTTGATTTTATAAAGATTTTTATCAATTCTTATAATTTAATATAATCAGAACTGGTCTTAATGTCTTAATACTATGGAATATAATTGGTCATACCAGGCCCACACATGTCCCATACGTTTTGCATCTCGTCTGTCATGATCGTGGCCACACCTGTTGCCGGGATTTCGATTAAATCTTCCGTTAGAGTAGTGATCCGGACTTTCCAGCCTGCAGGTAGGTTTTTGTAATTGTCGGCACCTTTTGCAAGGAATTCATCATAACTCTGTACAGGTTTAAGACCCAGTTGGAATCCTTTCAACACCCAGGTATTGCCTTCAGAATCATCAAGGAGAATTGTTTTTTGTCCCTTTTTCCAACCCCATTTGCTCGTGCGTGCAATTTTCATGGGTTCATAAGGTGTTTCTGCAACACGTCCATTTTCAGGAAGGGCAAGTTGAGCAATCCAACCCAGTGTTATACCGTTAGATACGATTTCCTTGCCCACTTCAATTTCAACCCAATCAGGCATCCATAATTTTGGACCGTTCAAGAACACGCTGAGTACACCGTATTCCTTAGCAAGAGAATCCATATCAAGGCCTTCTACCAAATTCTGAGGGGAGGTGTCTTTCATCTTAGTGCTATCCTTTGACAAGGCGGATGTACACATAGAATTAAAACAAGGGGCAACCATTTTTCCCGTTGCTGAATCTCGCATAGCGAAGAAGAACTCGATGAACCGTGTCTGGTACATGTTCTCGAAACGCATTGTTTTAGCACCTTCACCAGCTTTCAAAACGTTTATTGCCATTGTTGAATCTTTTGACTCATTTTGTTTGTCAGATTTGCCGGCTTTATTGCCACACGAGGCGACAACAAAAGCTAAAGCAATCGCTAAAATAAATGTTGAGGTTTTCATACTTTTAAAATTTTATTATTTGAATTTGGTTAATTAACTTTTTCAGGTTTTGGGAACACCCACAAGCCATCAAGTAACTCTGAACGGGCTTTGTAAAGGCGAACAGTATAATTCCATCCTTCTGTTATGGGAATAAAATTGGTTTGTTTCGGGTCGCCCCCAAAATTAATCGTAATGCTTCCATCAACATCTTTATCAGCACTTGTATTGTTAACGGTATAGGAATTATAGGTGTTCTGTTCGAAATAACCTTCTTTGTTGTAAACACTTACCGACCAAAAGCCATCGACCGGAACATCTTTTACCTTTAATTGGTAGGGTGTTTTACCGTTATTTTGTTCGGGAATTACATTGATGTACATGGCATCTTTTACAGGATTACCTCCCCATCCGTATGCGGCACCCAGCAAGTGGGCGATTGGGTCAACTTCATGTTTATCCCCGAAACATAGTTTTGTATCGGTTAATGTTGAAGCTAATACATTGATCGCATCTCTTAGTTTATCCTGTGTGGCTTTATCCCAGTTTGGTACTTCAAATGTCCCTGGAGAAACTTGCTCAACTGTAATCTGGTTTTGGATTTCCGTAACAATTTGGTTATCGGTTTCGTCTTCGCCATTCACCAAAACACGGACAATCAGACAAACGTAACGTGTGCCTATACTTTCACGATTGAATTTATATCTACCAGGATTGTAATGCACTGCTTTGGTGTATTCATCTTCGTTGATAACCTGCATGGAAATAAACCTACCCTTGGTATCGGGTAGGGTTACAGAAAGTGGATTTGTTAAATCAAATACTCCTATGGAATACCGTGTATCGCGATTCAGACGGATAACATCCTGCTTATCAATTGATGTAACAGCACGGATATGGAAAAACTTGCCAAATCCTCCGATTGCAGCATAGTTCTTAAACATTTTGTGTGTTTCAGCACGTACAAAGTTTTCCCAAGTTACAGGAATGGTTTTCTCCCCTTGTTCAATTGCTTGACTATTTCCTTTCTTAATATCCTGTGCTTGAGCAGTGGTTATGTTTAGTATCAATATACAAAACAATAATTTGCAAATTAGTTTTAATTTTTGTTTCATTTCTAATTACTTTAATATTATTCGTTTTTTTAGGCTTGCTGGTAACGTTCCGGCGGTATGTGCAGTTGCCGCAGCATCGCGGTGGCATGAGTTTTTGCAGGTAAACTGCGGTGCAAGATTATGTTTTTCGTTACAAAGTTATCGCGTTGGCAAAAACCATGACACCAAGTGTGGTAGCCCGGACAGCGGGAATAGGAAGATTTATACCTTAATGTTTGTCCCGCTGGCCGGAAGGCAATTGCATATACCGACCTGTTAGGCGTTCGTAATTTTATTTGTCACTGATTAATTGCATTTTAAGAAGGCATATTATCTCGATTTTACGCAATAGTATGAATATGGAAATTCAAAGTTTTCATAAAATATTAGAGTGTCATTAATAATTTTGTCAATTACAAAAGATTGAGAATATCCAAATTCGTGGCCTATGGTCATTAGAAAAGTAGAATCTCCATTAAGAAACATACCTTTGTCTTTAACCCAGATAATAGAATATGGCGTTACATAAATTGTCAAGACATTGCTTATAAATTTATCATCCTGGGTAAATTCAACACTACAATTATCGCAAGGATACCTGGTAGAACCTGTTTTCGAATAAACTAATCTCCATTGCCCGTGTATGTACTGCTGAATAGTCTTTAAAGATTTATCATGCAGAACAATATCAACGGGGTCGTCCTTCTTGCAATTGACGATTGAGAGGGCGAAAATTAGAAAGAGCGCAGATAAAAAGATTATTTTTTTCATTTTGATAGATACTTTGCAGCAATAGAAATTATGACGCCTAACGTTCGGCGGTATGTGGCGTTGGCGCAGAGTCGCGGTGGCGCGCGTTTTTGCACTCGTGGTGCGACGCAGGATTATGATGTTGTTTTGTTTATTGTCGCGTTGGCAAAAACCGTGACACCAGGAGGGGGTCCCCGGCGGGAGCCGGGGCAGGCCGCGCCGCCGACCACTTAACGGTCCTCTTTAGCCAGAAGGTTCTCGCGGTGCGGAGCGCCAATGACATATACCGACCTGTTAGAACACGTTTATATTACTTTGCTGTCCTATATCTCTTAAGAATGGGTTTATTTTTTATCATTCTATAACAATCCTCAGGTTTTGTTGCAAACCACTCCGAATTTCTCAATCCTTTATCAATTAACGATCGCCAATCTTCATAAGATGCAGCTGTGGAATCATTTTTGAAGTACATGTCATTAAGATATGCATTGGTCATTTCTTTTGCAAAATTCATAGCTGAATCACGTGCTCGGCTAGCAAATATATTCCCAAGACCGGTTATCAAGATTGTATCAGGATTACTAATAATAATATCAATTAAAGCACTATCATTTGCAATCGCCATTTTAGCATGTGTATCCCAGATAATTCTTCTGGCAATTCTAGTAGCAAATTCATACATGTCAAATTGAATTTGTGCATCTCTAAAATTGGAGGTATCATTATCCAATAAGAAAGAGCAAGATTTTTGAAAAGCTGGTGCAAAATATACTTTTTCAAGTTTATTCTTTCTATAGTTTTTGGGTATATCTACTTTCAAAAAGATTCCAAGACAAGGAATAACTGATCTACCTAATTCTTTGTCTTTATTGAACTTACTGTCGGTTGAATTCCCTCCTTGAAAATCAGTAATCAATAATTTACGATTGGGTTGCCAGAAAATGTGAGTTTCTGATTCAATTGCATATTCATTTTGAGAATACAGATCTATACTTGAACAAGACAGAATTAGAATTATAATGGTATATGAGGCATTTTTCATAAGATGCAGTTTATAAATGTGTTCTAACGTTCGGCGGTATGTGGCGTTGGCGCAGAGTTGCGGTGGCGCGTGTTTTTGCACTCGTGGTGCGGTGTAGAAATATGAGGTTATTAGTTTATTCTCGCGTTAGCAATAACCGTGACACCAGGAGGGGGTCCCCGGCGGGAGCCGGGGCGGGACGCACCGCCGACCACTTAACTATCCTCTTTAGCCAGAAAGTTCTCGCGGTGCGGAAAGCCAATGACATATACCGACCTGTTATAGCTAGTGCTTTTTTCTTAACCCAAGTTTTCTCCATAATTGGTTTAGCAAACGGAACTTTCTTTGATCGCCATCAAGGATTTCGGGATTCTTCTTTAGCAGTTCCAGTTGGCGCAGAGTCGCGGTGGCGCGTGTTTTTGCAATCGTGATGCGATGCAAGGTTATGCGGTTATTACTTAATTCTCGCGTTGGCAAAAACCGTGACACCAGGCGGGAGTCCCCGGCTAGAGCCGGGGCAGGCCGTACCACCGGTCACCAGACGGTCCTCTTTAGCCTGAAGATACTCGCGGTGCGGAGCGCCAATTGCATATACCGACATGTTAGGCCCAGTATTATTTTAAATTATTATAAATGTAATCATAGGCATCTACAAAGCCCTTATTTTCAATGTATTCTTTTGAAGTTATATCAGTAAAATAAAATGTGGTATCCGGCAAGTTTTTGAAATTGGAATATCTTTTCCAGCCCATTTCACTTGGGCCAGGAAATGGAATTCCGATGTTTTTTGTGACGGTTTTAGTTTTTACTTGAAAGGTTATGAAATAAGATCTTAAATCTCCAGGCTCTTTCAAAATATGAAGCCCTGGTTTGATATTCTGGCTTGGAGGAATTATTAATACTCCTTCATGTGGTAGACTATGATTCTTAGGATCAATTATATGATTTCTAATTTTATGGTAATTTTCCTCGATAATTAGTCTATTTCCAAAATAATAATAGGCGAGAAGCAACCCAATTCTTAAATATGCAATCATTAGTTTTTTGGGATTTGGACCTTGAAAATTAAGATTGAATGTATAACCATCCCAATGCTTTTCAATTTCTTTAAAATGTTCCTTTAACATAGTTGAGTCTTTGGCCTGAATAAGGAACCTGAACCCTTGATCACTGTCTATTTTGGCAATAGCTTTATATTTAGCACCTTTCTTTAATATAATTGTGCTTGCTATTTCACTATTTGGGATTCTTTTAAGAAATGATTCCGTCTTTAATGAACCAATGATTAAATGATCAAGTACATGCCCGGATTTATTATTACATGCTTTACATGTCAAGATTTTTGGATTTCCACCTACCGATCTAGGTGGTAAATCTTCTATAGTTAATGGATTCTGACAATCTTGATTTAGTGACTCTATATTGAAACCTTTTATACATAATGGGCAGATATAAATTGGATAATCAACTAACTCAGGCTTATTATTAATTTCAAGCCCAAATTGTATCTTATATCTTTCTGCGACTAAATCAAGATTGTTAGCATAAGCATTGAAAATTTTCTCTCTTATCTCGGATTTTGTCATTATGGGGAGCAATTTAATATTGGGCCTAACGTTCCGGCGGTATGTGCAGTTGCCGCAGCATCGCGGTGGCATGAGTTTTTGCAGGCAATCTGCGGTGTAAGCATGTGTTTTCGTTACAAAGTTATCACGTTGGCAAAAACCATGACACCAAGCGCGGTGGCCCGGTCAGCGGGAATAGGAAGGTTTATACCTTGATGTTTGTCCCGCTGGCCGGAAGGCAATTGCATATACCGACCTGTTGTGCTGAGTGCTTTAGTCTAGATCCATGGTGATCGCCAAGTTTTCTTTTACTTTAGTCGCAAGGCTTTCGGGTAATTCACCTAGTTTTTTGATTAAGCGTTTGTTATCAATTGCACGCACTTGATCAATCATTATATCGCAGTTCTCGTTAAGATTTGCAGTGCCCTTTTTAATATGTACTCTTAAGATTTCAGATTCTTTCTGAATATTTGTCGTCAGAGGACAGATTATCGTAGAAGGGTGAGGTATTTTATTCAAGAGATTTGTTTGTACTACAAGCACAGGTCTTGTTTTACCAGGTTCTGTTCCTATTTGAGGGTTTAAATCTGCTAGCCAGATTTCAAATCTTTTAATTTGCATAATCTATCTCCTCGAATTCATTAAGTACAGAAAGAGAATCACCTTTTACTAAGGCAGATTCTTTCTTAAGCCTTGATTCTAAGATTTTACGTCTCTGAATTCTATTATAATATTCGAGAGCCTCGTTAATGTACCTATTTCTCGGCTTCTTGATCTTGGAGAGTATATTCTCGGTTTCTCCGAAGATTGAGTCGTCAATTTTTAATGAAACTGTTTTCATGATATGAATATTATTCTGCAAAGGTATATAAAAATAGTATATACTGCAAGTATATTATAAAAATATTAATCAGGGTTCACTTCGCATTCAGCACAACGTTCGGCGGTATGTGCAGTTGGCGCAGAGTCGCGGTGGTGCGTGTTTTTGCACTCGTGGTGCGATGCAGGATTATGCAGTTATTACATTTATTCTCGCGTTGGCAAAAACCGTGACACCAGGAGGGGGTCCCCGGCGGGAGCCGGGGCGGGCCGCACCGCTGACCACTTAAGCGATCCTCTTTAGCCAGAAGATTCTCGCGGTGCGGGAAGCCAATTGCATATACCGACCTGTTATGCGTTCGTGCATTATTTCTTTTTACTGTTAAGCACAAATTTAATATGCCACCAAAATCGGACCTGAACTTTTTCAGATCCAATCTTTCCTGGGGTCCATGTTGGCATATTCCTTATCATTGATAAACAAATGGTGTCTATATCAATTCTTACACTTTCTATTATAGTTTCATAAGATGCTTTTCCAGTAGTATCTATCATAAATTGTACTAGAACCCTTCCCTCAATACTATCCTTAACTGCTGATTCTGGATAGTATAGGAAATCTTGAGCATATTTTAAGAGTTTATCAATGCCGCCTGGGAATTCTGGCATCTCTCCACACATCACAAACATCTCGTTTAGAGAAGTGTCAACTGTTGTCGCTTGTAATACATAACCCCCAGCATGTAGTTCTTTTGCTTTATTCTGACCAAAAGAAATCATTGGTAAATAGCAAAGCAGTGATGCTATCAAGAAGATCTTTTTGGTATTCATATCTAGGTTGTTACATTGCATGACGCATAACGTTCGGCGGTATGTGCAGTTGGCGCAGAGTCGCTGTGGCGCGCGTTTTTGCACTCGTGGTACGATGTAGGGAAATGATGGTTATTACTTTATTCTCGCGTTGGCAAAAACCGTGACACCAAGAGGGAGTCCCCGGCGGGAGCCGGGGCGGCCTGCACCGCCATTGGAGCTCTTTCATTTTGACCAGAAGATTCTCGCGGTGCAGAAGCCAATTGCATATACCGACCTGTTGGCGGTAGTTAGTTATATTTTACAATGTATTTAAAGGCTATATTTAATTCCTTGTATTCTTTATACTTGTTGTATTCTAGACCAACGATGCATGATTTCCATGACCATTTTGAAATTGGGAAGCCTTGATAGACTGATACTCCATATTCAACATTATTGCCTAAAAGAAGCACGTTTGCAGCCCACCGCTGGTTAATACCGTGAAAATATTTTTCTGCACCAATTATAGAACCCCATTGTCTAATTGTTTCAATATATTGCTCATTTCGGAATAGTAAACCAAGAGATAATGAAATCTGATTAAAGAGACTGTTCTTGAGTTCTAATGTTACATCTGAAATTTTGTAATTGATCTCACCTATTTCTAAGTTACGGTAATTATATTTTGCTAACAAATCCAACGAGTACTTTGGATACTTGATAGCATTAATCCTTGTTAGTTGAAGACTAAAATCTGAGTTAGATCTAAAGTTTGTCTTATAAGAAGCATCTGCTGATATCATGATGCTTTTTCTGTTGTGAGATGGTATGAAGTAAGACAATGCTATGCCTATAGGCATGTAGTTATAATCACCAAAATAGCCAATAGAGAATGTATTCAAGTAACCCGCAACTACGTAAACATCTTTAATGAGTTGCGTCGGTTTAAGAATGATTGTATCATTAGAGAATTCGGATGCTTTGAATATTGTGTCAGCATAACCAATGTATGAGATTCTAATTAAAGATTTGGTTGATACGATCAACAAGAATCTACCAGTACTATCTGTTAATACTCCGTTATAGGTTTTCAACTCTTGTACTGATGCGGATTCCAAACGGTCCCCATTCTCATCAGCTACAACACCACTTATTCTTATCTGAGAGGAGATATTAGAATTTGTCAGTAGAAGAAGAGACAGGATTATGGAAACTATATTAAATCTCATCCAATGATTCGGAAATAGGGTTAATTACCGCCAACGTTTGGCGGTATGTGCAGTTGCCTTGTATCGCGGTGGCATGTGTTTTTGCAGGTAAGCTGTGGTGTAGGATTGTGCTTTTCGTTACAAATTTATCGCGTTGGCAAAAACCGTGACACCAGAGGGGAGATCCCGGCGGCAGCCGGGGCAGCCTGGCTGGTTTTTGCCCGGCGGCTTTAACCGCAAAGCCGGGCCGATAAAGCACCAACTGGTTTTGGTGTGTTGGTCTAACGGATCAGCGCGCAAAAACCAGCCGGACGGCAATTGCATATACCGACCTGTTAGCATGCGTATTATTTAAAACTTTACTCCGAATTGTGCTCCAGCTAATAATTCACCTTCACCATCGTAACCGATTACACTTGCGACAAATCCAATATACAAACCTTTATTAAACAAGTAATTGTAGGCTACTTTTCCATAATAAGGTTCAAATGATTTATTTGATTTTGAGGAGAATCCGACTAATTCAACATTTTCACCGTTTATTTCATATCGAGCACTTACCATTGTATAGCTGTTGAATGAATAACCTCCACCGATAATTAATTCATGTTTTCTTAATTTTTCATTATTAATTAAATCGAAAGGTAAAAAGAGAATCAATAATCCAATTGACCCTAAATTGTCCCCAAATTCTTGGTCTTGTCTTGGACCTCCAGTTGGATAGCCATAATCCGGAGTTGTTGGATAAGTATTGTTCCAGGCGTTATAGAAGTATGTATTTGGCAACATATCAGCATAAGTGAAAGTTGGGGCTAATTGAAACGCTTTAAAAATTGGTATTCCTATGTCAAAGGAGAAGTAGTAACCATCTATTACATTTCTACCGCTAGAGATTCCAAAATTGGTTCTAAGATCCCAAGTTCGTTGGCCATTTAAAGTATTCAACATTAACATTCCAACTACAAGAAGGAAGATTCTTACTTTCATGGTTTTGAATTTGTTAGTTGATATTTAAGATAATAGCTACACCATCAGTCTAATATGCATGCTAACGTTTGGCGGTATGTGCAGTTGCCTTGTATCGCGGTGGCATGTGTTTTTGCAGGTAAGCTGTGGTGTAGGATTGTGCTTTTCGTTACAAATTTATCGCGTTGGCAAAAACCATGACACCAGAGGGGAGATCCCGGCGGCAGCCGGGGCAGCCTGGCTGGTTTTTGCCCGGTGGCTTTAGCCGCAAAGCCGGGCCGATAAAGCACCAACTGGTTTTGGTGTGTTGGTCTAACGGATCAGTGCGCAAAAACCAGTTGGAAGGCAATTGCATATACCGACCTGTTAGGCTGCGTGTTGTTTTGCTTTTTTAATGCTTTTAAACTCGTCCTTTTTGGTCTTCTTTTCTTCTTCTATATCGTAATCATTTTGAAGACCGAGCCAGAATTTTGCAGAATTACCAAAATAGTAACTGAGCCTGAGAGCAGTATCAGCCGTTATTCTTCTGGCACCCTTTATTATCTCAGAAGTTCTTGTCTGAGGAATTCCGATGTCTTTTGATAATCTGTAAGCAGAAATACTCATAGGCTTCAGGAATTCTTCAAGAAGCACTTCTCCGGGGTGTATATTTGGTAAAGTTTCCATGTCACTTATTTATGATAGTCAATAATTGTAACCTCACTTGCTAGTCCATCGTCCCAATTAAATGTTATTCTCCATTGATCATTAATGCGAATGCTATAAAGATTATTCATTTTACCGCTCAACTTTTCTAACTTATTGGAAGGAGGGACCCTGAGATCGTTAAGGTTTTGAGAGTTATTTAACATTCTTAGTTTTCTTCTGCCAATCATTTGGATCTCTGGAGGCATGTTTTTTACACGGTCACCGTGCCAAATTTTCTCAGTCTCTTTTGACCCAAATGAAGTAATCATATTACGTTTAACGTTACTAACGACAAAAGTAAGTATTTTTTATTTATCATGCAAACGACATTCGCTTGACATGCAGCCTAACGTTCGGCGGTATGTGCAGTTGACGCAGCATCGCGGTGGCATGCGTTTTTGCAGGTATACTGCGCAGTAGGAGAGTGAATTTCGTTACTTATTTATCGCGTTGGCAAAAACCATGACACCACGTGTGGTGGCACGGACAGCGGGAATAGGAAGGTTTATACCTTGATGTTTGTCCCGCTGGCCGGAAGGCAATTGCATATACCGACCTGTTAGCATTAGTGGTTTTTATTTACTAAATTCCATCTTGGAGCTTTTCCGTTAATCATGGTATGAATCTTTAGCACTTTACCCATAACCTTGTATGGATCATCCACCACTTTATTTGTTAGGGTTACATACCAATAGATATCTAGGGCCTCAATTTTCTCTTGTTGGAACTTTGACTTTAAGAGTAGTTGTTCTTTTATAATTTGTTCCAACAGGTTCTCATCCAGATTTGTACTACCGATCTTGACTAGTTCAATGCGGCCACCTTTTAGTGCGAAGATTAAATACACTCCACATTTATCGGAAGGGGCATTACATTCTTCTATTAGGCTATTATTCATTCTCAGAAAGAAATGGCCTGTCTGTTTGTATTTTCTTAACTCATCAAACATATGAATTCATTTTACCATTAATGCTAACGGTCGGCGGTATGGCTCAGTTGCCGCAGATTAGCCAGGGTGAATGTTTTTTGCGCCCGCCAATCATGCCGGGTAGTATTTGTCCCCTTAGAGCGGGCAGTCCTGCTTGGGAGTTGAAATTAATCTCTTTTTCTGTTATTTACTTTTGAAACTACCGCAAAAAACAATAATTCACCCGCGGGAGGGCCGGCCAGCGAATGCTTATATGTCTTTTCTGTTACTTAATTGTCCCGCTGGCCGAAGGCAATGAGCTATACCGCCTTGTTAGGGATTGTAGCAACGGTTTAATGTAAATGCGGGTTATAGAACTATTGCGACCTTAAAGGCAGAAGCGGGTATAAATCCATGCACAGCCAGTTGTTATACTATCCCGGGAGCGGAGGCGTGTCGCTGAGTTGGGGGGTAATAGACAGTCGTGGTAGATGGCTCTTAAATATCCTTATAGTCTAAACTTTCTAAGTAACGGCGCGATGGCGAGTCAGTTTGAAGCGAGCCGGAATGCTGGCCCCCCAATATTTATAATACAAAAATTTGACCGCTGCTATTAGCCCTAACGTTCGGCGGTATGTGCATGTTGCCGCAGCTTCGCGGTGGCGCGTGTTTTTGCACTCGTGGTGCGGAGTAAGATTATGCTGTTAGTAGTTTATTCTCGCGTTGGCAAAAACCGTGACACCAGCAGGGGGACCCCGGCGGGAGCCGGGGCGGGCCGTGGCGCCAGCCACAAAACCGCCTCTTTAGTTACTCAATTGTCGCGCCACGGAGCGGCAATTGCATATACCGACCTGTTAGCGTGCGTTTAATTATAAACCAGGTTGGCTATCTTTTGTAAATCTTGTTACCCTTTAAGATCAGACTATCATTCAGGATTGAATATGTCCATAGAACTTCATCCTCAATTTGATTATATTTTAAGTGTAGGGAGCTGCCTTCGGTATAAAATTGGAATGGATTAGAAAAGCGTAAGTTATTGAATTCGTATATTATATGATATCCTTGGTTGCTTGAATTAAATGTTATGGTATCAAAGAAAACGGTAATACCGTTATTCAAATCTCTAGAACTATACGACGTGTTCCATTTGCCAATGATCAAGTCATCAACACTCTTACCAGAAAAGCTACCTATTTGATCTTCACTGGTACAAGCGAACGATATCAGGATTATACAAATTAAAGATCCAATTGAGATCTTGTTTTTCATAGGATGTTCTTTATAATCAATTTGCCACAATAATTGTTCCAAATGTGTTAAATGCACGCTAACGTTTGGCGGTATGGGTCAGTTGCCTTGTGTCGCGGTGGCATGAGTTTTTGCAGGCAAACTGCGGTGCAGGATATGTACTTTTCGTTACAAAGTTATCGCGTTGGCAAAAACCATGACACCAAGAGGGAGTCCCCGGCTGCAGCCGGGGCAGCCTGTGCCGCTGGCCACAAGACGGTCCTCTTTAGTTAGAAGATTATCGCGGTACAGAAGGCAATGACCTATACCGCCCTGTTAGGGATTGTAGCGAAGGCTTATTGTTGATGCGGGTCATTGATAAATGCGGGAATGATTATTTGGAGAGTGATATTACCCTTACACAAAACAATTTTACTACATCCCTGGAAGCGGAGGCCTACTGCTGAGTTGGGGGGTAATCGCGGCTCGTGCTTGATGGTTTGTTGATTACTCTCTCTGATTTCTATTTATCCTAAGTAACGGTGCGTTGGCGAGTCGGATGGGAGCGGGACGGAATGCTTGCCCCCCAATTTATTGTATATTATTTAATCGGAGCTATTAGCCCTAACGCAACCCTATTGACTTTGTCTTGGTAGCAGGATTAGATCATGGTACCGAAAATTTAATAAGTGAATTGACATTGTGAGCATAGACTTTTGGCGATTACGAAGCCATAAGTCTCTCGAAATATCTTCCATTTATCAGAAAATAGTTCAGTTTTTCATTTTTTGCATCTTCTTTTGTTCTGAGTGACTTTCATTACTTTTTCTCTCATGTGATGTTCTTAGTTTATCCCAATAGATTGATACATGAATTTGGCATCATTCACTAGTAAAATCTTTCATAGTCTGATAAAGCATATCTAATCATTCAGAGCTGAATAATCATTATTTATTAAGTAGTCTACCTTGGTTGCATGATAAAAGTGTCTAATGCTGTTTCAAAATATCAATCAGAATCCCTTTTTCATAATTAATAGTTTGTCTCTGGCATGAAACCTAACGTTCCGGCGGTATGTGCAGTTGCCGCAGCATCGCGGTGGCATGAGTTTTTGCAGGTAAACTGCGGTGCAAGATTATGTTTTTCGTTACAAAGTTATCGCGTTGGCAAAAACCATGACACCAAGTGTGGTAGCCCGGACAGCGGGAATAGGAAGATTTATACCTTAATGTTTGTCCCGCTGGCCGGAAGGCAATTGCATATACCGACCTGTTAGGCGTTCGTAATTTTATTTGTCACTGATTAATTGCATTTTAAGAAGGCATATTATCTCGATTTTACGCAATAGTATGAATATGGAAATTCAAAGTTTTCATAAAATATTAGAGTGTCATTAATAATTTTGTCAATTACAAAAGATTGAGAATATCCAAATTCGTGGCCTATGGTCATTAGAAAAGTAAAATCTCCATTAAGAAACATACCTTTGTCTTTAACCCAGATAATAGAATATGGCGTTACATAAATTGTCAAGACATTGCTTATAAATTTATCATCCTGGGTAAATTCAACACTACAATTATCGCAAGGATACCTGGTAGAACCTGTTTTCGAATAAACTAATCTCCATTGCCCGTGTATGTACTGCTGAATAGTCTTTAAAGATTTATCATGCAGAACAATATCAACGGGGTCGTCCTTCTTGCAATTGACGATTGAGAGGGCGAAAATTAGAAAGAGCGCAGATAAAAAGATTATTTTTTTCATTTTGATAGATACTTTGCAGCAATAGAAATTATGACGCCTAACGGCCCGGCAATATGGGGAGGTTGTGTTACTCGACGCCAGCACCGCCACAAAGTTGTCCCGGTAGGCCACAAAGCTGTCCCGGTGCAAGGAGGGTACGGCGCAGTTTTTGCCGTCATGGTACAAATTTTATTACCTACTCGCGCGATAGCGGTACAAGTTTGATCGGAGCCGCGAATTTATTCCCGGTTACAAATTTGGTGGCGTGTACTGGTGCAGTGTCGCGGTACAGACTATCTCGAAACTGAAAATCTGTCAATGTAAACTGAATTTTAATTGCGAGCAGATGCGCGTGTCCGGGTGCAACAACCATTACAAATTTGTCTTGAGTGCAGGAGTAAAAGCAAAAACTGTGACGAACAACTTACCCATATTGTCCGTGTTATAAACCGTTGTTATTTAAAATTTTCGAACAGGCTAGACATTGGCCACGGTGAACACTTAAAGTTGCTCCACAGTCGGGACACTTCCTTCTGTCGGTTTCAAAAGAAAGAAAGTAATCCATTCCCTTTTGTTTAATCATCATTAGATTTTCAAGAAAACTGGTATTGTACCTTGTTCGGTATCTTTTATCAAGTTGTTTTAATCTCTGACATGGATATTTCTGACAATCAAAACAGAAATTAGAGTCAGTCTTTTTGAGTAAATCGCAATTTCTTATTACACAATGAACTCTAGCTTTACCTTCAATTATAAATCTACATCCTGGACATTTATTTTTCGGTCTCATGTAACCAATACAGCATCCACAATTCATACCGCAGGCAGCAATCATTGATGTTTCGAAAGAAACTGAAGTATTATACTTTGGACTTGTATTTCTCATGTCATGAAAGACTTTCTACTGTGCTCAAATTTAATCTCAAATTTACTTATTTGCAGGCTTTCAATGGTTTATAACGTTCGGCGGTATGTGGCGTTGCCGCAAAGTCGCGGTGGCGCGTGTTTTTGCACTCGTAGTGCGGTGTTGGATTATACGGTTAGTACTTTATTCTCGCGTTGGCAAAAACCGTGACACCAGCGGGAGTCCCCCGGCGGTGCCGGGGGCGGCCCGTACCGCTGGCCAATTAACGGTCCTCTTTAGCCAGAAAGTTCTCGCGGTACGGAAGGCAATGACATATACCGACCTGTTAGCACACGTTATTTTAAAGTTGTTAAGTTCACAGTTGGAAACCAACCTAGGTTTCTTTGTGGAAGTTTGTCAGGGTTGTGGTTGATTCTCGAACCAATTTGGCTATTGTTTGGTTCCATTTCAACAAACCACCATATCTCTCCCAGGTCATTTTGTTTTTCTGACCAAGCATAGCCTCTGGAGCCTTTTAAGTATGATGAGACTACATTGCCAATTGTATCATAAATAAATATGTTAGTATCATCATTTATGGCTGTAGCTCTTAGTTTTAAAGTATCACTTTCTATTTCAAACACTATAGGTTTCTCAAAGAGTTTTTCTGGGAGTTCAGTATATGAAGCTTTTACTCTTTGGTATACAACAATTCTATTCCAATCTTCTGATACTTTATATTTTGTTTCTTTTTGTATGTACTCTGCACAACAACCAAAGTCTAATCCTATATATCCGACTAATTTTCCGCCTTCAAACAGTAGGTCTCTAATATTGGTATATTCTTCAAAGAGAATTTTGTAGTCGTTATCAATATTGAGGAGGAAGATAACACAGTCGCTTGCAGCACCGGAGGTCCCAGAGTAGATTACATCAAGTTCTTTATCATTATTCAGATCAATAAAATGTAATGCTCTGGCCAACGTGTCAATATTTGCCACATATTCATTGAAGTGCTTTCTAATCTTTGGGAATTCATTATCAATGTAGTCTTGATTAGGAATTGTGCAATCTCTCCAGTTATAAACATCACTTTTTGTGAATGTCTGGAAGCCTTCCTTTATGTTGACTGATTTGCACGATACTAGAAAGAGGAAGAGAGTTATCGCTAATGATTTCATTTGGGCAGTTTTATAATGTGTGCTAACGTTTGGCGGTATGGGTCAGTTGCCGCAGCATCGCGGTGGCATGTGTTTTTGCAGGCAAACTGTGGTGTCAGATTATGTTTTTCGTTACAAATTTACCGCGGTGGCAAAAACCATGACACCAAGAGGGAGACCCCGGCTGCAGCCGGGGCAGCCTGTACCGCCGGCCACAGAGCGGTCCCCTTTAGTCAGAAGATTCTCGCGGCACAGAAGGCAATGACCTATACCGCCCTGTTAGGGATTGTAGCGGAGGACTATTGTTGATGCGGGTCATTGATAAATGCGGGAATGATTATTTGAAGAGGGATATTACACTTATACAAAACGGTTTTACTACATCCCTGAAAGCGGAGGACTAATGCTGAGTTGGGGGGTAATCGCGGATCGTGCTTGATGGTTTGTTATAACTCTCTCTGATTTCTGTTTATCTATGTCACGGCGCGTTGGCGAGTCAGATGGGAGCGGGATGAAATGCTTGCCCCCCAATTTTTACTTCACTTTATTAACCGGAGCTATTAGCCCTAACGGTCCGGCGGTATGTGCAGTTGCCGCAGTATCGCGGTGGCATGAGTTTTTGCAGGTATACTGCGGTGTAGGATTGTGCTTTTCGTTACAAATTTATCGCGTTGGCAAAAACCATGACACCAAGTGTGGTGGCCCGGGCAGCGGGAATAGGAAGGTTTCTACCTTGATGTTTGTCCCGCTGGCCGGAAGGCAATTGCATATACCGACCTGTTATGGGCCGTTCTTTTGTGACTTGTTTTAACTTTCTTCAATAGCTTTAAAATGGGAGAGTACTAGGTTGCAAAAGTGTATACTTAGATCAGATGTTATGGCAGCAATTCTATTAATAACATCTATTGAGAAGCTTGATGTATTTCTCAAATAATCAATATTTAATGGAATAGTGGGATCAAAGTGTCCACCACCAATTGTGTTTGAACTTTCTAATAATAACTGATTAATTGAATAAAAAATGGCTTCTTTATCTTTATAAACAATCAGAATTTCTCCATTTAACCATTCTTGAAAATCCATCAATACTTGTGTCCTGGAAGTCTTGGTTAATGAGGGGACATTGAAAACCAGATGTGATAGGGTGTTTTCCGAAATGTCCAACATATTCTGTGGAATTTGTCTATTTACTGGATCAGCATAGACTGGAAGCGAAAGGGATTTATACGAAGCAATCCTGAACAACAGTGGATTATATATCAACTTGTCAGATGTCTTGATTACTTTTTTATGGCAAAGAAGGCTTCTCAGTAAGGATAAAATAGTGATTATTAAATAACTTTCCCCTGAAGACCATTCTGTAAAGTTGTGTTCTAAGCTTTTGGATAGGTTGTATAATTCGAGTACTTGCTCTTGCTCTGTTTTTGCTCTTCGGTCTGGTTTTGCAAATGTTTTACTAGGATTGAACATCTCATTGCGAAATTGAACACATTTTTTAAGATTAACTGAGTCAAATTCATTTTCTTGATTTACCTGCACATTTGGGCGTTCTTTATCTTGAATTATCAATAGTTCTGATATTTCTTTTGATCCAATAGGAGACATGTTAATTTTAAATGAAGCAGTAGGACCGTTCCAGATATATGAAATGATTCTATTATTGTCTGAAAGGAACCTAATAGGTTGTGATTCAAAAGATGAATACACAATGTTGTTTTCTTGTACCACTATTTTCAAATGCCCGTCAGGAAAGGCATAAATTTTAAAAGTTGCGTCTTTAACCGGCGATGAGATTAACTCTATTTGATGGTCAATACCAATGGGAAAGTTCTTAGGGAAATGGATTACCAAATAAACTGATCCTTGTTCCATTTAATTTGGATTTTGATAATTAATTGAGAGCTAACTCCGAATGGCCCATAACGTTCGGCGGTATGTGTTGTTGGCGCAGAGTCGCGGCGGCACGCGTTTTTGCAGTCGTGGTGCGGTGCAGGATTATGCTGTTAGTTGTTTATTCTCGCGTTGGCAAAAACCGTGACACCAGGAGGGAGTCCCCGGCGGGAGCCGGGGCGGGCCGCACCGCTGACCACTTAACGATCCCCTTTGGCCAGAAGATTCTCGCGGTGCGGAGCGGCAATTGCATATACCGACCTGTTAGCACCAGTTTTATTAGCCTCCCAATACCTCTTGAATTGATTTAGCCTTTTTTATATTATCAATCCATTCCGATGCATTTTCATCTTCTATTTTTTTAACCTGTTTTAGGATGAATTCTTTTACCTCAGCAAGTCCCATTTTTTCTCCTGTATTAGAGAATATCAACTCAACTTTGTAAACCCCTGGAAGAAATCTGAAAATATTTCTTAATAATGATTTTGGAGGTTTTTTATCAATTACCTTGTATACTTCACCATTCGAGTCAACATATTTTTGATTATGGTAATACGTTCTGTAAAATTCATTCTCGGATCGACAGTAAAAAGGGTCCATTAGAACATAAAGAAGATAATCCTCATTAGGATCCCAATCTTTCAATGAGACGTTTGCAGCAGGGAATTTCATATATAGTTTTTTTGTTAGGTATTCCAAAATTGGTGCTAACGTTCGGCGGTATGTGCAGTTGGCGCAGAGCCGCGGTGGCGCGTGTTTTTGCACTCGCGGTGCGATGCAGGGTTATACGGTTATTACATTATTCTCGCGTTGGCAAAAACCGTGACACCAGGAGGGAGTCCCCGGCGGGAGCCGGGGCGGCCTGCACCGCCATTGAAGGTTTTTCATGCCGACCACAATTTTCTCGCGGTGCAGAAGCCAATTGCATATACCGACCTGTTACAAGTAGTTTTTATTCTAGTCTAATCAAAGAGAAAAACTTGTCTTTGAATTTCAAGGATTTTTTGTCACTAGGAAAGGGCATCTGATAACAGATAGCAATGAAGTCTTTGCCTGTGGCATAAAAACGTCCAAAAAGTTCTTTTTGATTACCGTGGCTTTCAAATTCAAATCTTATATCATTTTGCATTAAACCACTTTGAGATAGGAAAGTGGTATCAAGGTTCTTAAAATTAAAAGGTTTGATGAACCCATTAATATTATTCACAAATGCAAGCTTCCTGAGGTCAGTGCTTAGAGAATCTGTCAGGTTAATTGAAACTTTATAGACGTTTATTAAGTCCCCATTATGTGTAGCTTCCAGTATATTATAACTGGTATCCGATTTGAGGATTTTGATATCCTTGGGCAATGTGATTGAGATACTGTCTGTTATTGAGAATTTTTCAGTACGATTATTACAATTGGTAAGGACAGTTAAAGATACTATCACTGTCAAGATTATGGTTGAGTATTTCATAATGCAAAGATTTGTTTCAAAATCATCACTCTAGGTTGGCCAAAAATTACTTGTAACGGTCCGGCGGTATGGGTCAGTTGCCGCAGCATCGCGGTGGCACGAGTTTTTGCAGGTATGCTGTGGTGCTGTATTGTACTTTTCGTTACCTATTTTTCGCGTTGGCAAAAACCGTGACACCATGAGGGAGACCCCGACTACAGCCGGGGCAGCCTGTACCGCCGGCCACTTCCCGGCCCTCTTTAGCCAGAAAATTCTCGCGGTACAGAAGGCAATGACCTATACCGCCCTGTTAGGGATTGTAGCGGAGGCTTATTGTTGAGCATTGATAAATGCGGGAATGATTATTTTAAGAGGGATATTATACTTACACAAAACGCTTTTACTACATTTCTGGAGGCGGAGGACTACTGCTGAGTTGGGGGGTAATCGCGGTTCGTGCTTGATGGTTTGTTATTACTCTTTCTGATTTCTATTAATATAAATCACGGCGCGTTGGCGAGTCAGATGGGAGCGAGATGAAATGCTTGCCCCCAATTTTTACTTAACATTATTAACCGGAGCTATTAGCCCTAACGGTCCGGCGGTATGGGTCAGTTGCCTTGTATCGCGGTGGCACGAGTTTTTGCAGGTATGCAGTGGTGCAGGATTGTACTTTTCGTTACCTATTTATCGCGTTGGCAAAAACCGTGACACCAGGAGGGAGTCCCCGGCTGCAGCCGGGGCAGCCTGTGCCGCCGGTCATAAGACTGTCCTCTTTAGTCAGAGAATTCTCGTGGCACAGAAGGCAATTGCATATACCGCTTTGTTAGCTGCTGGGCTTTTTATTCACTTATCATATATTACTTGAACATTGAAATCAATCAAATAATCAGGATCAAGTTTTTCAGTAAAGACAACCTTGCGGTACCTATGGTGATGAATTCTTAAATATGTCCATTTTCCGCAATAAACTGACGCTTCTATATTGTATTTTTTAAGTTCAGAATCTTTTAATATTCTATAAGAGATTTCTGGTTTTCTATCACCCAATGAAAATCCATATACGCCGATAATTGTATGTTTATTAAGATCAAAATTAATATGACTGCAATGTCCGATTTTTTCTAAACCCTCCTTTGAGTTAACAACAAATTTCTCTGGATTCTGAGTGTTTAAGCAACTATAATAAGGCCAATTGTGATATGGAATTTCAACTTTTTGTGAATGAGCATTACCATATACGGTCAGTAGTACAATTGTTGCTATTAAGGTTCTTTTGATCATCATTAATTAGTTTGAGGCATCTGGCTGATTGCTATGGCCTTGCAGCTAACGTTTGGCGGTATGTGCAGTTGCCTTGTATCGCGGTGGCATGTGTTTTTGCAGGTAAGCTGTGGTGTAGGATTGTGCTTTTCGTTACAAATTTATCGCGTTGGCAAAAACCATGACACCAGAGGGGAGATCCCGGCGGCAGCCGGGGCAGCCTGGCTGGTTTTTGCCCGGCGGCTTTAGCCGCAAAGCCGGGCCGATAAAGCACCAACTGGTTTTGGTGTGTTGGTCTAACGGATCAGCGCGCAAAAACCAGCCGGAAGGCAATTGCATATACCGCTTTGTTAGCTGCTGGCGGTGTTTTCAAATGTGACAAGAAACGTTTCTGGTGTCATAACAGGTAGAGAACTATCCTTGTAGTCTTTAATATTTCTTGTGATTATAAAGTCTACCTTTTTATACTCTTGAGCTGCAAAATATTGAATTGAATCCTCAAAGTCTTTGAAATCCGAGGCAAGCGCAGACTTAACTGTATCACTATCAACTTTCAGAATATCTACCAATTCAGACAATTCCTGAAGGCTACTGATAACCTTTTTGTGGGTTCCAAGCTTTCTGAGAACGTAATAGAGGTTACTGAATGAAAGGGATGAAACACAGCCTTTGATTTTCTTTTGATCAATCAATGAAAATATTTTGGCAGATTCAAGTGAAAAGGGTTTTCTATCAATAAGGAAGTCAACAATGACATCTGTGTCAATAAATACATTTTCCATTCTAGAGGTATTTATTGGTCAGCTGATCCGATAATTCTTTCTTATAGTCAAAATCCCGAGGCACTTTAAATGACCCGTGTAAAGACCGTACCTTTGGAGTCAGCTCGTTATCACTGATAGCTTTTCTGTGTGTTAAAGCTTTGAAATACATTTCAACCAGGTCAGAAAGGCTACGCCCTTTGTCTTTTGCGTACGATTTAGCCTTCTGGACTAATTCGCTGTCTACATTGAGTGTGAGTTTTGTATCCATTGCTACGTGATTTATTTACTGCAAATATACGTAATTATTTTCACATACGTAACATATTTTATAATTTATTACGTAACATCCGCTTGCAGCTAACGTTCCGGCGGTATGTGCAGTTGCCGCAGCATCGTGGTGGCATGCGTTTTTGCAGGTAAGCTGTGGTGTAGGATTGTGCTTTTCGTTACAAATTTATCGCGTTAGCAAAAACCATGACACCATAGGGGAGTGCCCCGTAGCAGCGGGGCCAGCCCACGCCAGACAGTAAAAATCTGTTGTGGTGGCTTTAAAGTTGTCCTGGCGTGGAAGGCAATTGCATATACCGACCTGTTAGGCACAGTAATTATTCTATTTCAATAAGAATTTGTTTCAACTCATTGTGTAACTCAACAAGATAGCCATCAAAGTTACCTAGGTTGGTAAAATCCTGATTATACTTTGGATAGTTCTTCAAGGCTACAATGAAAGCATACATAATCTTATTTTCTTCGTAGGCTTCATTTCGGGGAAACATAAACTCAGGATACATTTTATCCCAACCGAGATCCTTTTTTATCTTAAAGAAATCAAAGTCTGTTAAAGCACTATAATCCAAAACGACTTGTGGTTTACTTAATATCCATTTGTCTTGCTGTTTTGAAATCCGATATCTTATCAATGAGGTGTACTCATAGCTTAAATCCTTGCCAATAGGTAAGTTTAAAATCAAATCAATGATAAGGTAATTCTTATATGGTCTTAATTTATAGGCATTTAATTCTCCAAAGTATATTATTGAAGTAGGCTTGTCGGTGCAAGAAAACACGTTAAATCCACTTAGGTAAACTGAGGAGTTTTTTTGAAAAACTCCTGATATAAAACCGCAGTCAAGATCAACATTACTATAACCACAGACTATAAGTTGGCTTTGACCACTTTTGATATTTATAATAGGCAAGTTCTCTGAGGATGAAAATTCAAAATCAGGACAGCTACAGGATTGGGAATAGCCTGATAGCCATGCTATTGATATGATAATGATAGATAAAGCTCTCTTCATTTGATATGTTTTATTATTGTGCCTAACGGCCCGGCAATATGGGGAGGTTGTGTTATCCGACGCGGGCACCGGGCAGAGACCTGGTACTTTAGCCACAAAGTTGTCCCGGTGCAAGGAGGGTATGGCACGTGTTTTTGCCGTCATGGTACAAATATTATTGCGTTCTGGCGAGATCGCGGTACAAGTTTGATCGAAGCCGCGAGTTTATCCCCGGTTACAAATTTGGTGACGGGCACTGGCGCAGTGTCGCGGTACAATTTGTCTCGGAGCCAGAAATTAGTCACGGTGCAGGATTTAAATTGAGAGCAGATGAGCGTGTCCGGGTGCAACGACCATTACAAATTTGTCTTGAGTGCAGGAGCAAAAGCAAAAACCGTGACAAGCAACTTACCCATATTGTCCGTGTTAGGCTTAGTAAATTTTTAGATCGTCAAAATCATTTCCAATGTCTTAGTCTAGGCGCTTTTTGAAAAGTTGAAGAGTCTAGCGCGTACCCTTATTTGAAGATATTGACTTTTTTGCTTTACCGGAAAAATATACCAATTAGGACCATCAAAAATAGTTACATCAATTTTTGCAATATTCGTAAATCCATGATTGTATCTTAAACCTATATCTAAAACTTTGTTGACTCTAAAATTAATGCCTGCAAGACCAGATAATTCAAATTTATATTTATAAATAGAGGACATATCATCAGTATGCACGTGGCCAGGATAATCATTTACAGCTTTTGCACTTAATAGGTAGGAAACTTCTGGTCCAATGGAAATAAATAATCTCGGCAATACGTAAATATCTGTCGAGAAGGGAATTTGCAAATAATTTAATTCCCATCTGCAGCAATTATTTACTCCATTGGAGCCTCCCTTTTGAATAAATCCTGGTTCAACACAAAATCCCCAAAAGCTATTGCTTTTATATGAGATGAAACAGTTAAAATTATAAGATTCCATTGGACGATATGGCGGCCCTTTTGCATTAGGAAACTTAGGCTTTTGATGAATATTAACCTTATCAAAGCCGCCTAGAATGCCAAAATGAAAATCTTGTGCATTTGATTTTTCTATTGTTACTAAAACCAGTACAATCAAAAATGATATAAGTTTTGTGTTCATTCTCAATAGTGATAGATTAAATGACAGTAAGTTAACTAAATCTCGCGAGATTTATTAAGCCTAACGTTTGGCGGTATGTGCAGTTGCCTTGTATCGCGGTGGCATGTGTTTTTGCAGGTAAGCTGTGGTGTAGGATTGTGCTTTTCGTTACAAATTTATCGCGTTGGCAAAAACCATGACACCAGAGGGGAGATCCCGGCGGCAGCCGGGGCAGCCTGGCTGGTTTTTGCCCGGCGGCTTTAACCGCAAAGCCGGGCCGATAAAGCACCAACTGGTTTTGGTGTGTTGGTCTAACGGATCAGCGCGCAAAAACCAGCCGGACGGCAATTGCATATACCGACCTGTTAGCATGCGTATTATTTAAAACTTTACTCCGAATTGTGCTCCAGCTAATAATTCACCTTCACCATCGTAACCGATTACACTTGCGACAAATCCAATATACAAACCTTTATTAAACAAGTAATTGTAGGCTACTTTTCCATAATAAGGTTCAAATGATTTATTTGATTTTGAGGAGAATCCGACTAATTCAACATTTTCACCGTTTATTTCATATCGAGCACTTACCATTGTATAGCTGTTGAATGAATAACCTCCACCGATAATTAATTCATGTTTTCTTAATTTTTCATTATTAATTAAATCGAAAGGTAAAAAGAGAATCAATAATCCAATTGACCCTAAATTGTCCCCAAATTCTTGGTCTTGTCTTGGACCTCCAGTTGGATAGCCATAATCCGGAGTTGTTGGATAAGTATTGTTCCAGGCGTTATAGAAGTATGTATTTGGCAACATATCAGCATAAGTGAAAGTTGGGGCTAATTGAAACGCTTTAAAAATTGGTATTCCTATGTCAAAGGAGAAGTAGTAACCATCTATTACATTTCTACCGCTAGAGATTCCAAAATTGGTTCTAAGATCCCAAGTTCGTTGGCCATTTAAAGTATTCAACATTAACATTCCAACTACAAGAAGGAAGATTCTTACTTTCATGGTTTTGAATTTGTTAGTTGATATTTAAGATAATAGCTACACCATCAGTCTAATATGCATGCTAACGTTCCGGCGGTATGTGCAGTTGCCGCAGCATCGCGGTGGCACGAGTTTTTGCAGGTAAACCGTGGTGCGAGAAGATTATGCTGTTACAAATTTATTCTCGCGGTGGCAAAAACCGTGACACCATGAGGGAGACCCCGGCGGCAGCCGGGGCAGCCGTACCGCCGGCCACAGAACGGTCCTCTTTAGTTACTCAATTCTCGCGGCACGGAGGGCAATTGCATATACCGCCTTGTTAGCGTGCGTTTAATTATAAACCAGGTTGGCTATCTTTTGTAAATCTTGTTACCCTTTAAGATCAGACTATCATTCAGGATTGAATATGTCCATAGAACTTCATCCTCAATTTGATTATATTTTAAGTGTAGGGAGCTGCCTTCGGTATAAAATTGGAATGGATTAGAAAAGCGTAAGTTATTGAATTCGTATATTATATGATATCCTTGGTTGCTTGAATTAAATGTTATGGTATCAAAGAAAACGGTAATACCGTTATTCAAATCTCTAGAACTATACGACGTGTTCCATTTGCCAATGATCAAGTCATCAACACTCTTACCAGAAAAGCTACCTATTTGATCTTCACTGGTACAAGCGAACGATATCAGGATTATACAAATTAAAGATCCAATTGAGATCTTGTTTTTCATAGGATGTTCTTTATAATCAATTTGCCACAATAATTGTTCCAAATGTGTTAAATGCACGCTA